>CAZCUW010000005.1:0-78965 GCA_964502035.1 uncultured Sphingopyxis sp. | reverse complement strand
CTGAATCAGGATCGGCGCTTCACTGCAAGAGGGACTTTTTCAACAGCATCGGTCGAAACCGGTCATCGCCGGTCAGGACTACAGCAGCTCCAGACTCCCCAGCGCCAGCGCTTGCCGCGCCGGGCGTTCGGCCATTACCGCGAACATTTCGTCGCCGCGGTCGGTGCGTTCGACGTTCATCGAGGCAAAGACTGCCATGAAATAGCCGCTGAGGGCGCCGACGCGGTAATCGGTCCACAGCGCCGCGGGGTCGGGGTCGACGCCGTTCGCCCCGAGCGCGGCGATCCAATGGTCGAAGGCGGGGCGGTCGGCGGCGGCGCGCTCGAACGGGTCGGCGATGCTGGTGCCGACCAGATAGGCGAGGTCGGTCGCCCCGCTGCCGCGTCCCAGCGTCTGCCAGTCGACGAGCCAGCAGGCGCCGCCGTCGGGGGCGAACAGGATATTGTCGATGCGAAGGTCGCCATGGACCAGCGTCCGCGCCGCGGGTTCGCGCGCCAGATAGGCGTCGAGGCTGGCGACAATGCCCGCGCCGACGGCGAGGATCTCGGGCGCCAGGCGCGCCGCATAACGCTCGCGAAATCCCAGATAGAGCTGCGGAAACAGCGCGCGGACCAGATCGCCATTGTCGCGCGCGAGCCATGGCATTTGCGCCAGCCGCGGATCGTTCCACAGATGCGCGTGCAGCTTTGCCGCCGCCTCGATGCACGGCACGAGGCCATTGAGGCCAAGCCCCGCCAGCTGATCGCCCTGCCGCGCCGGGGCGAGGTCGGAGAGGATGAGGATGAAGTCGACCTCGTCGTCGGCAATCTCCGAATGGTGGCAGCGCGGCGCCGGAACCCCGCTCGCGGCGGCGAGCTCGCGGTACCAGCTGACTTCCTTGACATAGGTGCCGGTGAGCTTGGCGATGTTGCGGCTGGCCTCGTCGTGGCTCGGGCATTTGGCGATGACGGTCGCGGGGGCGTCGCTCCCCGCCTGCCAATCGAGCGTCAGGCGGTAGCTGTCGCACATCTGCCCGGTGCCGACCTTGGCCGCGGTGAACCCCTGCAACCGCCCTGACTGCCCAAGCACCGCGCCGAGCCAGTCGGCGGTCATCGCGTCGGGCGACGTCCGAAAGCTCATGCGGCGGGGTCCATCAGGCCGGTCAGGCCGGTCGGCGCGTGCGGGCCGACGAACAATTGTTCGAGCACCCCGATGCCGCGGTCGCTGCGGTCGCCGTCAGCGAGGTCGGCGTGGACCAGCGCCTGGATATGCATCGCGAGCGGATTGCCCCACGCCCGCTCGGCTTCGGACAGGCTGTCGTGCGCGACGTTCAGCCCGCCATGATCGAAGCCATGGCCCCAGACGGGGTGCGTATAACCCAGCCCGCTCATCGCGAACAACGGCCCGCTGGGGGTGAGCGTCAGGCGCGTGCTGGCATCGAAATCGGCGGTCAATTTGGTCAGGCGCCGCGTCCCCGGCTGCCATTCGGCGGCGAAGCCGGGGTCGGCATAATGGCGTTCGTTGCCATTCGCGCCGACCAGCACCGCGCGGCGGTTCCACGCGCTGCCCTCGCCATCGTCGTTGCTGTGAAAGAACAGCGAGCGATCGGCGAAATTGCAAGGCGTCCACAGCCAGAAGAACTGGTGGAAATTGCCCTGCGGCGGCGGTTGCGGCTCCGACGCGCCGACCGGGCGGATGCCCCAGCTGCGGTCGCGGGTCCCGGCCCAGTCGGCGCCGATGTCGATCCGCGCGCCATCGACCGCCAGCCAGCCCGACCAATGGCCATTCTGGGTCATGCGGGTATAGTCCATGAACAGGCGGGTGCCATTGCGGCGGGTGAAGCGCGGTTCTTCGATCGGGAAATGGCGCGCGGTGAAATGCAGCGCGCCGGCGAGCGGGCCATCGTTTGCCGCGATCGTCAGGGTCAGCCGCTCCAGCGGTGCGTCGATGGTGATCGCGATCGGACCGACGGCCAGGTCGAGCCGCTCGCCCGCCGAGCGGCGGCTGGCGCGGAGGTTATGCTGAACCCCGTCGATCAGCACACAGAACGCCGCATCGACGATGCCGAGCTGCGGATAAAATCCCATCGCGGCGGCGAAGAATATCGACCCGTCGGGGGCATAGCCGTTGAAGAAATAGCGGTCGTAAAAATTGCGGTCGGTGCCCGCGAACGCGATCGGCTCGGCGCTTTGGTGCAGCGGGAAATCGTCGCCTTTGGTCAGCATCGCTTGTCCTCATCCCGTTTTTTCTTGCAACCTAACGGGATGGGCATCGGCGTCAATGGGGGGCGTCAACGGGCGGCGTCAATGCACCGGCGGATCGACCGGCGGCACGGCGTGGATCGGCGCCACCGGCTCGTCCGGCGCGCGCGGGGGCAAGGCGTCGGGGGGCACGTCGGCGATCTGCATGTCGGGGGTCGGCACCGCGCCGATGTTGCGGACGCGGACCGTGACGTCGCCGTCCCTGATCCTGAGTTCGTTGAAGCTGGGCGGGGTCGATCGGATGCGCTGCGACAGCGTTCCGGCGCCGATCATCCGGATCGACCCTGCGGGCGTCGGCGCGATCAGATCGAACGCGTCATGGACATGGCCGGTCAGCACTGCGGCCACCCCGCGCGCCGCCAGCGCTTCCAGCGCGCGGGCGCCGCCGCGGGTCAGCGCGCGGCCTTTGGTGCCCGCCTCGACGAGCGGGTGATGCGCGGTGACCAGCGCGGTGGTCCCGCCGGGGAGCGCGTCGATCGCAGCCAGCGTCTTGGCGAGCGCATCGCGCGTCACCCAGCCTTTCGACCAGTCGAGCCGCCACTGGGCGCGGGCGGTGGTTTTCAGCGGCACGACCGCGACGCCCGCTAGGTTCAACTCGCGTTCGACCAGCCGCTCGATCCGCCTGATCCGGCGATACGGCCAGAAAAAGCGCGCGAACGGGTTGAAATAGGGCAGGTCATGGTTGCCGACCTCGACCGTGACCGGCACATCGAGCGTCTCGATCCAGTCGCACGCCGCGGCAAATTCATGGGAGCGCGCGCGCATCGTGAGGTCGCCGGTGATCAGCACCGCGTCGGGCTGTTCGCGCCGCACGCAGCCCCGAAACCAGTCGAGCGCGGCGCGATCCTCCAGCCCGAAATGCAGGTCGCTGATGTGGAAAAGCCGCGTCATGCCGTCGCGATGAAATCGACCGCGCTGGTGCCGAGCGAAAATTTCGCGGGTGAAGCCACCTCTGCCAGTTCGCCGTCATATTCCAGACTGATCGGTTGGTCGCTTTCCAGCACGACCGTTTCGCCGGTCGCGATCGGCTCGCTTGGCCCGTCGCGAAAATCACCGCCCAGCCATGCGAGGCCGTGGCGCAGCACGTCGCCGGTGCCTTCGGTCAAGATGCCGTCGGCGCGGATGCCGTCGGGAGTCGGGGTCAGGATGACCGCCGGATAGGCTTTGCCGCCTGCGCCGACGCGGACGCCCGGGGCGTTCATCATTTCGTCGAGCGCGTCGGGCGCCGCGCGGCTCGCCTCGATCAAGCCGTCCTGCCGCATCGTCTCGCGCACCTCGGCCCAGCGCGTCGCCGGGCCGGCGACGACGGTGATGAAGGCGGTGCCGCCGTCGGATTCGATCGTCGGGATCGGGTGCCGCCGGTTCTTGCCGGACAGGGCGTCGGCCAATATCTCCGCCACCGGGCGGTCGCCGTGCAGCGCTTTGGAGAGCAGGTTGAGCGTCCCGCCGGGCAACGCCAGGATTGCGCCGTCCCAGCCTGCCGCCCGCATCGCTGCGGTGTTGATCGTGCCGTCGCCGGTCCACACCAGCAGCAGGTCGATGCCCTGCCGTTTCAGCGCGGCGGCATCGGGAATGTCGCCTTCGGGCAGGGCAAAGGTCGCCGCCAGCGGCGCGCCGTGGGTGCGGCACAGTTCGGCGATCTGCTCGCGGACGGCGTCGTCATGGCTGCCACTTTGGGTGTTGCAGATCAGGGCGGGGCGGGTGAAGGGACTGGTCATCGCGCTGTCCTACGCATGAACGCGAAAAAGGTGGCGGTGTTCCTGTCCGACTTTTCCCGGTGCGGGATCAGCCGTCTTGTCCGGCGCGCCCCTGCCCTGTAGGGCTCTGGCCATGACAGCACGGATTTCCAAAGGACGGCGGTTGATCAAATTCCTGGTGGTGGCGATCCTGCTCGTGCTGCTGTTCGGCGGTGCGGCGCGGATGATCGTCGCGGGCGGCGCGAAATCGCTGAACCTCGGCGACCGGTTGCTGGGCGATGCCGACGGCGCGACGTTGCAGGTGGCGGGGCAGCCCTATGGCACCGGGACACGCAACAAGCTGAACATCTGGGTACCGACGGGAACGGCAAAGACCGATAGGCTGCCGGTGCTGGTCTGGCTTTACGGCGGCGGCTGGTACAGCGGCCAGCGCGACGATTATGGTTTTGCAGGCCGCGCCTTTGCCAAACAGGGCTTCATTGTCGTCATCCCCGATTATCGCCTGGTGCCCGAGGGCCATTGGCCCAACTTCCTGCAAGACAGCGCGGCGGCGGTCGCGTGGACCCAGAAGAATATCGCAAATTATGGCGGCGATCCGGGGCGTATGGCGTTGGCGGGACATTCGGCGGGGGCGTATAATTCGCTGATGCTGGCGCTCGACCCGCAGTGGCTGAAGGCGGCGGGCAGCGATGCGTCGGTGATCCGCGGCGTCGTGTCGCTCGCCGGGCCAACCGATTTTTTCCCGTTCGAAAAGGGCGGCCGCGCCGACGTCGCGATGGGCGACATCCGCCCGGTCGAACAGACCCAGCCGATCCATTTTGTGCGCGCCGATGCGCCGCCGCTGTGGTTGGGGCATGGCACCGCCGACACTGTAGTAAGGGTGCGCAACAGCCAGCGCCTGGCCGCGGCGATGCGCAAGGTTGGCGGTGCGGCGACGCTGCGCGAATATGACGGGCTGAGCCACAACGACCTGGTCATGGCGCTGACCCGGCCGCTGGCGTATAAAGGGCCGATCCTGCCCGAGGTGACCGATTTCCTGCGCGGCGCGACCGCGCGGCGGGTGCCGCCTGCACCATGACGTCGGCGATCCCGGCGATCATCCTTGCGGGCAGCCGCCCCGGTCCCGATCCGCTGCTGACCGGCAGCGGGGTGTCGACGAAAGCACTCTTGCCGATCGCGGGGCACGCGATGCTGGTCCATGTCGTCGGCGCGCTACGCGCATCGCCGCTTGTGGGTCCGATCACGATCCTGGCGCAGAACAGTGCCGCGCTTGCCGCCGAGCCGGGGCTGGCGGGTCTGCCCGACCTGCATTTTGCCGATTCGGGGCAGGGGATCAGCAGCTCGCTCGCCGCGGCGCTGCCCGCCGGAGACGATCCGCTGTTCGTGACGACCGCCGACCATGTGCTGCTCACCCCCACGATGATCGCGGAATTCCTGCGCGGCGCCGAGGATAGCGATGTCGCGGTGGCGATGGTCGAGCGCGCCGTGTTGCTCGCGCACTATCCCGATTCCAAACGCACCTGGCTCAAATTCCGCGGCGGCTGGTGGTCGGGGGCGAACATGTTTTACCTGCGCGGGCGCCGGGTGCTGCCGCTGCTCGATTTCTGGGGGCGGATCGAACGCGACCGCAAAAAGGGACTGAAGATCATTGCGGCGTTTGGACCGTGGCTGTTGATCGGCGCGCTGCTCCGCCTGTTCACGATCCAGCAGGGGGTGGCGCGCGCCGGGCTGCGCTTCGGGCTGAGGGCGAAGATCGTGCCGTTGTCCGAAGCCGAGGCGTGTATAGATGCGGACAAGCCTGCCGACATCGTGCTGATCGAGCAGATATTTGCCGCGCGGCGGCAAGCCGCTATAGGGCAGCCGCTATGACCATCGAAAAAGCCATCATCCTGTCGGCCGGGCAGGGTTCGCGCCTGTTGCCGCTGACCCGCGATATTCCCAAATGCCTGATCGACCTGAACGGTCGCACCCTGATCGGGTGGCAGGTCGCCGCGCTCGCCGCCAACGGCATCAAGGATATCGTCGTCGTCACGGGCTTTCGCACCGAGCGGGTCGAGGATCATGCGCTCCAGCTGTATCGCGACACCGGGGTCCGCATCCGCACTTTGTTCAATCCCTTTTTCCAGGTCGCCGACAACCTTGGTACCTGCTGGATCGCGCGCGAGGAAATGGACCGCAATTTCATCATCCTCAACGGCGACACCATCATTTCGGACGAGATCGTCGCGAAGCTGATCGCGGGCGCCCATGAGCCGATTACCGTCACCGTCGACGTCAAGGCCGACTATGACGACGACGATATGAAGGTGAACCGCGACGCCGAAGGGCGGTTGCACCATATCGGCAAGCGGTTGCTGCCCCCCGACACCAACGCCGAATCGATCGGGATGCTGGCGTTCGTCGGCGACGGGCCGTCGATCTTTCGCAACCAGGTCGACCAGATGATGCGCACCCCCGAAGGGGTCGAGCGCTGGTATCTGCGCGCGATCGACGTCATCGCGAAGGGCAATCGCGTCGGCACTGTGTCTATCGAGGGACTGGAGTGGCAGGAAGTCGACTTCCCGCAGGATGTCGAAGCCGCCGATACCCTCACCGCCAAATGGGCGGCCGCGGGACTCTACGCGAAATAGGGCTTGAGCCAGCCGACGAGTTCGGTGGTTTGGGCGTCGTCGAGTTTCACCGCTTGCGCCAGATCGGGTTGCCCCGGCCAGCCAGCATCGGCGACCGTCAGCCCCGCACCCGTTCGTTCGCCGTCGTAGCGCGGCAGGACGTGGAAATGGACGTGCGGGTCGACCATCATCAGCATCAGATAGTTGATCCGGGCATAGCCGACCGCCTGGCTTAGCGCGGTTTCGATTGCGGCGGTCGCGGTCTTGAGCTCGGCGTGCGCCGCGGCGGGCAGGTCGCCAAACGCGGTCGCATCGGATTTCGCCGCGAGCACTAGCGCGCCGAGCGTCGGCTGGGCGGGACGCAGCAATACGACCCAATGATCATATTCGGCGATCAGCGTCGCGGGGTGACCGAATTTGGCGATCGTGTCGTTCATGCTTCTTCCATCCAGCTGATGATCGGGCGCCCGGCGCGCCGCGCGGCATAGGCCTGCACCAGTTGCACCGCATGGACGACCAGCGAGATGATCGTCCACCACGCCACCGCGATCAGCCCGAGGTCGGGGCGTCCGGCAAGTGTCGCGAAAAACAAGATCGCGATGTTCGGGTTGCGCCGCGCGGTGATCAGGCGGAACTGGCTGTCGAACCGCCGCCAGACATGGACGTCCATCCCGAAATCCTTGATGAACATCCCCTCGATCACGCGTTGTAGCACATAGCCCGCGACGACCGCGATCATCACCAGGAGGAAGGTCTGATCGGACAGCGCCAAGCCCCAGGCACCCAGCCCGACGCCCCAGAAATACCACCAGAACGGCGGATGGATTAGGTCCACGCCATGATCGGCGACATTGCCCCATTTCGATGAGGTGATCGTGCAGCGCGCCAGTTTGCCATCGACGGTGTCGAACACCATGAAGATGAACGCGGCGAGCATCCCGGTCCAATAATGGCCATAGGCGAACAAATAGGTCGCATAGACGCACAGCGCCGCGCCGATCGCGGTCACCATATTGGGGGTCATGCCGATGCTCGCGGCGATCCGCGTCAGCCACAAAGCGAGTTCGGGCCACAGATATTTGGTCAGCAGGTCGGTGATGCCCTTATACGCCCCGAAATAGCTTTTGCGTTCGATTTCGCGCCGCGTGTCGGGGCTCAGCCGCTGGATGAACGGCGTGTCGAGCTTGCGCAGCTGGCGATTATAGATTTGCGGATTGTCGCGGTAATCGATGATCGTCAAAGCGTCGCGATGCGCTGCCACATCATCGGGGGTCATGCCGCCGGTCAGATGCGCCATCACCAGCGCGTCGCCGTCCATCACCACCGTGCCGGGCAGCGTCAGGATATGGCGCAGCCACACCGGATCGAACACATAGTCGAGATTGACGAACAGGTGGGCGCCCGATGGCGGCGCGGTTTCGGGCAGGCCTTCGGCGCGCGCCAGCCGGCGCAACCGTTCGGCGTTGGACATTCCCCAGATCAGCGTCTTGTTCTCGCCGACCAGGCGCAACGCAGGTGTATCAGCCATAATTTTTCGGTCCCTCGCCCATAGCCGCAAGGTGGCTCGCTACGGCATTGGCCGTGGAGTAGGGGAGTGCGAAGCGCCGGAAATCGGCGTGCTCGGGCGGCGCGGCAAACCAGTCGCGCAGCGCGCCGGCCAGCGCCGCGGTCGAGCGTTCGGCGAGCGCACAGCCGGGCAGGCCGGTCAGCAGTCCGCGCGCGCTGGCGAAGCAATCGGTACTCACCACCGGAAGGTCGGATGCCAGCGCCTCAATCACCACCGCGGGCAGCCCTTCATAATCGGAGGACAGGACGAACAGGTCCGCCGCGGCCATTTGTGCGGGCATGTCCGGGGTGTAGCCCAACAGGTCCACGCGGTCCTCCACGCCGAGGTCGGCGGCGAGAGCCGCCAGTGCGGTGCGGTCGGGGCCATCGCCCGCGATGCGCAGTCGGGCGTCGACCGGACCGACGGCAGCAAAGGCCCGGAGCAGCCGGTCAAAACGCTTCTGCGCCGCCAGCCGGCCAGCGCCGAGTAGCACAATCGGGCCGTCGCCGCGCGGTTCGCGGCGGGGTGCGGCGAAGGCATCGGTCAGATAGGCGTTGTACACCGTGCGGAAACGATCGCGCGCGCGCGGAAACTGGCGCTGGAGCAACGCCGTTTCCTCGTCGCTCAGCGTCAGCACCGCGGCCGAGCGACGGAAGATGAGGTCATAGACAGCGCGCCGCAGCCAGCCGACGACGGGGGTGTCCGACGAACGGATGATCGGGTTGGTCGTCTTGATGCAATAGCGCGCGCGCGCCTTCGCGGAAAGTACGCCCAGCGCCGTAAACCAGCTGATGTTGTTGCCGGTCCCGAGCACGATGTCGGGACGATGGTGGCGCAACCAGCGGCGATAGCTGGGGAAGGTGGCGACCTGTCCCAATGCGCGGCCACGCCAGCGACGATCGGTCAGCATGTGGGTTTCAACCCCCGATCCGGCGGCTTCGGCGAGGTCCGGGGCAAGGCCCGCCGACGTGCAATAGACGATGGCCACCCGATGCCCCGCCTCGGCAAAGCCGCGGGCGAGATGGCACAGCACGCGCGTCGTTCCTCCCTGATCCGCAGCATAGGCTACGAGCGTGATGAAGGCCAAACCATGTTCCTTTGCGCAAGCCGTCGATGCCGTTCGTCATGCGCCCTACTAGAGCGGTCGGGCGCGTTCAAGCAGGGTGCGAGAAGTCAACCAGCGTCCACCCGCGCGCCCGCGCGTGGCGTGCCAGCTTGCCACCCCGTCCGACAGCATAACATTCGTCGGCGAGCGCGAAACTGGGCGCGTCGCTGACGTGATCGGAATAGAACCGCAATCGGCGGTATCCCGGTGCAGCGTGCTCGGCGAGCCATTGCTCGATCCGCCGCGCCTTTTCCGGTCCATAGCAGTTGGTCCCGGCGATCGTCGGCAACCACGCGCCGTCCTCGCAGCGCACATGCCGCGTCGCGACTACGCCGTCGAACGCCAGCGCTGTGCCGATCGCTCCGGCATAGAATTCGGGCGCCGCCGTGGCGAGCAGCAGCCGATACCCCTCCGCCCGGTCGCGGGCAATCGCCGTCGCGGCGCCGGGCGGGACGTCGGCGGGCACGCGCCAGGCCGCAAAGTGCTGCGCGAGATCGGCTGCACGGACGGCGGAAATTCGACGGCCCAGCATCAGCCGGATCGCAGCGGGTTTGAACGTATCGCGCTTGTAAATCCCCAATCCGGCCCCTGCGAACAGCAGCAGCAGCGCGGGCAGGGTGAGCAGCCGCCACGGCGTGTCGCGCCACGCCGCCCATAGCAGGAACAGGGTAAAGGTCGGCTTGCGCAGCACGGTGCGGTCGAGGTCGTAAATGGCGATGCGGACGGGCGTGTCGGTCATGATTCTTCCGGGGATTCAGAAAATGCGCAGTCGGCGGCCAGTCTTGCCCAGCGAAGCCCGATCGGCATAGGGCAGCGCGAAGCGGATTGCGAACCAGATCGAACCGGTCGCGGTTAGAGCGATCACCGGCAGCGCGACGGGGTCGGGAAAGCGCGCGGCCAGCAGCGCGATGGCGCCGGCGGCAATCGCTATCGCCATACTGCGCGTGGCCACGGCCGGAAACTGCGGGTCAAAGGGGTGGAGCTTTTCGGTCGTTGCGAGCTGGATCATCGGAATGGCGGCGGTAACGACAAGCCCGATCGCGGTTGCGAGCGTGATCCCCGTCAGCGGGTCGACATGCCCGACGATCAGCCAGCCAGTCACAAGGGCGGCCCCCACACCGACGACGCTGGCCGTCACCTGTTGGCGAAAGGCGGCGACGACTTGAAGCACGGGAGAGGCAATGCCGAGCGCCGCCTCTGCCGCGCGGGCAAAAAGCAGGATTATGAGTGCCACCTGGGCGCTCTGCGCCTCATCGCCGAACAGGCTGAGCAGCGACGAACTGCCCGCGGCGAGCACTGCGGCGAGCGGCAGTGCGATCGCCGAGATCAGGCGCGTCGAATAAGCATAGATGGCGGCGACCTGACGCCTGTCCTCGCGCTCGGCGCTTGCCGCAAGCGGGGCCATCACATGGGAAAAGGCCATGCGGACGAGCTGAACGACGCTCGACAATTTTCGCGTGATCGTGAACAGGCCCGCCGCCGCTGCGCCCGCCGCACCGGGCAGCAGCATGTTCAGGATCAGCGCGGGAGCGTCGCCGAACAGGCGGCCGATAATGTTCGACGGCAGGATCGATAGGCCGGCCCAGAAGGTGTCGCGTTCGATCGCGCTGCCACGCCCGCCACGGAGCAGGTCGGGAAAGCTGAAATGGCGGCGGAGCAGGCGCACGCTGAGTATGGCGGTGGCGCCGAGCGAGCAGAGATGCGCGACAAAGAGACCTTCGAGCCCGAAGCCGCCCGCGAAAAACAGTCCCGCGAACACCAGCCGCATCACCTGTTCCCAGACGATCCGCAGCCGGATTTCGGCGCCGAAAACCATGCGGGCGCGCAGCGCCGACGTGGCGATTTCGACAAAAGCCCATAAGGGAAGCGCCCAGACGAACATCCGGATCGCAGGGGTGACGAGGTCGCGGTCTTGCGCGGCGACGTTCACCAGCGCCGAGAGATCGGCGGCAAAGACCGCGATCAGCGCCGCAACGATGATGCATGGTCCGACACCGAAGATCATCGCGGTGCGGAGCGCCGCCGCCGCTTCGGCATCGCTTGCCGATTGCGGGACGGTGCGCTGCATCGCGCTGGTCATGCCGAGGTCGAAGATATTTTCGAGCAGGTTGATCGCGGCCCATAGCACGGCATAAAGGCCATAGCCGGCCAGCCCGAACATCAGCACATAGAGCGGCTGCGCGACGATTTCGACGACCCCGCCGAGCCGCGCGAGCACCGTGGTGCCAAGCCCCCGCGCGACGCTGCGGCTGGTGACGGCGGGTTGGGCGGCGCGTTCGCTCATCGCTGCCGCCCTAGCGCCTTGCCTCGTGCCCTGCCAGCGGCTTTCGCGCCCGGCACCCCCGATCACCCCCTTGTCGTCCCTGCCAATCGGGTCTAGTCAGCCCGCAATTGCATAGGGGAGCCCGCGACATGGCCGAATTCCGCCTGCCCAAGAACAGCCGCCCGCAAAAGACGGGCAAAGTCCACAAGGCCGAGGGCGCGGCCGCGGTCAAGACGTTCAAAGTCTATCGCTACGACCCCGACAGCGGCCAGAATCCGCGCTTCGATACCTTTGAGATCGACACCGAAAAATGCGGTCCGATGGTGCTCGACGCGCTGATCAAGATGAAGAGCGAGCAGGATAGCTCGCTGACTTTCCGCCGCTCGTGCCGCGAGGGCATCTGCGGCAGCTGTTCGATGAACATGAACGGCAAGAACGGCTTGGCCTGCACCACCGCGATCGAGGATCTGAAGGGCGCGATCACGATCACCCCGCTGCCCGCGATGGATGTGATCAAGGATCTGGTCCCCGACTTCACCCATTTCTACGCCCAATATGCGTCGATCGAACCGTGGCTGAAAACCAAGACGACGACGCCGAGCGGCAAGGAGCGGCTGCAATCGCCCGCCGAACGCGAAAAGCTCGACGGCCTCTATGAGTGCATCCTGTGCGCCTGTTGCTCGACCAGCTGCCCCAGCTATTGGTGGAACAGCGACAAATTCCTTGGCCCCGCGATCCTGCTCCAGGCGTATCGCTGGCTCGCCGACAGCCGTGACGAAATGACCGGCGAGCGGCTCGACGAGCTGGAGGATCCGTTCCGCCTCTATCGCTGCCACACGATCATGAACTGCTCGAACGCTTGCCCCAAGGGGCTGAGCCCGGCGCGCGCGATCGCCGAGATCAAGAAGCTCGAGGCCGAGCGGCAGGTGTGAACGACGGGATCGAGGAACCGAAGCGTCGCGACCATTTCAGCGCCGAGGCGCTAGACGATGGTTGGCTGAGCTGGGACCTGAAGGACGCGAGCCGCTTCAACAGCTTCATCGAACCGCTGTCGGTGCGGGTCGAGCCGCCGACGGCCGATGGCCGTCCGTGCGCGCGGGTGCGGATGATCCCCGAACGCCAGCACAGCAATTTGGGCGACAATGTCCATGGCGCGGTGACGCTGGCGCTGGTCGATATTGCGCTGTTCGCCGCGTCGCATCAGTTCGGTTCGCTCAACGCCGGTCATTCGGTAACGCTCGACCTGTCGACGCAGTTCGTCGGCGCGGGCCGCCTGGGCGAGCCCCTGGACGCGGTGGTCGAGCTGGTCCGCGAGACCGGCCGCCTGATCTTCCTGCGCGGGCTGGTCGTGCAGGGCGAGGGCGACGAGCATATCGTGCTGACCTTTGCGGGCACCATTCGCAAGGCGAGCAAGGATCGCGGCTGATGTCGGTGCTGTCGGCCTATGACGCGCTCGTCGCGGCGGGCGAGCTCCGGCCCGACCCTGAACAGCGCGCCGCCGCCGAACGGCTGAACATCTTGCAGGCCGAGCTGGAAGCGGTGCCGCCGCGCGGCAGCCTGCTGTGGCGGTTGACCGGGCGCAAGCCCGAGGCACCGCGCGGCGTCTATCTGTGGGGCGCGGTCGGGCGCGGCAAATCGATGCTGATGGATCTGTTTTACGACCAGCTGCACATCCAGCGCAAACGGCGCGTCCATTTTCACGCCTTCATGCTCGACGTCCATGCGCGGATGCGCGAGGTGCGCAGAAGCGAGGCGGGCGACCCGATCCCGCTGGTTGCCGATGCCATCGTCGAAAACACCCGCTGTCTCGCCTTTGACGAGATGGTGGTGAACAACAGCGCCGATGCGATGATCCTCTCGCGCCTGTTCACTGCGCTGATCGATCGCGGGGTGACGGTGGTCGCGACGTCGAACCGGCCGCCGTCCGACCTGTACAAGGACGGGCTCAACCGCGAGCATTTCCTGCCCTTTATCGCGCTCGTCGAAGCGAAGCTCGACGTCATGGGATTGAACGGCCCGACCGATTATCGCCGCGACCGGCTGGGCGATGGGGCGCGCTGGTTCGTCCCCGCCGATGCGGCGGCGAGCGCCGCGCTGTCGGCGGCTTTCTTTCGGCTGACCGATTATCCGCCCGAGGACCGCGCTCATGTTCCGACGCTCGATCTTGACCTGGGGGGCGGGCGGACGCTGCATGTGCCCAAGGCGCTGAAAGGCGTCGCGGTCTTTTCGTTCAAGCGGCTGTGCGCCGAAGCGCGCGGCGCGTCCGACTATCTGGCGGTCGCACGGCATTTCCACACCGTGATTATCGTCGGCATCCCGCGCATGGGGCCGGAAAACCGCAACGAGGCGGCGCGCTTCGTCACGCTGATCGACGCGCTGTACGAATATAAGGTCAAGCTGCTGGCGAGTGCGGCGGCAATGCCCGATGCGCTGTATGTTGCGGGCGACGGCGCGTTTGAATTTGAACGCACCGCCAGCCGCCTGTCCGAAATGCAGTCGGACGATTATCTGGCGTTAGGCCATGGCGAGCAGGACGCCGCTGGCAATTTTCCCCCAGCGTGATGAATTGACCGTCACCGCGATGACGTCGCGGACATAGCGCACCTCATGGGCCAGATGCCCGAACCCCTGTTGAACGACCCTGCGCAAAGTGCGAAGCGGGCGCGGCGCCGGAACATGGATGTGCGCCGGACGCGGCGGTGGCAGCGGCAGGGTGGCCAGGCCGCCGCTGGTGACGCGCGGATCGTCGGCAACCGCGCGGCACAGCGCCTCCATCCGCGAAACGGCGAGCCGGTTGGCCACCGTGCGATCGCGGCTCAGCAGCTCGAAACTGTGGCTGAAGGCCGAAAACTGGATGGCGCCGCTGGCGGCGGCATGATCGAGCGCGTCGCGCATCTCCTCCTCCGACATCGCGCACAGCTGGGCGGGGCGAAAGCGGCTGGCGCGGTCCATCAGGCCGCTGACCGGCACTTCGACAACGCCGTGGTGGAGCCGCATGCCAAGGTTCCCGGCGTCGAGCGAGATGGCGCAGCCCTGTCCCTGCCACGCGCCGTTGAAGCTGCTATCGAAACCGAAACCGAGCGCGGCGAGGGCACGCAGCGTGTCGTCGTTGGCGCCGAAATTGCCGGCGCGAAAGGCGACCGGTTTGGGCGCGCCGGCGCCGACCAAGATGTCCCGCGCGAGCGCGATCAGCTTCTTTTGCGCCGCCAGCGGAAAGTCGCCGATGTTGCGCCCGGTCAGGCGCCCGACCGGGTTGAAGCGCGCAAAGGCCAGCCATTCGGTATGGATATGCACCTGCACCTCGTGCCCGCGCTCGACGATCGGGCCAACGATCGCATCGATGACCCCGGGGCCGTAAACCAGGGCCGGCATCGGATCGACAAAGAACACCCCGGTCAGCTCGTGGCGTTCGAGCATGTCCATCTGGAAATGGATGCCGAAATCGCCGTCGCGGCAACGGCCGAGGATCGAGCTGTTGAAATTGGTGCGCGCGTCGGCGCCGCGCTGGTACAGCCCGGCCGACAATTCGGTATCGAAACTGATGATTGCCCGCGTCATCCCCTCGCGCCTATCACCCCTGCGATAAAGGAGGGTTAACCCGCGCCTGCGGCACCTCTCCGGCCCAAAAGCTGTCACGCCCTTGCGACTTTGTCCACCCATTCCCCTCTGCGGGGCGGCCGCTCCCACCGCTTTATTGTTATTGCGAACTATTTGCAAAAAAAGGCGGTTTTTCGTCCTTTTCGCGGTTGTTTCGTTAAGGGAATCGGCGTAGGGGCGACCCCAGTCTTGGGATCGACATGGCACTTCAGCCCGTGTGCCGCCGGTCTGTGAAGCATTGCCGGGCTTGCCAGGAAGGGAGTGCCGCGCGCCATGGGACGCAAGAAGATCGCATTGATCGGAGCCGGAAATATCGGCGGGACGCTGGCGCTGCTCGCCGCGCAAAAGGAACTCGGCGACGTCGTCCTGTTCGACGTGGTCGAAGGCGTGCCGCAGGGCAAGGCGCTCGACCTGTCGCAGGTCGGCCCGATCGCGGGTTTTGACGCGAAGATCACCGGCTCGAACGATTATGCCGACATCGCCGGCGCCGACGTCATCATCGTCACCGCCGGTGTCGCCCGCAAGCCGGGGATGAGTCGCGACGATCTGCTCGGCATCAACCTGAAGGTCATGAAGGCCGTCGGCGAGGGCATCAAGGCCAACGCCCCCGACGCCTTCGTCATCTGCATCACCAACCCGCTCGACGCGATGGTGTGGGCGCTGCGCGAATTTTCGGGCCTGCCGCACAACAAGGTCGTCGGCATGGCCGGCGTGCTCGATTCGGCGCGCTTCAGCCACTTCATCGCCGACGAATTCGACGTGTCGGTGAAGGATGTGAACACCTTCGTCCTCGGCGGTCATGGCGATACGATGGTTCCCGTCGTGCGTTACTCGACCGTCAACGGCATCCCCGTCCCCGACCTCGTCAAGATGGGCCTGTCGAGCCAGGACAAGATCGATGCGATCGTCAAGCGCACCCGCGGCGGCGGCGGCGAGATCGTCGCGCTGCTCGGCACCGGCTCGGCTTTCTACGCCCCGGCGGCGAGCGGCATCGCGATGGCTGAAGCCTATCTGGGCGACCAGAAGCGCATCCTGCCCTGCGCCGCCTATGTCGATGGCCAGTATGGCCTCGACGGCCTGTATGTCGGCGTGCCGGTGATGATCGGGGCGGGCGGCGTCGAGAAGATCGTCGAGATCGAACTCGATGCCGAGGACAAGGCGGGCCTGCAAGTGTCGGTCGACGCGGTCAAGGAGCTGCTCGATGCGTGCAAGGCGCTGGATCCCAGCCTCGCATGATTATTGTGCCCCTGCGAAGGCAGGGGCCCATCACCTGCGCTCGCAGTATCGGGCAGCGGGTGGCCGATAGATTTGGAGATGGGCCCCTGCCTCCGCAGGGGCACGAGAAATGGAACGAAGCGCATGAGCATCCTCATCGACAAGAATACCAAGGTCATCACGCAAGGGATGACCGGTGCCACCGGCACTTTCCACACCGAACAGGCGCTTGCTTATGGCACGCAGATGGTCGGCGGCGTGACGCCGGGCAAGGGCGGCACGACGCACATCGGCCTGCCGAATTTCAACACGGTCGAGGAAGCCAAGGCCGCGACCGGCGCGACCGCGAGCTGCATCTATGTTCCGCCGCCGTTCGCCGCCGACTCGATCCTCGAGGCGATCGACGCCGAGATGGAGCTGATCGTCTGCATCACCGAAGGCATTCCGGTGCTCGACATGGTCAAGGTGAAGCGCGCGCTGTCGGGTTCGAAGTCGCGCCTGATCGGCCCGAACTGCCCCGGCGTGTTGACGCCGGGCGAATGCAAGATCGGCATCATGCCGGGCAGCATCTTCTCGAAGGGCAGCGTCGGCGTCGTCTCGCGCTCGGGCACGCTGACCTATGAAGCGGTGTTCCAGACGAGCAACGCGGGCCTGGGTCAGACGACCGCGGTCGGCATCGGCGGCGACCCCGTCAACGGCACCAACTTCATCGACGTGCTCGAACTGTTCCTGGCCGACGAAGCCACCAAGTCGATCATCATGATCGGCGAAATCGGCGGCGATGCCGAGGAACAGGCGGCGCAGTTCCTGATCGACGAAGCTAAGCGCGGCCGCAAAAAGCCGATGGCCGGCTTCATCGCGGGCCGCACCGCCCCTCCGGGCCGCCGCATGGGCCATGCCGGGGCGATCGTGTCGGGCGGCAAGGGCGACGCCGAAAGCAAGATCGCGGCAATGGAAGCCGCGGGCATCACCATGTCGGCCAGCCCGTCCGAACTCGGCACCACGCTGGTCGAAGTGCTGAAAGAACGCGTGTGATTTTTACGCTTGCCTTCTTTCCGTGTGTCCCCGCGAAGGCGGGGATCCACCGCGACGGTGCTTGGACCCCCGCCTGCGCGGGGGAGCACGGAAGGGAAGTCTGAGATGGTTCGCCCCGGCTATGTCTACATCATGGCCAGCCGGATAAACGGAACTATCTACATTGGCGTGACGAGCGATCTGGCGCAGCGGGTTTGGCAACATCGTGAAGGCGTGATCGAAGGATTTACGAAGGAATATGGCTGCAAGCTGCTGGTCTGGTTCGAAGCGTTCGATAGCATTTATGACGCCCGGCAGTTTGAAGCACGGATGAAGAAATGGAACCGGGCGTGGAAAATCGGCCGCATCGAAGAGCGTAATCCCGAGTGGAGCGATTTGTACGAGACGTTGGTTTAATTTCTTTCGTGTTCCCCCGCGCAGGCGGAGGTCCACGAGAGGGTGCAATGGACCCCCGCCTGCGCGGGGGAACACGGATAGATTGGGCCCCTGCCTTCGCAGGGGCACGAAGGGTTTGGAATTATGAACCTCGAACGACAGAGCTTTGACATCGACGAGCCGCAGGCCGGCCCCAGCTGGGCGCCGAAGAACTGGCCGCAAATCGACAGCGACGACCTGACTGCCGCGCTCGATCCGCAGCAGATGCAGGTCGCGGTCAAGGCCGCCGCTGCCAAGGCCGGAGCGCCGTTGTCGAACGCCGAAGTCGAACGCGCCGCGAACGATTCGATCCGCGCGATGATGCTGATCCGCACCTATCGCGTGCGCGGGCATCTGGCGGCCAATCTCGACCCGCTCGGGCTGACCCAGCGCGAGCTGCCCGCCGATTTGACCCCCGAATATCATGGCTTTGCCGGCGCCGATCAGGACCGGCCGGTGTGGCTGGGCGGCACATTGGGGCTGGAGCGCGCGACGGTGCGCGAGATCGTCGCGATCCTGCGCGCCAATTATTGCGGCAATGTCGGCCTGGAATATATGCACATCGCCGACCTGAAAGAGCGCCAGTTCCTGCAGGAACGAATGGAAGGCGCCGACAAGATCATTGAATTTTCGGTCGAGGGCAAACGCGCCATCCTGAACAAGGTGATCGAGGCCGAGGAATGGGAGAAGTTCCTCGCCAAAAAATATGTCGGGACCAAGCGGTTCGGCCTCGACGGCGGTGAGAGCATGATCCCCGCGATGGAAGCCATCATCAAATATGGCGGCCAGTACGGGGTCAAGGAAATCGTCTATGGCATGGCGCACCGCGGGCGGCTCAACATGCTCGCGAACGTGATGGCCAAGCCGTACAAGATCATCTTCCACGAATTTGCCGGCGGGTCGGCGAACCCCGACGACATCGGCGGTTCGGGCGACGTCAAATATCACCTCGGCACCTCGACCGACCGCGAGTTTGGCGGGGCGTCGGTGCATATGTCGCTGGTCCCCAACCCCTCGCACCTCGAAGCGGTCGATCCCGTCGTGCTGGGCAAGGTGCGCGCGCAGCAGGTGGTGCGCGACGACCTGACCAAGCATGAACAGGTGCTGCCGGTGCTGATCCACGGCGACGCGGCGTTCGCGGGGCAGGGGATCGTCTGGGAATGCCTGGGGTTTTCGGGCATCCGCGGGTACAACACCGGCGGCTGTATCCACTTCATCGTCAACAACCAGATCGGTTTCACCACCAGCCCGCAATATGCGCGCTCGTCGCCCTATCCGTCGGATGTGGCGAAGGGGGTGATGGCGCCGATCCTGCACGTCAACGGCGACGATCCCGAAGCGGTGACCTTTGCGTGCAAGCTGGCGATCGATTTCCGCCAGCAGTTCAAGCGCGACGTCGTCATCGACATGTGGTGCTATCGCCGCTTCGGCCATAACGAAGGCGACGAGCCCTCGTTCACCCAGCCGTTGATGTACGCGATCATCCGCCAACATCCGCCGGTGTCGCAACTGTGCGCCGCCAAGCTGGAAGGTGAAGGTGTGATCGACGCCGGTTGGGCCGACGCCCGCCGCGCCGAGTTCATCGCGCGGCTTGAAGATGATTTCGAGGGCGCCAAAAGCTACAAGCCGAACAAGGCCGACTGGTTCGCCGGGCGCTGGTCGGGGCTGCACGCTCCCGCCGATCCCGAAAATGCCCGCCGCAATATTTCGACCGGGGTCAGCGACAAATTGTTCGATTCGATCGGCCGGGTGATGACCACGATCCCCGCCGACCTGGACGTCCACAAGACGCTGCGCCGCGTCATCGACGCGCGTGGCGCGATGTTCGCCGACAAGAGCGACAAGGAAGTGTTCGACTGGGCAACCGCCGAAAGCCTCGCCTTCGGCACTTTGCTCAGCGAAGGCTATCAGGTGCGCCTGTCGGGGCAGGATTCGGGGCGCGGCACCTTCAGCCAGCGCCACGCCGTCTGGGTCGATCAGAAGGACGAGCGCAAATATGTGCCGCTGACCACCGTTCCGCACGGCCGGTTCGAGGTGCTCGACAGCCCGCTGTCCGAATATGGCGTGCTCGGGTTCGAATATGGCTATGCGATGGCCGATCCGAAAAGCCTGGTCTTGTGGGAAGCGCAATTCGGTGATTTCGCCAATGGCGCGCAGATCATGATTGACCAGTTCATCGCGTCGGGCGAGGCCAAATGGCTGCGCGCCAACGGCCTCGTGATGCTGTTGCCGCACGGCTATGAAGGGCAGGGTCCCGAGCATAGCTCGGCGCGGCTCGAACGCTTCCTGCAACTGTGCGCGGGCGACAATATCCAGGTGTGCAATATTTCGACCCCGTCGAATTATTTCCACGTCTTGCGCCGCCAGATGCTGCGCCCGTTCCGCAAGCCGCTGATCATCATGACGCCCAAATCGTTGCTCCGTCACAAGCTGGCGGTGTCGCAGCGCAGCGATTTCATCGGCGAGGCGCATTTCCGCCGCATCATGTCCGACCGCACCCCGCCCGCGGATGCCGACATCAAGCGCGTCGTGCTGTGTTCGGGCAAGGTCGGGTACGACCTGATGGAAGCGCGCGACGCCGCGGGGCTGACCGACACGACGGTGATCCGCATCGAACAGCTTTATCCCTTCCCCGGCGATCCGCTGGCGGTGCGGTTGAAGCGGATGCCGAAGCTGGAAGATGTCGTCTGGGCGCAGGAAGAACCGCGCAACAATGGCAGCTGGTTTTTCGCGCGCGAATTGATCGAGGACGCGCTGACCGAAGCAGGCAAAAAGGGCATGCGGCCGCGCTACGCGGGCCGCGCCGCCGCGGCGTCGCCGGCGACGGGCCTGATGAGCCGCCACCAGACCGAACAGGCGGCGCTGGTCGCCGATGCGCTGGGCCTGAGCGTCCGCGCCGAAATCCGCCGCAGCAAGAACAAAGCCTGATTCCCAAGGAACCGAATCCATGAGCACCGAAGTCAAAGTCCCCGCGCTGGGCGAAAGCGTCACCGAAGCGACGATCGGCGAATGGCTGAAGCAGCCGGGCGAAGCGGTCGCGCTCGACGAGCCGATTGCCAGCCTTGAGACCGACAAGGTCGCGGTCGAAGTGCCGTCGCCCGTCGCCGGGGTGATGGGCCAGCAGGTCGCCGCGGTCGGCGATACGGTCAACGTCGGCGCGACGATTGCGACGATCGAAGCGGGGGGCGGCAAGGCCGCCCCGCCCGCAGCTGCTCCGGCCGCAAAAGCCGAAGCAGCCGCTCCGGCCCCCGCCGCGACCGCTCCGGCGCCTGCAACCGAGGACAGCGGCGATGGCGTCACCACCCTGTCGCCCGCGGTGCGCCGTCTGGTGCTTGAGCACGGCCTTGACCCGAGCCGGATCAAAGGCACCGGCAAGGATGGCCGCCTGACCAAGGAAGACGTCCTTGCGGCCGCCAATGCGGCGCCCGAAGCGGCACCCGCGGTTGCGCCTGCTCCGGCGGAAACGCCCGCCGCATCGGGTGCACCGGGCCGCCGCGAGGAGCGCGTCAAGATGACGCGGATGCGCCAGACGATCGCCAAGCGGCTGAAGGCGGCGCAGGATACCGCGGCGCTGCTGACGACGTTCAACGACGTCGATATGTCGGCGGTGATGGCGACGCGCGACAAATATCGCGAGACGTTCGAGAAAAAGCATGGCGTCCGTTTGGGCTTCATGAGCTTTTTCACCAAGGCGGTCGCGCTCGCCGCGCATGACATTCCGGCGGTGAACGCGCGGATCGACGGCGACGAGATCGTCTATCACGATTATCTCGACGTCTCGGTCGCGGTGAGCGCGCCGAACGGGCTGGTCGTGCCGGTCGTCCGCAACGCCGACGGCCTGAGCTTTGCGGAGATTGAAAAGTCGATCGCCGACCTGGGCAAGCGCGCCAAGGACGGCACGCTGACGATGGACGACATGACCGGCGGCACCTTCACCATCTCGAACGGCGGCGTGTTCGGCGGCCTGATGTCGACCCCGATCATCAACCCGCCGCAGTCGGCGGTGCTCGGCCTCCACCGCATCGAGGATCGCCCGGTTGTGCGCAATGGCGAGATCGTGATCCGCCCGATGATGTATCTGGCGCTCAGCTATGACCACCGCCTGATCGACGGCCGCGAGGCGGTGACATTCCTGAAAACGATCAAGGAAGCGATCGAGGATCCGACGCGGTTGCTGATTGATTTGTAAGGACGTCGAGGATGGGCATGGTTTGGGTCGCCACTTTCGCAACCGACGAGGACATTGCTTTGATCCGACGTCAACCGGATAACGCGTATGACTTCGTCAATTCGGAGGCGGCCTATAAATCGGGTCAGCAGATCGATTTGGACAAGCAATGGCACGGCGTCCACTTTCTGTTGACTGGATCGGCCAGCGCGACCAGCGATCAGCTGAGCATCATTATCGGCAACTTTGAAGAGATTGGCCCCGACAACGGATACGGACCGGCTTGGATTATCCCAGCTGCGTCGCTTGCCTCGTGTCATCGAGAGCTTGTAAAACTTGGCGACGAAGAAATTGCTGCGCGCTTTGATCCGCAGGCCATGAAGCAAGAAGATGTTTATCTTGCTGATCTGTTTGTTGATGAAGACGAGGAAGCGCGAGGATTTCTCATGCAAGATGTCAGTCGCTTGCGCGCATTCATAGGTAAAGCGGCAGAGCAGTCGCTTAACGCCATTGCACTTATCACGTGAAACGGAACAACCATGTCTGATCAGAACTACGACTACGACGTCCTTGTCATCGGTGCCGGTCCCGGCGGTTATGTCGCGGCGATCCGTGCCGCACAACTCGGCCTCAAGACCGCCTGCGCCGACGGGCGCGAAACGCTGGGCGGTACGTGCCTCAACATCGGCTGCATCCCGTCCAAGGCGATGCTCCACGCGTCGGAATATTACGATGCCGCGGCGAACGGTGCGATGGCGAAGATGGGGATCGATGTGACCCCCAAGCTGAACCTGCCCGCGATGCACGCGCAGCGCATTGACGCGGTCAAGGGGTTGACCGGCGGGATCGAATTCCTGTTCAAGAAGAACAAGGTCGATTGGCTGAAGGGCTATGCCGCCTTCACCGGCAAGGACAGCGTCGAGATCGCGGGCAAGACCTATCGCGCCAAGAATATCATCATTGCCACCGGATCGTCGGTGACGCCGCTTCCGGGCGTCGATGTCGACAATGACAAGCAGATCATCGTCGATTCGACCGGCGCGCTCGAACTCGCCAAGGTGCCGGATCATATGGTCGTCATCGGCGGCGGTGTGATCGGGCTCGAGCTCGGGAGCGTGTGGCGCCGCCTGGGCGCCAAGGTCACCTGCGTCGAATTTCTCGACCAGATCCTGCCCGGCATGGACGCCGATGTCCGCAAGGATGCGAACCGCATCTTCAAGAAGCAGGGCATCGAATTCAAGCTGAAGACCAAGGTCACCGGCGCGGCGGTCAAGGGCAAGAAGGCCGTGCTGACGCTGGAGCCCGCCGCAGGCGGCGACGCGGAAACGCTCGAGGCCGATGTCGTGCTGGTATCGATCGGGCGGCGCCCGAACACCGACGGGCTGGCGCTCGACAAGGCGGGGCTCGCGGTCAATCAGCGCGGCCAGATCGAAACCGACCATGATTTCCAAACCAATGTTCCCGGCATATGGGCGATCGGCGACGTGATCCCCGGCCCGATGCTGGCGCACAAGGCTAGCGACGAGGGCATCGCCTGCGCCGAGAATATCGCGGGCCAGACCGGCATCGTAAATCACGACGTCATCCCGTCGGTCGTTTATACCTGGCCCGAAATCGCCGGAGTCGGCCTGACCGAAGAGCAGGCCAGGGAAAAGGGCGAGGTCAAGGTCGGCAAATTTCCGATGGCAGGCAACAGCCGCGCCAAGACCAACCACGAACCCGACGGTTTCGTAAAGATTATCGCCGATGCCAAGACCGACCGCGTGCTGGGCGTGTGGTGCATCGCCAGCGTTGCCGGCACGATGATCGCCGAAGCCTCAATCGCGATGGAATTTGGCGCAACGTCCGAAGACATCGCCTACACCTGTCACGCGCATCCGACGCACAGCGAAGCGATCAAGGAAGCCGCGATGGCGGTGACCGGCAAGCCGATCCACGTCTGAGGCAATAAGGGGGAGAGAGATTATGGCGAAGCATTGGCTCGGGGTAGCGGCTTCGCTGACCCTCTCTCTCACCGCGACCAGCGCGCAGGCGGCGCCTGACCTGAATGCCGCCGATGCGCGGCTGACCGCGATTCTGGATAAGAATTATCCGGCGCTCGATGCGCTGTACCGCGATCTGCACCAGAACCCCGAACTGGGGATGCAGGAGGTCCGCACCGCGGGCATATTGGCGCAGCAGCTGCGCAAGGCGGGCTTTACCGTGACCGAAAAGGTCGGCGGCACCGGCGTCGTCGGCGTCCTGAAAAATGGCGAAGGCCCGACGATCCTGATCCGCGCCGACATGGACGCGCTGCCGATGGCGGAAAAGACCGGGCTCGCCTGGGCGAGCAAGGCGCGCGCGACCTATGAGGGCAAGGATGTGCCGGTCATGCACGCCTGCGGCCACGACACCCATGTCGCCTATCTGGTCGGCGTCGCGCAGGCACTCAGCGCGATGCGCGACAGCTGGTCGGGCACCGTCGTGCTGATCGGCCAGCCCGCCGAGGAAATTTTGAAGGGCGCGAAAGCGATGCTCGACGATGGGCTGCTGACGCGTTTTCCCAAACCCGATTATGGCTTTGCGGCGCATGTGCTGAACGGCCCAACCGGCACGGTGGGAATCAAAGCAGGTACTGCTTTCTCGGCCTCCGACAGCTATTCGATCATTTTCCACGGCCGCGGCGGCCATGGCTCGATGCCGTCGGCGACGCTCGACCCGATCCCGGTCGCGGCGCGCTTCGTCACCGATGTGCAGACGGTGATCAGCCGCGAAAAGGATCCCTATGCCTTTGGCGTGCTCACGATCGGCGCGATCAACGCGGGCAGCGCGCCCAACATCATTCCCGACAGCGCCGAGGTAAAGGTCAACATCCGCTCGCTGACCCCCGAGGTGCGCCAGTTGCTGCGCTCGGGCGCCGAGCGGTCGGCGAAGGCGGCGGCGATGATGGGCAACGCGCCCGAACCGACGATCACCTATCTGACCGGCACTGCCAGCCTGGTGAACGACGAGGCGATGGCGGCCAACGGCTTTGCCATCCTGAAACCGGTGTTCGGCGATAAATTGCTGTTCGCGCCCGCCAGCGCGGCGCCGGTTTCGGCGAGTGAGGATTATTCGGAATTCGTCGATGCGGGCATCCCGTCGCTTTATTTCGCGATCGGCGGCTATGATCCCACGGTGCTCGCCGATCTGAAGGCCAAGGGGCAGCCGATCCCGACCAATCATTCGCCCTTCTTTGCCCCCCAGGCCGAACCGGTGATCCGCGGTGCGGTGTCGGCGATCGTCCTGTCGGTCATCGGCGGGGTGCGGCCGGGCGCGAAGTAAGCGCCGATGTTCGATTTCGACAATGCGCTGATCGTCCGCCTGCTCGACCTCGCGGGCATCGGTGTGTTCGCGCTGTCGGGGGCGTTGATGGCGGTGCGGCTGCGCCAGACATTGGTGACCGCCGCCTTCTTTGCGCTGGTCACCGGGGTCGGCGGCGGCAGCGTGCGCGACCTGTTGATCGGCGCGCCGGTGTTCTGGGTGCAGGACGGGGCGATTTCGGCGGTGTGCATCGCGATCGCGCTCGTGGTGTGGCTGACCCCCGAACGCTGGTG
Organism: uncultured Sphingopyxis sp.; assembly: GCA_964502035.1. GTDB lineage: Bacteria > Pseudomonadota > Alphaproteobacteria > Sphingomonadales > Sphingomonadaceae > Sphingopyxis. Next base: position 53,501 of record CAZCUW010000005.1, on the reverse strand, counting down.
GCAGGGGCAATTGCTCGAATGGGCCGATGCGGTCGGGCTCGCCGCTTATGCGGTGTTTGGTACCGCCAAGGCGCTGGCGTGGGGGGTGCCGCCCGCTCCGGCGCTGCTCATGGGTGTCATCACGGGCTGCGTCGGCGGCACCATCCGCGACATATTGGCGGGGGTTCCGTCAATCATCGTGCGTCCCGAAATCTATGTCACCGCGGCGGCGCTGGCGTCGGGGCTGTTCCTGTTGCTGCTGTGGCTCGGGGTCGGCACCCCGGTGGCGGCGGTGGTCGGCGCGGTCGCCGGGTTCATCCTGCGCGGCGCGGCGATCCGCTGGTCGCTCGCGCTGCCCGCCTATCGCGATCCCAAAGCAGGCGCTTAGGTACCCGGCTTGACGTTCGCGTCAACTGCGCCATGGTGCAGGAAATCGGCCAAAGGATTTCCGCAGCATGACCATCGCGCAGACCGCCGCCAACGGCATCAATATCACTTATGAAGACAAAGGACCGCGCGACGCGCCCGCGATCCTGCTGGTGATGGGACTGGGCGGGCAGCTGACCTTGTGGCCCGACGAGTTCGTCGATGCATTGAACGCGCACGGATTTCGCACCATCCGTTACGACAATCGCGACGTCGGCCTGTCGACGCGCTTTGAGGCGGCGGGAGTACCGAACCTGAAATGGATGTTCGTGAAGGCGGCGATCGGCTTGCCGGTGCGCCCCGCTTACACGCTCGCCGATATGGCCGCCGACGGCATCGCGCTGCTCGATCATCTGGGGATCGACCGCGCACATATCGTCGGGGCATCGATGGGCGGGATGATTTCGCAGCATATCGCGGCGCGCTATCCGGGCCGCACCCTGTCGCTGACCTCGATCATGTCGAGCACCGGCAACCGCCGCCTGCCGCGCGCCCGCAAGGAAGCGATGCAGGTGCTGGCGAACCGGCCGATGAGCGGTGAGCCTGAGGAAATGATCGCATATTCGGTGCGCGCCGCGCGGGTGATCGGCAGCCCCGGCTATCCGGCGGCGGAGGAGCGGCTCCAGCGCCGCGTCCGCGCCGATTTCGAACGCGGCTGGTATCCGCAGGGCGTCGCGCGGCAGATGGCGGCGATTGTCGCCGATGGTGATCGGCGCAGCCTGCTGAAGTCGATCACCGCGCCGACGCTGGTCGTGCATGGCGAGGATGATCCGCTGGTGCCGCTGGCCGCGGGGCGCGATACGGCGGACAACATTGCGGGGGCGCAGCTGCTGACGATTCCCGGGATGGGGCATGACCTGCCGCTGGCGCTGGTCGATACGCTGGCCGACGCGGTTGCCGGGCATGCGAAGGGTGTTGCGGTCGCGGCGTAAAGCAAGACATTGGAATGAGCCTGTTCTCCCGCGAAGGCGGGAGCCCATCTCCGGTCGGTGCAAGGTTGCGCCAGCAGGAGATGGATCCCCGCCTTCGCGGGGAAACAGACCTCAACATATCGCGCTACTTCAACAACAGCGCCATCGTCGCAAAGAACCCCTTCGCCTCGGCCGCACCCGGCCGCGGCACGGCGGGCAGATAGCCGCGGCAGTCGAGGCACGCGGCCTGCACCGACCCGCTTTGGGTCAGCATCGCCATATCCTGCATCAGGCGCCGTTCGGTCAGCTGGCGGTTCATCGCCGCGATGCCGAACCAGCCGCGCGGGGCGGCGGCACTTTCCTCTTCGCTTTTGCTCCAATTGGCGAGCATCTTGGCAAATTCGCTCGGCTCGTCCTCATAATATTTGGCGTGGAAATCGCCATCAACCTTGGCGAGTTTCGCCGCCGCCGCCAGCGCCGCGGGCAAACCGCCGAACTGATCGACCAGCCCCAGCTGCCGCGCGGTGCCGCCGGCCCAGACGCGCCCTTCGGCGATCGCCTGCACCTTCTCCAGCGGCTGCTTGCGGCTTTTCGCGACCAGCCCGGTAAAGCGGGCATAAATATCCTCGACGCTCGCCTGCGCCAGCGCGTTGAATTCGTCGTTGACGCCGCCGAACACGTCGGGCTGGCCCGACAGCGGCGTCGTCGCGATGCCGTCGGCGGTGACCCCAATCTTGGCCAGCGCCTGATCGAAGCTGGGCAGGATACCGAACACGCCGATCGATCCGGTGATCGTCTCGGGCTCGGCAAAGATGCGGTCGGCGGGGGTGGATATCCAGTAGCCGCCCGACGCCGCAACATTGGCCATCGACACGACGATCGGCAGCTTTTTCGCCTTGGCGGCGAGCAACGCCTGACGGATTTCTTCGGACGCCAGCACCGATCCGCCGGGCGAATCGATGCGCAGCACAATCGCTTTGGTGCCGCTGTCGGCGGCGGCGTCGAGGATATGCTTCGCGACGGTGGTGCCGCCGGCGGTCCCGGTCGGCGCCTCGCCATCGACAATCTCGCCGACGACGGGGACGACCGCGATCGCGCTGCCGTTCAGTTCGGGCGGGTTGGCGGCGACCCAGTTTTCGAGCGGAATCGCATTATAGTCCCACGGCTTGCTGTCGTCATAGGCGCCGCTGATTTCAGCGACGCGGGTGTTGAACGCCATGCGGCTGCCGAGCTTGTCGACCAGGCCCGCGTCGAGGGATGCTTTCGACAGGTCATTGCCCGCCGCGCGCACCGCGCCCGCGGTGTCGGCGATATAGGCGTCGATCTTGGCCGTCGGGCGCGCCTTTTTGACGTCGGTCAGCCAATTGTCCCACAGCACGCTGGCATAGGCGAGGTTGGCTTCCTTCGCTTCGGGCGATTGATCGCTGCGCAGAAAGGGTTCGACCGCGCTTTTGAAGGTGCCGACGCGATAGATGTTCGCGGTGATCCCCAGCCGGTCCATCAGCCCCTTGTAATAGAGGCGCGATCCGCCGGGACCGGCGATCGCGACGCCGCCGATGCTGTCGGCCCATATTTCGCTGGCGTGCGAGGCGATCTGGTAGCTGTCGGTGGTGTAGGCGGTGGCAAAGGCCAGCACCGGCTTTTTCTGGGCGCGGACCTTGTCGATCGCGGTGCCGATTTCGGCGAGCGAGACCTGTCCGCCGCCGAGGAAACGGTCGAGGTCGAGCACGACCGAGGTGACGCGCTTGTCGTCGGCGGCGCTCTCCAGCGCATGGACGACATCGCGGACGCGAATTTCCTGAAGCTGATTGCCGCCCGAGAGCGCGGTGAAGGTGTCGACCTCGGCGGGTTGTTCGCTGACGACGCCGTCGAGTTCGATCAACAGCGCGCCTTCGCTGACCGGCAATCCGGCGTTGGGGCGTCCTGCGAGCAGGCCGAACAGGACGACGAAGAACAGCAGCAGAAAGATGAGTGCGAGCGCGTCCTTGATCGCCACCAGCAGCTTCCACACTTTGCGCGGAAAACTGGTCGTCGACTTCGGCTTGTCGTCGCCGGGCAGCGGGCGGCGCACGGGGATCGCCCAGGGGCCGGCGGGATCGTTCGGGGTGTTGGCGGTGGTTTCGGTCATGCCGCTAAACCTAGGGATGCGGCTCGCCCTTGGCAATGCACGCTTCGACCGGTGGATCACCCGGACCTATCGGCGACGTCAGAGCCAGCCTTCGCGGCGGTACCAGCGCACCGTTTCGGCGAGCGCGTCGTCGGTGCCGTGTTCGGGGCGCCACAGCGCGGCGGGGGGCTGCGCGCCCGTTGCCGCGACCCAATCGGGATGCGCGATATAGCGCGCGCGGTCGGGGGTCAGCTTGGCGCGGCCGCGGCGGACCAGCTTGTCGATCCGGCCGCCCGCCTTGAGCAACGCCGCCGGAATGGCGAGCGTCGAGACATGGCTGCGCCCCACCGCGCGCCCGATCGCGCGGGCAAAGCCGCGGTGCGACCAGCCGTCCGCCCGGCCGTCGTCGGGCTCGTAGATCGCGCCGACGCTGGTATCGCGATCGGCCACCAATGCGATTAGCAAGCGCGCCAGATCGTCGACATAGATCGCCGACATGCGGCCCGTGGGCGGCAACAGCGCGATGCCGCGCCGTGCCATGCGAAACAGGTCGAGCATTTCGGTATCGCCGGGGCCGAACACCGCGGGCGGACGGACGATGGTCCAGTCGAGACCGCTGGCACGGACGATGATTTCGGCGCGCTCTTTCGACCAGCCATAGTCGGAGAGGCCGGGTTCGCGCGCAGCGAGCGACGAGACATGGACGAAGCGCGTCACCCCCGCACCGCGCGCCGCATCGATGACATGGCGTGTCGCGGTGCCGTTGCCCGCCTCGAACGCGGCGCGGGTCGGGACGTTGACCACCCCGGCGACGTGCATCACCACGTCGCTGCCCGCTGCCATTTCGGCAAGACTATCGGGCTGATCGAGTGCGCCCGCGATCCAGGTTACGCCATCGCGCGTCGGCTGCGGACGGCGGGTGAGGGCGCGGACGTGCCAGCCCGCCGCGATCGCCTGCCGCATCGTCGCGCCGCCGACGAAGCCGGTTGCGCCGGTCATCGCCAGGACGGGCTGGGTCACAGCAGCACCATATGGTCGCGGTGGACCATCGCGCTGCGCGGCGCATAGCCGAGCGCGGCTTCCTGCGCCTCGCGTCCCAGGCCGACGATCGCGGCGGCATCGGCGCCCGGATATTCGGACAGCCCGCGCGCGATCACGGCGCCGTCGGGACCGGCGATGTCGAGGACGTCGCCGCGGGCAAAGGCACCCGTCGCGCTGCTCACCCCCGCCGCGAGCAGGCTGGCGCCGCCGCGCAGCGCCCGCGCGGCACCGGCGTCGATCGTCAGCCGCCCCTTGGCGGTCAGTCCGCCGGCGAGCCACGCCTTGCGCGCGCTGGCGCCTTTCTCAGCGACGAACAGGGTATGCCGCGCCGCGGTCGACAGCGGCCGGTCGATGCGTCCCGAGGCGATCGCCAGATGCGCGCCCGCGGCGTTGGCGATGCGCGCCGCGGCGATTTTCGACACCATGCCGCCCGATCCCATGCCCGACGCCGATCGGGTATCGGCCATCGCCTCGATGCTCGCGTCGATGCGCTCGATCCGCGCGATATGGCTGGCGCCGGGCTGCGCCGGGTTGCGGTCGTAAAGGCCGTCGATGTCGGACAACAGCACGACGCCGCCCGCGCCCGCCGCCTGTGCGACGCGCGCGGCGAGGCGGTCGTTGTCGCCAAATCGGATTTCCTCGGTCGCGACGCTGTCATTTTCGTTGATGATCGGCACGACGCCCAGGCTGAGCAGCCGGTCGAGCGTGGCGGCGGCGTTCAGATAGCGCCGCCGGTCTTCCAGATCGTCGAGCGTGACCAAAATCTGCGCCGCGGTCAGCCCCTCGGCGGCGAGTACGTCGGCCCACACCTGCGACAGCACGATCTGGCCGGTCGCGGCGGCCGCCTGGGCATCCTCCAGCGTCCCGCGTCCGCCCTTGGCGAGCCCGAGCCGCCGCGCGCCAAGCGCAATCGCCCCCGACGATACGACCACGACCTGCTGGCCCGCGCGCGCGCGTTGGGCGATGTCGGCGGCGATCCCCGCCAGCCAGTCGCGGCGCACCGCGCCATCGGGATCGACGAGCAGCGCCGACCCGATCTTGACGATCAGCCGGGAGCAGGAGGCGGGCGCAAATAACATGACGCCGCCGATAGCGCGCGGCGCCGCCTGCGCCAATGCTATTACGTCAGCGGCCCCCGCCAAAGGTATAGCTGAGCGCGAGGCCGACCGATGGCTGGCTGCGCGATCCCAGATTGCGGGTTACCGGCGAATCCGCCGCATCGCCGATCAGCCGGTCATAGCGCGCATAGGCGGCGACGCCCCAACGGCGGCTCAGTTGGCGCAGATAGCCCGCGGTCAGCCCCACCGACTGGATGCCGCCATCGGCGTCGAATGCCGGCAACCCCGACGATAGTGCCGCGGCGGGGGTCACGCCGAAATAGGCGTTCTGATATTTGGCATCGCCCAGCGTGACGCGCGGGCCGATCGAAAACAGCCAGTCGTCGCCGTCGCGCACGACATAGTCGGCGCTGACTTCGCCGGCGAAGCCCTTGTGACCGCTCAGCGCCTTGCGGCCTTCGACGCGGACGCGCAGCGCCGGGGTCAAATTGACCTGCGCAAACCCGCCCGCTTCGATCGTGAAACCGACCTTGGGCAGGTCGGCGCCGATGTCGGCGGCGGTGCGTTTGCCGATGAATCCCAGCGACGGTCCGAACGCAAAATTTCCCGATTGGATCAGCGGTCCGCCAAAGCTCTCGTCAGCGGCCTCGAAGGTAAATTCGGTTCCTTCGCGCTCGCGCGACACGTCGATATAGGGACCGACCGACAGATCCTTCGACCCGGGCCATGACGGCGACAATTGCGGCCCGAGAATGACGCGGGTGCGCTTTTCGGAACCGCTGGTGGTGTCCTGTGCCTGGGCGGGATGCGATGCCACGCCAAGGATGGGCGAAACGCAGAGCAGAAACTTGATCGCACGGGAGTGGGAGAACATCCGGAATTCCTTTATGTTTATGCTACAAGGCTTTCCGCACCCATTCGTTCCTAGGGTCAGGGTCCATTAGAGCCTGAAAACTTCAGATTGACCCATTTTCGTCATTGCGAGCGAAGCGAAGCAATCCAGGGCGGTTTACGCCTGCGCTGGATTGCCGCGTCGCTTCGCTCCTCTCAATGACGATTCCTATTAATATCATCGCGGTTTAATTGGCTCTGTCTCTAAACCGGCGACCAGTCGGTCGTTTCTTCGCCATCGTCGTTGCGGACGACCGCGCGCTTTTCGGGGCCGATGATCTCGAGCAGCTTGTCGAGGATTGCGGGCACGCCCGCGCCGCTGGCGCCCGACAGCGCCATCACCGGATGGCCGCTTTCTGCGGCAAGCTCGGCCGACAGCGCCGCGACCAGCTCGTCGTCGAGCGTGTCGATCTTGTTCAATGCGACGATCACCGGCTTGTCGGTCAAGTCGGCGCCATAGGCCTCCAACTCGTCGCGGACGATGCGATAGCTGGTGGCGACATCCGCGTCATTGGCGTCGACCAGATGGAGCAGCACGCGGCACCGTTCGATATGGCCGAGGAAGCGGTCGCCGACTCCCGCGCCATCGGCGGCGCCCTCGATCAGGCCGGGGATGTCGGCGACAACAAACTCATTGCCCTTGTGGCTGACCACGCCCAGCTGCGGGCGCAGGGTGGTAAAGGCATAGGCGCCGACCTTGGCCTGCGCGTTGGTGACGCCGTTGATGAAGGTCGATTTGCCGGCGTTGGGCAGCCCGACAAGACCGGCGTCGGCGAGCAGCTTCAATCGCAGCCACACCCATTTTTCCTCGCCCGGCCACCCGGGGCCGTGCTGGCGCGGGGCGCGGTTGGTGCTGGTCTTGTACGATGCATTGCCGCGCCCGCCGTCGCCGCCGCGCAGAAAGACGAGCGTCTCGCCCTCCTTGGTCAGGTCGGCGAGCAGGCTGCGGTCCTCATCGTCATCGAGGATCTGGGTGCCGATCGGAACCTGGATGACCAGGTCGGGGCCGCCCGCGCCGGTGCGGTCGCGCCCCGCACCGGGGGTGCCGCGCTTCGCCTTGAAATGCTGGGTGTAACGAAAGTCGATCAGCGTGTTGAGCCCGGCGACGGCTTCAAAGATGATGTCGCCGCCCTTGCCGCCGTTGCCGCCGTCGGGGCCGCCATATTCGACATATTTTTCACGCCGGAACGACACGGCACCGGGGCCGCCGTCGCCGGACTTGATATAGATTTTGGCTTGGTCGAGGAAATGCATGGCGGGGCCTTCAGGCGCGGAAAATTGAAACTAAACCTCCCGGCCCGCTTGTGTCGAGCGAAGTCGAGACACCCCGCGGCGCAGCGTCAGGCCGAGGGGCATCTCGACTGCGCTCGATGCGAACGGAGACGGGGGAATGGGCGCCCTTAGCGTCCATGCAACAAAATTGCCAGCCCTCAGCCCTGCGGCTTGCCGCCATGCTGTACCCAGAAGTTCGCGATGCGCCCGGTGATCAGCTCGCAGGCCAGCACCCGCGACGTGTCGCGCGGCAGGTCGAGCGCTTCGGCCATCGGTCCGCCCAGTTGCGCGTCGCCGAGGGCCATCAGCACCAAAGCCAGCGTGTCTTCGTGCATCAGGCGCTTTTCATGGGCGTCGGGCGACATGCCATCGATCAGCTTGTGGATCGCCTCGACGATCGGGTCGAGCGCATCCTCGTTGCCCGTCGCCGCCATCCAGGTCGCGAGCGCCCCGGCGCCGCCGCTGTTGAAGGCGTCGAACGCCAGGTCGACAATCTCGCGCACATTGCGTTCGCCGGGCGGCGACGCGGCCATTTTCTCGCCGATCGTCGCGCACACGGTTTCGGCCAGATAGGCGGCGAGCGCCTTTTGCAGCCCCGCGGCGCTGCCGAAATGGTGCAGCAGATTGGCGTGGGTGCGGTCGATCCGGCCCGCCACGGCTTTCAACGTCACCGCCGCCGGCCCCATTTCGATCAGGATCAGCCGCGCCGCCTCGAGCGCTGCCGACCGGCTTTCCTCGGGACTCAGGCGCTTCTTCACTATTGACATGTCTGTAAGTAAACCCTATTGCTCCACCCCATCGCCCCTTTTCGACGGTATGATCCATATGTCCAGCCTTTCCCTCTCCCCGACCCCCACCGACCTGTCGATCACGCCGCGCGACATGCGCTTTGGCCGCGACGACAAGCAGGGGCGTTGGTGGCTGAACGGCGACCCGATCGCGTCGGCGTTTCACACGGCGCTGTCGGTGACCTTTCCGCGCGGCGAGGCGATGTTCATCGAGGCGGTGAAGGCGCACCGCGACGGCGTGCCCGACAAGCTGGCGCGCGAAATCCGGGCGTTCACCCAGCAGGAGGTGATCCACAGCCGCGAACATGTCGTGTTCAACAAAAAGGCGGCGGAAGCGGGTTATGACCTGTCCGAGCTTGAGGCCGATGTGAATCAGGTGCTCGACCTGATCAAGCAGCGACCGCAGATCGTCAACCTGATGGCGACGATCGCACTCGAACATTATACCGCGATGATGGCATCGGTGATGCTGCGCGACGAGAGCATGTATGCGGGCGCCGAACCCGAATGGGCGGCGCTGTGGAAATGGCATGCGATCGAAGAGATCGAGCATAAGGGCGTCGCTTACGACACCTGGCTGCACGCGACGAAGGACTGGAGCCGGTTCCGCCGCTGGCGCGCCAAGTCGATCATGATGCTGCTCGTCACCAGCCGCTTCTGGCCGAAGCGGATCAAGGGCATGAAGAATTTGCTCAAACAGGACGGCCTGACCGGCTGGCGCGTCACCGCGCGCATCTGGTGGTATCTGATCGGTTCGCCGGGGGTGCTGCGCAAGAGCTTCCTGCCGTGGCTCAGCTATTTTCTGCCGGGTTTCCACCCGTGGAACCATGACGACCGCGCGCTGATCCAGAAATATGAAAGCGACTATGCCGACGCGGTCATGCCAGCGCAGGCGTCGGGGCCGGAATTGGCTGCGGCGGCGGCCTGAACAATGGGTTCCTGCGAAGGCGGGCGCCCGGAGCGACTCCTCTCTCTCCCGTCTCTGGGGTCTGCCTTCGCGGGTCGACCGATCAGGTTGCTTTCGAGCAAATGGGAGGGGCAGTTACCGACCGATTGCGGCCAGAAGTTCCTCCCCGGGACGGGGAGGGGGACCGCCGCGAAGCGGTGGTGGAGGGGCCGGGACGGTGCGTCATGACGAGAGGTTTCGACCCCTCCGTCAGCCCTGCGGGCTGCCACCTCCCCGTTCCGGGGAGGAACCAACCATGTCCGCTCCCCACCCCAAAGTCGTCATTCGCTCGCACGCCTATTCGACCCGGCTAGACGCCGCGCCTCGCGTCCCATATCCCTTTGTTGGTGGAGGGGACCATGCAACCACAAATGACCGCGGCGGAAGTCACCCAGCTCGAGCTGCAACTGGCGGGCCTGTCGTCGCTGCTTGAATTCGGCTGCGGGGGCAGCACGCTGGTCGCGGCGCGGCAAGTGCGGCGGATCGTCAGCGTCGACAGCGACCCCGCGTGGCTGGCCAAGGTGCAGGCCGACGTCGCGGGCGAAGCGGTGGAATTTACGCCCTTCCATGCCGACATCGGTCCGGTCGGCGAATGGGGCTATCCGATCGATGAAAGTCGGCTTCGTGACTGGCCGCGCTATCACACGCAAATCTGGCGCGGTATGGGGGGAAGCCCCGACGCGGTGCTGATCGACGGGCGTTTTCGCGTGGCGTGCTTGTTGCAGGCGATCATCCATTGCAAGCCCGACTGCATCCTGCTGTTTCACGACTTCCGCGATCGGCCGCATTATCATCTGGTGTTGAAGCATGTGGATGTGCTGACCCGCGTCGATAGCCTCGCGGTGATGCGGGCGAAGCAACAGGTCGACGGCAAGGCGGTACTGCACGACCTGTTCGATCATTATCTGATCCCCGATTGACCGGCCGGGCGGGCTTCGGCACACCCGCACCCATGTTCAGCATCGCTCCCATTGTCGAAACCGACCGCCTCCGCCTGCGCCCCGGGCGCTTGTCCGACAAGGACATACATATCGCGATGTGGGCCGACGAACGCGTCACCCGCTTTATCGGCGGCGAACTGCGCGCCCCCGATGTCAGCTGGGGCAAATTCCTGAGCTCAGCAGGGCTGTGGCCGGTGATGGGGTTCGGTTATTGGGTGTTCGCTGACAAGGCGAGCGACGCGCTGGTCGGCATGGGGGGTCTCAGCTATTTCGGCCGCGGTATCCCCGAACTCGAAGGCTTGCCCGAGGCGGGGTGGGCGTTCGACGCCGATCATTGGGGGGCGGGCTATGCGACCGAGGCGATGACCGCGGCGCTGGGCTGGGCGGACGCGAATCTCGATGCAAGCGAAGTGCGCTGCATCATCGATCTGGGCAACGAAGCGTCCGAACGCGTCGCGGCGAAGCTGGGGTTTCGGCGGATCGGTGAGAGCGATGCGCTGGGGCATGTCGTGGCGATTTATGCGCGGCCGCGTGGCGGGTAACCAATCCTCGTCATTGCGAGCGAAGCGACGCAATCCAGGGCGGTTTACGCCTGCTCTGGATTGCCGCGTCGCCTTCGGCTCCTCGCAATGACGAGGTTTGTCGAAATCTTTAAGCCGTTTCGACCACCAGCACCCCGCCATCGGCGCTGACGACGCGGACCCTGGTCCCCTCAGCAGCATCCGGCCCGCGCACCGGCCATTCGCCGTCGCCGACCCGGGCGCGACCGCGGCCGTTTTCGATCGCGGTCACCAGCGTCAGCACTTCGCCGATCAGCCGCCCGCCGCGCTGGTTGAGCAGCGGGTCGCTCGACACGATCGGATTGGCCTTGAGCCAGCGGCGCGCGCCATAGAGCGCGATGAACGCCAGCACGGCAAAAATGCCAAGCTGCATCGGCACCCCGATCGGCAGCAGAAAGGCAAGGACGCCGGTCGCGATCGCGGCGACGCCGAGCCAGACGAGGAAGAACCCCGGCGCGATGATTTCGGCGGCGCACAGCAATACCCCGACGGTCAGCCACGCCCAGTGCGGCGCCATATTGTTCAGCCACTCGGTCATGTCAGCGCACTCCCGGCGGCGTCGGCGGCGTCGGCCCGCGCTCAAAGGCATCCTTGGCGAGTTCGCCGATGCCGCCCAGCGTACCGATCAGTTGGGTCGCCTCGACTGGGAACAGGATCGTCTTGCTGTTCGGGCTGGTCGCAAACTGGCTCACCGCTTCGACATATTTCTGCGCGATGAAGTAATTGATCGCCTGTGCGTTGCCGCCGGCGATCGCGTCCGACACCATCTGCGTCGCCTTGGCTTCGGCCTCGGCTTCGCGTTCGCGCGCTTCGGCATCGCGGAAAGCGGCTTCGCGGCGACCCTCGGCCTGCAGGATCTGGCCCTGCTTCTCGCCCTCGGCACGCAGGATTTCAGACGCGCGCATGCCCTCGGCCTCCAGAATGTTGGCGCGCTTTTCGCGCTCGGCCTTCATCTGCCGCGCCATGGCGTTGGAAATGTCGGCGGGCGGGCGAATGTCCTTGATTTCGACGCGGGTGATCTTGACCCCCCAGGGCGTCGTCGCCTCGTCGACCACGACCAGCAGCCGCGCGTTGATATGGTCGCGTTTCGACAGCGTTTCGTCGAGGTCCATCGACCCCATAACGGTACGCAGGTTCGTCGTCGTCAGGTTCATGATCGCCAGATACAGGTCGCTGACCTCATAGGCGGCCTTGGCGGCGTCGAGCACCTGAAAGAACACGACGCCGTCGACCGCGACCATCGCATTGTCCTTGGTGATGATTTCCTGGCCGGGAATGTCGAGCACCTGCTCCATCATATTGACCTTGCGGCCGACCCGATCAAAGATCGGCATGATGAAGTTCAGCCCCGGCTGCGCGGTGTGGGTGTAACGGCCAAAGCGTTCGATCGTGTAGCTGAAACCCTGACGAACCGGGGTCAGCGCCCACAGCAGGAACACCGCCGCGAGCACGACGAGTGCGATCGGAAACCAATAATCCATCGAAAATCCCCTCTGCGAACCTGGCCGTCAGGCCTCACTCCTTTATTGCGAGAACGGCCGCATTGCGCCAGACAAAAGCGCATGACCGACACCAGTTTCGCACCGCGCTCGCTGCTCTATGTTCCCGGCTCGAACGCCCGCGCGCTCGAAAAAGCAGGCGGGCTGGCCGCCGACCTGCTGATCATCGACCTGGAGGACGCGGTGCCCGCGGACCGCAAGGACGAAGCGCGCGCCGCGATGCGCGCCGCCGTCATCGCGGGCTTTCCAGGCAAGCGCGTCGCGGTGCGGATCAACGCGACCGGGGCCACCGAGCAGGCCGCGGATATCGACGCGATCGCCGACCTGAAACTCGATGCGGTGGTGCTGCCCAAGGTCGATGCGCCCGCCGATCTGGGTCCTATACGTGGGCTGGGGCTGCCCGTGCTGGCGATGATCGAGACCCCCACGGCGATTTATGCGGCGCGCGACATTGGTGCCGATCCAGCCGTCGCCGGGCTGATCGCGGGGCTCAACGATCTGGCGTATGAACTCAAACTGCCGGACGGCATGGATCGTGGCGCGATGAGCCACGCGATTCAGGCGATCGTGCTGGCGGCGCGCGCCGCGGGCGTGTGGGGTTTCGACGGGGTGTATAATGCCATCGACGACGCTGCGGGTTTTGCCGCCGAAGCGGCCGAAGGGCGGCGGCTCGGTTTCGATGGCAAGTCGCTGATCCACCCGTCGCAGGTCGATCCGTGCAACGCCGCCTTTGCGCCATCGGCGCGCGAGATTGCTGCCGCCGAGGGGCTGATTGCTGCGGCGAGGGGCGGGGCGCAGCGCCACGACGGCCGGATGATCGAGGATATGCATGTTGCGGCGGCGCGGGCGCTGCTGGCGCGGGCGGGGCGCTAGTGTCCAAGCCCCTCTCCTTTAGGGGAGGGGCAGTGAGACTTGGCAGCTTGCTGCCTAGTCGCAGCGGGGTGGGGTCCATCGGCCTTGCTCTACGCGGCGAAACCCCACCCCAACCCCTCCCCTGAAGGGGAGGGGCTAAATCTATTGACGCCATTCGTCGTTCGACGAACGCGCCTTGCCTGCCTGCGGCGGAAATGCCATGCGGCGGCGCCATGAAGATCATTCGTTTCCACGCCGCGATCGCGGCCGTCGCCCTCATTGCCTGCTTCCCTGCCGCCGCGTCTGCCGCGCCCGCCAAGGCTGACGCCCCGGTCACCGAGGCGCAACTCGCCGCGCATATCAAGGTGCTGGCGGGCGACGCATTCGAGGGGCGCGCCCCGGGTAGCGACGGCGAGGATCGCACCATCGCCTATATCGTCGGCGAATGGGCCAAGGCCGGGCTGGAAGCGGTGCGGGGCAGCGTAACGCCGTGGTTGCAGCCGGTGCCGTTCGTCGAGAGCAAGGCGATCGGCGGCAGCGCGAAGTTCAAGGTCCATGGCCGCGATTTCGCGCTGGAGGATGACGGCATCATCCTGACCGGGCGCGAGGCGGCAGTGTCGCTGACCAATGTTCCGGCGGTGTTTGTCGGTTATGGCGTCGATGGCGCGGGCAAGGTCAACGCCAATGTCACTGGCAAGCTGGCGATCATGTTGTTCGACAACGCCCCGTTCGGCGACAAACTGCCGCGCTATCGCGAGCGGCGCCAGATGCTCGCTGATGCGGGCGCCGCGGCGGTGCTGGTGATCGCGACCGATGCGGTGCCATGGGGGCAGTTGCGCGACAGCGCCGGCAGCACCGTGGTGCGATTGGCGGGCGCCAAGCCCGGCGCGCCGGTGAGCGGCTTCCTGTCGCTCGAAGCCGCCGATGCGCTGCTCAAGAAGGCGGGGCAGGACGGCGCCGCGGTGCGTGAAGCGGCGAAGTCGCCCGACTATAAGGGGATCGTGCTGCCGGTGATCGCCGATCTGGCTACCCAGTCGGCGCTCCGCCCTTTTGCCAGCAACAATGTCATCGCCAAGCTGCCTGGCGCCCGGCCCGACGGCAAGGCGGTGCTGTTCCTCGGCCACTGGGACCATCTTGGCATCTGCGGCAAGGACGGCGACGCCGATCGCATCTGCAACGGCGCGGTCGACAATGCGAGCGGCATCGCGGTGCTGATCGAAGTTGCCAAGCGGCTGGGATCGGGCCAGCGCCCCGATCGCGACATCTATTTCCTGGCGACGACGGCCGAGGAAAAGGGTCTGCTCGGTGCGCATTATTTCGCCGATCATCCGGTCGTGCCGCTCGCCGACATCACCGTCGCGCTCAACGTCGACACGATCGCGATTTCGCCGCGCGGGACGCCGGTCGCGACCATCGGCCGCGGCAAACCGGCTTATGACGCGGTGGTGCGCGCCGCCGCGACCAAACTCGGCCGCAAGCTCGACGAGGATGGCGAGGCCGACGCCTTTATCCAGCGGCAGGATGGCTGGGCGCTGGGTGCCAAGGGCGTGACGTCGCTGATGGTCGGCGGCAGTTTTTCGGACATGCCGTTGCTCGAAGCCTTCCTCGGCAGCGATTATCATAGCGCCGCTGACAATTTTTCCGACAAGATCCCGCTCGGCGGCGCGGCGGAAGATGCCGATTTGCACGTCGCGCTGGGGCGGGCGTTCGCCGATGTGAAGGCGTGGCCGGGGAAATAATCCCTTAGCTCGTCATTGCGAGCATGGCTTTACGCCGCCTGCTTTGCCCGCTCGCTCATTTCCTGATTGAGCATCTCGGCCAGCAGGAACGCCAGTTCCAGCGACTGCCCCGCGTTCAAGCGCGGATCGCAATGGGTGTGATAGCGGTCGGCCAGGTCCATCTGGGTCACGTCCATCGCGCCGCCGGTGCATTCGGTGACATTCTGGCCGGTCATTTCGATATGGATGCCGCCGCCATGCGTGCCCTCGGCGCGGTGCACGGCAAAGAAGCCGCGCACTTCGGCCAGGATGCGCTCGAACGGGCGCGTCTTGTAGCCGTTGGGCGTCTTGATGACATTGCCGTGCATCGGGTCGCACGACCAGACGACGGGGTGCCCCGATTCCTTCACCGCGCGCACCAGCCCCGGCAGATGCGCCTCGATCTTGTCATGACCATAGCGGGTGATCAGCGTCATCCGGCCCGGCACATGGTTGGGGTTCAGCGTATCGAGCAGACGCAGCAGCGCGTCGGGTTCGAGGCTGGGGCCGCACTTCATCCCGACCGGATTGCCGATACCGCGCAGATATTCGATATGCGCCGAGCCCTCGAAGCGGGTGCGGTCGCCGACCCACAGGAAATGGCCCGACGTGTCGTACCAGCCGCCGGTCAGGCTATCCTGCCGGGTCAGCGCCTGCTCATAGGGAAGCAGCAGCGCCTCGTGGCTGGTGTAGAAGCTGGTGCCCTTGATCTGCGGCACCGTCTCCGGCGTCACGCCGCACGCTTCCATGAAGGCGAGCGCTTCGGAAATGCGCGCCGCGGTTTCCTGATATTTCTTCGCCCATGGGCTGCGGTCCATGAAATCATGCGTCCAGGCGTTGACCTGATGCAAATTGGCATAGCCGCCGTTCGCGAAGGCGCGCAGCAGGTTCAGCGTCGCCGCCGACTGGTTATACGCCTTGACCATCCGCTGCGGGTCGGGCTCGCGGCCCGCCGCCTCGAACGCGATGTCGTTGATGATGTCGCCGCGATAGCTGGGCAGCGACACGCCGTCGATGTCCTCCATGTCGGCCGAACGCGGCTTGGCGAACTGGCCCGCCATGCGGCCGAGCTTCACCACTGGCATTTTCGACGCGAAGGTCAGCACCACCGCCATCTGGAGCAGCACGCGAAAGGTGTCGCGGATGTTGTTCGGATGAAATTCGGCAAAGCTCTCGGCGCAGTCGCCGCCCTGCAGCAGAAACGCCTTGCCCTCGGCGACGCGGCCGAGGTCGGCGGTCAGGTCGCGCGCTTCGCCGGCAAAGACCAGCGGCGGATAATTGCTCAGTTCGCGCTCCGCCGCGGCGAGCGCATCGGCGTCGCGATAAGTGGGGAGTTGGCGGGCGTCGTGCGAGCGCCAGCTATGCGGTTGCCAATTTTTCGTCATCTGCCTGTTCTTTTCGCGTTCGAATCCGGGCGCCGCCATGGCGCGAATGTCGGTTGGACGCAATGCGCCCCGATCCTGCCAGTGCCAAAATTAGCATTATCGTGACATTTGCGCACCTATGCTTTGTCTTTCGCGCCCAAAACTGTTAGTTTGTTACAGCTTTTTGGAATGCAACCGACGCGTCCAAGGCATTTGGCTATCGGCAACGTTATACCCGAGTGACCCCAGAGGTCGGGTCTCCACGCGAGGCGATTGGCTATGGCGAATTTCGAATCCGCATGGTTTGGTTATGGGGCGCTGCTGCTGTTGCTGGCGACCAGCTTCGTCGTGCGCATCGACTATGTCCGGATCGGGCTGGCCGCCGCGGCGCTGGTCGCGGTGCCGCTGGTGCTGTTCCGCGAGCCCGATGTCGGTTACGGCATGTTGGTGCTGGCGATCCTGGTCGTCAATATCGGCATCCTGGCCCGGCTCTGGCTGAACGACGCAAAGATCCGCTTTTCGGCCGAAGAAGAGGCGCTGCGCCGTCAGCATTTCGCCAGTCTGGCGCCCGCCGCCGCGCGCGGCCTTATCGACCAGGGACATTGGATTTCGGCGCGCCGCGGTGAGGTGCTGATCCGCGAGAACCAAGCGGCACCCAGCCTTTTCTATCTGGCCGAGGGGCAGGCCACGATTTTGCGCGACGGGGCCGAGGTCGGAACCTTGTCCGACGGCGCGTTGGTCGGCGAGGCGACGGTGCTCGATGGCACCCACGCGACCGGGACGGTGCTGCTGGGCAGCAACGCGCGCCTCTGGTTTGTTCCGGCGGCGGCGCTCCGCGCCTATCTGGCGGCAAATCCCGGCATCGCCAGCGCACTGCACGAAGGATTTGCGCGGGCGCTGCGCGGCAAATTGGCGAGCGCGAATACCCGCCTGGCCGACCGCCCGTCGCTCACTTGAGGGCGGCCGCGCTGTGACGCCTCGAATATGTAATCGCCACCTGCTAGTCCCCGATCCATGATGTTGATTCTCTATGGCATCCCGAATTGCGACACGGTGAAAAAGGCGCGGCGCTGGCTGGACGAGCAGGGCCTCGCCTATCGTTTTCACGACGTTCGCAAGGACGGGCTGGACCCCGCACGGCTGCAAAGCTGGATCGATGCGCTGGGCTGGGACAAGCTGCTCAACAAGGGCGGCACCACCTTTCGCCAGTTGCCCGATGCACAGAAAAATAGCCTCGACGCAGGCTCGGCCAAGGTGCTGATGCTCGACCAACCCGCGATGATCCGCCGTCCCGTCGTCGAAGCCGATGGCGCAATCAGCGTCGGCTTTTCGGCCGCCGACTGGCAGGCGCGTTTTGCGGCATGATCCGCTCGACCCTGGCCCTGCTGGCCCTGACGCTGCTCGCCGGTTGCTCGGCTGAGCCGGTGACCGCGCAGCCGACCCTCGACGGCCAGCCGCCGATCGTCATCGCGCACCGCGGCGCGTCGGGCGAACGCCCCGAACATACGATCGCCGCCTACCGGCTCGCGATCGAACAGGGCGCCGATTTTATCGAACCCGACCTGGTGCTGACCAAGGACGGCGTGCTGGTCGCGCGGCACGAGAATGAGATTTCGGAGACCACCGATGTCGCTGCGCGCGCCGAGTTCGCCGACCGCAAGACGACCAAGACGATCGACGGCAGCGCGGTGACCGGCTGGTTCACCGAGGATTTCACGCTTGCCGAACTCAAGACGCTGCGCGCCCGCGAGCGGCTGCCAAAGCTGCGCTCGACCGAATATGACGGTCAGTTCGACATCCCGACCTTTGAGGAAATCCTGGCGCTGCTGGCCGAGGTCAATCGGGGCCGCAAGGTGCCGGTCGGCGTCTATCCCGAAACCAAGCACCCCAGCCATTTCATCGCGATCGGTCTGCCGCATGACGCGCCGCTGCTCGCGCTGCTGGGTCGCTTCGGTTATCGCGGCCGCCAGGCGCCGGTCTATATTCAGAGCTTTGAAGTGCGGAACCTGATGGACCTGCGCGCCAAGAGCGACCTGCCGCTGATCCAGTTGATGGACGGCGCGGGCGGTCCGCCCGACATGCCCGAAACCAGCTATGCCGCGATGGCGGCGCCGATGGGGCTGAAGGCGATCGCGGCCTATGCCGACGGGATCGGCCCGAACAAGGCGATGGTCATCCCGCGCGGCGCGCTGGGGTCGCTGGGCGAACCGACCAGCCTGGTGCGCGACGCTCATGCCGCGGGGCTGAAGGTGCATCCCTGGACCTTTCGCCGCGAAAATTATTTCCTGCCGCTGGGCGACCGCGGCGGGGTGAACCCGGCCGGGCACGGCGACCTGGGCGCCGAGATTGTGGCCTATTTGAACACCGGCATCGACGGATTGTTCAGCGACAACCCACGCGAAGCGGCGGCGGCAGTGGCGACCCGCGGCGATCGGTGACCGGGCCGCGCTGCATCTGAGGCTTGGCGCGGCGATTGTGACGTGGCCGGTATCGACCGGACGTTGTCCGTCCTTTCATCGTCATCCCGGACTTGATCCGGGATGACGAAGGTGGGGGACGTTGGTGGCAACTCCCCACCCCGTAGCAGCAGCAAAAAACCCGGCCCACGCCACCGGGGAGCGACGTGGGCCGGGCCGCGCGGCCGCGCTGTCTCAATCCTTGCTGTCCTCCCATTGGAACACGGTTTCAAGCGGCTTGCCAAAGACGCGGGCGATGCGGAACGCGACTTCGAGCGA
Source organism: uncultured Sphingopyxis sp. (assembly GCA_964502035.1). Taxonomy (GTDB): domain Bacteria; phylum Pseudomonadota; class Alphaproteobacteria; order Sphingomonadales; family Sphingomonadaceae; genus Sphingopyxis. The sequence goes on along the minus strand of CAZCUW010000005.1, from coordinate 34,374 downwards.
TGGCGAATATTTGCCTTGTTCGATCGCCGCGATCGTCTGCCGTGTGACGCCCACCTGATCGCCCAGGTCGCCTTGGGTCATTTCGCCCGCCAGGAACCGCAGCGTCCGGATGTCGTTGGTGAAGGGGAGCCGGGCCATCGCTCAATACCCGCGGCGATAGAAATAGAGCTGCGATCCGACGCGAACGAGTTCGGCGATGACAACCGTTGCGATCAGCAGGTTGAGATGCACCGCTGCGCTCAATTGATAGAAGATCGCGAACAGATTGGCCCAAACCCCGAGAACCAGAGGGTAATAGGCGAGGTGCGTCCCGCGCATATGGATCGTGCGTTCGCGCTCATCGTCTTTCAGATGGGCTTCTTTGGGCGCCCGGATGGCAAAGAAAGCTGCGGTCAGCGACATCGCGCCGATGATGATGACCGTGACCGGCAACAGCATATCCGCCGCCGCAGCCACCCCCGCGCGGCTGCCAACGATTTGCCAGGGGTAGGAAAGGAAATACCAGCCAAAGGCGCTGATGATGGCCACGAACGCAGCCCAGTGGATTTTCTCGTTGAACGACATCTGCAATCTCCGGTGTTAATCGTTATGCACTCTATGTCGAATATTTCTAACATTGTGTCAAATGAATTTTGCATCGAGCCGCTTGGCGCTTTTGCCGACGCCGTTTAGCCGCTAAGCCCCCGCCCCATGTCCACGCTGCCCAAAACGCTCACCTTCGACACCTCGACCAGCCGCGCGAACCCCACGCCGCAGCCGATGAAGCGCCTGACGGTGCCGCGGATCCGCCAGCGCAAGGGCGGCGAGCCGATCGTCATGCTGACCGCCTACACCGTTCGCATGGCGCAGCTGCTCGACCCGCATTGCGACATGTTGCTGGTCGGCGATTCGCTGGGGCAGGTGATTTACGGCCTGCCGCATACGGTCGGGGTGACGATGGAAATGATGGCGCTGCACGGCGCCGCGGTGGTGCGCGGCAGCTATCATGCCGCGGTCATCGTCGACATGCCGTTCGGCAGTTATGAAGCGAGCCAGGAACAGGCGTTTACCAACGCCGCCCGCCTGCTCAAGGAAACCGGCGCGGCGGCGGTGAAGCTGGAGGGCGGGCGCGCGCTCGCCCCGACGATCGAGTTCCTGACCCAGCGCGGCATCCCGGTGATGGGCCATGTCGGGCTGACCCCGCAGGCGGTGAACATTCTCGGCGGCTATGGGGTGCGCGGCAAGAGCGACGAGGAAGCGAAAGCGATCGTCGAGGATTCGGTCGCGGTGGCGCAGGCGGGCGCCTTTTCGCTGGTGATCGAAGGCGTGCTCGAATCGATCGCGATCGAGGTGACGAACAAGGTCGCCTGTCCGACGATCGGCATCGGGGCGTCGGCGCAATGCGACGGCCAGGTGTTGGTGACCGAAGACATGCTGGGCATGTTCGAACGCGTGCCGAAGTTCGTGAAACGCTACGGCGATATGGCCGATGTCGTCACCGGCGCGGTCAAGGACTATGCCGATCAGGTCAGGTCCCGTTCATTCCCGACCGAGGATCAGATCTACGCAGGCTGAGACAGCGTGCGGTACGGACCCCAGGTCAAGTGAATCGCTTGGCCTTTTTCCGCACCGTCGCTAAGGAAGCCGCGGCCCCAGAGCCATGAATGACAAATGGAGGTTTGATTGGCCCTGAGCCCGACCAACGATGCCGCGCTGTTGCAAGAGGTTGACGAAGCCGTTCGCAAGGACCGGCTGGACACGATCATGCAGCGCTATGGCCGCTGGATCATCGGCGCCGTGCTGGCGGGCTTGCTGGCGTTCGGCGGCTATCTGTACTGGAGCCACCGCCAGGATGTCGCGCGCGGCGAACAGGCCGAGGAGCTGATCGCGGCGTTCGAGAAACTGGGCACCAACCAGCCGCGCGCCGCCGCCACCGAACTCGAAAAGATGGCGGCGGGGGGCGATCCTGCCTATCGCGCCGTCGCCGTCATGCAGCAGGCGAATATCAAGGCACAGGCCGGCGACCTGAAGGCCGCCGCGGCGCTGATGGCGACGATTGCTGCCGACGCCAAGTTGGACAAGGCGCTGCGCGATCTGGCGCTGATCCGCCAGACCGCGTTCGAATATGACAGTCTGAAACCCGAAGTCGTGATCGCGCGGATGAAGCCGCTGATCGATGCCAAGGATCCGGCGTCGAGCTGGTTCGCCAGCGCCGCCGAACTGTCGGCGACCGCCCATTATCAGCTTGGCCAATATGACCAGGCCGGGGCGCTCTATGGCCGGATCGCCAAGCTGCCCGACGTGACCAAATCGCTGCAATCGCGGTCGGTCCAGATGGCAGGTATGCTGGGCGTCGATGCCGTCGCCGATCGCGCCGCCGACAGCGCCGCAAAGGACCAAAAAGGCAATGTCGCGCCTCAGGCAACGACCGCCGCCCCAGTTGAGGAAGCCAAATAATATGCGCAAAACGCATTACGGAATTTTTGTCGCGCTGCTGGCGCTGCCGCTGGCCGGTTGCGGCGTGTTCAAGGGCGACGGCGGCCCCAAGACGCCGACGATCGGCGATCGCGTATCCATCCTGTCGAACGACAACAGCATCAAGGTCGATCCGGCCACCGCCGCGATCGCCGTCGTCCTGCCAGAGCCCGCGGTCAACGCCGCCTGGGCGCAGTCGGGCGGCAATGCATCGAAATCCATGGGCCACCCGGCGCTGGGCGCGACGCGCAGCAAGCTGTGGCAGGCCAATATCGCCGGTAGCACGAACAAGCAGCGGCTCGCCGCGTCGCCGGTGATCGCCGACAACCGCCTGTTCGCCGTCGATACCGAGGCAGTGGTCACCGCGCTCGCCGCCGACACCGGCGCGCCGCTATGGCGCACCGCAATCGGCAGCACCGAAAAGGATTATCGGGATTCGCTGTTCGGCGGCGGCGCCGGGGTCGACGGCAATGTCGTTTATGCGACCAGCGGCGCGGGCGATGTCGCGGCGCTGAATGTCGCCGACGGATCGGTGATCTGGAAGGTCAAGCCCGCGGGGCCGCTGCGCGGATCGCCGACGATCGCCTTTGGCGGCGTCTATGTGATCAGCCAGGACAACCAGATTATTGCGCTCAACGCCGCCAATGGTGCGGTGCTGTGGCAGGCGACGGCGTCGCTGGAACCCGGCAGCGTGTTCGGCGCGGCGTCGCCCGCGGCGGGGCAGGGCACGATCGTCGCCGGCTTCTCGTCGGGCGAGGTTCAGGCCTATCGTTACGAAAATGGCCGCGACCTGTGGGAAGACGCGCTGGCGCGCACGTCGATGGCGCTGTCGGTGTCGACCCTGACCGACGTCGATGCCGATCCGGTGGTCGACAACGGCCGCGTCTTTGCGCTGGGCCAGGGCGGCCGCATGGCGAGCTATGAACTGCTCACCGGCCAGCGCAGCTGGGAAATCTCGATCGCCGGGATTTCGACCCCCTATGTGGTCGGCGAATGGGTCTATGCGATGACCGACGACGGCAAATTGCTGTGCGTGGCGCGCACGTCTGGCAAGGTGCGCTGGCTCCAGCAGCTCGCGCGCTTCCGCGTCGAAACCGAAAAGAAGAAAAAGGATCCGATCCGCTGGACCGGACCGATCCTGGCGGGTGGCCGCCTGATCGCGGTCAACAGCGAGGGGATCATGGCGGAATATTCGCCGACCGATGGTTCGCTGCTCGGTTCGACCGAATTCAAATCGTCGCTGTCGCAGGCGCCGGTGGTGGCGAACAATATTTTATATATTTTGGCGGACGACGGGCAGATCACGGCCTGGCGCTGATTAAATAGGGACAGTCCCTATTTATTAAAGGAATCAACAATGTCGCGATTCGCGACGATAGCCATTGTCGGCCGCCCGAATGTGGGCAAATCGACGCTGTTCAACCGGCTGGTCGGCAAGCGGCTGGCGCTGGTCGATGACCAGCCCGGGGTGACCCGCGACCGCCGCGAGGGCGACGCCAATCTGCTCGGGCTGGAATTTCGCATCGTCGATACCGCAGGGTTCGAGGATCAGGACGCGGCGACGCTGCCCGGCCGGATGCGGGTGCAAACCGAAAAGGCGGTGCGCGAGGCCGATGCCGCGCTGTTCATGATCGATGGCCGCGCCGGGGTCGTACCGCTGGACGAGGAAATCGCGCGCTGGCTGCGCAGCGAAGACACGCCGATCATATTGGTGGTCAACAAGGCGGAAGGGAAACAGGGCGAAAACGGCCTGATGGAATCCTATTCGCTGGGGTTCGACAGCCCGGTCGCGCTCAGCGCCGAGCATGGCGACGGCATGGTCGACCTGTTCGACCTGCTGCGCCCGATCGTCGAGCCGTTCGACGAGATCGAGAAAGAAGTCGCGGCGTCGGACGATGAGGACGCGCCGCTCGGCCCGATGAAGCTGGCGATCGTCGGCCGTCCGAACGCCGGCAAATCGACGCTGATCAACCGCATGATCGGCGAAGACCGCCTGATCACTGGCCCGGAAGCCGGGATCACGCGCGATTCGATCCGCGTCGACTGGAAATGGGAAGACGACGGTGAGACCCACGAAATCCAGCTGTTCGACACCGCCGGGATGCGCAAGCGCGCCAAGGTGCAGGACAAGCTGGAAAAACTGTCGGTCGCCGATGCGCTGCACGCGGTCGATTTCGCCGAGGTTGTCGTGCTGTTGCTCGACGCGACCAAGGGGCTCGAGTCGCAGGATCTCCACATCGCCGACCGGGTGCTGCAGGAAGGCCGCGCGCTGATCGTCGCGCTGAACAAATGGGATGTCGCCGAGGAGCCGTCGGCGCTGTTCAACGGCGTTCGCGCCGCGCTCGAGGACGGGCTGAGCCAGGTCAAGGGCGTGCCGGTGCTGACCATTTCGGGCGCGACCGGCAAGGGGATCGACACGCTGGTCCGGGTGGCGTTTGAACAGCGCGCGATCTGGACCAACCGCGTCTCGACATCGGCGCTCAATCGCTGGTTTGAACGTGCGGTTGATGCCAACCCGCCGCCCGCGCCCGGCGGCAAGCGGATCAAGCTGCGTTATATCACCCAGGCGCGCACGCGGCCGCCGACCTTTGTCGTCTTTGGCACCCGCACCGATAGCCTGCCGGGCAGTTACGAACGCTATCTGGTCAACGGGATGCGCAAGGAACTGGGGTTCCAGGGGGTGCCGGTGCGGCTCAATTTCCGCAATTCGCGCAATCCCTATGACGAATGACACAGTCTGAAGGCGCGGCGGCGCTGGTCGTCGATGCCCGCGGGATGCGCTGTCCCTGGCCCGCGCTGCGGCTGGCGCGCGCGATGCGCGGCGCCGCCGATGTGCTGCTGATCGCCGACGACCCACAGGCGGGCCGCGAAATCGCGGCGCTGGCTACCGAACATGGCTGGTCGGTCGAGGCGGAAACCGCGGTCGATGCCGCGGCATGTTGGCGGGTGCGCTGCTGACCCAAAATGGGGCGGCTCGGGTCGCATGGCGAGCCCGTCGTAACGGCTTTTTTACCCAAATTGGGCATGGATCGGTTGGGACCACGACCGAATTTGAACACCAAGGGACAATGCATTGGACGAAAGCCTGGTCGATTGGGATGAATTCCGCGCCACGCGCACCCAGCTGGGCGCCGCGTTTGTGCGGATTCTTGGCTATTTCCGCGAAGACGGCACCAAATCGGTGGCGGCGATCGAAGAGGCCATGCGCGCCCGTGACGCGCGCGGACTCGTGATGCCCGCCCACACGCTGAAAAGCGAAGCGCGCCAGTTCGGCGGCGAAAAGCTCGGCGCGGTCGCCGAAGATATCGAAATGTTCGCGCGCCACTGCGTCGAGAGCCAGATCAGCCCCGAAGAATATCTGCCGCGCGTCGTCGAGCTGCGGCGATTGTTCGAGGAAACGCTGAGCGCGCTCGAGCGCGAAGCCAATCCGCTGGTCCAGCGCCGACCCGCCGGGTTCGGCCGCGCGGTCGGTTACTGAGCGGACGGCGCTTTCCGCATCGGTTGCACCGCGCCGCGCGCGAGGCTCCGCCACAACCATTCGAGCGGTCCATAGCGAAAGTGGTCGAGCCAGGGCTTTGACCACAGCAGCATGAGCGCCCACATGCCCAGGCACAGCAGATAGAGCGTCCAGCGACCGACGTCGCCGAACAGCCCCAGCCCATAGCCGTAAAAGACCGTCGTCATCACGATGCTGGTGCCCAGATAATTGGAAAAGGCCGCGCGCCCTGCCGCCGCGACGCGCCCGATCAGGGCGCTGCCCGCGGCGCCGCGGATCACCAGCACGAGCAAGGCGGCATAGGCGATTGTCATCATCAACCGACCCGGCGCCGCCCACGCCATGAAGGCATTGACCGCGACGATATAGTCGAAATCGGCGCGCCATTGGAGCCAGCCGACCAGCGCGGTCAACGCCAGCCCCGGCGGTAGCCAGCGCAGCGCGGTCCGCCGATAGTCAGCGGCGTCCCAGGCGCCGGTCAGGAAGCCATTGCGGAACAGCGCCATGCCGAGCAGCATCAGCGGCAGCGTTTCGAGGAACGACATCAGCACCATGATCAGCGGGTTGGCGGCGTTGTCCAGCCGCTCGCCCAGGATCGGCAGATAAGGCCCGCGGAACAGCGCCAGCTCGGCGGCAACCTCGCCGTCAATCTTGGCATATTCGTCGCGCACGCCCTGACCCGCCTCGGCCATCGGCGATGCGGGATCATCGGCGGCGCTGGCGACCGCCAGCTGGGCGCCAAAGAACAGCGACGTCAAGACGACACCGAGCGTGAACAGCCCGAGCGCCCATTTGATCAGACGCCGCGCTTCCCATTTGCGGAAACGAAAGGCGACGCAGCCGACCGCCGCATAGAGGAACAGGATGTCGCCCCACCAGATGAAGAAATAATGGCAGAGCCCGAACACCGCGAGCCACGCCATGCGGCGATAATGGACCGATCGCGGATTTTGTCCGGCGGCTTCGGCGCGGTCGCTGATCAGCAACAGGCTTGCCCCGAACAGGATCGAGAATAATCCGCGCATCTTGCCGTCGAACAACAGAAAGCCGAACCCCCAGGCGGCAAGGTCGGACGCCGTTTCGCCGCCATAGGCGCGCGGCGAGACATAGGCCATTTCGGGCATCGCAAAGGCGACGATGTTCATCGCCAGGATGCCCATCACGGCAAAGCCGCGCATGGCGTCGAGGGTGATGAGCCGTTCGGTCCGGTCGCCGCTGTCTTCGTTCATACGCCCTCCACTGTATTATGATGCTATAACAGCTGGGCGGGGCGTTGGTCCAGCGATTAACACACTATTGACATCTGTGTCAGTAATGCTATCTGACCATCATCAGCAGATTCGCACGAGACCAGCCATGACCCCAACCATCTTCTCCCACCCCGACCGCAAGCTGCCAACGTTTCGCCCGTTCAAGGCGTTCGCGCATTTCCGCAAGCTCATCAAGGACAAGGAAGACACCGAGCAGGTGTTCCACATCTTTGAAAGCCTGCCGCGCAAGGGGTTCATGGACGATGCCCGCGCGTTCGTCGAAAGCGACAAGGGCCGCCAGTTGATGGCTAGCGAACCCTATCTGCCCGACCTGCTCGACGATCATGCGTGGATTGATAAACTGCCCGAGGGCAGCGTCGGTCACGCCTATGTGACCTTCATGCGCCGCGAAGGCCTGTCGGCCGCGGGGCTCGTCGCCGAGGCCGACAAGATGGGCCGCCCCAAGTTCGACGATCAGGTGCAATGGTATGCCAACCGCCTGCGCGACACGCACGACCTGTTCCACATCCTGACCGGCTATGGCCGCGACGCGCTGGGCGAACAATGCGTGCTCGGCTTCACCTATGGTCAGACCGGCAATTACGGCAATTTCTTCATCGCCTATGCCGGTGGTTATGAAGTGAAGCGCGGCGTGAAAGCCGACGCCCCGGTGTTCGGCGCGATCCGCCAGGGCCAGCGCCACGGCAAAGCGGCGCAGGCGATCATCGAACAGGATATCCGCGCGCTGCTCGCCGAACCGCTCGACGCGGCGCGGGCGCGGCTGGGGATTGGCGAACCGACGCTGTATCAGGAAGCCCACCGCGCGTACCGCAGCCGCGGGATCGATCCGTATAATTTCCTGGCGTCGCAACAGGCGGTTGCGGCCTGAGCGCCGGATCCTTCCCAACGCTTCGTGAAGGGGAGGATCGTGTCAATTGCTCGGTGAGGCAAGCTGCACCATTGCGGAGCAGTCGGGTGCTATAGCTTTGCGATCAGCGCCTGTGCCGCTGCGGGGTTCCGGACTTTCGCGCCGGAGATGAAAAAGAGATAGACGTCGCGGTCGCCCTTCGCCCAGTTGCGGGCTTGCGTCGCCCAATGGTCGAGCGCCTTGTCGTCATAACCGGTTTCGACATCCTCCCGGCTACGCTGTAACCGGGCATAGGTGAAGTCGGCGGTCTGTTCATCGATGCACGGAAATTCGTCGCTGTCGGCATAGACCACCGCCATGTTGCGATCGCGTAGCATGGCGGTGAACGCTGGATCGCGGAAACTTTCGTGGCGGACTTCGATCGCGTGGCGCAGCGGCAGGCCGTCCTGCGTGTCAGGCAGCAGGTCGAGAAAAGCCGCGAAATCGTCGCGATCGAACTTTTTCGTCGCCATGAACTGCCAGTGGATCGGACCGAGCCGGTCGCCGAGCCGCGTCAGCCCTTGCGTCAGGAATTTCTCGATCGATCCGGCGCCTTCGGCGAGGATCTTGCGGTTGGTGGTGAAACGTGACGCCTTGACGCTGAACTTGAAGCCATCGGGGACCGATGCGGCCCAATTGGCGAAACTCTCGGGCTTCTGACTGCCATAATAGGTGCCGTTGATTTCGATGCCGGTGAGACGCTGGCCGGCATATTCGAGCTCGCGCTTTTGCGCGAGCCCGGCCGGGTAGAAGGGGCCGCGCCAGGGTTCGAAGGTCCAGCCGCCGACGCCGATGTGGATGCTCATGGACCTCTCACCTCCGTGCCAAATAACGCTTCGTCATTGCGAGCGTAGCGAAGCAATCCAGGGCGTGACAAGCCGCCCTGGATTGCTTCGCTACGCTCGCAATGACGGGTGGTTAGGCCAGCGCCGCGTCGGCACCCATCAGCGTCGGGAAGAACCCTTCATGCGCTTCGCGAAGGTCCGCGAGCGTTACCTGATGGTCGCTGCCTTCCAGCTCGAACACGATGCGGTCCTTGATCGTCCGGCCGAGCGGATCGACCGGCACATCGGCGCGGCCCGCCGCGTCGAGGAAGTCGGCGAGGCAGGTGTCGCAGACGGTGACCAGATACAGCCCCTGATCCTCGCCAAAGAAACTCTCGGCGATGCCGAACGGCTGTTCTTCGCTGACCAGCACGCCGATGTTTGATTTCAGCGCCATTTCGGCGAGCGTCACCGCAACGCCGCCGTCGGAGACGTCATGGCACGCGGTGATCCACCCCGCGTTGATCGCGTGGCGGATGAAGTCGCCGGTGCGCTTTTCGCAGCGCAGATTGACCGGCGGCGGAGGACCTTCTTCGCGGCCGTGGATTTCGCGCAGCCACACCGACTGGCCGAGGTGACCGGCGCGTTCGCCGACCGCGAGAACGATGTCGCCGGTGCGCTTGAAGCCGATGCCGACCGCCTTGTTCCAATCCTCGATCACGCCGACGCCGCCGATCGCGGGGGTCGGCAGGATCGCGCTGCCGCCGCCGGTCGCCTTGCTCTCGTTATAAAGGCTGACGTTGCCCGACACGATCGGATAGTCGAGCGCGATGCACGCCTGCGCCATGCCGTCGAGACAGCCGACGATCTGGCCCATGATTTCGGGGCGCTGCGGGTTGGCGAAGTTCAGGCAATTGGTGATCGCGAGCGGGGTCGCGCCGACCGCGCTGATGTTGCGCCAGGTTTCGGCGACCGCCTGTTTGCCGCCCTCGACGGGGTCGGCGTAGCAATAGCGCGGGGTGCAGTCGGTCGACATCGCGAGCGCGCGGTTGGTGCCGTGGATACGGACGAGCGCGGCGTCGCCGCCGGTCTGCACCGTATCGGCGCCGACCTGGCTGTCATATTGTTCCCAGATCCAGCGGCGGCTGGCGATATCGGGGGTGCCCATCAACGTCTTGAGATCGGCGGCGACGTCCTTCGTCTCGGGGACGTTGGTCAGTTCGGCCTGCTGCGGGGTCGGGACGTGCGGCCGGTCATAGAGCGGCGCATCGTCGGCGAGCGGGCCGAGAGGAATGTCGCAGACGATTTCGCCCTGATGCTCCAGCACCATGCGGCCGGTGTCGGTGACGGTGCCGATGACCGCGAAGTCGAGTTCCCATTTGTGGAAGATCGCGGCGGCGAAATCCTCGCGGCCGGGCTTCAGCACCATGAGCATGCGTTCCTGCGATTCGGACAGCATCATTTCATAGGTCGTCATGTTCGCTTCGCGCTGCGGCACATCGTCCATCTTGAGATGGAGGCCGACGCCGCCCTTCGATGCCATCTCGACCGATGAGCTGGTCAGGCCCGCGGCGCCCATGTCCTGGATCGCGACGATCGCATCCGACGCCATCAGTTCAAGGCACGCCTCGATCAGCAGTTTTTCGGTGAAGGGATCGCCGACCTGCACCGTCGGGCGCTTTTCCTCGGCATCCTCGCCGAAGTCGGCCGACGCCATGGTGGCGCCGTGGATGCCGTCGCGGCCGGTTTTCGACCCGACATAGACGATCGGATTGCCGACGCCGCTCGCGGCCGAATAGAAGATCTTGTCCTGTTCGGCGATGCCGACGGTCATCGCGTTGACCAGGATATTGCCGTCATACGCCTTGTGGAAATTGACCTCGCCGCCGACCGTGGGGACGCCGACGCAATTGCCGTAACCGCCGATGCCATGGACGACGCCCGAGATGAGATGCTTCATCTTCACATGGTCGGGGCGGCCGAAACGCAGCGCGTTGAGGTTCGCGACCGGGCGCGCACCCATGGTGAAGACGTCGCGCAGGATGCCGCCGACCCCGGTCGCCGCACCCTGATAGGGTTCGATATACGACGGGTGGTTGTGGCTCTCCATCTTGAAGATCGCGGCGAGTTTCTTGCCGTCGGCACCTTCGCCGATGTCGATGACGCCGGCATTTTCGCCGGGGCCGCAGATCACCCAAGGCGCTTCGGTGGGCAGTTTCTTGAGGTGGAGGCGCGAGCTTTTATAGCTGCAATGCTCGGACCACATCACCGAAAAGATGCCGAGTTCGACCAGGTTCGGCTCGCGCCCGATCGCGTGCACGACGCGCTCATATTCCTCGGGCGACAGGCCATGGTCGGCGACGACCTGGGGGGTGATGACGGAGGCGGGCGCGGTTGCGGTCTGAGTCATGGCGCGCCTTTAGCGATGTGCGCGCAAAACGAACAGACCCCATAGCGCATTTTGCGCCATGGGGTCTGCGGTCGAAATGGTGTCAGCGCGCGGCGAGGGTGGTTGCGGGCTTGGCCAGCGGTTCGACGTCGCGCAGCGGGAAGCTGACCTGCTGCGATCCCACGGTGCCGCGGACGCGGTGGGGGCCGACGCGCAGCGTGAAGGGTTTGCCGGTGCGTTCCTCGACGCCGCTGATCACGCGGACATCGCCGACCTGGGTCACGGTATAGCTGTAGCTGCTGCCCTTATGCTCGAACCGCTGCGTTGCGGGTTCCTCGGCATGGGCGACGGCGGGAACCGCGGCGAACAGACTGAGAATAGGAAGAATGGTCTTTTTCATGATGCAAGTCCTTGTTTATTAGAACAAAACTTGCCTTTACGCCCCTCTCTCTTGTGCGGTGCAGCATGAGTGGCCGCGCGCCGCACGGCAATTGCAAAAAACGGAATCGTGATTGTCGGAAGTGAAGCGGGTTGGCGCCTATCCTTTCGAGACAAGTGAAGAGCTGCTTCCCGGCGAAAGCCGGGGCCCAGGGCGTCCAAAAGCAGGCGCAGCTCTATGACGCTCTGGACCCCGGCCTTCGCCGGGGAACAGACAGCTGCTCGAAAGGTCTAAAGGCTAGGCGGGGCTATGCGCCGCGCGGCAGCAGCGTCAGCACCAGCCACGCCGCGGCGCCCGCGGCGAAACCCGTTGCAGCGGTGCCCCAGGCGATGTCGAGCAGCGTGACCTTGGTCGACCAGATTTTCATGGTCGCATGGTTGGTGAGGTCGTAGGTCATGTAGCAAAAAAAGCCGAACATCGCCCCCCACTGCGCTGCGACCTGCCATTTGCCCGCGGCCAGCGCGGGCGCGACCGCAAAAATCTGGATGCCCAGCATATAGAGCGCGTAAAAGATCAGCGCCGGGGCGGGACGCCAGCCGTCCATTAGCAAGGCGCCGATTTCGGGGCGATAGACTTTGGTGACCATCGTGCGGAGCCACAGCGCGTCGAGGATGCCAAAGATGATCGCCGTGGCGAAGTAAGCGGCGATGGTTTGCAGGGTCATGGCGGGACTTTCATGGCGACCGTCCGACGATTGCCGGGGGCGAATGCATGGGTATCACCCTAGGCGCGCACGGTATGACGTCAAGCTGACCGCACTTGACCATTGGGGGGCGAAAGGGCCAAAGCATGGCGATGACGGACACCCCCGACACCGCTGCCGCGCCCGCCCCCGACCCTGCCATCACCGCGCTGTCGTTCGAAGCCGCGATGGGCGAGCTGGAAACGATCGTCCGGCGGCTGGAAAGCGGCGATGTCAGCCTGGAGGAATCGGTCGCGCTCTATGAACGCGGTCATGCGCTGCGCGGGCATTGCGAAGCGCGGCTCGCCGCGGCGCAGGCGCGCATCGAACAGGTGAGCCTGGGCGCCGAAGGACGGCCGACGGGAACCACCCCCTTCGGCGAAAGCTGAGCGGCCATGGCGTCGACGAGCGGCGATCTTTCGCGCACCACGCAGCTGTTGCTCAGCACCCAGGCCGAGGTGATGGCGGGGATCGACCGGCTGTTCGACCAGCTGCTTCCGGTTCCGAGCGACGCGCGCGCACCGCTTTACGAAGCGATGCGCCACGCCGCGATTGCCGGCGGCAAGCGGTTGCGCCCGCTGCTCGTGCGCGCCGCGGGCGACCTGTTCCACGTCGATCGCGGGCTCAGCCTGCGCGTCGGCGCGGCGGTCGAGGCGATGCATGTCTATTCGCTGATCCACGACGATCTGCCGTGCATGGACGACGACGATCTGCGCCGCGGCAAGCCGACGGTCCACAAGGCGTTCGACGAGGCGACTGCGGTGCTGGCGGGCGATTCGCTCCACGCGCTGGCGTTTGAATGGCTGTGCGATCCGGCGACGAGTAGTGATCCGTTCGTGCGCGGCGAGCTGTGCTGCGAACTGGCGCGGGCGGCGGGACCGGCGGGGATGGCGGGCGGCCAGATGATGGACCTCGCCGCCGAAACGTCGAATTTCGACCTGCCGACGGTGACCCGGCTGCAACAGCTCAAGACCGGGGCGCTGATCGCCTTTTCGGTCGAGGCCGGGGCGATCCTGGCGCGCATCCCGCCCGAGGGGCGCAGCGCGCTGCGCGGCTATGCGCGCGACATCGGGCTCGCGTTCCAGATCGCCGACGACATCATGGACGTCGAGGGCGACGAGGCGCTCGCGGGCAAGGCGCTGCACAAGGACGAGGCCGCGGGCAAGGGCACCTTTGTCACCCTGATGGGGCTCGAGCGCGCGCGTGAGCAGGCGACCGCGCTGGTCGATCAGGCGATCGGGCATCTGGCGAGCTTTGGCGACGAGGCGACGCTGCTGCGCGCGATTGCCCGTTATGTGGTGGAAAGGGACCGTTGATGCGCATTGGGGTCTATCCCGGAACTTTTGACCCGATCACGCTGGGCCATATGGACATCATCCGACGCGGCGCCAAGCTGGTCGATCGGCTGGTCATCGGCGTCACCACCAACATCACCAAATCGCCGATGTTCGACGACGATGAGCGGATCGAGATGGTGCGCAGCGAAGTGGCGGGGCTGGGCGGCGACATTCGCGTCGTCGGGTTCAACGCGCTGTTGATGGATTTTGCCGAGCGTGAGGGCGCGAACATGATCGTCCGCGGACTCCGCGCCGTCGCCGATTTCGAATATGAATATCAGATGGCGGGGATGAACCAGCAACTCAACGACCGCATCGAGACGGTGTTCCTGATGGCCGACGTCGGGTTGCAGCCGATCGCATCGCGGCTGGTCAAGGAAATCGCGATTTTTGGCGGCGACATCCATAAATTCGTGACGCCTGCGGTGCGCGAAGCCGTCGTGGCGCGGATCACTGAGCGCGGGTTGTTGCAAGGCGACCACTGATACCGATCATTGAGCGTTCAGCTTTTTCCCGCTAGGGCGCGCCAGTCGGGGCGCAAATCCAGTTTTTATCCAAAGGCCGATCCAGCATGACATTTTCTTTCCGCCCCATGATTCTCACGGCGATGGCGTTCGGTCTCGCGGCGGCTGCCGTCGCTCAGGAAGCGCCGCCCGCGCCGAATCCGGTGCCCGAGACGACGCAGCCCGCGCCGCCGATGGAAGCGCCCGCGCCGCCGGTCGAAGCGCCGTCGGCCGCCGAAACGCCCGCCGCGGCTGATGCCGCTGCGGCCACCGCGGCAACCCCGGCGGCACCGGCGATGACCCCCGACCAGTACATCAACAATCCCGAATATATGCTCAACCTCGACCTTTCGACCGGCGGCCGGGTAGTGATCCAGCTCTATCCCAATGTCGCCCCGGGCCATGTCGAGCGCCTGAAGCAATTGGCCCGCGCGGGCTTTTATGACGGGATCAAGTTCCACCGCGTGATCGACGGCTTTATGGCGCAGACCGGTGATCCGACCGCGACCGGGCAGGGCGGCTCGCAGCTCCCCGACCTGAAGGCGGAATTCAACGTCACCCCGCATCTGCGCGGCACATTGTCGATGGCGCGCGCCGAGAATGAAGACAGCGCCAACAGCCAGTTCTTCATCATGCTCCAGCCGCGCTTTTCGCTCGACCGCCGCTACACCGCATTCGGCCGGGTCGTATCGGGTATGCAATATGTCGACGCGATCCAAAAGGGTGAGCCGCCCGCAGTGATGTCGCGCATGGTCCAGGTGTCGGTGGCCGCCGACAACAAGCCGGTCCCGCCCGCGTCGCTGCTGACCGAAGCCGTGCCCGCTCCGGCACCGGCGGCCGACGTGACCGTCGACCAGCTCAACGCGCCGATCGCGCAGTAAGCGCGGCGACGCGCCTAAAAATCATGCGCGTCGACGCCTTCGATTTTGACCTGCCGAACGAACGGATCGCGCTGCGCCCGGCGCGGCCGCGCGATGCGGCGCGGATGCTGGTGGTCGATGGCGCCACGATCGTCGATGCGGGGGTCGGCGACCTGCCCGCGTGGCTGCGTCCCGGCGACTGTCTGGTTTTCAACGACACGCGCGTGATCTCGGCCCAGCTGGAAGGGCGGCGGGGCGTTCGACAAGATGACGCGCAGAGCGCGTCGGGGGCCAAAATCGGCGCGACGCTCCACAAGCGGATCGACCTGCGCCGCTGGCAGGCGTTCGTGCGCAACGCGAAACGGCTGCGCGTCGGCGAGACGGTCGATTTCGGCGCCGGGGTTTCGGCGCTGGCCGAGGAGCGGCTTTCCGACGGCAGCTTCATCCTGGCGTTCGCGGGCGACGAGCCGGTCGAGCTGCTGCTCGAACGCGCGGGGACGATGCCGCTGCCGCCCTATATCGCGGGCAAGCGCGCCACCGATGATCAGGACCGGTCCGATTACCAGACGATGTTCGCCGCGAAAGACGGGGCCGTCGCCGCGCCGACCGCGGCGCTCCACTTCACGCCCGGGCTGCTCGCTGCGCTCGCGAACGCGGGCATCGCGACCGAGACGCTGACGCTGCACGTCGGCGCCGGTACCTTCCTGCCGGTCAAGGCCGACGACACCGAAGATCATGTGATGCACGCCGAATGGGGGCGGATCGAGGCCGACACAGCGGCGCGGCTCAACGCCGTGCGCGCCGCCGGCGGCCGGATCATCGCGGTCGGCACCACCAGCCTGCGCCTGCTGGAAAGCGCCGCGCAGGACGACGGCATCATCGCGCCGTTCGTCGGCGACACCGCGATCTTCATCACCCCCGGTTACCGGTTCAAGGCGATCGACGGGCTGATGACCAATTTCCACCTGCCGCGCTCGACATTGTTCATGTTGGTTAGTGCGCTGATGGGGCTGGAGGTGATGCAGCGCGCCTATGCCCATGCGATCGCCACCGACTATCGCTTTTACAGCTATGGCGACGCCAGCCTGTTGTTACCGGGACGCGGCGAATAGAGCCCGCTCCGCCGGGGCGCTCGCGTCCGGCTAAATCTCGATGATGATCTTGACGTTGTCGATCCCGACATCGGCCGCCTCGGCGAGCTGGGCCTTGGCGCGGGCGACGACGTCACTCAGGCTTTCGGGTTCGTCGATCCCCAGCAATTCGGCCAGCTGGACCCCCAACAGCGCCGCCAGCATCTTTGTCCGCCCCATTTTGGGCCGCGCCTTGTCCTGCTCCCAGGCCGAGATCGATTGCTCGCTCACGCCAAGCTCGGCGGCGATCTGAACCTGGGTCAGCCGCTTGGCGGTGCGTAGCCGGTGCAGGCGGACGCCAAAACTTTCGCTGATGGCGGCACGCAGATGACCGTCTGCGCCGCCATCGGCCCCGACCACGGCGCGCAATTGCGCGGCGCTGAGCGTCGCCGGCGAGATCGGCGCATCGAACTGGCAGCCGTAGAGGGAGCCGCTGGCCCAGATGACCCGGGCGCGGGTTGCGCCAGCGTGCGGCAGACCGATTTCGATCGCGTCGCCCGGCGCCAGTGTCGCCTTGCCTTCCAGCAGCAGCCCCGTGGCCGAGATATTATGCACCAGCACTTCGACATCGACGCCGCTTGCCCCGGTCCCTTGCAATTGCAGGCGGAGTTTCCGCCGTGCGCTGCGGCTGTTGACGCCGGCGGGGGCGGTTTTGTCGAGAAATGCGGGAATGGCCATGGCGCCCCTTAGTCGGCCCGATTGGGTTAAGGGAGCGTTACCGCGGTGACAATGCGACGATGCGTTGCATCGCGGCGATGGCGGCCCCACCGATCATCCGGAGACGCTGGCGGGCACTTGCCGTTGGCGCCTGTAAACCGTGCGCCGAAGCAGATTAACAATCGACTAAATTAAAAGTTAAGTTGAGTGTCGGGGTGCTCTCATCGCCGTCGGTCGCCCTCGTCGGCGCGAATTGTGCGGCGGATTCGTCGACAAATTGCAGGGATTCCGCCATTTCGCAATTATTCTGCGATCTTAACATCTTGCTGGCCGCTGTATCAAAGGGGAACACAGTGCGCGCCGGCGCGCCAAACGAGGCGAAACGAGCCGCCACGGGATTGCTAATGTAAATAAATTGTTTATTTTCTCAAACAGATTTGAACGATTCTTCGACCACGGGGTGGCGAGAACAGAATGGCACGCGGCGGGACGCCTTGAGCAGATCAGGCGTCTGGCCCGGCATTGGGGGTTTTTTGGCATATCGTCTTCGCCGAAAGGTGGCGCGATTCAGCGCGGCTACAGCCTTTATGCTGTTGTCGACGCTCGCGACCGCAGGACATGCAAAGGACAGCGCGTCGGCTTTTGACGGGGCGTCGGTCAATGTGGTGCTGGCCGGGCACATCACGGCGAAATGCTCGGTCGGCGGCGGCACCACGATCAGCCTGGGCGAACTGGCGGGCGACAAGCAGGCAACGGCGCGCTTTGACGTCGGGTGCAACGTTCCGTTTGAAATGGTTTTTCGGTCGGCATCGGGCGGCATTGCCCATGCAACCCAGCCGCAGGGCGAGGGGCCGTATGTCGGCCTGGTGCCATACCGGTTGGGGGTCACGGTTCCGGGGCTATCGCCGATGCCGACGCAGCTCCATGCCGATTTCACCAGCAATCAGATGATCGCAGGCGCCTCGCTCAACAGCGGCGATGCCATTGCGGCGGGCGGCGGCGAAATCCGCCTTCAAACAGAAATGACGCAGGGCCGCGATTTGCTGGCGGGCCAATATGTGGATTCGATCACGATCGTGATCAATCCGCGCGTTTAGAAATGCCGGCCGATCAAGCCGGTAGGGTCGTTCGTTTAAGTGAAGTGCATGTAAGTTAGTATGAAAGGGAGTTTTAACATGAAGGTTTCTCTGTTTATCACTGCGGCGGTTGTCGCTCTCACCAGCACCGCCGCCATGGCACAGACCAATGCGTCGAATGCAACCTACGTCAACCCCGCCAACCCCGGCAACGTTGGCACCGCCAGCGCTTCGGAAACCGCTGATTTCACGATCACCGGTACGGTCAGCCAGGCTTGCGTTCTGGGCGCCGGTGGCGACCTGAACGACGTCAACTTCGGCACCATCGGCATTTATGCCGACGCCACGAGCACCGTTGAAAACGTCTTCACCTCGGTCGGCCCGGCCAACGGCCACACCCGCACCAACCTCGCGGGCTGCAACACCGCCAACACCATGACCGTCCGCAAGACGAATGGCGTTGATGGTCTGCGCAACACGGGCAACACCGGCGGTTACGACAGCAATGTGTTCCAGGCGAACATCCCGTACTCGATCGCTGCCCAGTACACCGCTGGCGCTGTCGGTACGCTGACCCCGCAGACGTCGATCAGCCAGTTCTCGGTCAGCACGACCGAAGATCAGGACTCGAAGTCGAACGCAGCCTGGAAGTCGGGCGCCGCGTTCCGCATCGACATCTCGGATCCGACGAAGGCGCTGATTGCCGGCACCTATTCGGACACCGTGACGGTTGAGCTGGCTGCCCTCTAAGGCACCAGGACGTTAGATGTCGTGGGGGACAGAAATGTCCCCCCGACATTTTTACATGGGGGACGGGGCAAGGGCGACCAAGGTCGCACCGATCATGTCCCGTGCGAGGGGCGGATGACAAAATTGCGGCTTGCGGGCTTGTTCACGAAACTGCGCATGGGCGCGGTCCTGCTGTTTCTGGGCATCATCGCCTCGACCTCGGCGCTTGCGATGCGGGTGTCGCCGATGGTGTCGGAACTTTCGACCTCAGGCGGCGGCGCTGTGGCGCGCATCGAAGTCGGCAATGTCGGCTCGGTCTCGATGCCGTTTGAAACCAAGATCACGCGGATCGATTTCGACGAGTCGGGCAAGCTGATCGAAACCCCGGCCGACGACGACTTCATCACCTTTCCGCCGCAAGGCCTGGTCCCCGTTTCGGGGCGACAGGTCGTTCGCGTGCAATGGATCGGACGGCCCGACATCCCGACGTCGCAGGCCTATTATCTGTGGGTTCGCCAACTGCCGGTCGAAACCAACCCGCAAAAGATTCAAGGCACCGACGCATCGGTTTCGATCGACATTCTCTACACCATGAAGGCGTTGATCGTTGTCGCGCCGCCGGGGGCCAAGCCCGACGTCGAAGTGGTGTCGCTGGTGCCTGAAATGGTCCTGCCGCCGGTCCCCGACATCGACCCGGCGCTGAAGGCGGCCGAACCCGCCGACGCCAAGCC
This sequence comes from uncultured Sphingopyxis sp., assembly GCA_964502035.1. GTDB lineage: Bacteria > Pseudomonadota > Alphaproteobacteria > Sphingomonadales > Sphingomonadaceae > Sphingopyxis. Next base: position 14,970 of record CAZCUW010000005.1, on the reverse strand, counting down.
GCCCGAACCGCAGCCCGGCCTGAAGGTCGTGGTCGCTAACAAGGGCACGCGCTATGCCTTGATGAGCGGCGCAAAATGGGTTGTCACCGCGACCACCACCGACGGCAAGCCGTTTGAACGCACCTATGGCAACGAAGAAGTATCGCAGCTGGTCGGGGTCGGCTACCTCGCCCCGGCCGGCGGCAAGCGGACCTTCTCGATCCCGACCGGGGTTGCGCTCGACCCTGAAAAACCGATGACGATGCGGTTCATTCGGTGAGGTTGTGGCTCCGTGGTGCTGGGAGCGCCATCGCCATCAGTGTAGGGCTGTTGAGCGGTCATAACGCCGCCGCATCCGAAATTCTCGCGGCGGCGCTGCCCGCCGCGAATCTGGTTCAGAGCGCCAACCCGGACTCACCTGAGGCGCTGGCAAGCCGCCCCGACATCAATCCCTATAACCGCGATATCGAAATTACCGCGCCGTTGCAGTTCAACCGCCGCGTCTTGGGCGAGCTGCCGGTGCTGCTGACCAGCGACGATCGTTTCGTCGTCGGCACCGAAGGTTTTCTGTCGCTAATCGGGCCGTTGCTGACCCCCGAAGCCCAAGCCGAACTGCGTGCGCTGCTCGGCGACAAGCCGCGTTTCCTGCCTGACGATGTGTCGGCGTCGGGAATCCGGCTGGAATATGATCCCGAACAGCTGGCAGTACTGGTGCTCAAGATTGCACCTGAAAAACGGTCGATCGAAATTCTCTATCAGAACCGGCAGGCCGAGGAGCCAGGCGATCCGCCGCTACCGTTCAGCGCTTTTTTGAATGTCAGCACGACCGTTTCGCGCATTTCGCAGACCGGCAATATCGAAAAGCCCGAGCTGTTCCTGAACGGCGCCGTCCGGTACAATAATCTGGTTCTCGAAGCCGATGCACAGGCGCGCCGCGATTTCTTCACCGACAAATACAAGTTCGAGCGCCGTTACGCGCGGCTGGTCTATGACCAGCCCAAACAGGCACGGCGATGGTTCCTGGGTGATCTCGATCCCGAAACGCGCGGGCGCCAGGGCTTTATCAACATGGGCGGGATCGGCGTGGTACGCCAGCGCCAGCGGTTCGATTCGTTCCGTAACAATGTCCTGTCGGGCGGGCGGCGGCTGGTGCTGCAGGAACAATCGGTCGTGCGCGTGCTCCGCAACGGCATCTACCAGCGCGAATTCACCCTTGATCCCGGCCAATATGATATCTCCAACCTGCCGCTCGACACCGGCAGCAACAATGTCCAGATCGAGGTTCAGGGCCAGTCCGGGGCGCGCGAAACCTTTGACTATCAGGCGTATCTCGACACCATCGACCTGGAACCGGGCGATTATGAATATGGCGCCTATGTCGGCATCCTCGACGATGGCGGTTTCGGCAATCCCGACTATTCCAGCAAGACGCCGGTGTTCACCGGCTTTTGGCGCAAGGCGTTTTTGAACCGGCCGGCGATCGGCGTCGGCACCCAGCTGTCGGAAGATGTGCAGAACATCACCGGGCAAACCCAATTTCTGTTGGCGAACAGCGGCCGGATCCGCCTCGATGTCGGCGGCAGTCGCAGCAAAGAGGGCATGGGCTATGCCGCGACGGTCGGCTACGACCAGATTATCGGCGGCGCGACCGGCTATGACACGCTGACCGTCATCGTCGATTATACCTCGCGGCGCTATGCAACGGTCGGCGGGATCGAGGGCGTCAATCCGATCTCTTTCAATCTCAGCGCCGCTTATACCAAGCGTTTCTCGCAAAAATTGTTCGCGACGACGAACGCCTCCTATCGCAAAAGCCGCAGCCCGTTGTTCGACGATGCCTATAGCATCAGCACCACCGCCAACTATCGGTTCAACCGCGAATGGACCGCGCAGTTCGGCGCCGAATATGTGAAATCGGGCTTTCCGGGCGGGTTTGGCCGCAACAACGGCTTTGGCGTGACGGTCGGCCTGGTCTGGCAGCCGCGCTACAACCGCCGTGCCGAGGCGCGCTACAATTCGCTCCGCAACAATGGCAGCGCGCGCTATCAGCAGACGGTCAACAACCGTGCCGGGTCGTTCGGCTATTCGCTGGCGACCAATTACACCGACGGCGCAACCTCGGTCGGCGGACAAGTCGACTATGTCGGCAATCGTTTCGACGCCAATCTGACCCATACGGTGTTCGGCGACAGCTTCGACAACATCGGCGACAGCCAGGTCACGACATTGCGGGTGGGCAGTTCGATCGCTTATGCCGGCGGCAAAGTCGCCGTCGGCCGCACGATCAACGACAGCTTTGCGCTCGTCTATCCGCACAAGACGCTGAAGGACCGCCAGGTCATTGTCGGCGACGCGCTGGAGGGTGGCAATTATGTCAGCAAGAGCGGCGCATTGGGGCCAGCGGTGCAAAACTCGCTGACCGCCTTTATCAACCAGTCGGTGCGGTATGACGTGATCGATCCGCCGCGCGGCTATGACATCGGCGAGGGCGTCAAGCGCGTCCGGCCCGCATATAAGAGCGGCTATGTGATCGAGGTCGGTAGCGCCGCGTTCGTCAGCGCCATCGGCACGCTGAAAGGCCGCGACGGCCAGCCGCTGAAACTGGTGAGCGGGATCATGCGCCGCACCGACGTCGCCGACGCAAAAGAAGAGCCGTTCTTTACCAATACGGCAGGCCGATTTGCTATCGCCAAGCTGGAGCCGGGCGCCGAATATAGCGTGCAATTCCACTCGGGCGGCCACGGGGCGTTCACGTTCCGGGTGCCCGAAGACAATGATGGCCTATTGGAGCTCGGCGTGGTCGAGCTGGGGCGCAGGGAAGGTCCGTAAGATGACGATGACGCGCAAGTACCGAGCACGCTGGCCGCTATTGGGCGCCGCGGCGTGCAGCATCGCCGCCTTGGCGCCGTCGGCGGCGCACGCGGCCTGCAATCTGTCGGTCGAACCGGTCCAGGACCAGCTGGTGATCCGTCACAATCCGCTGGAAGCCGGGGCCGCTTACGGCACGGTCGAAGTCAATGTGGTGAACCGCGGTGATAGCGAATGTGTCGGGCGGCTGGGCGCGTCGCTGCGCGGCGAAACCTTTGGCTTTGCATCCGATGATGGCGCCCCGGCGATCCCGTATCAGCTGGTCGATGAAAAGGGCAGCAACGACATTACCCCGCGCGCCGGCCGCAACTTGCGCGGCATGGGCGGCCGGGCGATCCGGCTGATGCCCGGCGAACGCAGCATGGAGCTGCTTTCGATCGCGGCGGCGCCGGACAGCGCGACGTCGCAAGGCCGCTACACCCAATCGCTCGACCTCACCGTGTCGGGCGACGACGGCATGTTGCTCGGCACCAAGCCGCTGACGCTGGGCATCGATATTCTGCCGGCGGCGCTGATCGGCCTAAAAGGCCAGCTGGCGCGCGCGCGCGGGACCAATTCGGTCGATCTGGGCGAGCTGGTCCCGGGGACAAAGGACCTGCCGATCACCCTCTATGTCATTTCGACCGGCGGTTATCGCGTATCGATCGCCTCGGAGAATCAGGGCCGGTTGAAGCATGAAAGCGCGCAGTGGTTTGTCGACTACCGCCTGCGTCTGGGCCGTTACGAGCTCGACCTGACGTCGCCCGACAGCTTTGAAATCGTGTCGCGGCGCGCGCGGTTCGACAATTATCCGGTGCGGATCGAGATCGGCGAAACCGCCGGCAAGCGGGCCGGCGGTTACACGGATACGGTGACCTTTACAGTCGCGGCGCTTTAAATTCGATCAGATCGGCTGGATCGTCAGGGACAAGGTCAACGGCGCGTTGAGCGATACCTGATCGAAACGGTACGCGATCTGCTGAATGCGCGGCCCATATTCACGGTGGACTTCTTGCCCGCCCAGCGATGACAGATTGACCATATTGGTGCCGTAAACCAGGCGCGCGCTTTCGGTCGCGGCGAGCGGGCGATATTGGGCCGACACCATATAGCCCGATGCGTTGTTGCATCCTTCGGTCACCAGCCCCGGCATATTGCCGAGGGCGTCGGCCTGGACGCTGTGATCGACCCAGCACGCCATCGGCACGGTCGCGGTGACTTGAAAGGTTCCCGTTGCCTGCTGGCTCGCAAAAGCGGGGGTGGACGCGAGCAGTACCGCCGCGCAGCCCAGCTTCATCACATTATCTATCGCGGTCGCCATTTCATGAGCCCCTACAAATTCGAGGAGCGTCTTAGCGGGGCAGTAGTTAATTCCCCGTTCGCCAAAGCTGGTTAACAATATGCTGCCGCGGCAGCGCCCGGCCCGGTTATTGCACCGACGGCGTGGTTCCCGATTTATTTACAATATCGCAAGGCATTGTGCGCATAGCGATTGCAATGTGGGGGCCAGCAAGAGTGTGATTTGATGGAAATACCATCGCGGATCGATTTCGGTGAGCAGGGGGATCCAAGTGTCGATGAAGGCCAGCGCGGCTTTTTCGGCATGATCGGATCGCGGATCAGCAAACAGCGCGGCGACGCGGCGCCCAACCTGCACACACGCGAAGCCCTGCTCCTCCTCCAGAATTACGAAGAAAGCGGCCAGGGCTGGTTCTGGTCCACCGATGCCAAGGGACGGCTGGCCTATATCACCGATTCGGTGGCGCGGCTGATGGGACGGACCAGCGGCGAATTGCTGGGGACGATCTTTACCGAGCTGTTCCTGCCCGTCGACAGCCATGGCGAACGCCAGCGCACCTTGCCGTTCCTGCTCACCAAACAGTCGAAGTTCGACGAGCTGCCGCTGCGCAGTGCGTTCGAGGGCGACGACCGCTGGTGGGCAATTTCGGGGCGACCGCAGTTCGACGGCGGCGGCAAGTTTACCGGCTATCGCGGCAGCGGCACCGACATCACCGCGCAGCGTCGCTCGGCCGAGGATGCGTCGCGCCTCGCGCTCTATGATTCGCTGACCGGGCTCGCCAACCGCTTCAACATCTCGAAAAAACTCGACACCACGCTCGCCGCCTTTGCCCAGCAACAGCGCGTCTGCGCCATCATGCTGCTCGACCTCGACCGCTTCAAACAGGTCAATGATACGCTCGGCCATCCGGCGGGCGATGCGCTGCTCAAACAGGTCGCCGAACGGCTGCTCAAGATCGTCGGCGACAAGGAAATGGTCAGCCGTCTGGGCGGCGACGAATTTCAGATCATCCTGCCCGACGTCGAGGATCGCGGCAAGCTGGGCGACATGGCGGCCGATATCATCGCCAGCCTGTCGCAACCCTATTCGGTCGAGGGCAGCCGCTGTATCATCGGCGCCTCGGTCGGGGTGGCGATTGCGCCGTTCGACGGGCTGAGCAGCGACGATCTCGTCCGCAACGCCGACCTGGCGCTCTACGCGGCCAAGGGCAACGGCCGCGGCCGCTTCAGCTTCTATTCGAGCGACCTGCATCAGGCGGCCGAAATCCGCCGCGCGCTCGAGGATGATCTGCGCGATGCCTTGGCGCGCGGCGAGATGGAGCTCAGCTACCAGCCGGTCGTCAACGCCAAGTCGAATATGGTGACCGGGGTCGAGGCGCTGGTCCGCTGGACCCACCCTGAGCGCGGGGTCATTTCGCCCGGCGTTTTCATCCCGATCGCCGAGGAGGCCAATCTGATCTGGGCGCTCGGCGAATGGGTGCTGCGCCGGGCGTGCCAAGACGCGGTAAACTGGCCGGGCGACATGCGCGTCGCGGTCAATGTGTCGCCGATCCAGTTCGCCAATGAAGATTTGCCAAAGATTGTCGCCAGCGCGCTCGCGACGACCGGGCTGGCCCCCGACCGGCTTGAACTGGAAATCACCGAAAGCGTCTTTTTGGCCGACTCGGCCGAAACGGGGCGCATGTTCAAGGCGCTGAAGGCGCTGGGGGTGCGGCTCGCGCTCGACGATTTCGGTACCGGCTATTCCTCGCTCGGCTATTTGCAGACCGCGCCGTTCGACAAGATCAAGATCGACCAGAGTTTTGTGCGCAATGCGACCGAGCCGGGATCGCGCAACAGCGCGATCATTGCGGCGATCGTCGCGCTGGCCGAAGCGCTGGAGATGGAGACGACAGCGGAGGGCATCGAATCGCTCGATCAGCTCGACCTGATCCGCAAGCTCAACGTCAGCCATGTGCAGGGCTATGTCTACAGCAAGCCGGTGCCCGACGCCGAGCTGCGCGACCATGCCGAGGCCGGGTCGTGGACGATCAAACCGGCGGGGCCGGCGCGGCAACGCAACGATCGCTTCTCGCTGTTCCGCACCGTCGGGGCGATCCACGACAATCATCGCTACAATGTCGTCATTCGCAACCTGTCGACGACCGGGGCCTTTATCGAAGGCCTATTGGACGTGCCGCTCGGCACCCAGTTTGTCATCGATTTCGGCGAAGGCCAGCTGGCCACCGCGACCGTCCGCCGATCGATGAAACATCAACAGGGCGTCGAGTTTGAACAGACGATGGTCAGCGACGGCAATGGCGGGTTGTGCACCCGGCACCGCGTGTCGCCCTATCTGATCGCGGCGGCGACGCAATCGACGTCGGGGATGGCGCTGCCGCTGTTCACGACGACGAGCGACTGGAAAGCCGCCTGACCGCAGGCGTGGAACTGTCCGCGCGATCGCCCGTTCTGCTCCGAAACAGGAGACGAACATGGCCGAAACCAAAATCTTTGCGCGGCTGAAGGCCGACCACGACCGCCACCGCAAATTGCTCGATCAGATCGACGAGACCAAGGGCGACAGCCCCGAGCGCGAAAAGCTGTTCGAGGCGTTTCGCGTCGAGGTGACCGCGCACGCCGCGTCCGAAGAAATGTCGCTCTATGCGACGATGCTCGGCAAACCCGACCTGCGCGAAGACGCCCAGCACAGCGTGTCCGAGCATAAGGAAATCGACGAGCTGCTCACCGAACTTTACGAAATGGATTTCGCCTCGACCGGCTGGCTGACCCGCTTTCGCACGATGAAGCACCGCTACCTCCACCATATCGAGGAGGAGGAGGACGAAATGTTCCCCGAGGCCGAAGATGGCTTGTCCGAGGCGAAGAAAAAGGAGCTGCTGGCGATCTTCGAAAAGGAAAAGCCGAAGGAAAAGGCCAAGGCCGCCGCCGATGAACCGTCGAGCGACGACGACAAGGAATAGGCCAATCTTCCGTCATCCCGGCGAAAGCCGGGATCTCTTCGGTGCGTATGGCATCGACATCGAGATCCCGGCCTTCGCCGGGATGACGAACTAAAGGCGGAACCTCGACTTTACCGGCCTATCCCGCCATAGGCGCGCGCGATGACCACAAGATTCGCCTTTTCCATCGCCGCCACCGACGGCGCCGCGCGCACCGGCACGATTGCGATGCAGCGCGGCGAAATCCGCACCCCCGCCTTCATGCCGGTCGGCACCGCTGCGACGGTAAAGGCGATGCGCCCGGCCGAGGTGCGCGCCACCGGCGCCGACATCATCCTGGGCAACACCTATCATCTGATGCTGCGCCCGACCGCCGAACGCATGGCGCGGCTGGGCGGGCTGCACAATTTCATGGGCTGGGACCGGCCGATCCTGACCGACAGCGGCGGCTATCAGGTGATGAGCCTGTCGGCGCTGACCAAGCAGAGCGAAGAGGGGGTGGCGTTCAAGAGCCACCTCGATGGCTCGCGGCACATGCTCACCCCCGAACGATCGATGGAAATTCAGCGTCTGCTGGGCAGCGATATTGTGATGGCGTTCGACGAATGTCCGCCCAGCGGCGTCGATGCCAAGCGCGCCGAGGCGAGCATGGATCGCTCGATGCGCTGGGCGGCGCGCAGCCGGGCCGGGTTCGACGCCGGCGGCGACCATGCGGCGCGGTCGGCGCTGTTCGGCATCCAGCAGGGCTCGCTCGACGAAAAGCTGCGGGCGCATTCGGCGGCGGCGCTCACCGACATCGGGTTCGACGGCTATGCGATCGGCGGGCTGGCGGTGGGCGAGGGGCAGGCGGCGATGTTCGGCGTGCTCGATTATGCACCGGCGCAGCTGCCCGCTGACAAGCCCCGTTATCTGATGGGGGTCGGCAAGCCCGACGATCTGGTCGGCGCGGTCGCGCGCGGGGTCGATATGTTCGATTGCGTGCTGCCGACGCGCTCGGGCCGCAATGGCCAAGCCTTTACCTGGGACGGCCCGCTTAACATTCGCAACGCCAAATTTGCAGAGGATGCGGCGCCGCTCGATGCGTCATGCGCCTGCCCGGTGTGTACGACCTGGTCACGCGCCTATCTGCATCATCTCGTCCGCTCGGGCGAAATGCTGGGCGCGATGCTGATGACCCAGCATAATCTGCATTTTTATCAGGCGCTGATGCAGGCGATGCGCGATGCGATCACGGCGGGGCAATTTGCGGCTTTTCAGAGTGATTTCGACGCGCGCTATCGGCGCTGACGTCAATCCAGCTTGCTGAGAAGGTCCAGCAGCGACTGGGGAATCGTCTCGTCCACGGTCGATTCATACGCACGGCGCAGGGCGCCATTGACGTCCTGCGCCTTGGCGGCAGGTTTTTTGTCCGTGTCCTTCCGGGAGGTCGCGTTACGTGACGAACCGGTTTCAGACGGCATTATCGGGGCATCCGCTTAACATGGGGCCTGTTGCTAACCGCGCATTTATCAAACCGCAATGGCGCGTTTGTTCTTCCCCATGAAACTAATTTGCGGCTAAATCGTTCCCATGGAGTGAAATTATGTCGGCCGGCGCCGGTTTCGGCCGCGTTTGCCGGTTTTTCGGCGGGTTAAGACCCGCATCAGGAGGGAAATTTATGTCATTGGGTCAGGCGATCGCCCCGCATCTGCCGTATCTGCGGCGCTATGGTCGGGCGATCTCGGGAAGCCAGCAGAACGGCGACGCGCTGGTGGCGCGTTTGCTCGAAACACTGGTCGCCAATCCCGCGGCGGTCGATACCGGCAATGATCTTCGCATCCAGCTTTACCGCATGGTTCACGACAATTTCGGCCTGATGGCCGAAGCCTCCGCGGCGGGTGATGAGGCCGATCTGACCGACATGGCGATCGCCGACGCGCGGCTGCGCCGGATTCCGTCGCTGGCCCGGCAGGCTTTGCTGCTGACCGCGGTCGAAGGATTCAATGCCGAGGATACCGGCCGGATCATCGGCCGCGATACCGACGCGGTAAAGACGCTGATCGCCGATGCCACCGACGAAATTGACCGCCAGACCCGCGCCCGCATCCTGATTATCGAGGATGAGCCGATCATCGCGATGGACATCGAAATGATCGTTCGCGACCTGGGGCATGACGTCGTCGCAGTCGCCACCACCCACCGCGAGGCAGTCGCCGAAGCGCAGAAGCATCAGCCCGGACTGGTCCTTGCCGACATTCAACTCGCCGACAACAGCTCGGGGATCGAGGCGGTGCAGGAAATCCTGACCGCGCTGAAAGTACCGGTCATCTTCATCACCGCCTTCCCCGAACGGCTGCTCACCGGCGATCGCCCCGAACCGGCGTTCCTGCTCACCAAGCCCTATCAGCCGGCGACGTTGCGCGCCGCGATTTCGCAGGTGCTGTTCTTCGACGAAAGCACGGTGCCAGCCTGAGGGGCGGTCTCCCAAACCCATCGTCATTGCGAGCGTAGCGAAGCAATCCAGAGCGGTTACCGCAGGCGCTGGATTGCTTCGCTTCCGCAAAGCGGAAGTTTATCCTGAGCGCCTGCAAGGCAGTCGAAGGGCTCGCAATGACGGGGAGGGGTTGATACCGTCAAGGTGGCGGGCGATAGCGACGCGCAATGACGACATCTGACGCATCCAGCCGCCAGTCGGCGCTCGACCGCCTTACCGCCAACGCGCCGTTTCTGGCGCGGCTCGCCGAACTCAACCCCGATGATGTGACACGCTTTCTGGCGGGTGGAACGGACGCTGCGCTGGCGGCGGTGGCCGCGCCCGCGGTCGGCGATGATATCATGCGGGCGCTGCGCCAGTGGCGCGGGCGAATGGCGCTGCTGCTCGCGCTCGGCGATCTGTCGGGCGAGCATGATGTTGCGACCACCACCCGGCTGCTGTCCGATTTCGCCGACCAGGCGTGCGACGCCGCGCTCGCCGCCGCCTTTGCCGAGCGCGTTCCGGGCGAGGAACCGCGCGGTCTGTCGGTGATCGCGCTGGGCAAGCTCGGCAGCCACGAGCTCAACTATTCGTCGGACATTGACCCGATCCTGATTTTCGACCCCGACATGCTGCCGCGGCGATCGCGCGACGATCCGACCGAGGCGGCGGTGCGGATCGCCCGGCGAATGACCGAAATCCTGTCGGCGCGTACCGGCGACGGCCATGTCCTGCGCGTCGACCTGCGGTTGCGGCCGCATCCCGAGGTGACCCCGATCGTGCTGCCGATCGACGCCGCAATTTCCTATTATGAATCCGAAGCGCTGGCGTGGGAGCAGGCGGCCTTCATCCGCAGCCGTGCGTCGGCGGGCGACCGCGTGCTGGGCGAGCAGTTCCTGTCGGCGATCCAGCCCTTCATCTGGCGCCGCAGCCTCGATTTCCGCCAGCTCAAGGAAATCGGCGCGATGAGCGACCGAATCCGCGACCATTTCGCGCAGGGGCAGGCGTTCGGGCCGGGTTACGATCTGAAACGCGGGCGCGGCGGCATCCGCGAGATCGAATTTTTCGCGCAGGTCCATCAGCTTATCTATGGCGGGCGCGACCCGTCGCTGCGCGTTCCGGCAACGGTCGATGCGCTGGCGGCCCTCGCCGCGGCGGGACGGATCGAGACCGCCGACGCCGACCGGCTATCGGGTCATTATCGGACGCTGCGCCGGATCGAACATCGGTTGCAGATGGTCGAGGACCAGCAGACGCATTGTCTGCCGATCCAGCCCGCCGCGCTCGATTGTGTCGCGCGGCTCGACGGCGCGGCCGATGGTGCGGCGCTGCTGGCGATGCTCGGACCTGTCGCGGCCGATGTCGGGGCCTGCTACGACCGGCTCGTTGCCGAACGCGCGGTGACGACCGGCCTGCCGCGCGACGACGACGGCCTCGCGGCGGCGCTGCTCGCGGCGGGGTTCGACCCGCCCGATGCGGCGCTGCGCACGATCGCCGAATGGCGCGGCGGCAAATTGCGCGCGCTGCGCAGCCCGGCGGCGCTCGACGCGCTGGAGACGGTGCTGCCCGAACTGATCCAGGCGCTGGGCGCTGCGCCCGATCCGCAAGCGACACTGACGCGCTTCGACAAGCTGGTCGCCGGGCTGCCGAGCGCGATCAACTTTTTCCACCTGCTCGCCGCGCAACCGGTGCTGGCGCGGATTGCGACGCGCATATTGGCGCTCGCCCCGACGCTTGCCGACGCACTGGGAACGCGCGCGCAGCTGATCGAGGGGCTGATCGACAGCCGCGCCTTTGACGCGCCGCCGACGAAGGACGAATTGCGCGCCGAATGGGGACCGGGGCTGGCGGCGCTCGATTATGAACGTTTGCTCGATCGGGTGCGCGATCAGGTCGGCGAACGGCGCTTTGCCTATGGGGTACAGCTTGTCGCGGGGGCGAGCGATGCGCTGATGATCGCCTGCGGCTATTCCGAACTGGCGGAGGCGGCGCTCGGCGTGCTCGCCGATGCGACGGTCGCCGAATTCGTCGCGGCGCATGGGCGAATCGCCGACAGCGAACTGATCGTGCTCGCGCTCGGACGGCTCGGGGGCAGGGCGCTGACGCACGCCTCCGACCTCGACCTTATCTATCTGTTCACCGGCGATCATCTCGCCGAATCCGACGGGCCGCGCCCGCTTGGCGCGACGACCTATTACAACCGGCTGGCGCAGCGGGTGACCGCAGCAATGTCGGTGCCGACCGCGGCGGGCAAGCTCTATGACGTCGATACGCGGCTGCGGCCGCAAGGCGCGCAGGGGCCGCTGGTGGTCACCCTCGACAGTTTTGAACGCTATCAGCGCGAAGAGGCCTGGACGTGGGAGCATATGGCGCTGCTCCGCGCGCGGCCGGTCTATGGGTCGAGCGCCGCGCGCGCCGAGGTCGAGCGGATTATCGCCGAACTGCTCGCAATCCCGCGCGACCCGGCGAAGCTCGCCGCCGACGCGGCCGAGATGCGCGGGAAGATCGCGGCGCACAAACCCGCGACCGGCGCGCTCGATATCAAGGGCGGCCCGGGCGGGCTCGTCGATCTGGAATTTGCCATGCAGGTGACCCAGCTGGCCGGCGGCCAATGCCATGATCCCAATATCGCCGCGGCGCTTGCCTGTCTGAAGGCGGCGGGGCTGGCGCCCGACGGAGTGTGCGAAGCGCATGGTCTGCTCGCGCGGATGCTCGTCATGCTGCGGCTGACCGCGCCCGAGGGTGAGCCGCCGACCGCCGCGGCACGGCAACTGGTGGCAAGTCAATGCGGTGAACCCGGCTGGCCGCAACTGCTTGCCGCGCATGATGCGGCGCGGCAGGAGATTGCCGACTGGTGGGCGTCGATTCGCCCGCAGCAGGAGAGTGAATAATGAGCGGTCTGAAATTGGGCGACGCTATTCCCGCGGTGAACCTTCTCGATGCCGATGGCGCGGTGATCGATCTGGCCGCGATGGCGGGCGCGCCGCTGGTGGTCTATTTCTACCCCAAGGCCGACACGCCCGGCTGCACGGTCGAAGCGCAGGATTTCACCCGCCTCGCGCCCGAATTTGCCCATTTGAACGCCCAGGTACTCGCGGTGTCACGCGACGCGCCGGCAAAGCTGTGCAAGTTTCGCGACAAATATGGGCTGACCGTGCGTCTCGCGTCCGACGAGGATGGCGCGGTGTGCGAAACGTTCGGCACCTGGGTTGAAAAGCAGAATTACGGGCGCAGCTATATGGGGATCGAACGCTCGACCTTCCTGTTCGGTGCCGACGGCAAGCTGGCCAAGGAATGGCGCAAGGTGCGCGTCAAGGGGCATGCCGACGCGGTGCTGGAGGCAGCAAAGGCGCTGTAAATGCAGAGTTTGGGTGAAGCCGCGCGGGCGGTCCTGCTGACGCCGGACCCGCACGACAAACGCCGCGCGGCGCGCAGTCTGGCGCGGGCGTGGCGGCAGGGTCAGCTCGACCATCGCTGCGATACCGCGATGCCCGATCAGCCCGCCTGGCCTGCTGAACCTGAACTGCTCGAACCCGGGCGGATGCCGCGGCGCGGCAAGGGCGGCTCCGAACGCGGGCGGATCGCGCTGCTCCACGCGCTGGCGCATATTGAATTTGTCGCGATCGACCTGGCGATCGACCTCGTGGGCCGCTTCGGCAACGAATTTCCGCGCCAGTTTGTAGACGACTGGATCGGCGTCGCCGCCGACGAGGCGATGCATTTTGCGCTGCTCGATCGCCGCCTGCGCGCGCTCGGTAGCCATTATGGCGCATTGTCGGCGCATGCGGGATTGTGGGAAGCGGCGCAGATCACCGCCGACGACGTGCTGGCGCGCCTCGCGATCGTTCCGATGGTGCTCGAAGCGCGCGGGCTCGACGTCACCCCGCCGACGATCGCACGCTTCCGCGAAGCGGGCGACGAGACGTCGGCGCAGATTTTATCGCGTATTTTCAACGATGAAATCCGCCATGTGCGCGCGGGCACTGTCTGGTTTGGCTGGATGTGCGACGAACGGGGATTCAATGCCGTTGAAACGTGGCACGCGCTCGTAAAAGCGCGCTTTCGCGGGGCGCTGAAAGCTCCGTTCAACGACTCGGCGCGCCACGACGCCGGTCTAACGCAAGAATACTATGGTGTTATTGCGTCTTAACCATTGGGCTAGCAGACAGACGTCGCGGGGGATGAGCAATCATCCAAACCAACAAACACCGGCGCCAAAGCCTCTTTATGACTTTGGCGACATGGCACACGCGGGGTCGTATTTTGATAAACACTCTTCTGACGCAGAAGTTGCATCAAGTCGCAATGATCTGCGCCGCAGCATGTTTCGGACTGGCCTCTCCCGCCGTCCACGCTGCCGAAACCAGCGCCGATGCCGGCATTGTCGCTCCCGACGAACCCGATGACGACAGCTTTACCGCTGGCGTTCCCGCGGCCGGCGAAGACAGCGAAGCCCGCGCGATTTTCCAGGCGTGGAAGCGTCTCGACACCGGGCTGACCGCCTCGATCGGCGTTGCGGTGCCGTCGCGCCGCCCGATCGACCAGATGTCGCTGTCGTCGTCGTACGGCATGCGCGTCCACCCGGTTACCGGCAAGGTCGCCCGCCACAATGGCATCGACATCCCGGCGCCGCACGGCACCCCGATTTACGCCACCGCCGACGGCATTGTCGGCCGCGCCCAGCGCCTTGGCGGCTATGGCAATTATGTCGAGGTCGAGCATGGCAACGCGATCCAGACGCGCTACGGCCACATGTCCTCCTATGTCGTCATTCCCGGCCAGTCGGTGAAAAAGGGCGATGTGCTCGGGTTTGTCGGTTCGACCGGCCGTTCGACCGGCAATCACCTCCATTATGAAGTCCGCATCGAAGGCGCGCCGGTCAATCCGATGCCGTTCGTGCGCTCGGATCAGATGGCGATCGCCGCGATCACCGGCAAAGATGTCGCGATGGGCGGTCCCGAATAACGAGCTTTCCTGGGTCGGAGAGGAGGGGCGCCAGGCGGGTCAACCGTCGCGGCGCCCTTTTTATTTGTGCATAAGGCTCCTATCTAGCGATCATGGCCACGCAGCTTTCCGAAATCACCCTGTCGCCCGCCGCCGCGGCGCGCGTCCGCTGGATCGCCGACCGCAAGGGCGAAAGCGACGCGGCGCTGCGCCTCGCGGTCGACGGCGGCGGCTGCTCGGGCTTCACCTATCGCTTCGGTCTTGCGGAAGAAATCGATGCCGATGACATCGTCACCGAAACCGACGGGGTCAAGCTGGTCGTCGATCCGGTCAGCATCGACCTCGTGCGCGGCTGCATCGTCGATTTCGTCGATTCGCTGGGTGGTTCGTCGTTCAAGGTTGAAAACCCCAACGCGGCATCGGGCTGCGGCTGCGGATCCAGCTTCTCGGTTTAGGTCACCGACTCATTATGTCGCAGCCAAATTCTGATTGAAGCGAGTTGGACTG
>CAZCUW010000004.1:0-106651 GCA_964502035.1 uncultured Sphingopyxis sp. | reverse complement strand
AGCGAGACTTGGCAGCTTGCTGCCTAGTCGCAGCGGGTGGGGGCCATCGACCTTGCGCAAGGCTGCGAACCCCCACCCCAACCCCTCCCCTAAAGGGGAGGGGCTTGAATTGCTACCGCCCGAACACTCGCTTCAACCACGCATCGACCGCCCCCGTCGCCGCATAGGCCGGATCGCCCAGGCTGCGGTTGATCTCGACATGGCCCTTCAGCCCCTCGCCCGGAAAGCTGCCATGCTCGACCCGACTGCCACCCGCGACCAGCGCGCTCCCCAAAGCCTTTGCCTGCCGCACGCCATCGGCGCGCTGGACATAGAGCAGCAGAAAGTCCGGCGCATTGGGCGCCGCAGCATGTGCGGTCGGCGACAGCGCCTTTTGCCGCGCCGGATCGGTCCCGAACGCCTGCTTATAGGTCGCTTGCATGATCGGCGGGCCGTCTTTCATCTGCGCCGGAATATCATAAGCCGCGCCATCATTGGGGATGACCCCCACGATATCGGCAAAGGACAGCCCGGCGCCCTTCAGATAGCGCTCGTCGGTGCCGACCAGCGCGACCAGATGCGCGCCCGCGCTATGCCCCATCAACACGATCCGCCGCCGGTCGATGCCCAGCGCGTCGGCGCGATCGATCAACGCCTTCACCGCGCCCGCGACGTCCGCCGCCTGCTGCTCGACCGTCGCGGCGGGCACCAGGCGATAGTTGATCGAGGCAAAGGCATAGCCCTGCCCCGGATAATGCACGGGTTTGAAGCGCCCGGTTGCATTGTCCTTGCTGCCGCGTTTCCACCCGCCGCCATGAACATAGACGATCAGCGGCGCCGGTCCCCTCGCACCCTTGGCGCGCCAGATATCCAGCACCTGCAACGGATCGCTGCCATAGGCGATCGTCTCGCCGCCCGGAACCGGCGGCCCTTCATCGGCCCCCATGCGTTCGGCCATCCGCTCGCGCAGCCGGTCGCGCAGTTTCTCGCGCGCATCGCTCATCGGCATGCCGCTGGCCACCATGGCAGTCACCGCCAACAGGCCGATCCAGTATCGCTTGCTCATATCCGCACCTCCATCGCCCCCCGGCGCCCGCCTGTTGTCCGACCCAAATGTCGCAAATTCATCCCAGCGTGCTTGCCTCTGCGGCCAAATCCGCTAAGGCCGCGCCGGGCCGACATCGCGTGTTTCGGGCCTCGGTTCAGCAGGACAGCATCATGGCAAATGTTACCGTCATCGGGTCGCAATGGGGCGACGAGGGCAAGGGCAAGATTGTCGACTGGCTCGCCAGCCGCGCCGACGCCGTGGTGCGCTTTCAGGGCGGTCATAATGCCGGTCATACGCTGGTCGTCGGTGAACAGGTCTACAAACTGTCGCTGCTCCCCTCGGGCATCGTCACCGGCACGCTGTCGATCATCGGCAACGGCGTCGTCCTCGATCCGTGGGCGCTGCGCGACGAGATCACCAAGCTGCGCGGCCAGGGCGTTGTCATCAATGCCGAGAATTTTGCGATCGCCGACAATTGCGCGCTGATCCTGCCCTTCCACCGCGACCTCGACGCGCTGCGCGAAACCGCCGCGGGCGCGGGCAAGATCGGCACCACCGGGCGCGGCATCGGCCCCGCTTATGAGGACAAGGTCGGCCGCCGCGCCATCCGCGTCTGCGACCTCGCGCATCTCGACAAGCTGGAGCCGCAGCTCGACCGCCTGACCGCGCATCACGACGCGCTGCGCGCCGGGTTCGGCGAGCCGCCGATCGACCGCGAGCGGCTGGTCGCCGACCTCACCGAAATCGCCGACTATGTGCTCGAATATGCCCAGCCGGTGTGGAAGCGCCTGAAAAAGGTCCGCAAGGCCGGCGCGCGCATCCTGTTCGAGGGCGCACAGGGCGTGCTGCTCGACGTCGATCATGGCACCTATCCCTTCGTCACCAGCTCGAACACGGTCAGCGGCACCGCCGCATCGGGCTCGGGCCTCGGCCCCGGCGCGGTCGGCTTTGTCCTCGGCATCGCCAAGGCGTACACCACCCGCGTCGGCAGCGGCCCCTTCCCGACCGAGCTCGAGGACGCGACCGGGCAAAAGCTGGGCGAGCGTGGCCATGAATTCGGCACCGTCACCGGGCGCAAGCGCCGCTGCGGCTGGTTCGACGCGGTGCTGGTGCGGCAAAGCTGCGCGGTATCGGGGGTCACCGGCATCGCGCTCACCAAGCTCGACGTCCTCGACGGCTTCGACACCATCCGCATCTGCACCGGATACCGGCTGCGCGGCAAGATCCTGGACTATTTCCCGGCGCATTCGGCCGATCAGGCCGAGGTCGAGCCGATTTATGAGGAAATGGACGGCTGGCAGGAAACAACCGCCGGCGCGCGCAGCTATGCCGACCTGCCCGCGCAGGCGATCAAATATATCCAGCGCGTCCAGGAACTGATCGAAACCCCGATCGCGCTCGTTTCGACCAGTCCCGAACGCGAGGACACGATCCTGATCCGCGACCCGTTCAGCGACTGATCCGCGCTGGTCGTCGCACCGGTGCGGCGACTGGGCGCGGTTTCCCGCGCTGTCACCGAACTGCCTTCGCCCGCCGCTAATCCGCGTCGGGATGACCAGCCGCGACACCACGCACTTTCTCGCCCGTCCCGACATCTACGATGCCTTGCCGCGCCCGCTGCGCGAACGGCTCGATGTCATCGCCTTTGGCGCGATCCAGTGGCCGTGGCTGCTGCGCTCGTTATGGGGTGGCCGCAAAGCGGACAAGGCGGCGCTGCTCCACCGCCTCGACTTGGCCGACGATGCGCTGCCGCATCTGGGCAGTTGGAAGGCCGATACGCGCTTCCTGACCCATATCGTCGATGCGATCGAAATGTTGCGCCCGGCGACCGTGGTCGAACTCGGCTGCGGCGCCAGCAGCCTGGTGATCGCCAAGGCGCTGGCAATGCATGGCGGCGGCCGGTTGATCAGTTACGACCAGCATCAGGATTTTGTCGCTGCCACCGGCCAATGGCTCGCCAGCCAGGGCGCCGCCGCCGATCTGCGTCACGCCCCGCTCGGACCGCCGCCGGGCGACTGGCCGGGGCTATGGTATCAGCTGGCCGACCTGCCCACCGACATCGGCTTGCTGGTGATCGACGGGCCGCCATGGGCGCTGCATCCGTTGGTGCGCGGCGCCGCCGAATCGCTGTTCCCGCGGCTGGCGCCGGGGGCGATGATTCTGCTCGACGACGCGGCGCGGATCGGCGAGCGGCTGGTCGCCAGACGGTGGCGGGCGCGCTGGCCCGAGATCGATTTCACCTATGATCGGCGCGGCGCCAAGGGGACGTTGATCGGCCGCACCGCTTGACCCGGCGTGCCGCCCCTTTCGTTTCGGGCATCGGCGTGGCACGATAGCCGCATGACGCGCCACATCCTCATCTTCTACGGCAGCTATCGCCGCGACCGACAGGGCATCAAGCTGGCGCATTGGCTGGTCGATGCGATCATTGCCCGCGGCGACAGCGCCGAATTGATCGACGCCAAGGCGGTCGACCTGCCGATGCTCGACCGCATGTACAAGGAATATCCGAAGGGCGAGGCGCCGCCCGCAATGGCCGATCTCGCCGCCAAGATCCGCGCCGCCGACGGCTTTCTGTTTGTCACCGGCGAATATAATTGGGGGCCGCAGCCGGGGCTGAAAAACCTGACCGACCATTTTCTCGAGGAATGGTTCTGGCGCCCCGCCGCGATCGCCTGTTACTCGGCGGGCCCGTGGTCGGGGGTGCGCGCGATGATGGGCTGGCGCGACACGCTCGGCGAAATGGGGATGGCGGTCACCTCGTCGATCCTGCCGGTCGGGCGGATCGGCGGCGCGTTCGACGCCGATGGTCAGCCGATGGGCGAGAACGGCACGCGGCTGGTCAAATCCTTCCCGCGCTTTGCCGACGACCTCAACTGGTGGGTAGATGCCGCGAAAGCGCAGCGCGCCAAGGTCGACCCGCCCTACTGATTCGTCATTGCGAGGAGCGAAGCGACGAAGCAATCTCCAGCTATCGGCATTGATCGACGATGGCTGTGGATTGCTTCGCTACGCTCGCAATGACGGCATTGAGATTTAACCCGACTTCAACTCGGCCTTCAGCCGCAGACTCGCGCGCCAGAAGAAAAACGCCGGGATCAGCCCCAGCCACGCCGCGCCGTACAGCACCCAGCGCACGCTTTCCTGCCCCGCCACCGGCTGGAGCGCATCGGACAGCACCCCGAACAGGAACGGCCCCAACCCCAGCCCGATCAGATTCTGTCCGAACAGCATGATCGACGCCGCGACCGCGCGCGCGCGCGGCTGGACTAGCCCCTGCACACAGCCATAAGCCGGGCCGTAATAGGCCGAATTGAGGATCGTCGGGATGATCAGCATCGCCACCGCGATCCGCCAATCCTCCATATAATAACCGAGGAACAGGATCGGCGCCGCGATCGCCATGCCATAAGCGGGAAAGGTCAGCAGATGCTTTTTGTCGCGCGGGCCGTATTTGTCGGCCATCTTGCCGCCGAGCCAGGTACCGAACGCCCCCGCCAGCCCCAGCACGACCGCCATCGACAGCCCCGCTTCGGTCGTCGACAGCCCGTGGCTGCGGATGAAAAAGCTGATCGTCCACAGCGCCTTGCCATAACCAAGCACCGCGACGACCGACGCCGCGATCAGGATATAGATGAAGGCGCGCGAGCTGAATATTTCGCGCAGCGCCTCGCCCGTCGAAAGCGGCACCACCGCGCGCGCGGTCGCCACCGCCTCGTCCGAACGGCTGTGGCGCGGTTCGCGCATCACGAACAGCACGACCAGCGCCAGCAAAATCCCCGGCGCGCCGACCATCATCAAGGCGACGCGCCAGCCATAAAGATCGTTGACGATCCCGCCGATGATCAGGCCGAGCAGCGACCCGATCGGCACCCCAAGGCCGTAGAACGCAATCGCCGACGAGCGTTTTTCCGCCGGGACGCTGTCCGAAATCAGCGAATGGGCGGCCGGCGTGCAACCCGCCTCGCCGACCCCGACCCCGACCCGCGCCAGCAGCAGCTGGACGAAATTCTGCGCCAGCCCGCACACCGCGGTCATCGCCGACCAGATCGCCAGCGAAATGGCGATCAGGCGCACGCGGTTCGTGCCGTCCTTGTCGGCATAGCGCGCGATCGGGATGCCAAGCAGGGCGTAAAAGACCGCAAAGGCGGGACCAGCGAGCAGGCCAAGCTGGGTGTCCGAAAGCCCGAGGTCGGCCTTGATCGGTTCGGCCAATATGTTGACGATCTGCCGGTCGAGGAAGTTGAAGATATAGACAACCAGCAATATCCACAGCATCGACCGCGTTTGCGCGGAAACGCCGGTGGCGGGTGTGGCGATGCCCTGCGACGGGGCAGCTTTATCGGTCATTTTTATCTCCCGTATCCATGGGAGCAGACCGGGGGGAGTGGTGTCAACGCCCTTGCGGCGCGCCGAAATTCATCGCTTGCAATTGCCGCTACGGCTGCCAGCCTGCGGCCCATGCAAAAAATCTCGCTGCTCGCCGCCACCGCCCTTGCCCTAAGCGCCCCGGCCATGGCCATGCCGCCGCCACTGCCGCCGGTCGAGGGCAAGGATGCCGTCATGTTGCAGGCCGAGATGGCCGAGCGGCTGATCAACAGCGACGTCATCACCGCAACCTATCTCGACCGCATCCGGACGCTCGACGACAATGGGCCGCAGCTGAATGCCGTCATTGCGACCTTTCCCGATGCGACGAGTCAGGCTCATGCGCTGGACCTGGAACGGCAGGCCGGGCGGGTGCGCGGCCCGCTCCACGGCATCCCGATCCTGCTCAAGGACAATATCGAGGCCAAGGGGCCGGTGGCGACCACCGCCGGATCACTCGCGCTGAAGGACAATGTCACGAACCGCGATGCGCCGCTGGTGGCACGGCTGCGCGATGCCGGTGCCATCATCCTTGGCAAGACCAACCTCAGCGAATGGGCCAATATCCGCTCGAACAGTTCGACCAGCGGGTGGAGCGCGATCGGCGGGCTGACGAAAAATCCGCACGCGCTCGATCGCAACACCTGCGGATCGTCGGCGGGCAGCGGCGCGGCCACGGCGGCGAGTCTCGCGCCGATCGCCATCGGCACGGAAACCGACGGGTCGATCACCTGCCCCGCCGGAGTCAACGGCATCGTCGGCTTCAAACCGACCGTCGGGCTGGTCAGCCGCACCCATATCGTCCCGATCAGCCATAGCCAGGATACGGCAGGACCGATGACGCTGACGGTCCGCGACGCGGCGCTGGTGATGACCGTCATCGCGGGCAGCGACCCCGCCGATCCCGCCACCGCCGAGGCCGACGCGCGCAAGACCGACTATGCCGCGGCGCTCTCCCCCGATGCGCTGAAGGGCAAGCGTATCGGCGTGCTGCGCGACCGCATCGGCGACCGCGCCGACATCGCCGCGCTGTTCGCTGCCGCGCTCGAACAGATGCGCGACCTTGGCGCGACGGTGGTCGAGATTGCCGACAGCCGCAAAGGACTGGAGGAATTGGGCGACGCCGAGTTTGAAGTGCTGATGACCGAGCTGAAGGCCGATATGGCGGCCTATCTGGCCAGCCTTCCGGCCCAGGACGGCCCCAAGACGCTCGCCGACCTGATCGCCTTCAACAAGGCGACCCCCGCCGAACTCAAATGGTTCGACCAGTCGCTGTTCGAGCTCGCCGAAAGCAAGGGCGGCCTCGACAGCCCCGCCTATATTGCGGCGCGCGCCAAGGCCGCGCGGCTCGCAGGGGCCGAGGGCATCGACCGGCTGATGAAGGGCCATCGCGTCGATCTGCTGATCGGGGTCACCAACGGCCCTGCCTGGACCAGCGATCTGGTCAATGGCGACCATTATAGCGGCCCGAGCGCCAGCCAGCTGCCCGCGGTCGCCGGCTATCCGCACCTGACGGTGCCGATGGGGGCGGTCGCGGGGCTGCCGGTCGGGGTGTCATTTATCGGTGGCAAGTGGACCGATGCCGACGTGCTGGCGGCGGGCTATGCCTATGAGCAGGCGAGCCGCAAGCGCGTAGCGCCGACCTATCAGGTGGGCGTGGTACCATGATACGGCATCGTCATTGCGAGCGAAGCGAAGCAATCCAGAGCGGTTTACGCCACTCTGGATTGCTTCGCTTCGCTCGCAATAACGATGATGCTAGCGTTTATCCCGACGCCGCTTCCAGCCCATTTCTTCCAGCTCGAGCAATTCCATCGGCACATGGATATTGCGGATCGCCATCCGCACCTCGATCAGGAACAGCACCAGCGAGGCGAGCAGGAGCAGCATCGCGATCGCGAACGCCCAGGACGCCGCCAGCCCCAGGTTGAACCCCGCGATCGCCTGCGCGAACAGCAGCGCGACGAGCAGGCACACGACGATGCCGCAGGCGACCGCCGCGGCAATCGCGTTGTTGATGACGTCCATCCGCCGGTCGGCGGCGCGCAATTCGGCGACGACGCGCTCATGTTCCTGCCCCTCGGTCTCCGCCCAGCGGTCCATCAGCGCGCGCGAGCGATCGACGACACGCGACAGGCGGCCGGTCAGGACGTTGAGCAGGCTGCCCGTCGCGACGAGCAGGAACACCGGGGTCACCGACAGCTGGATGGTCTCGGCGATCATCGCCGAGCCGGTCGCGCTCACCCCTCGGCGCCAGCGGCGACCGACGGCGTGTTGACGCCGTGCAGCTGGAGGAATTTGCGGATGTTGCGCGCGGCCTGACGGATGCGCTGTTCGTTTTCGACCATCGCGATGCGCACAAAGCCCTCGCCATCCTCGCCATAGCCGACGCCGGGGGCAACCGCGACCTTGGCATGGATCAGCATTTGCTTGGAAAACTCCAGGCTGCCCATCTCTTTCAGCGCGGGGGGAAGCGGCGCCCAGGCGAACATCGACGCCTTCGGGCTCGGAATGTCCCAACCGGCGCGGGCAAAGCTCTCGACCATCACGTCGCGGCGCTTCTGGTACAGCTCGCGGTTCTTCTGGACGATGTCCTGCGGCCCGTTGAGCGCCGCGCACGCCGCGGCCTGGATCGGGGTGAAAGCGCCATAGTCGAGATAGGATTTGACCCGCGTCATCGCCGCGATCAGCCGTTTGTTGCCGACCGCAAAGCCCATCCGCCAGCCCGCCATCGAATAGGTTTTCGACATCGAGGTGAATTCGATCGCGACATCCTTTGCCCCCGGCACCTGCAGGATCGAGGGGGTCGGGTTGCCGTCATAATAAAGTTCGGAATAGGCGAGGTCCGACAGCACCCAGACCTTGTTCTCCTTCGCCCACGCAACCAACCGCTCGTAGAAAGCAAGGTCCACCGCCTCGGCGGTCGGGTTCGACGGATAATTGACCACGAGGATCGACGGGCGCGGGACGGTGAAGGCCATCGCGCGGTCGAGCGCGCGCCAGTAATTTTCGTCGGGGGTGGTGGGCACGCTGCGGATCGTCGCTCCAGCGATGATGAAGCCAAAGGTGTGAATGGGATAGCTGGGGTTCGGCGCCAGCACGACGTCGCCCGGCCCGGTGATCGCGGTCGCCAGGCTCGCGAGCCCTTCCTTCGACCCCATCGTCACCACAACCTCGCTCTCGGGGTCGAGTTCGACGTTGAAGCGGCGGGCGTAATAATTGGCCTGCGCCTTGCGCAGTCCCGGAATCCCCTTTGACTGCGAATAGCCGTGCGCGTCGGGCTTCATCGCCACTTCGCAGAGTTTTTCGATCACATGCGCCGGCGGCGGCAGGTCGGGGTTGCCCATCCCCAGGTCGATGATGTCTTCGCCCGAGGCGCGGGCGGCCGCACGCATCGCATTGACTTCGGCGATGACATAGGGCGGCAGGCGCTTGATGCGATAGAATTCATCTTCGGACATGGGAAACTAGAACAACTCCTTTTCGTTGCAGCGACGATGAGCGGTCGCAAGTCGCGACGCGGCTTGTTATAGGCAGTTTGACGGCACTGACCAGCGGGAACGAGCATGAACCAGGCAGATCAAGACGGCACCACCGAAGCGCCCAATCCCTTCCTGCCGACGCCCGACGACATGCAGCATTGGGCCAGCGTCATCGGTCGCGCGCAGCAGATGATGCTCGAATATGCGCTGGGTCAGGCGAACGACAGCAAGACCGGTGCGGCGGCGATGTTCGATCCGTCGACATGGCTTGAAAACCCGGCGGCGCAGCTGTGGACCCAGCAATCGTCAAAGATGTGGGATCAGGGCGTTGCCTTCTGGACCTCGCTGGCGACCCTGAACCCGATGACCCCCGCGGCGCCCGATGCCGCGGCGGCAAAGGACCGCCGCTTTGCCGACCCCGACTGGGGGGCGAACCCGGTGTTCGCGATGATCCGCCAGACTTACGGCCTGCTCGCCGAACAGATGCTGACCACGACGCGCCAGCTTGACGGGCTCGATCCCGCGGCGCGCGCCAAGATGGAATTTGCCGCCAAAAGCATCGCCGATGCAATGGCGCCAACCAACCTCGCGCTGACCAACCCCGAAGTCATCAAGCGCGCGGTCGAGACGCGCGGCGAAAGCCTGCTCAAGGGCTTGCAGCATATGCTGACCGACCTGTCGCGCGGCCAGCTGTCCCATGTCGATCCCGACGCATTCGAGGTCGGGGTCAATATCGCGACCACGCCGGGCAAGGTCATCCACGAAACTGACCTTTATCAGCTGATCCAATATACGCCGACGACGAAGGACGTGCTCGCCGTCCCGCTCCTCATCTTCCCGCCGTGGATCAACCGCTTCTATATCCTCGACCTCAACCCCGCGAAGAGCTTTGTCGCCTGGGCGGTCGAACAGGGACTGTCGGTGTTCATGGTATCGTGGAAATCGGCCGATGCGTCGATGAAGGACGTGGTGTGGGACGATTATATCGCGGCGCTGGTCGATGCGATCGACACGGTGCGCGCGGCGCTGGATGTCCCCACGGTCCACACGATCGGATATTGCGTCGCGGGCACCACGCTGGCTGCGACGCTCGCGATATTGGCCGCAAAGGGCGAGGCTGACCGGGTCAAGTCGGTCACCTTCTTCACCGCGCAGGTCGATTTTGAACAGGCCGGCGACCTCAAGCTGTTCATCGACGACGGCTATCTGGCCTTGCTTCAGCAGCTGTCGGCGCCCGGGTTCCTCGATGGCCGCTATATGGCGGCGACCTTCAACAGCTTGCGCGGGCGCGACCTGATCTGGAACTATGTCGTCAGCAATTATCTGCTCGGCAACGACTATCCGCCCTTCGACCTGCTGTACTGGAACGGCGACACCACCAATCTGCCCGCAAAGTGGCATCGCCAATATCTGATCGACCTGTATCGCGACAATCGTCTGGTTGTTCCCAACAGCCTGTCGGCGTGCGGTACGCCGATCGACCTCAGGAAAATCGAGACCCCCGCCTATATCCAGGCGGGACGCGAGGACCATATTGCCCCGCTCGCCAGCGTCTGGCGGTTGATGGACAATCTGTCCGGCGCCAAGACCTTTCTGCTCGCCGGATCGGGCCACATCGCCGGGGTGGTCAATCCGCCTGCCGCCGGCAAATATCAATATTGGACCGGCGACAGCGACGCCGCGACGCTCGACGATTTTGTTGCGAGCGCCGCCGAGACCAAGGGCAGCTGGTGGCCGCACTGGATCGACTGGATTTCGGCACAGGATGGCGCAAAAGTGCCCGCGAAGGGCGCGCGCATCCCCGGAAAAGGCGCCAAAAAGGCGATCGAAGACGCCCCGGGCCGCTATGTCAAACAGCGGTAATATCTAGCGATTATGGCTGTTTTCGGGGGACGGCGATAAAAATTTGTGCGCTGCACAAAAATATCCTTGAAATCGCCGCGCCACTCCTATATTGTGCACTGCAACATAAAAGGAGTTGTCCCGATGGCTACCAAGATGGATAGTGCCGAAAAGGCTTTTGAAGCCGCGACGCTGGAAACCGCCCCGAAGCCGGTGGCGACTCCGGCTGCCCCGGTCGCCCCCGCCGTTGTCGCTGCCCCCGCAGCGGTAAAGGCTGCGGCCCCTGCCAAGATCAAGACGGTGAAGGCAAAAGCCAAGCCGGCCGCGAAAAAGGCTGCTGCCCCCAAGGCCGCCGCCAAGAAGGTCGCCCCCAAGAAGGCGGTCGTAAAGAAAATTGCCCCCAAGGCCGCGCCGAAGCCGGTTGCCGCCGTCAGCAAAGGAATCAAGACCATGAACGACACCGTCAAGAAGTTCGCCGACGAAGCGAAGACCCGCACCGAAGCCCTGACCGCCGACTTCAACGAGAAGGCCAAGGAAGCGATGAGCAAGACCAGCAAGCTCGCTGAAGAAGCCGTCGAATTCAACAAGGCGAACGTCGAAGCCCTCGTCGAAGCCGGCAAGATCGCTGCCAAGAACATGGAAGTTCTGGGCCAGGAAGGCGTCACCTTCGCTCGCAAGAGCTTTGAAGACACCACCGCCGCGCTGAAGGGCTACACCGCCGTCAAGACCCCGGCCGACTTCTTCAAGCTCTATGCCGAAAACAGCAAGAAGGCGTTCGACGCCGCTGTCGCCCAGACCTCGAAGACCAGCGAGCTGGTCGTCAAGATGGCGAACGACAGCTTCGCGCCGATCTCGAACCGCGTGTCGGTCATCACCTCGAAGATGAAGGCCGCCTAAGGGCTTTCACCTTCCGTTGGCGCGGGCATTCCCCCTCCCTCCCCGCCTGCGCCGACACCCCCAAGGCCGCTCGCTTCCCCAGGAAGCGGGCGGTTCTTGTTTTTCGGGCGACCGATGACCCCGCGAAAAGGGGGTTAATGCGCCGCCGCCCTCTTGCGCTTCGCCCGCGGCTTGCGATATTCCTGCCCATGATGTTTCCTGCTGCAACCAACCAGCCGCCCCGCGCCATGGCGGACAAGGACGACGGCTCGCCCGGCACCCCCGGCGTCGGCATCGCCACGCGCACCCGCGCCAAGGCGAAAAAGCCGTCGATGTACAAGGTGCTGCTGCTCAACGACGATTACACACCGATGGAATTCGTCGTGATGGTGCTCCAGCGCTTTTTCAACATGGACATCGAACAGGCAACACAGGTGATGCTCCACGTCCATCAGCAGGGCGTCGGGGTGTGCGGCGTGTTCAGCTATGAAGTCGCCGAAACCAAGGTCAATCAGGTGATGGACGCCGCGCGGCAGAACCAGCACCCGCTGCAATGCACGCTGGAGAAGGCGTAAAACGCCATCAACCCGTCATTGCGAGGAGCCGCAGGCGACGCGGCAATCCAGAGCCTGCGTAAGCCGCCCTGGATTGCTTCGCTTCGCTCGCAATGACGCATTTCGTCAGCGGTCGGCCCGCCTGACCTGCTCCGCCCGCAGCGCCGACGAGGGCTCGCCCTTCAAATCGCCATAACCCAACGCCTCGCCACACCCGGGGCAGACCGTCGCCGTGCCGACATCGGTGCCGCACGCGCGGTGGATATAACGCATCGCAGGACCGCCGCCCGTTTCGCCTGCGCGGTACGCCCAGCGTTCGGCCCAGCCGCGCATCGCATAGAGGACGTCGAACAGATCCTTGCCCTTGGCGGTCAGCCAATATTCGTGGCGGACGGGGCGCGCCTGATACGCCCGCCGCTCGACCACGCCTTCGCTCTCGAGCAGCTTGAGCCGCGCCGATACGAGCTGCGGGCCAAGACCGGTATTGGCGGCAATGACCTCGAACCGCCGGTTGCCAAAGAACAGGTCGCGCAGGATGAGCAGCACCGCGCGATCGCCGAGCAATTCGGCCGATCGGCCGACGGGGCAAAAGGTCGCTGACAGATCGGCGCGTTTGGGCATCGGAATTCCTCTAACCTCCCGTCATATCTCGCAAGGTCATCCTACATGCTCCGCATACAACGAAAAATCTCTTGTCACTATGATTATCATAGTTACTAAGGGGCGCAAGAGGAGATTCGCGCATGTCCAATCCCGCAGCCGTCATCATCGGGGCCGGCGACGCCACCGGCGGCGCCATCGCGCGCGCCTTTGCCGCCGAAGGCCTCACCGCCTGCGTCAACCGCCGGACACGCAATGCCGATCAACTCGAAGCGCTGGCGCAGTCGATCCGCGATGATGGATACAGCGCCCGCGCCTTCCCCGCCGACGCGCGCGACGAAACCGCGATGATCGCGCTGTTCGATCAGGTCGAGGCCGAGGTCGGGCCGGTCGAGGTCGCGGTGTTCAACATCGGCGCCAATGTAAATTTCCCGATCACCGAAACGACGGTGCGCGTTTACACCAAGGTGTGGGAAATGGCGTGCCTCGGCGGCTTCCTGATGGGGCGCGAAGCGGCGAAGCGGATGACCCCGCGCGGCCGCGGCACGATCATCTTCACGGGCGCGACCGCATCGTTGCGCGGCGGATCAGGTTTTTCTGCCTTCTCGGGCGCCAAGGGCGCGCTGCGTATGCTCGCCCAGGCGATGGCACGCGAGCTGGGGCCGCAGGGCATCCATGTCGCCCACACCGTCATCGACGGCGCGATCGACACCGATTTCATCAAGGGCCGCCATCCCGATTTCGACAACGCCAAGGCGCAGGATCTGATCCTCAATCCGGCCGCGATCGCCGCCAATTATGTGATGCTTCATCAGCAGCCGAAAAGCGCGTGGACGCACGAACTCGACCTGCGCCCCTGGGGAGAAAAATGGTGACCAAGACCGCCCAAAAGACTTTGGAACTCATCTTCGATTTCGGCAGCCCCAACGCCTATCTGTCGATGAAGGCGCTGCCCGAGCTGCTCGACCGCACCGGCGCCGACCTGCTCATCACCCCCTGCCTGCTCGGCGGCATTTTCAAGGCGACGGGCAACAAGGCACCGATGGTGCAATATGCCGACGCCCCGGCCAAGCTTGCTTATGAAAATCTGGAAATGCGGCGCTTCATCGCAAAACATGGCCTGAAAAAGTTCCGCATCAACCCGCATTTCCCGGTCAACACGCTGACGATCATGCGCGGCGCGATCGTCGCGGGCGATGAAGGCGTGCTCGACGATTACATCGATGCGGTGAACCGCGCGATGTGGGAAGACGGGCTGAAGATGGACGATGCCGAGGTTATCGCGACCTTCCTGTCGGCGAACGGCTTCGACGGCCCCGCGCTGCTCGCGCGCACGCAGGAACCAGAGATCAAGGTCAGGCTGGTCGCCAACACCGAGGCGGCGGTCGCGCGCGGGGTGTTCGGCATCCCGACATTCTTCGTCGGCGATGCGATGTTCTTTGGCAAAGACCGGCTTGGTCAGGTCGAGGAAGCGTTGATCGAATAAAATATAGTCGTCATTGCGAGCGAAGCGAAGCAATCCAGGGGCGGTCATGCACCGCTCTGGCTTGCTTCGTCGCGTCGCTCCTCGCAATGACGCGGAACACGATAGCCGCTACGAAAAATCCAGCTGGATGATCTCGCTCGGCGTTGCGCGGCAGTACATTTCGACCGGTCGCGCGCCGTCGGGATAGGTCGCGGTCATCGCGGCGCGGATCCGCCAGCCGCCGTTACCCTGTTCGAGCGAGACCAGCTTGTCATAGGACAGCCGAGTGCCGCCCGTGACCCCAATCTGCCGCGCGGCATCGGTCATGCAATTCTGCACCGACGGCCGCGCCGCGCTGGGCAGCCCGCTGAGGTTCGCGCTCAACGTCGCCGGTCCGCGCGGCGGGTGCGCCGCCGCGCTTTCCTCGGTCGTACCGTCGGCCGATTTCTTCTTCTTGCTGAGCAGCAACGCAAGCAATCCGCCGGCGACGACAACCCCGCCGATGATCAGCCCGGTGCTCGGCCCCTTGTCCTTATCGGGGCGGATCGGCTGCACATTGCGATAGCCATAGGAAAATTCGGCGCGGCAGCCCTTGTCGACCCAGATATAGTCGCCGGTATAGCCCCATTGCCGCCCCGCGTTACATTTGCCCGCAATTTTGCGCGTCAGTTCGACGCGATTGTTCGTCGGCACATTGCACTGCTGATATTTATAGCTCCACGATTCGCAATTCAGCGTCCCAGCATAATCATCGACCGGCTGCGGCAACGGGGTCGGATAGCCGCCGCTATTGGCATAACCATAGCCGAATTCGGCGCGGCAACCGCCCGACACCCAAATCTGGTTCGCGGTGAACCCCCAGTCGCGCGCTTTTGAACAGCGCCCGCCGATCACGCGCAACAGATCGACGCGATTGTCGGTGCGGACGCTGCAACGCTGGGTGGTGTTGCCCCGCGCTTCGCAGCGGATCGTTCCTGCGTAGCCGTCACGCGGCGGCTGGATCTGCGGGCCGCCCGGCGGCGGATAGGGATAGGTCGATTGCGGCATCACCGGGACGGCCAGCTGGCTGGCGATCAATGCCGCTGACGTAACGATCGTGACGACATTGTTCCGCATGACCTTCTCCCCTGTGAAAAGCCGCCTCGGTTCGCACTGCCCTGGTCGAACCCGGATATCGCGGTGGATAGTTTCATATTCGGGACCGGAAAGCCACGGCGAATGCTGCTTGGCGGCCACCGCTTCGCTTGGCCCCGCTTGCGCGCCCGCGCCCGTGCGCTAAAGACAGCCGATGGATCAAATCGTCATTCGCGGCGGCCAGCGACTCAAGGGCCGTATCCCCATCTCCGGCGCCAAGAATGCGGCGCTCACCCTGCTGCCCTGCGCGCTGCTCACCGACGAGCCGCTGACGCTGCGCAACCTGCCGCGGCTCGCCGACGTCGACGGTTTCGGCCACCTGCTCAACCAGCTGGGCTGTTCGACGACGATCGAGGGATCGCGGCCCGAGGATTTCGGCCGCGTGATGACCGCGCGGACGACGACGCTGACCTCGACCGTCGCGCCCTATGACATCGTCCGCAAGATGCGCGCCTCGATCCTCGTGCTCGGCCCGCTGCTCGCGCGCGCGGGCGAGGCGACGGTGTCGCTGCCCGGCGGCTGCGCCATCGGCAACCGCCCGATCGACCTGCATCTGAAAGCCCTGGAAGCCTTTGGCGCGCAGATCGAGCTGACTTCGGGTTATGTAAAGGCGGTCGCACCGGGCGGACGGCTCGCTGGCGGCAAGTTCACCTTTCCGGTGGTGTCGGTCGGCGCGACCGAAAACGCGCTGATGGCGGCATCGCTCGCCAAGGGCACCTGCGTCCTCGAAAACGCCGCGCGCGAGCCCGAGATCGTCGATCTGTGCAACTGCCTGGTCGCGATGGGCGCGCATATCGACGGCATCGGCACCGAAACGCTGACCATCGAGGGCGTCGATCGGCTGCACGGCGCGACCTACCGCGTCATGGCCGACCGCATCGAGGCGGGCAGCTATGCCTGCGCCGCGGTGATCACCGAAGGCGACGTCGAGCTGGTCGGCGCCAAGGCCGACGAGATGGAAGCGACGCTCGCCGCGCTGCGCCAGGCCGGCGCGACGGTCGAGGAAACCAAGACCGGTATCCGCGTTGCCATGTCGGGCCGCGCCGAACCGGTCACCCTGTCGACCGCCCCCTATCCGGGCTTTGCCACCGACATGCAGGCACAGTTCATGGCGATGGCGACGCTCGGCAAGGGTGCGTCGCTGTTCACCGAAACGATTTTCGAGAACCGGTACATGCACGTCCCCGAGCTGGCGCGCATGGGCTGCGACATCGACGTCCGCGGCCGCAGCGCAGTGGTGCGCGGGGTCGATAAGCTGATCGGCGCACCGGTGATGGCGACCGACCTGCGCGCGTCGATGAGCCTGATCATCGCCGGGTTGGCTGCCGAGGGGACGACCGAAGTCAACCGCGTCTATCACCTCGACCGCGGCTACGAACGGCTGGAAGAGAAACTCCAGGCGGTCGGCGCCGATATCGAGCGGATCAGCGCGGGTTAAACCCCGACCACTCTCCGCTCGTTGCGAGGCTATTTTAAGAGTTTTTGGGCTCCACAACCGGCACCGAAACCGTGTTCCCACTGACCGAGGGCCGTTCGGGGCGTTTCGCCACCGCGATCACCAGTCCGATCAGCGCCACCGCGCCCCCCGCGATCGACAGCGGCGCCCAGCGATAGCCCTCGAACAGCGTCGAGAACCCCATCGCGATGATCGGGATCAGCACGCTCGACCACGCCGCCTGCCCCGGCCCGACGGCGCGAATGATGTTGAAATAGAGCGGGAAGGTCACCGCGCTGGCAATCACGCCGAGATAGAATACGCCGCCAAGATAGGCCGGCGTCATTTGGATCACCGGCGGGCCGGTTGTCACCCAGGCGAACAGCGCATCACCCAGCGCGCCAAACAGCATCGCCCACGCAATCATCACCGCCATCGACTGCTCGCGCGCGATGCCCGAACCCTGCATCACATTGGACGCCGACGCGCTCATCACGCCGCATAATGTCAGCACCGTCCCGATCAGCACTTCGCCCGCGCTGACATTGGCGGCGCGATATTCGTGGAGGATCATCATGCCGACCCCGACGATCGCGATCCCCGCGCCGAGCAGGAAACGCCCCTCGACCCGCGTTTTCAAAAAGACGCGGCCAAGCAACGTGTTCGGCACGATCAACAGCGCAAACAGCACCGCAACCAGTCCGGAGGTGATGTGCTGTTCGGCACGATAGACAAAGTTGAAGTTGAGCGCGAATTGCGCGAGGCCGAGCAGCGCGGCAAAACCCCAGCCCGCCCCCGACAGCGTCAACCGCTCGCGGCGCCACGCCGCATAAGCGAACATCGCCGCCGCCCCGACAAAAAAGCGATAGGCGACCGACCAGCTCGGCGGCACGACGCCGAGCTGCCCGGTGATGACAATCCAAGTCGATCCCCAAATCAGGGTGATGAACAGGAACGGAAAAAGGACGCGCGGCGTCAGCAGGCCGGGCGGCGCGCTCATAGCGCCGCGATCGCGGCCGCCAGTGGCGCGACCGCCTTCGCATCCTGATCCCAGCTGACGACCAGGCGCGCCGCGCCTTCGCCCCAGTCGTAGAAATCAAACCCGGCGCCGCGCAGTTTCGCGGCCTCGGTCGCGGTCAGGCGCACGAACAATTCATTCGCCTCGACCGGATGCATCAGCCGCTCGCCGCACGCCATCGCCAGCGTCGCCGCCCCGACGTTGGCGGCGCGCGCATTGGTCAGCCAAAGGTCGTTCGTCAGCATCGCGCGGATCTGCGCCGCGACAAACCGCCCCTTGCTGAGCAGATGACCGCCGCGCTTCTTCAGTTCGCGAACCCCCGGCCCGCCGCTGCCGCCGAAAAAGACGATCGCCTCGGCCATCATCGCGCCATTTTTGGTAAAGCCGAACGACAGCGCGTCGACCCCGGCGCGCCAGGTGACGTCGGCGGGGGCGCAGTCCAGATAGGCGACGGCATTGGCAAAGCGGGCGCCGTCCATGTGCAGCTTCATGCCCTTGCTCTTGGCAATCTCGCTGATTTCGCCGATTTCCTGCGCCCGCCACGCCAGGCCATATTCGGTCGCGTTGGTGATGCTGATCGCGGCGGGCTGGACCTGGTGCACATCCTGCCGGATGCCGGCAATCCGGGCCTTCAATGCCTCCGCGTCGATCTTGGCACCGCGCCCGGGCAGCGTCATCAGCGTGGCACCGCCCGAATAAAAGGTCGGCGCGCCGCATTCATCGACCTCGATATGCGCCTCTTCATAACAGAGAATGCCCTGCCACGGGCGCACAAAATGGGCGAGAATGATGCTGTTCGCCGCGGTTCCGGTGGGAATCCACACGACTTCGCAATCGCTCTCGAACAGCTCGGAAAAGGCCGCGTCGAGCGATTGGCTGAGCGCGTCGCCATCATAGGCAGTGTCGACATGATTGGCAGCCGCCAGGGCTTCCATCACCGCCGGATGAACCGTTGCAGCATTGTCGGAGAAAAAGCGGGTCGCAGTCACGAATCGCCCTTTAGCGCAGGTCCGGGCGCCATGCTAATGCTACATTTCGGTTGCGTTTCGTCAGGCGGATGGCGCCGAAACTTTACAGCTGCTCATCCGCCGAAGGCTGCCGATATATCCATTTGCTGAACGTGCGCGACTTGCGAACAAGATAGCGGCCGGGCCATATCATCCCGGTCCGCACGCCGTCCCGATTGATCAGCAAACCGACGCGCGGAAAGGCCACCCGGCAGGGGCGCCATTCATAGTCGGGGTTGTCCAAGGCCGGTGGATTCTGCATCGCTTCATACTCGCTATACGCCCGCCCCTGGCTATTTTCTTACATATTCTCACTAACTTACTGCGCTATGGCTATCATCGCCATGTGGCAAAGTCATGACGCCATCACGCGGGACGGCGCGGCCGGTTCCCGTCCCGGCGCGGTGTCGCACCGAATATGCGACGAAGCGATCCCGGCCTGTGCCGCCCGGAACGATCCAATCGGTGATCATGACGTCGGGGCCGCGGTCGGCCCGCGGCTCAGCGGTCGCGCTTGGCGAGCAGCTTCAGGCGCAGCGCGTTCAGTTTGATGAACCCCGCCGCGTCCTTCTGATCATAGGCGCCGGCGTCATCCTCGAACGTCACATGGCGTTCGCTGTACAGGCTGTTCGGCGACTTGCGGCCGACAACGCTGGCGTTGCCCTTATAGAGCTTGAGCCGCACGGTGCCGCTGACCTTTTCCTGGCTATGGTCGATTGCCGCCTGCAACATCTCGCGTTCGGGTGCGAACCAGAAGCCGTTGTAGATCAGCTCGGCATATTTCGGCATCAGCTCATCTTTCAGATGCGCGGCGCCGCGGTCGAGCGTGATGCTTTCGATACCGCGGTGGGCGCGCGCATAAATCTCGCCGCCCGGGGTTTCGTACATGCCGCGCGATTTCATGCCGACGAAGCGGTTCTCGACCAGGTCGAGGCGGCCGATGCCATGCTTGCGGCCCAGATCGTTCAGCGCCGCGAGCAAGGTCGCGGGCGACATCGCTTCGCCGTTCAGCGCGACGCCATCGCCGCGCTCGAAATCGACCGTGATATATTCGGGGGTGTCGGGCGCATCCTCGGGATTGACGGTGCGCGAATAGACATAGTCGGGGGTCTCGTCCCACGGATTTTCGAGCACCTTGCCCTCCGACGAGGTGTGGAGAAGGTTGGCGTCGGTCGAAAACGGACTTTCGCCGCGCTTGTCCCTGGGCACCGGAATCTGGTGTTGCTCGGCAAATTCGATCAGTGCGGTGCGGCTCGCCAAATCCCATTCGCGCCACGGCGCGATCACCTTGATGTCGGGATTGAGCGCATAGGCCGACAGCTCGAACCGCACCTGATCATTGCCCTTGCCGGTCGCGCCATGCGCCACCGCGTCGGCGCCGGTTTCCTGCGCAATCTCGACCAACCGCTTGGAAATCAGCGGCCGCGCGATCGAGGTGCCGAGCAGATAATCGCCCTCGTAGCGCGCATTGGCGCGCATCATCGGAAAGACGAAGTCGCGGACAAATTCCTCTTTCAGATCGTCGATATAGATATGTTCGGGCTTGACCCCCATCATCACCGCCTTGGCGCGCGCGGGTTCCAGTTCCTCGCCCTGCCCCAGATCGGCGGTAAAGGTCACCACCTCGCAGCCATAGGTGACCTGTAGCCACTTCAGGATAACGCTGGTATCGAGACCGCCCGAATAGGCGAGGACGACGCGCTTGAAGGACTCGGACATGATGACACCTTTGGCGTGAGGACAGACGCGGGCGCGGCTAGCAGCCCGCCGCGCAGCGCGCAACCGGCGCCTGTATGCTACCGCTCCGGCGTGCTTTATTCGCTTGGCCGCCTTCGCCGCCGCCGCTAGTATCAAATGATACCCTATAACGCCGAAGAGGATCCTCATGCGCCTGACCCTTGCCCTGACCTTCGCCGCTCTCGCCGCTCTCGCCGCCTTCAACACCGTCAGCCCGGCCGCCGCCGAAGAGGGCATGTGGACGTTTGACGGCGTTCCCACCGACGCGATCCGCAAGGCCTATGGCTGGGCGCCCGACCAGCAATGGCTCGCGCGGACTCAGGCCGCCGCGGTGCGGCTGACCGGCGGCTGCTCGGCCTCCTTTGTGTCGAGCGAGGGGCTGATCCTGACCAACCATCATTGCGTCATCGGCTGCCTGCAAAATCTGTCGACCGCCGACAGCGATCTGGTCGCCGGCGGCTTCAATCCCGCCGACCGCGCGCGCGAACGCAAATGCCCGGGACAACAGGCGGAGGTCGTCACGTCGATCACCGACGCCACCGCCGACATTCAGGGCGCGATCGGGGGGCTGACCGGCGCGGCGCTGGTCAAGGCGCGTGATGCGCGGATCGCCGAACTGGAATCGGCGGGTTGTACCGATCGCGACAAGACGCGCTGTCAGATTGTGACCTTGTTCGGCGGCGGCCAGTACAAGCTGTATAAATATCGCAAGTACAGCGACGTCCGCATCGCGTGGGCGCCCGAATTCCAGGCGGCCTTCTTTGGCGGCGATCCCGACAATTTCAACTTCCCGCGCTACGCGATGGATGCCGCCTTCCTGCGCGCCTATGAAGACGGCAAGCCGGTGGCGACGCCGGTCCACCTCAAATGGAACCCGCGCGCGCCGCAAGCCGGCGAAATCACCTTCGTCGTCGGCAACCCCGGCTCGACCCAGCGGCTGCTGACCGAAACCCAGCGCGAATTCCAGCGCAGCGAACGCCTGCCGTTGACCCTGATCCTGCTGTCCGAATTCCGCGGCCGCCTGATCGCCGAGATGGACGAAAGTCCGGCAAAGACACGCGAGGGCGGCGACGAGCTGTTCGGTTATGAGAACAGCTTCAAGGCGCTGTCGGGGCAGTTCCGGGCGCTCAACGATCCGGCCTTCACCGCCAAGCTGACCGCCGAAGAAGCCGATCTGCGCGCACGGGTGAAGGGCAATGCCGAAATTGGTGATCCCTGGTCCGAAATCGGCACGGCGATGGCCGAACGGCGCAACAGCTATTTCGACAGCGTGTTCCTGCAAAGCGGCCCCGCCAGCTATTCGACGCTCGCGGGTTACGCGCAGACGCTGGTGCGCGCCGCGGCCGAACGCGGCAAGCCGAACAATGAACGCCTGCCCGGCTTTACCGATTCGGCGCTGCCGCTGACCGAAAAGCGGCTGACCGATCCGGTTCCGACCTATCCCTGGCTGGAAGAACTGGGCGTCAGCTTCTGGGCCAGCAAGGCGCGCGAATATCTGGGTGCCGACAATGAAGACGTCAAAATGCTGCTGGGCAAGGAAAGCCCCGAAGCGCTTGGCAAGCGGCTGGTGACCGGAACGAAGCTGGCCGACCCCGCTTACCGCAAACAATTGTGGGAGGGCGGCGCGGCGGCGATCGCGGCGTCGGACGATCCGATGATCCGTTTTTTTGCCGCGCTCGATCCGCGCGCGCGCGCGATCAAAACGGCGTTCGACCGCGATTATGACGCGCCGGTCACCGCGGCGCAGGCGCGGCTCGCAAAGGCGCGTTTTGCTGCCTATGGCGACAGCCTCTATCCCGACGCGACCTTCACGCTGCGGCTGTCCTATGGTCAGGTCAAGGGCTGGGACGAGCGCGGCAAGCCCGTCGCGCCGACAACGGTGATGGGCGGCACCTACGACCGCGCCACCGGCCAGGCGCCCTATCAACTCGCCAAGGGCTTCGTCGATGCCGAAAGCCGGATCGACAAGGCGGCGGTGTATAATTTCGTCACCACCAACGACATCATCGGCGGCAATTCCGGGTCGCCGGTGATCGCCCGCGACGGCAGCGTGATCGGCGCCGCGTTCGACGGCAACATCCACTCGCTCGGCGGCAATTTCGGCTATGACGGGACGTTGAACCGCACCGTCGTCGTGTCGAGCGCGGCGGTGCAGCAGGCGCTGGAGAAAATCTGGCCCGCCCCGGCGCTGGTGGCCGAACTCGCGGGCAAGCGCACGCAGCGCTGACCGCGCGGCAAATCCAGCGGGGTCGCCGCGCGCGACCCCGCTGGCTTGGATTGTCGGCGCCAACCCGCTATTTCCATCGCGGGAGACATGCGATGGGCAAAACCGAAATCAAGACCAAAGCGACCGAAGTCGGCGTCGCCGACTTCATTGCCGCGGTGCCCGAGGCGCGGCGGCGCGAGGAGGCCGCGGTGATCGACGCGATGCACCGCCGCGTGACCGGGCTCGAACCGAAGATGTGGGGGCCGTCGATCATCGGCTATGGCAGCTATGACTATACCTATGACAGCGGCCATTCGGGGACGATGTGCCGCGCCGGGTTCAGCCCGCGCAAAGCGGCGCTGACGCTGTATCTGATGGGCCATTACTGCGACCGCCAGCCCGAGGCGGACCTGCTGTTCGCGCAGCTTGGAAAATATAAGGTCGGAAAATCATGCCTTTACGTCAACAAGCTCGCCGATGTCGATTTGGACGTGCTCGAAAAGCTGGTCGTGCTGAGCTGGGACGTCATGAACGAGCGCTATCCGACGTGATGGGCCTTGACGGCTCGGGTTATAAGCCTCGTCATGGCGAGCGAAGCGAAGCAATCCAGAGCGGGATACGCCACTCTGGATTGCTTCGCTCCGCTCGCCATGACGCGAATGAAAATATCGCTTTCCTACAATATTCGGGCGTGGAACAAGCTAGCGGGCGAGCCGCGTCGCGCCCACCGCAGCGTCGGGTTCAGCGCGCCGAGCGGGGATCGCCATTGGGCTGAACTTTACTGAACTTTGCCGTCCTGGCTCGTGGCGCGCGCGCGGTTCAAATCCCCGCATACCATTCATAAGCGATGCGGTCTTCCCAATAGCCGCCCTTGCCCGCGCCGATCGCGTCGAGGCTGGCGACTGCCTCGATCGCATTCACATATTTGGCGTGCTTATAGCCAAGCTGGCGCTCGATCCGCAGCCGCAACGGCGCCCCATTGGCGATCGGCAGCACCGCATCGTTGAGCGCCCACGCCATGATCGTCTGCGGATGCCGCGCATCGACCATGTCGCAGCTTTCATAATAGAGCGCATCGCCAAGCCGGTCGGCGCAGCGAAACACGATGTAACGCGCGCTGTCCTTGACCCCCGCGGCGGCCAGGATGCGGCTCAGCTGCACCCCGGTCCATTGCCCGATGGCGCTCCACCCTTCGACACAGTCGTGGCGGGTGATCTGGGTGCGCTGCGGCATCGCGCGGATGTCCGCCATCGACAGCGACAGCGGCCGCGCCACCAGCCCGGTGACCGCGACCCGCCAGTCGGCAAAGCCGCTCGCTGCATGCCCGGCATAAGCGGCGCCCGCGGGCAGCCGCGTCCCGTTCGGCCGGAAATAGGGCGACAGGTCGGCGCGGCTGAACTCGCGCGCCAGCGCATTCCGATCGGTCAATGCCCGCTGGCTCGCGCGGTTCATCTCTTCGCCCATCGACAGGATCTTGCGCACCGCGGGCGTGTCGTTGATCGCGTCGCAGGCCGACAGGAAGGGCAGCGCCGCCGCCAGCCCCCCGGCGCGGACGAGCAATTGCCGCCGCGGCAGAATTAGCTCGCTCATGCGTCTTTCTCCGGCGGCAAGCGGAACCAGCCGGTCACCATCGACCGGACCTCGTTCAACGGCCCCGCCAACAACACCATGACGATGTGGACAACAAAAAACGCGACCAGCGCCCACGCCGCGATGAAGTGGATCGACCGCGCCGACTGGCGCCCGCCGAACAGGTCGAGCAGCCATGGGGCGCTGGCGTTCAGCCCGGGCGACATGGTCAGGCCGGTCGCGATCATCAGCGGCAGCAGGATGAAGATCACCCCGATATAGCTGAACTTTTGCAGGATGCCGTAACGCGCCGCCGCCTCACCCCTTGGAAAGCGCAGCCGCGCGTGATCCTTCACATCGTGCCAGATGTGGCGCGGTGACCATTCGCCGCGGCGCACGTGCAAATCCTTGCGCAGATGCCCGGCAACCACGGTCCACAGCATATAGAGCGTCAGCCCGATCGCCATCACCCACGCGAAAAACAGATGCCAGCGCCGCCCGTCGGCCAGACTGTAGCTGGTCGGGATCGTCGCCCAGCCCGGAAAGGCCCAGGTCTTTTCCACGCCCTCAGCATCGGTCCAGCGGCCGAGCACGCCGGTTGTCTCGACCCGCCAGTCGCCGACGCGCAGATAGCCGCTGTCGGCGGTCGAGCCGATCACCAGCCAGGCGCGGTCGAAATTGGCGCCATATTCGCCCCAGTAAAGCCGCGGATGCGCGTTAAAGATCGTCAGCCCGCTCATCAGCAGGATGAGCAGCGTGACGGCATTGATCCAGTGCCAGACGCGCGTCGGCAACCGGTGGCGATACACGCGCACCGGTGCCAGCAACGTCGGCGCCAATGGAGCGACGGGAGTTTCAGCCTCGGCCATGATCCCGGTTCGCCCCTTCACCGCAAAAAGTTACGCGACGACCTCGGCCGCATATTCGGCGCGATAGTGATTGCGCAAACTGACCTTGTCGATCTTTTCGCTGCCCAATTTCGGCAATGCGTCGCTCGCCATCCAGATTTTGCACGGCACCTTATAGGGCGCCAGCCGCGCGCTGAGGAACGAGCACATGTCCTCCGCGGTCACGCTGCTGCCCGGCTTGACCCAGACAACCGCACCGACAACCTCGCCCAGCCGTTCGTCGGGCAGGCCGAACACCGCACATTCATTGGCGTCGGGATGCTCGTAAATCGCGGCTTCGACTTCCTGACAGCTGATATTCTCGCCGCCGCGGATGATGATGTCCTTCTTGCGATCGACGATGAACAGATAACCGTCCTCATCGACATAGCCGAGGTCGCCCGACCGGAAATAGCCATTGTCGAAAAAGGCCGCCTTGGTCGCCGCCTCATTGTTCCAATAGCCCGAAAAATTGGCGACCGACCGGATGCAAACTTCGCCGATGGCGCCTTGCGGCAATTCACTGCCATTGTCGTCGAGGATCGCCATGTCGACCAGCGGCTTTGACGCCGGGCCCGTCGACAGCGGCTTGGCGACATAATTTTCGTTGATGATGCCGCACCCGACGGCGTTGGTTTCGGTCAGGCCATAGCCGAGCAGCGGCTTGGCCTCCCCCATTTCGGACGCCAGGCGCCGCACATGTTCGGGCGGCCGCGGCGCGCCGCCGCCGGCATAGCTTTTGCACGTCGACAGATCGTAATTCTTGCGGTTCGGGCTGACCAATATTTCGTAGCTCATCAGCGGCACGCCGACGAAATAATTGCACTTTTCGTCCTGGATCAGCCGCATCGCTTCGTCGGCGTTCCATTTCGGCATCAACACCAGTTTGCGGCCGAGCGCGAAACTTTGCAGGAACACCGGCACTTCGGCGGTGACATGGAACAGCGGGGTGCAGATCAAGGTCGCGGGCTGGATGTCCGACATCAGCCCGTCTTCGGTCAGCAGATGGACGATGCTCGCGGTCTGCGTGACATAGTTGAAGATCGCCTGGCATATCGCCTCGTGGCGCGAAAAGGCGCCCTTCGACTGGCCGGTCGACCCCGATGTGAACAGGATCGTCGCCAGATCCTGCCCGGTCAGCACCGGCAGCGTGGTCGCGGCGCTGCCCCCCGCGCCGGTGAGCGGCGCGATTGCCTGATCGATCGGCTGCCGGATATCGAGGGTAATGACCTTGGCGCCATGCTCGACCTCTTCGAGCCGAGCCGCGCGCTGTTCATCGGCAATCACCAGCTTGGCTTCGCTGTCGGTAATCCCCGCCGCCAGCTCGCCGCCTTGCCACCAGCCGTTGAGCAAGGTCGCGCAGCCGCCCGCCAATAAGATGCCGATATAGGCAACGCACCACGCATTGGCATTGCGCATCGCCAGCCCGACGCGGTCGCCGCGCTGCACGCCATGGCCTTCGATCAGTCCCGCCGCGACCTGCCGGGCGGCGAGATAGACCTGCTTGAACGACAGCCGTTCGTCACCCTCGACCAGAAACGTCGCGTCGCCATGCTGCGCCGCAAAAAACGCAACATAATCCGCCAGATTGGTCGGTGCGTTGGTGATGAAGGGCAGCTGCTGGCCGAAGCGTTCGACGGACCCGACCTGGATCGGTCCGCCCGGACCGGTGATCAGATTATAGGCGGCGTCCAGGCGCAAATCGAGCGCTGATTGCATCGTGTATCTCTCCTCTTGGTCTCGCTGGCCTTACCCCTTATGGGGAGGCCTCTCCTGGGGAAGGACCGCGCGACGATATGTTTCTTTTTGCAACCTTAGCCGAAGCAACGCAATATCTTAACTTTCAAGATTTGATGGGAGAAAACAGCGAGATTGCGTTCAGCATTTTCGGCCTGCCGATCCGCTGGTACGCGCTTGCTTACCTCGCCGGTATCTTTGTCGGCTATTGGTATCTGCTCAAGCTGATCGCGCAGCCCGGCGCGCCGATGGCGCGGCGCCACGCCGACGACATCATCTTCTATGCGATGCTCGGGATCATTCTCGGCGGTCGGCTCGGCTATGTGCTGTTCTACAACCTCGGGAATTATATTCAAAAGCCGCTCGATATCTTCAAATTATGGGATGGCGGCATGTCGCTGCACGGCGGCGCCATCGGGGTGCTGATCGCGATCTGGTATGTGACGCGCAAGGAAAAGCTGAGCTTCCTGCGCTTTTGCGACTATATCGCGTGCGTCATCCCCTTCGGCCTCTTTTTCGGCCGCCTCGCCAACTTCGTCAACGGCGAGCTGTGGGGCCGCGCGACCACCGTGCCATGGGCGATCATCTTTCCGGGCAGCGGCACCAACGATCCGCGCCACCCCAGCCAGCTCTACGAGGCTGGCCTCGAAGGCCTACTGATGATGGCGATCCTCGCTTTCCTCTTCTGGCGCACCGACGCGCGCTACAAACCCGGTTTCCTGTTCGGCGTCGCGGCGATCATCTATGGCCTCAGCCGCTTTGCGGTCGAGTTCGTGCGCGAACCCGATGTCCAGCTCGGCACGCTGTCGTGGGGGCTGACGATGGGGCAGACGCTCACCGTGCCGATGTTGATCGGCGGCATCTGGCTCGTCGCCACCGCCAAAGGTCGGCGCCAGCGGATCGAGCCGGTCGCCGGACCCGACAGCGTTGCGTGACGGGCCGCCGACGCCTGCTGCGCTGATCGGCGCCATCGCCGCGGCGCGGGCGACGACGGTCGCCGATTTCATGGCCGCGGCGAACAGCCATTATTATGCGACGCGCGACCCGCTGGGCGCCGCGGGTGATTTCACCACGGCGCCCGAAATCAGCCAGATGTTCGGCGAGATGGTCGGCATCTGGATCGCCGACCTGTGGGCGCGCGCGGGCAATCCGGCGTTCCGCTATGTCGAGCTTGGCCCCGGGCGCGGCACCCTCGCCGCCGACGCGCTGCGCACCATGGCGCGCTTCGGCTGCACGCCGATCGGCATCCATCTGGTCGAGACGGGCCCCACGCTGCGCGCGGCACAGCGCACCCGCCTGCCCACGGCCGCGCATCACGACGACATCGATGCCCTCCCCGACGACGCGCCGCTGATCATCGTCGCCAATGAATTTTTCGACGCTCTGCCCATCCACCAATATATCCGCACCGCCGACGGTTGGCGCGAGCATATGGTCGAACGACGCGGCGACAAGCTCGCCGCTGTACCGGGGAAAACGCCCGCCGATGACATCGTCCCCGCGGCGCTCCGCTTCGCCGCCGTGGGAAGCATCGTCGAAACCGCGCCGGTGGCGGCGGCGATCATGCAGGGCTGCGCTTTTCGCCTTGCGCGGCTCGGCGGCGCGATGCTGGTGATCGACTATGGTTATGCCGGTCCTGCGGTCGGCGACACGCTGCAAGCGGTCAGGGCGCACCGCTTTGCTGACCCCTTTGCCGATCCGGGCGAGGTTGACCTGACCACCCATGTCGATTTCACCGCGCTCGCCGACGCCGCGCGACCCGCCGGGGCGGCCGCCACTGCCGTTGCGACGCAGGGCGAATGGCTGCAACGGCTGGGCATCGACGCGCGGCTGCAATCGCTGGCCGCCGCCGCGCCGACCCGCGCCGCCGAATTGCAGGGGCAGCGCGACCGGCTTGTCGCCGCCGATGCGATGGGCGAATTGTTCAAGGTGATGGCCATCACCGCACCGGGCTGGCCCCACCCCACCGGCTTCACAGGAGGCGCCGCATGACCGCGATACAATTGGCAACGCCCGGTGACGCCGAGGCGATCGCCGCCTTTGCCAACGGATCCTTCACCCACACCTTCGGCCAT
This sequence comes from uncultured Sphingopyxis sp., assembly GCA_964502035.1. GTDB lineage: Bacteria > Pseudomonadota > Alphaproteobacteria > Sphingomonadales > Sphingomonadaceae > Sphingopyxis. Next base: position 77,632 of record CAZCUW010000004.1, on the reverse strand, counting down.
ATCTATGACCCGGCCGACCTTGCGACCTTCCTCGCCGACTGGAACCCGCCCGCCCGCGTCCGCGCGCAGCTCGCCGACCCCGGCTACGCCATCGCGCTGGTCCGCGGCGAGGCGGCGGCCATCCTCGGCTATATCAAGATGGGGCCGGTCGATTTCGACCTGCCGCCCGAGCAACCGACCGGCGATGCCGTCGAGCTGCACCAGCTTTATGTCGCCGACGCCGCCAAAGGAACGGGCGTCGCGGTGGCGCTGATGGAATGGGGCATCGCCTGGGCGCGCGCGCGCGCGTCGATCCTCTACCTCACCGTGTTCACCGAGAATGACCGCGCCCAGGCCTTTTACCGGCGCTATGGTTTTTACGACGTCGGCCGCAACGAATTTCGCGTCGGCAATCATGTCGACGAAGATCGTTTTTTCAGGCTCGACCTGTGACCGCTCCGTTCGTCGCCGCAGCGCCGCTGGACGGCATCGCGCATGGCTTTTTCGGCCGCCGCGGCGGCGTGTCGACCGGCGAACTGGCCTCGCTCAACTGCGGCCTCGGCTCGGACGACGACCCGGCGCTGATCGCCGAGAACCGGCGCCGCGTCGCCGATGCAGTGCTCCCCGGCGGCGCGCTCACCGGCGTTTATCAGGTCCATGGCAACCACTGCCGCATCGTCGATGACGCCGCCGACCTCGCCGCACGGCCACAGGCCGACGCGCTCGCCACGCGCACCCCGGGCATATTGCTCGGTATCCTGACTGCCGACTGCGTCCCTGTGTTGTTCGCCGACCGCGACGCAGGCGTCGTCGGCGCGGCCCATGCCGGGTGGAAAGGCGCGCTGGCCGGGGTCACCGACGCCACACTCGCCGCGATGGAGAGCCTTGGCGCGCGCCGTGCGAACATTGCCGCGGCCATCGGTCCGTGCATCGCCCGGGCATCTTACGAGGTCGACGAGAGTTTTGTGCAGCGCTTCACCGCCGACGATCCCGCCAACGAACGCTTCTTTGCCGCGGGCCAGCCCGGCCATGCGATGTTCGACATCGCCGCCTATGTCGCCGCCCGCCTCGCCGCGGCGGGGGTCGTCCGAATTGCCATCGGCGGGCAGGACACCTATGCCGAGGCGGAGGATTATTTCAGCTATCGCCGCGCGTGCCATAAAGGGGAAAATACCTATGGCCGCCAATTGTCGGTGATCGGCCTGAACTGACACCAATGGGGGACGGATGACACGCACGCGCCTGTTTGGATTGGTCGGCGGCTTGCTGACCTTCGTCGTCATGCTCGCGCTGCCCGCCCCCGCGGGCATGGAAACCACCGCCTGGCACGTCGCGGCGATGACGGTGTTGATGGCGGTCTGGTGGATGACCGAGGCGCTGCCGCTGACCGTCACCGCGTTGCTGCCGTTCCTGCTCGTTCCCGCCTTTGGCGTGATGGACGCCAATGCCATCGCCAAGGAATATTATTCGCCGATCCTGTTCCTGATCCTGGGCGGCGCCTTTCTGGCGCTGGCGATCGAGCGCGTCGGGCTGCACCGCCGTCTCGCGCTCGCCTTGCTCAAGCGCGCCGCGCCGACCGCGACCGGGCTATTGTTCGCCTTCATGTCGGCAACCGCGCTGCTCAGCATGTTCATTTCCAATACCTCGACGACGCTGATCATGATCCCGATCGCGCTCGCCGTCGTCCGCGCCGGCGGGGTGCGTGCGGGCGAGACCGAGGGCTTTGCCGGCGCAGTGATGATGGGCATCGCCTTTGCCGCGTCGATCGGCGGGCTCGGCACCCTCGTCGGCAGCCCGACCAACGCCATCGCCGCGGGGCTGATCGAAAAGGCACTGGGCCTTCGCATCTCGTTCCTCGACTGGGCGATTTACGGCGTGCCCGTCGTGCTGCTTGGCACGCCCGCCGCGATGATCATTGTCGCGCGGGTTCAGCGCCTTGCCGCGCATCCCTTCGACGGCGTCGCGGCGACGTCGGCGCTGGGCAAACAAGCGATTTGGTCGACCGCCGAACGCCGCGTCGTTCCCGTGTTTCTGCTCGTCCTGATCGCCTGGATCGCGCAGCCCTGGCTCGAACCCTTCCTGCCCAAGGGCGCGCTGACCGACGGCACCATCGCGGTGGCGGGCGGCCTGCTGCTATTCGTCCTGCCCGACGGCACCGGTCGGCCGCTGCTCGTCTGGAAAGAGGCCGACCGCGCGCCGTGGGGCGTCATCATGATGTTCGGCGGCGGCCTTGCGCTCGCCGCGGCGATCACCGCCAGCGGGCTGGCCGCGTGGCTGGGCGCCGTCCTTGCCCCGCTCGGCAGCATCCCGACGATTGCGCTCGCCGCGATCATCGTCGCGCTCACCATCCTGATCACCGAATTTGCCAGCAATGTCGCGACCGCCAGCGGCATCATGCCGGTGCTCGCGGCGCTGATCGCCGCGACCGGGGTCGACCCGATCCTGCTCGCGCTGCCCGTCGCGATGGCGGCGAGCTGGGGCTTCATGCTGCCGTCGGGGACCGGTCCCAACGCGCTGGCCTGGGCGACCGATCATATCGCGCTGCCGCGCATGTTGAAGGCGGGTCTGGCGCTCGACATCATCGGAGTGCCGCTGCTGATCGGGGTCATCTGGACCGTTGCGATGCTGGGGTGACGCGCGGACCAAAGGGCGCTAGTTGCAATCGAAACTAATCTGACCCCAAGGAAAACTATATGCCCCCGATCGACAACAGCGACCTCACCGGCACCACCCCGCGCCGCAAGCCGAAGCAGGACGTCACCGAAATCGGTGGGCGCGAACTGTCACCGGCAACGCTGATGATGGGCTATGGCTATGACCCGATGCTGTCCGAAGGATCGCTCAAGCCGCCGATCTTTCTGACCTCGACCTTCGCGTTTGAAAGCGCCGCGGCGGGCAAGCATCATTTCGAGGGGATCACCGGCAAGCGCCCCGGCGGCGCCGACGGCCTCGTCTATTCACGCTTCAACGGCCCCAACCAGGAAATCCTCGAAGCACGGCTCGGCGTGTGGGAAAAGGCCGAGGATGCGCTGGTGTTCTCGTCGGGCATGTCGGCGATCGCCACCCTGCTGCTCGCGCATGTCAGCATGAACGACGTCATCGTCCATTCGGGCCCGCTCTACGCCGCGACCGAAACGCTGATCGCGCGCATCCTGTCGCGCTTTGGCGCCACCTACGTCGATTTCCCTGCCGAAGCGTCGCGCGAAGACATGGACGCGATCCTCGTCCGCGCCAAAAAAATGGCCGATGATCAGGGCGGCAAGGTCGCGATGGTCTATCTGGAAAGCCCCGCCAACCCGACCAATGCGCTGGTCGATGTGCAAGCGATGCGCGCCGCGACCGACGCCGCCTTTGCCGAAGGCGCGCGGCCGCCGATCGCGATCGACAACACCTTCCTTGGCCCCTTGTGGTCCAAGCCGCTGGCGCATGGCGCCGACATCGTCCTCTACAGCCTGACCAAATATGCCGGCGGCCATAGCGATCTGGTCGCGGGCGGCGTGCTGGGCGCGAAACATTGGCTCGGCCCGATCCGCATGATGCGCAACACCATCGGCACGATCTGCGATCCGCATACCGCGTGGATGCTGCTGCGCTCGATGGAAACCGTCGAACTGCGGATGAGCCGCGCCGGCGAAAATGCCGAAAAGGTCTGCGCCTGGCTGCGCGATCATCCCAAGGTCGACGGGCTGGGATACCTCGGCTTCCTGCCCGAAGGATCGCAGAAGGACATCTTCGACCGCCATTGCACCGGCGCCGGATCGACCTTTTCGCTGTTCATCAAGGGCGGCGAGGCGGAGAGTTTCCGCTTTCTCGACGCGCTGAAGATCGCCAAGCTCGCGGTCAGCCTGGGCGGCACCGAAACGCTGGCCAGCCATCCCGCCGCGATGACCCATTTGTCGGTGCCCGACGCGCGCAAGGCGTTGATGGGGATCACCGACAATCTGGTCCGCATCTCGATCGGCATAGAGGACGCCGACGACCTGATCGCCGATTTCGCGCAGGCGTTGGACGCGGTTTAATCCGTCATTGCGAGCAGCGAAGCGACGCGGCAATCCAGAGTTGGCGCAAACCGCCCTGGATTGCTTCGCTTCGCTCGCAATGACGGGGTTCTGAAAGCCTATTTCCGGCGGCGCCAATCGACCACCGACCAGCCCATCTGCGGTGCCAGCCGCTTCAATCCGCGCGACGGCGTCGTCGCGACCGCCTCATCGGCAAAGCGCAGCATCGGGTGATCGGACACATGGTCCGAATAAGCGCGGATATGCGCGGCATCGCGGGTGATCGCGTTGGCGGCCATCCAGCCGTCGATCCGCGCGAATTTGGCCTCGCCATAACAATTGTCGCCCGACAATCGCGCATGGATATGATCGGTGCCGTCGGGCTCGTCGAGCCGGGTCGCCAGCACATCGTCCATGCCCAGCCGCTTGGCGATCGAATCGACGTAAAGATGGAACGACGCCGTCGCCAGCAGCAGGCGGTATCCCGCTTCGCGATCGGCGGCGATCTGTTCCAGCGCGGCGGGATGCAGCCCGCGCGCCACCACCTTGTCGGCATAGCTTTCGGCGAGCGGCGCGATTTCGGCGCGCGCGAAACGCTGTCCGACCAGCAGCCGCAGGTTGATCGCCTTCAACCGCGACCGGTCGATCAGGCGCAGCGCATAGGCCAGGCTCGCCAGACCCACCAGCGGCAACAACAGCAGCCGCCATTGCTGCCGCCGCCGCGCAACATGCATCAAGAACCCGCTGTAAGTCCCTGATCGGGTTATCGTCCGGTCCATATCGTACATCGCGACGCGATGCGCGTAATCGGTGGGCGGGGCGATCGGCGGCGTTTCCATTCACCCGTCATAGAACGCCGCCGCGCGGTGGCCAAGGGGGCGGGATTCGCTTGCCGTGATGGGGCAAATAATACAATGTCCCCCGCACGATGGTGGCCAGGGCGGATTTCGAACAAAGCGAGGGTGCCAATGGCACCGACATCCGCTTCACCGGTCGGCTGACGCTGGCGCGTCTCGGCGATTTGCCGGCGCGGCTCGATGCGCTCGGCCCGATCGCGACCCTCGACCTGTCCGCGCTCGAGCGGATCGACACCGTCGGCGCCTGGATCGTCACCCGCACCGTCAACGATCATGGCGCGAAAGTCACCGGCGCCAGCCCGGAAGCGCAGCGGTTGCTCGACGCATTGGCCAGCGACAAGAGCGAATATCGCGTCCACCGCGACCGCCGTCCGCCGCTGGTCCGGATGCTCGAACAGGTCGGTGTCGCCAGCATGGCGGTGTGGCACGAACTGCTCGGCATTATCGGCTTTTTCGGCGCCATGATCATGGCGCTGGGCACCCAGTTGCGCGCCCGGCGGCGGCTGCGCTGGCATGCCATCATCACCCGCTTCCAATCGGTCGGGGTCGATGCGCTGCCGATTATCGGCCTGATGACCTTTTTGATCGGCATCGTCGTCGCCCAGCAGGGCGCGGTCCAGCTGCGCCAGTTCGGGCTGGAAGTGTTCACGGTCAATCTGGTCGGCCGCGCCTCGATCCGCGAACTGGGTCTGTTGATGACCGCGATCATGGTCGCTGGCCGGTCGGGATCGGCGTTCGCCGCCCAAATCGGCACGATGAAGCTGACCGAGGAAATCGACGCGATGCGCACGATCGGCGTCTCGCCGATGGAGGCGATCGTGCTGCCGCGCGTCGCCGCCGCGACGATCCTGATGCCGCTGCTCGGCTTTTACGCCAGCATCTGCGCGATCATCGGCGGCGGGGTATTCTGCTGGATCGGGCTCGACATTCCGCCGGTCACCTATGTTCAGCTGCTGCGCGACATCATCCCGATGACCGATTTCTGGGCGATGCTGATCAAGGCGCCGGTGTTCGGCATCTTGATCGGGGTCACCGGCTGTTACGAGGGCATGCAGGTGCGCCAGAACGCCGAGGAAGTCGGCCAGCGCACCACCTCGGCAGTCGTCGCGGCGATCTTCCTGGTCATCGTTCTCGACGCGATGTTCGCGGTCTTCTTTTCGTCGATCGGATGGAATTGATGAGCGACGAGATCGACGAACAGGTTGCCGAAGAGCTTGCCGCCGCCGACGCGGTGCGCCCCGACGAATTCGACCATGCCATCCGCATCCGCGGGCTGGTCAACCAGTTTGGCGACGCGGTGATCCATGACGGGCTCGACCTCGACGTCCGCTCGGGCGAGATCATGGGGGTCGTCGGCGGCTCGGGCACCGGCAAGTCGGTGCTGATGCGCTCGATCATCGGCCTCCAGACCCCGTCGGCGGGCGAGATCGAGGTCTATGGCAAGACGCTCGACACCATCGCCGACGAAGAAGAATCGCGCGACCTGCGCCGCCGCTGGGGCGTGATGTTCCAGGGTGGAGCCTTGTTCTCGACGCTCAGCGTCGCCGAAAATATCCAGGTGCCGCTGCGCGAATATTATCCGCGCACCGACCAGAAACTGCTCGACGAAATTGCGGCGTACAAGGTGGCGATGGTCGGCCTGCCCCCCGACGCCGGGCCGAAATACCCCGCCGAGCTGTCGGGCGGCATGGTCAAGCGCGCCGGGCTGGCGCGCTCGCTCGCGCTCGATCCGGCGCTGCTGTTTCTCGACGAGCCGACCGCTGGGCTCGACCCGATCGGCGCCGCCAAATTCGACGAACTGATCCGCGAGCTCGCCGATACGATGGGGCTCACCGTTTTCCTCATCACCCATGATCTCGACTCGCTCTATGCGACTTGCGATCGCGTCGCGGTTCTCGCCGAAAAGAAGGTGATCGCGGTCGGTACCATCCCGGAATTGCTTGCCACCGAGCATCCCTGGATACAGGATTATTTCAACGGACCCCGCGGCCGGGCAGCGGCAGGATGCAATATCGCGACCGAGCGGCAGGATAGGAAAAGCTGATGGAAACTCGCTCGAACAACGTCCTCGTCGGCGCCTTTGTCCTGCTCTTTACCGCGGCGCTCGCCTTTTTCATCGTCTGGCTCGCGAACGACAGCGGCGGCCAGAAACGCGAATATGACATCTTTTTCAAACAATCGGTCGATGGTTTGAACAAGGGCGCCGCAGTCCAGTTTTCGGGCGTGCCGTCAGGTCAGGTGCGCGAAATCGCGCTGTGGCCCGACGATCCGCAGTTCGTCCGTGTCCGCATCGAGGTGAACGAGGGCGTGCCCGTGCTGCAAGGCACGACCGCGGCGCTCGAAGGCGTCGGTTTCACCGGCGTGTCGCAGATTTCGCTCGACGGTGCGGTCAAGGGCGCGCCCGCGATTGCCGACAAGGGGCCGGCGGGCAAGCCCGTCATCCCGACCCGCATCGGCGGCCTCGGCGAATTGCTCAACACCGCCCCGCAGTTGCTTCAGCGGCTGTCGACGCTGACCGAACGGCTCGCCGAACTCGCCGACGACAAGAACCAGGCGAGCTTTGCCGCGATCCTCGACAATGTCGAAGCGAGCACCGCGATCCTCGCCCGCAACGGCCCCGCAATCGAAAAGGCGCTGGCCGATACGCGGATCGCTATCCAGCAGACCGGGGTCGCCGCCGAACAGATCGGCAATCTCGCGGCATCGGCGCAGGGGACGATCGACCGCAACGTTGACCCGGCGATGCAGGATCTGCGCAAGACGCTGCGCTCGGCAAGCGAATCGATGGCCACGCTCGAAGGCGCGATCGCCGACGCCCGCCCCGGCCTCAAGACCTTCAGCGAAACGACGATCCCCGAAGCCAACGCGCTGATCCGCGACCTGCGCCGCACCTCGGCGTCGCTGTCCAGCCTGACCGATAAGCTCGACCAGCAGGGCGCCGGCGCCGTTCTGGGCGGCAGCAAGCTGCCCGATTACAAGCAATGAGGACCAAATCCATGATCCGCCGCTTTCGCACGCCGCTACTCGCCGCCGCCGCCGCCATCTCGCTGTCAGCGTGCATCGGCCTGGGCGGCAAGACGCCGCCCTTCCTGCTGACGCTCGATGCAGCGGCCGCACCGCCGGCGGGCGCCGCGCGTACCGCCGCCGATGCCTCGACGCTGACGATCCTGATCCCGACCGCGCCGCAGAAACTGCGCACAACGCGCATCCCGGTGCAGCAGGACAATAGCAGCGTCACCTACGTCAAGGACGCGCAATGGGTCGAGGCGCCGAACCGCCTGTTCCAGCGCCTGATATCGGAAACGGTTTCCGCCAGCACGGCGCGCGTCGTGCTCGACGAGGGCCAATATCTGACCGCACCGGGCGAACAGCTCGCGGGCCAACTGATGGAATTCGGCGTCGATGCGCGGACCGGCGAAGCCGTCGTCGTCTATCAGGCGATGCTCGTCGCCGCGGGCGGCAAGACCGTCAGCCAACGCCGCTTCGAGGCACGCGAGGCGATCGGCGGCGAGGTCGAGGCCAAGCCGGTCGGCGAAGCGCTGACCCGCGCCGCGAATAAAGTGGCGGGTGAGGTTACGGGGTGGCTGGGGGGCTGAACGCCTGACGGCGATCAGCAACTAGCGAACGGTTTTTTGCTGTTCCCCGGCGAAAGCCGGGGTCCAGGGCATGGTCACGGAACGGTTGCTTACTGACGCCCTGGGCCCCGGCTTTCGCCGGGGAACAGAACGGCAGCTCCCCACCCCAAAACTGCCCCAACGCCCTACCCCAGCAAACTCTTCGACGCCTGTTCGGTCACATCGCGCGATAGCCCCGGCTGCGCCAAGATCCGCTCCAGCTCGGCCTTCATCATCGTCGCGCGCGCGTCGTCGAAGCGTTTCCAGCGGCCCAGGGGCGGGATCATCCGCGCCGATGTTTGCGGGTTCTTCGGATCGAGCGCGATGACCAGGTCGGCGATCAGCCGGTATCCGGCGCCGTCGGCCTGATGAAACGCCGCCTGATTGCCCGATAGCGCGCCATAGAGCGAGCGCACGCGATTGGGATTGGCCAGCGTGAAGTCGGGATGCTGCGCCAGTTCCCTGACCGCAGCGACCGTATCGGCGCGCAGCGACCACGCCTGCACCTGAAACCATTTGTCAAGCACCAGCGGGTTGTCGCGGTAGCGCTGATAAAAGATGTCGAGCGCCGCGACACGTTCGTCGCTGTCGCCATGCGCCAGCGTCGCCAGCGCCGCCTGACGTTCGGTCATGCCGTCGGCGTCGGAGAATATCCGGAACGCGAGCGCAGGCACATCGTCCATCGCGGTGGCCGCCAGATAGGCGAGCGCGACCCCGCGCAGGCGGCGGCCGCCCTTGGCCTGGCGCGACAGGTCGGTCGCGGGTGGCGCGGCGCCCGCCAGGATCGCGCGCCACTGGCTTTCCAGCGCGGTGCCGATCGCCGCCTGCAACGCCAGCCGTTCGCGGCGGATCGCGTCGGGGTCGACCGTCACCATCTGGTCACCGATAAAGGCTTCGCTGGGCAGCAGCACCGCCTCGGCGACGAACGCCGGGTCGGTTTCTGCGCCGGACAGCGTCCGACCGATCGCGTCGATCACCGCCCGGCTATCGCGCGCCTCGCCCGATACCGCGGCGACCAGCGTATCGAGCATCAACTGCTGCAACGCTTCGTAGCGCGCAAACGGATCATCATCGTTCGCGGCCAGCCACGCCAGCTCGCCCTCTGCGCGCGCGAAATCGACGATCACCGGCGCCGAAAAGCCGCGATTGATCGACAGCGCGGGGCGCGTCGCAAAGGCGCCGAGCGGCACGCGCTGCGTCGCACCGGTCAGGACAACCAGCGTTTCGGGCAAGGCCGCGCCGCTGCCGTCCATGGCAAAGGCCGAGAGCTTCAGCGGCATCATCATCGGCTGCTTGTCGTCCTGCCCCGGGGTCGGCGGCACCGTCTGCGTCACGTCGAGCGCCCAATCACCGCCCTCTTGCACCAGCGACAGCGTCAGGCGCGGCGTCCCGGCCTGGCTATACCACAGGCGAAATTGCGTCAGGTCGATGCCCACGCCGTCCTCGATGGCGCGCACGAAATCCTCGCACGTCGCCGCCTCGCCGTCGTGGCGATCGAAATAGAGGTCGGTGCCCTTCCGGAAGCGCTCCGCGCCGACCATCGTCGCCATCATGCGGATGATCTCGGCGCCCTTGTTATAGATGGTCGCGGTGTAGAAATTCGAGATTTCCTGAAAGCTGTCGGGGCGAATCGGGTGCGCGAGCGGCCCGGCATCCTCGGGGAATTGCGCGGCGCGGAGCAAGCGGACGTCCTCGATGCGTTTGACCGCGGGTGAGCCCATGTCGGCCGAAAAACATTGGTCGCGATAGACGGTGAAGCCTTCTTTCAACGACAACTGGAACCAGTCGCGGCAGGTGACGCGGTTGCCCGACCAGTTGTGGAAATATTCGTGCGCCACGACCCCCTCGACCCCGTCATAATCGACGTCGGTCGCGGTGTCGGGATCGGCGAGGATATAGCGGGTGTTGAAGACGTTCAGCCCCTTATTCTCCATCGCCCCCATGTTGAAATCGCTGACCGCGACGATGTTGAACAGATCGAGGTCATATTCGCGGCCATAGACGCGCTCATCCCACGCCATGCTGTCCTTCAGCGCCTGCATCGCATGGCCGGTGCGCCCCTGATCACCGTCGCGCACCCAGATGCCCAGCTCGACCTCGCGCCCCGACATCGTCGTGAAACTGCCCTTGTTGACGACCAGATCGCCCGCGACGAGCGCGAACAAATAGGAGGGCTTGGGCCACGGATCTTCCCACAGCGCCCAGTGATTGCCGCCCGCGCCGTCACCCTTGGCGATGCAATTGCCGTTCGACAGCAGGATCGGGAACGCCGCCTTGTCGCCTTCCATGCGGACCTTGTAACGGCTCAGCACATCGGGGCGATCGGGGTGAAAGGTGATCCGCCGAAACCCCTCGGCCTCGCACTGGGTGCACAGCATCCCGTTTGAGGCATAGAGCCCCATCAACTGGGTGTTCGAGGCAGGATGGATCAGCGTATCGATCTCGACCGTCGCCGCGGACCGCTCGCCCAGATCGATCACCAGATCGCTGCCGTCCAGCCGCCAGTCGTTCCAGCCTTCGCCGTCGACACGCACCGCCGCCGGGGTCAGCCCGTCACCACGCAGGACGAGCGGTACCGGCGCATCGGCATGGCGCACGACGGACAGCGCCGCGGCAACGCGCGTCGCTTCGACCGCCAAGGCGAAATCGAGCGCCACGTCCGGCACCTGCCAGTCGGGCGGGCGGTAATCGCCGCGGTGGATGGTGACGGGGATGGCGGGGGTGGAAGAGGCGTCGGTCATGTTTCGGGTCTAGGCGCGGGGCGCGGGGCGCGCAATAAGGCGGGCGATGGGAAACATGCTGATTTTCGGGCTGGGCTATGCCGCCAGCCACCTTGCGGACCGCCTGCGCGCGCGCGGGTGGGACGTCGCCGGGACGACGCAGGACGGGCGCGGCGACAGCATCGCCTTTGCCGACGCAGCCGCGGTGCTCGCGGCGCTGCGGTCGGCGACGCATATCCTCTCGTCGGTGCCGCCGGTCGCTGGCGCCGAGCCGGTGCTGGCGCGCTATGGCGATGCCATCGCTGTCGCCCCGGCGGCATGGGCCGGCTATCTGTCCTCGACCGGCGTTTATGGCGATACCGGCGGCGCGTGGGTCGATGAAAGCGCCCCGATCAAGGGCCGCCGCGCCGATCGCAACGCAGCCGATGCGGCGTGGCAGGCGCTGCGCGGCGATGTCTCGGTCTTCCGCCTCCCCGGCATCTACGGCCCCGGCCGCTCGATCCTTGACCGGATCGGCGAAGGCCGCGCGCACCGGATTGCCCTGCCCGATCAGGTCTTCAGCCGCGTCCATGTCGATGACATTGCGCGCGGCGTGATCGCATCGTTCAAGGGACCGGCGGGGGTCTATAATCTCGCCGACGATGAACCGTGCCACCAGAACCGGCTGGTCGAATGGGGTTGTGCGATGCTGAGGGCGTCGCTGCCGCCGCTACAAACGCTCGACGAGGCAGGCCTGTCGCCCGCGGCGCGCGCCTTCTATGCCGAGAACCGGCGGGTCGCGAATGGCAAGGCCAAGCGGCTGTTGGGCTGGGCGCCGCGCTATCCCAGTTTCCGCGAAGGGTTGGCGGCCCACCCCTGAAACCCCCAGCCTCCGTCATTGCGAGCGAAGCGAAGCAATCCAGAGCGGCTTGTCACACTCTGGATTGCTTCGCTTCGCTCGCAATGACGATGCCTTGGGTCAGATCACTACATCGACCGTGTGGATCAACACCCCGACCAGCCCGCCAACCAGCGTCCCGTTGATGCGGATATATTGCAGGTCGTCGCCGACCGCATTTTCCAGCCGGTCGGTGATCGTCTTGGCATCCCAGCCGCGGATCGTGTCCGACACCAGCTTCAGCGCGGTTTCGCCATAGCTGTCGACCATGCCGACGACGGCGCGGCGCGCATAGCGATTGAGCGTGCGCTTGATCGCGACATCTTCGCCCAGCATCGCACCAAATTGCGTGACCAGCTCGCCGATCCGTCCCGCCAGCATCGTGTCGGGATTGCGCGCCGCTTTCAGCAGGGCACCGCGGCCCTGCTCCCACAAACCGTCGAGCCAGCGTTTGACCGCCTTGTTTTCCAGCAGTTCGTCGCGGACCTTGGCGACCTTGGCCTGCACCTCGGGGTCGTGTTGCAGGTCGAGCGCCATCTTGGCCAGCCCCTCCTCGACACGGATGCGCAGCGGGTGGGTTTCGTCGACCGCCATTTCGCTCAACAGCTTTGACAGCCCGGCGACGATGCGTTTCGAGATGCTTTCGTCGAGGCCGGTGAAACGCACGATCGCGTTCGAATTGTCGTGGACCATCTGATGGATCAGATGCTCGTTGAGTTCGAGCGTCTTCGACCCCCATTTGACCATCGCATCCAAAAGCGGTTGATGCCGTCCCTCGGCCAGCGCCGCCTGCATCGCCTGCCCCAGCAGCGGCGCGACATCGAGTTCGCGCAGGCGATCGGCGATCGCCGATTTGACCATGCCGCCCAGCCGCTGCTGGTCGAGCGCGCCCAGGGCGTCGGCGATGATCCGCGACGCGCCGATCTTGAGCCGCCCGCCCCCCTCGGCCGGTTGCGACAGAAATGCGCCGACCGCGCCCGCCACATCGAGCGTCTGCATCTTGCGCGCGATCAGCCGCGGCAGGAGGAAGTTGGTGAGCAGGAAACGCGCCAGCGTATCGCCAATGCGGTTCTTGTTGCGCGGGACGATTGCGGTGTGCGGGATCGGGATGCCCATCGGGTGGCGGAACAAGGCGGTCACCGCGAACCAGTCGGCCAGCCCGCCGACCATCGCTGCCTCGGCAAAAGCGCGAATGAAGCCGACCGCGGGGTGGACGTCCTGGTAAAATTTGGCGGTGATGAACACGAACGCCATCACCACCAGCATCCCGGTCGCGACGACGCGGATATTCAGTCCGCCGGTCGGAACGGCAACGCCCACCCCGATGGGGTGGGCGCGTCCGGTTGTTACCGGGGTCGAAAGATTATCGATCATCACCATCAAATGGCGAAGCCCCGCAAAAGTTGCAACCGATGCGGCGCATTTGGCCGCGCCGGGTCACTCGGCGGGCTGCGGCGCCGGCTCCCCGTGCGGCTTGGTGTCGTCGCCATGCCGATAGGTGAGCAGATTGCGCGAGAAGAAGCGGCCCATGCGCTTTTCCATGCTGTCGGCCAGGCTGAAGCCCGCCGGAACGATGAGCAGCGTCAGCAGCGTCGACAGGATCAGCCCGCCGATCACGACGACACCCATCGGTGCGCGCCACGCCCCATCGCCCGACAGCGAGATCGCCGTCGGCACCATGCCCGCGACCATGGCGACCGTGGTCATCACGATCGGCTGGGCGCGCTTGCGCCCTGCATCGAGCAAGGCTTCCATCTTGCTGACGCCATGATCCATTTCCTCGATCGCAAAATCGACGAGCAGGATCGAGTTTTTGGCAACGATCCCGAGCAGCATCAGCAGACCGATGTAAACGGGCATCGATATTTCCATGCCAGTGATCGCCAGCCCCAGCAGCCCGCCGAGCGGCGCAAGCAGCAGCGACGACATATTCACCAGCGGCGACAGGAAACGGCGATAGAGCAGCACCAATGTCGAGAAGACAAGAAGCAGCCCCGACACCACCGCGATCAGGAAGTTGTTGATCAGTTCGGCCTGCCATTTGGCGTCGCCCTGGACGACCTTGCGGATACCCTGCGGCATATCCTTGACCGCGGGCAGCGCATCGATTTTCTTCTGCGCGTCGCCGGTGACAAGGCCCGGTGCCAGATCGGCGCCGATGACGATGCGCCGCGTCTGGTTATACCGGCGCAATTCGGTCGGCCCCGCGCCAAACCCGATCTCGGCGACCGATTTCAGCGGCACCGTTGTCCCGCGCGATGTCGGCACCGGCAGATTCTCGATCGTCGCGAGGCTGCGGCGCGAATCTTCGGACAGCAGCACCCGGATCGGAATCTGGCGATCGGACAGCGAGAATTTCGCCGCGTTCTGGTCGATGTCGCCCAATGTCGCGATGCGGATCGTCTGGCTGAGCGCCGCAGTCGTCACGCCAAGCTCGGCGGCCAGGTCCATGCGCGGATTGACGATGATTTCGGGGCGCGGAATGTCGCCTTCGATCCGCGGTGCGCGCAATTCTTTCACCCCGCCCATCTGGGCGACGATCGTGCGGGCATGTTTTTCCAGCGCGACCGGATCGTCGCCGCCGATGACCATTGTGATGTCGCGGCCCGAAAAGCCGCCCGACTGGCTTTGAAACGACACCCGCGCATCAGGGATCGCCGCCAGCTTGGGTTGCAGGCTGCGTTCCCATTCGACACTGGTAATCTCACGATCTTTCTTGAGCGTGATGAAGCCATTCCCGCCGCCAACATTGACGTCGTAAAAAGCCGTTTGAACCACCGGGCTGTTATCGAGAACGTCGCCGATCTGTCGCACGATATTCTCGCTCTGCGCCAGCGTCGAACCCGGCGGCAGCTCATAGCGCACCTGGCTGTAATCGCTGTTGGTCGTCGGCTGGAACTGCTGCGGCAGCACCATGAACAGGCCGATGCTCGACAGAAACGCGAGAAGGCCGATACCAACGATCCAGACGCGGTGGTCGTGAAGACGCGCCCAAAAACGCTGGATCATGAACTTGGCCCAGTGGGTGAACGCCCATTGGCGCATACCCATCACATAAGCGAGCGCACCGACCAGAATGGCGAGCAAGCTGGTCGCCAGGAACGTCACGATCGCCATGACCGGGGTCAACACCAGGAAATGGACCGCCGGATTGGGGCCGTCCTGCCCGGCGGGAACGGGCTGAAAATAAGAGAAGATCGAAAACAGGACATAGAGACCGGCGAGCACCAGCGGCACTGCCAGATAGGCAATCTTGGTTGACGTGCCGTCGTAACGCGCCCGCACCGCCTGCTGCTTCGTGCTGTCGAGCGTCCAGGCGAGCAGCCGCTCGTAACGATCGACCCACGGTCCCGCGGCATGTTCCTGTTCGCCCTGCGCCGACAGGAAATAGGCGGCGATCATCGGCGTGATCATCCGCGCGACCGCCAGGCTGACGAGCACCGCGAAAACGACGGTCATCCCGAACTGGACGAAAAACTGCCCCGAAATGCCGGGCATCAGCGCGACGGGCAGGAACACCGCGACGATCGACATCGTCGTCGCCACCACCGCCAGACCGATTTCGTCGGCGGCGTCGATCGACGCCTGATAGGCGGTCTTGCCCATCCGCATGTGCCGGACGATATTCTCGATCTCGACGATCGCGTCATCGACCAGCACCCCCGCGACCAGGCTGAGCGCGAGCAGCGACAGGCTGTTCAGCGAAAAGCCCATCATGTCCATGAACCAGAAGGTCGGGATCGCCGACAGCGGGATCGCGAGCGCGCTGATCAGCGTCGCGCGCCAGTCGCGCAGGAACAGGAACACCACGACCACCGCGAGCACGGCGCCCTCGATCATCGCCAGCATCGAGCTGCGATATTGTTCCTTGGTATATTCGGTGCGGGTGAACAGGATCTTGAAATCGACTTTGGGGTTCGCCTTCTTGATCTCCGCCAGTTTCTTCATCGTCTCGTCATGGACGGTGACGTCGGATGCACCCTTGGCCTTTTCGATCGAAAAGCTGAGCACCTGGCGGCCCTTGATCTTCGCCAGATTGCGCTGTTCGGCATAGCCGTCGGTCACCTTGGCGACGTCGGACAGGCGCACCGTGCGGCCGTTGCCGATCGACAGGCGCGCGTCGCCAAGATCGAGCGCGTTGGCGGCGTTGCCGAGCACGCGCACCGCCTGTTCGGACCCCGCGATTTCGGTGCGGCCGCCCGCGGCATTGACGTTGGTCTGCCGCAGCTGCTGGTTCACCTGGCTCGCGGTCAGGCCATAGCTTTGCATCCGCGCCGGATCGAGGATGACGCGAATTTCGCGATCGACCCCGCCCGAACGGCGCACCTGGCTCATGCCGGGGATCGCCAGCAGTTCCTTTGCTACGGTATTGTCGACATACCAGGACAATTGTTCGAGCGTCATGTCCGACGCTTCGACCGCAAAATAGGTGATCGGGCCGCCGGCGATGTCCACGCGAACGACCCGCGGTTCAAGGATGCCGTCGGGCAGGTTGCTGCGGATCTGCTGAACCGCCTGATTGACGTCATTATAGGCCCGGTCGATCGGCGTACCGATCGCAAACTGCACCATCGTCCGGCTGCTGCCCTCGCTAACATAGGAGGACATTTCGTCAACGCCGCTGACGCCGCGCACCGCCGCCTCGACACGCTGGGTGACTTGCGTCTCGAGTTCGGTCGGCGCCGCACCCGGCTGAACGACGATGACCTGCACCGCGGGGAATTCGATGTCGGGGTTGTCGTTGACGTCCATTCGGTTGAAGCTGACGATCCCCGCCAGCATCAACAGCACGAACATGACGATCGGCGGCACCGGATTGCGAATGCACCAGGCGGAAATGTTGCGAAAGCTCATGATTCAAACGCCTTTTGTGCGCACGCGACCGAGGAGAGTTATTGCGACGATTTCTGGACGACCGGCTTCACCTTGTCCCCGACGTTGAGGAACGCACCGGCGAGCGCAACCACGCGCTCATTGCCGGCGAGGCCCGAGGCGATCGACACGCCCTCGTCGGTTATGGTGCCGACCTTGACCGCACGGCGCTGGATCATGTTCTTGCCATCGACGATCAGCACAAAACTGCCTTCGGGGCCGCTCTGCACCGCGCTTTCGGGCAGCAGCGGCGCTTGTTCGGTCCCTGACACCAGCCGCGCATCGGCAAAGCCGCCGGGACGGAGCGCTGCGCTATACGGCACCGCGATGCGGACCATGCCCTGCCGCGTGTCGGGATTGATGACCGGCGAAACCTGCCACACCTGACCCGCAATCTGCAAATTGGTGCCGACCGGGCTGATCGTCGCAGGGGTGCCGACGCGCACCCGCTGCAAATCAGCTTCGGCCATCTGGGCCCGCAATTCCATCTCGCCGCCGCGCGCCATGCGGAACAGGACGCCGCTGCCGGCGCCGACGATCTGGCCGGGCTCGACGCCGCGCGTCAGCACCAGGCCCGCCGCGGGCGCGACGATGTTGAGCCGGCCGTTGCGCGCCTGCGCTTCGGCATATTGGGCCTGCGCGACGCGGACGCGCGCGTTGGCGGCGTCACGGGTCGCGCGCTTGCGGTCCATGTCGGCCTTGGAAATAAAGCCGCGCGCCACCAGCGCGTCGGCGCGGGTCAATTCGGCCTGCGCCAGGTCGGCGTCGGCCTGCGCAACGCGGATCGAGGCCGCCAGGCTGGCGGCCTGCTGCGCCTGAACCGCACGATCGATGACCGCGAGCGGCTGTCCGGCACCGACCCACTGGCCGGGTTCGACCAGGACGCGGACAACCTGCCCGCCTTCACCGGCAACGCCGACCGGCATTTCGCGGCGCGCCGCGATCGTGCCGTTGGTTGAGATCGTTGACTGGACCGACTGACGACCGGGGATGACGACCGTGATGCTGGGGACGGCTGCGGCGCCTGCGCCGCCCGCCGCGCCATCCGCTCCGGCGGCGCCATCCTTGCTGGAACTGAACGCGTACCAGGTCGCCGCCAGCGCCAATGCGATCAGCACCACGGCAATGATCAGCCACGTCCGCTTGCGGCGGCTGTCCGCCTCTTCATAATAGCTCTGGGTCGAACCCGCGAGGCTGTCCATCACATCCACTTTCCGCTCGTAGTTCACGCCGAATCCCTTCCTGCCCGGTGCGACAGCCGATGCGGCAAGCGCGACAGCGCTTCGCCCCCTCAGACCCGCACGACAGGACCGAAATCCCGCATGAGGTGTATTACCTAATTAAACCACCGCTGGCAAGAGGTCAAACTTTGCACCCTCTCCGCCCCCCCGGCGCGTGGTTCATAAGCGGGTATCGCCGCGATTTCCAGTGGTTGCGGACATGAAAAAGGGCGGCGCGCCTGTCGGCCCGCCACCCTTTGATCCGGCCAATCCCAAAGGATCAAAGGCCGGTTTGTCGATCGCTTCAGCGAACGCGACCGCGCCGCACGAGGTTGACGATCGCGAGCAGCACGACCGCACCGATAAAGGCGGTGAGCAGGGTCATCGGGTCAAAGGCGTTGCCGCGCAGGTGACCCCCGCCCAGAAACTGGCCGAACAGAAAGCGACCGAGGATCGAGCCGATACAGCCAACGATGATGTTCAGGAAAATGCCCTGCTGGGCATCGGTACGCATCACGATGCTGGCCAGCCAGCCGATAACGCCGCCCATGATGATTGCGATAATGAAATCCATGATATTGACCCCCTACGATCATTGGTGTCGCCCGACATTGCGGGCCTGTCTTTGGTAACCCAGATATTTGAAATCGCCTAGCACTATGGCACGGCGGGATAGGCGCGGCAGGATGGCGGCGGTGCGACCCCACACCGCCGCCATGCCGTTTTATTTAGCGAACGCTGCCGCGGCGAACCAGGTTGATGATGCCGAGCAGCACCACCGCACCGATGAACGCCCACAGCAGGCCGATCGGGCTGAAGGTGTCGAGGCTGGCCCCCATGCCGAAAAAGCTGCCGAGGAAATTGCCAAGGAACGCCCCGACGATGCCGACCACGACATTCAATATGATGCCCTGCTGGGCATCGGTGCGCATGACGATGCTCGCCAGCCAACCGATGATGCCACCGACGATCAAAGTGATAATCAAACCCATGTTAATCCCTTCCTGAACCGCCGGGCAGACGCCGACACCCGGCGAAGCATTTGCAAACGTCCGGTCGCGCCCGGACATCGTTTCAACGATGCGAAGATAATGCGGAGAGGGAGCGAAAGGTTCCCGGCCGGCCCGAACGGGCGCGGCCGGGAAAGTGGGATCAGTTCCAGATCAAGAACTGCTCCGGGTCGCAACGACGGGGTTAAGCAGCCTTGTTTGACCGCGATGTGACGGACGTCACAGATGCGGAAATAAACTCGGAAAATGGGGTGGAGAAAATCGGGGGGCCGGGCGGCGCCGCGCGCTGCACCCAAACGAAATGCCAAACGAAATGGGGGCCGACATCGCTGCCAACCCCCACTATCCGGCTTTGCCCCACGTACTCCGCCTCACTCCATCCCGGTCCGCTTCTCTTGCGATCAGCAGCCCGCAAAACGATGCGTTGCGACGCACGCCGGAACAATCCGGCGACGGTTTGGTCGGCCCCCTTTCGGGGGCCGGCCGCACCTGGAAAGCCCTTCATCATCTCTTCCGGGTCTCTGCCGAAGCAGTCGCCGTTCCAATCGATGGACTGCATTTCCTGTACCCGATCGGGTCCGCATCAACTCGTGGGAATCGCTACGTTCCGTGACCAGGCTATCGGTCGATTTCCTCGTAAAACCAGTCCGTTCTCTTCTGGCTAGTCTTGCAACTACCCTTGATGTCCCGGCGGCTTTTCGTCTCTGTCGTCCGATGATTTGAAGCTGACATGAAGCATTCGGGGCGCCAACCGAAAAACGCCCAAATGCCCCTCCCGAACGTCGGCTGCTGTGGATAAGTCCGGTATTAGCAACAAGCGGATTCGGTGCAGCATTTTTGTAACAAGCACGCAGCATTTTCGGATTCAATCTCGACGCGACCGCGCGGCGAATCTCATCGCGAGTCGAATAAGAAAGCGGGCGACTCGGCCTACCCGGCTATCCATTCTTGCGCTTCGAGCCGAAGATGACCGCTGAGGTCATCAAGGTACACGAGTCGCCATCGCATATTTTTACGTTCCGCCAGCAGCCACGGTGAGGCCGTGCCATACCCGACTCCCGGATCGCCATCGATCTTGACGACATCAACCCATCCATCAAATTCGTTCAATGCGCGGCGTGCGTGTTCAATGCGCTTCTTGTTCCCGGCCTTTCCTGCCCAAAGCGAATGGTCGCCAGCGTGAACTCGCGTATCCATCACCAAAGCTGCCGAATCGGTCTCCTTGGTCCACAAGCTAAGGCAAATTCCGTCGGCTTTCGCTGACGACCAATCCTGCCTCTGATTGCCTAGTTCGTACCCGAGCACTTTGAAGGCTTCGACAAACTGCATTTCTAACGCTTTCCCAGATCACCCTTGCCGATCGTCCCCGATGCCATCTCCAGCATCCGGTCGAGGCTCTTGCGCGCCGCCAGCCGCAGCCCTTCTTCCATCTCGATCTGCGGTTTCAGGTCGCGCAGCGCGAGGTACAGCTTCTCCATCGTGTTGAGCGCCATATACGGACAGATGTTGCAGTTGCAGTTGCCGTCGGCCCCCGGCGCCCCGATGAAGGTCTTTTCGGGAATCGCCAGTTCCATCTGGTGGATGATGTGCGGTTCGGTCGCGACGATCAGCGTGTCGCCGGGGAAGGATTTCGCAAATTGCAGGATGCCGCTGGTCGATCCGACATAGTCGGCATGGTCGACGATGTGCGGCGGACATTCGGGATGCGCCGCGACCGGCGCGCCGGGGTGCTGCGCCTTGAGCTTGATGAGCTCGGTCTCGCTGAACGCCTCATGGACGATGCACACGCCGGGCCACAGCAGCATCTCACGCCCGAACTTGCGGTTGAGATAGCCGCCCAGATGGCGGTCGGGGCCAAAGATGATCGGCTGGTTTTCGGGAATCTGGCTGATGATCGTCTCGGCGCTCGACGAAGTGACGATGATGTCGCTCAGCGCCTTCACCGCCGCCGAACAGTTGATGTAGGTCAGCGCGATATGGTCGGGATGCTTCTCGCGAAAGCGTTTGAACTGTTCGGGCGGACAGCTGTCCTCCAGGCTGCACCCGGCGTCCATGTCGGGCAGGATGACGATCTTTTCGGGGCTCAGGATCTTTGCCGTCTCGGCCATGAACTTCACGCCGCAGAACGCGATGACATCGGCGTCGGTGTCGGCGGCCTTGCGCGACAGCTCAAGCGAATCGCCGACAAAATCGGCCAGATCCTGAATCTCGGGCTTTTGGTAATAATGCGCCAGGATCACCGCGTTGCGGTCCTTGCGCAGGCGTTCGATTTCGGCGCGCAGGTCAACGCCCGAGAGATTCTCGCGGATGGGAGCAGTCATCGCTTTTCCTTATCTGGCTTTTGCCTTGGCCACCCCCCTACACCGCGACCCCGGACAGGGCAACGCGGCGTCAGCCGCCAACCAGCCGGTCCGCGAGCGCGATGACGGGGGGCGTCAACGCTGCCAGATAAATGGTGATCCGCACTGCGATGACAATCGCCGCAATCGCCTTTGTCGCCGGATGGACGGCACCGAGCGTGCGGCGATCATAGAGCGCGATTATGCCGACGACGCCCAGCTGGAACAGGCCGATCGGAATGTCGGACCAGCCGATCATCAGCGGCATCGGCAGGATGCGGCCGAGCGCGGGTTCGAGGATGATGATCGTCGCCCCGATCATCAACCGCCGGTGCCACGCCGTCGTGTGGCGCCGCCGCACCGCCGCCCACACCATCAATCCGAACACCAGCGATTCGATGAAGGTCAGCGCGAGAAAATAGGGCGGCGAGAAAAAGGGCGGAAAACGGCCGAGCACCAGCGACGCGATCCCGGTGAATATCCCCAGCCCGGTGATGATGATCGCGAGCGTGGCGCCGGTCCAGCCGAGCCGCCGGTGCAGCGCCATGTTCTGCCGCGATACCAGCGTCGGTTGCACCACCAGCAGACCGAGCCAGGCGAGCATCAGTCCGCCATGCAGATGGACCCAGAAGGGCGCCGCGACCGGATCGACAAAACCACGCAGCGCGAATTGCAGAAAGCCGACGACAATGAACGCGGCAAGGCCGATCGCCATGCGCTGCCAGAAAAGCTCGGCGCGCTCCGCGCCCGTCGCCGTTGTCGCCATGCCACACCCCCCAGTCGGCCGGAATTGGGGCCAGACTAGCGAATGATGACGCCGCGCGAAAGCCGCCTAGCCAGCAGGGGTATTGGCAAAGCGCGCGGTGACCGCCGCGTCGATGCCCGCGGCCTTGAGCGGCATCGCGAAACTCTGCTCGATCGCCGCCCGCGCCGCGCCCTGCGCCAGCCGCATCGGGGTCGCCCCCTTCGCCTGCTTGATCAGCTCGGCCTGCGCCGCCTTGCGGTTAGCGGCGTCGAGCGAGGCTTCGGCGTCGGTCAGCGTCAGCAGGATCGTACCGTCACGAAACTCGCTGATCGCGTTCAGATCGATTTCCGGCCCGGCGAGCCGCAACGGCGGCAGGGTGACGGTGAGCGCATTGGTCGCGGCATCCCAATCGAGATCTGACTGCTTCAGTTTGCCCAGATCGACTTCGTAGCGAACCGTTCCGGGCATGATGAGCGTCTTTTTCGCGCTCAGTCCCATCCGGCTTTGCGTCGAGGTGACCACCGCGACATAGCGCGCGGTGAACGGCACCAGGACATTCTGTTCCCGCAAACCCTGCAAGCTCGCCGCAACGACGGTTTCGGGATCATAGCCGCGCTGCCAGTCACGCCAGGCAGACACCGCCCACCAGACCGCGAGCAGCAGCATCGCCGCGGTAGCGAGCAAGATCAGGCGTCCGGCTAGGCGGGGGGCGGGAGAAGAGGGATTCGTGATCATGGGCTTGTATAGACCGAACAATCGGGCGCGGGGCGATCCATTTCGTAACGGCCCGTCGCAGAATTGTGGCGCAGCATGCGTTCATAACTGCACTCAGCATCTTTCCAATGCGCCAGATCGCTCTTTCTGAGCTTCTGCCCGCTATTGTCCTCGCTCCGCCGCGACGTCTGCGGATAGGCCGTCGCAAAGCTGCGATAGGTCAGCGGCGGTAATTCGCCGCCATCGTCGGGACCGGGCTTCAGCACCGCTTTGAATTCATATTCGTCGTGACAGGCATCGAGCCGGTCCTTCGCATCCTGCTCGGAAAAACAGGCACGGATCATCAACGCGCTGTCCCACACGACGTCGAGCACTTCGCCGCCCAGCCCGATCGCGTGCGGCGCCATGCCGAACCGCAGCAAGTGGAGCCGACTGCCCGAACCGCCGCCGCCCGAATACATCGCGCGCTGTTCACCGACCACCCCGACCAGCATCTCCAGCCCTTCGCGACCATCGGCTCCGTCACCGCTACGGACCCACACGGCGTGCGGCCACAGCCGCAGGCCCTGCGGCTCGCCCGCGAGCACGGGGAGCGGCCGTCGCGTCTCTTCGGTATCGCCCGACGCGGGAAAGGAAACGACGAGCTGGGTCGGCACCTCGCCCGTGTCGGCGTCGTCAGGCAGCGCAAAACATATCTGGCCATCGGGCAGGCAATGCTGGCCGCCCTCTCTGGCGATCAGGTCCACAATGCGCGATTGGGCCGCAGCGGGCGGGGTGTCGGCGGCGGGCTGCGCGGCGGCGAGCAGCATCGTCAAAAGCATGTCAGGCCAGTTCCCATTCGTCATTGCGTTCGCGCACCACGCCGCGCGCGCGCAGGTCGAGCAGATGCGCGAGCACCGAGCGCCCGGCGGCGCCGGTCAGCCGCGGGTCTAGCCCCTTGTACATATGCTGGACCATGACCGGGATCACAGCCGTCCCCTTTTCCAGCTCGCGCAAAATCTGCCGCTCGCGCTGCTTGCGGTGCCCCAGCATACCGCGGACAAGCTGCCGCGGCTTGGTCACCGCGGGGCCGTGCGCGGGATAATAGATGCGGTCGCCCCGCTCATACAGCTTCGACAGGCTGGCCATATAGGCCGCCATGTCGCCATCGGGCGGGCTGACGACGCTGGTCGACCACGCCATGACATGATCGCCGGTGAACAGCGCGCCGCTTTCGGGCAGCGCATAGCAGAGGTGGTTCGACGTGTGGCCCGGCGTAGCCACCGCCTCGATCGTCCACCCGTCCCCCGAAATCCGCTCGCCGTCGCTCAGCACCCGATCGGGGGCGTAATCGGGATCGAACGCCGAATCGGCGCGCGGGCCGTCGTCGCGGATCGCCAGCGGCGCGCAGCCGATGATCGGCGCGCCGGTCGCGGCTTTCAGCGGCGCCGCGGCGGGGCTGTGGTCGCGGTGGGTGTGGGTGCACAGGATCGCCGCGACGCGCTGACCGTCCACGGCGCGCAGAATGGCATCGACATGGCCAGCGCCATTGATGTCGGCGGGATCGCCGATGCTCATCCCCGATCCCGTCGGCCCCGGATCGATCACCGCAACATCGCTGCCCGCGCCGACGATCCACGTCTGGGTGCCGGTAAAAGTATAGGGCGACGGGTTCGGCGCCAGCACGCGGCGGACAAGCGGCTCATGCTGCTCGCAATCGCCAGCGCGGATGCTGTCGGGCCAGGGCTTTTCTTCGCTCATGGGTCTCATGTGGCATTGCGGGGGGCGGAACGAAAGGGGTGGCGGCGATCATTTGGTCTCAACGACAGGAATCGACCGGTTGCGGGCGGTAAGCCCCTCCCCTTCAGGGGAGGGGTTGGGGTGGGGTCTCTCGGCCTTGCGCAAGGCCGATGGCCCCCACCCGCTGCGACTAGGCAGCAAGCTGCCAAGTCTCGCTGCCCTCCCCTGAAGGGGAGGGCGTGATTGTTTCGATACGGCTGCTTCCCACCCCAAAAGCCGCCATCCGCCGCTCAAAAAAAAACGCTGTCCTACATTATTCCGCTGTGCCAGCCTTCGTGTCAGCTCTTTCAATTTGTAGGAAAAAGTGGTCGCCGCCCCTATTCCGGATGCGGCCAAAAAAAGCCAAGCGCCATCTGTCCGCCGAGCGCGACAAATTCCGTGCTGCACTAGGCTGAACTTTACTGAACTTTGGAATGGTGACGCGGCCCATGCGCCGGCCGGATCGCGGGGTTCCGTCCGCGAAAAAGGGAGCGGTCGCCCGCTCCCTTTCCCGCTCCTGCCGCCAGCCCCACCGGGGAGCAAAGGCTGGCGCCGAAGCTGTTCGGGCCTAGTGGTCGGATTTCTCGATGTCGGCGATCGCCTTGTCCAGATCGGCGGCAACCTTGGCGCGCATGTCGTCGGACAGGCCCCGCGCACGCTCGCCCGCGGCAAAGGCTTCGCGCGCTTTCTTGAGCGCCGACAGCCGCGCCGCCTTGCCTTCGGGGCTGTCGTTGCACGCAAACATATACACGCGGCTCCGCTTGTTGCCGTCATTCTCGTCGCGGTTGACGATCGGCGCCGCTTTTTTGCTGTCGCCGCACTTGCCCAGCACCATCGTCTGACCATGCACCGACGACCAGGCGCCATGCGGCATCGGCGGCATGGGGGGCATCGGCGGCATCGGGGCCAGCACGGTGCGCAGCCGTTCCTTGCGTTTCGCTTCCAACTTGTCGGCGATCGCGTCGGCCTGCTGGCCGGTGATGCCCTGTTCCTTCAGCGTCGCGAGCACGTCGTCGCGCGACAGGCTGCCGGGCATTCGGACGTCGATACGGCGCAGCTTGTCCTTGCCATCGGCGGGCGCGAACATCACCGTCGGCGCCTTGCCCTCACCGTCGCTGTCGCGGCGGATGACGATGCGATGCACTTCGCGTTTGTTGCCATCCTTGTCGGTGGTGACGTCCTCGCTATGGTCGGTGAAGACCATGACGCCGGGGGCGTCGGGGGCATCCGAGGCGTCAGGCGCTTCCGGGGGCAGCGGTGCCTCGGGCGGCATCGGAGGCGCGGGCGGCTCGGCCATATCGACGGTCTGCGCCGTCGCCGTGACGATCCCCGCCGGCACCAGCGTCGCGGTCGTCGCCAGCACCGCCAGCGTTGCCCCACCGATCAGCACCCGGCCCGCCAGCCCGCGCTGTTTCGAAATATCCCTCTGCATCAACATCGTCAGCCTCTCCTGCAAATTATCGTGAACCGCCATCGGCGCCGCCAGCGACAGCCGCGAACCGACGGCTGCCTTGGCAATTGCGGTCGCATAGCGTGCGGTGCGCTCGCCGCGCGCGTCCTGGTCGGCCCCGCCATCGACCAGTGTCAGCACGCGCGCGTCGCACGCCGCCTCCTGATCGAAGCGAAAGGCGCGGATCGCGCGCCAGGCAAAGGGATTGAACCATTGCGACGCCAACAGCACGAGCGCCGCCGCATTGGCCCACAAATCGCCGTGCCGGTGGTGCGCCAGCTCATGATCGACCGCCAGCGCGCGCTCATCGGCGGCATAGCGGGCAAAGAAATCCTGCGGCACTGCGACGATGCGGTGCCACAGGCCAAAGGCGACGGGGCCGTCGACCGCGTCGGTCATCACCAGCCGGATCGTCCCGATCGGCGCAAGCTCGACCGCTTCGGCGAGCACCGCGGCGCGGAAGCGGCGGTGCGACAGCAGCGCTATCGCGAGCACTGCGGCCATGCCCATCGCCCATAAAACAAAGACATAGGGCATGGCATCGGCGATCGACCACGCCGGCGTCACGGGGGCGGTCATCGCCATGTCGACCGCGACCAGCACGACATCGCCGCTGTCGGGCGCGGCGACAGGATCGGCGAAGGGCAGCGGCGGCAGCACCAGCCGCAGCGCCGGGATCAGCCACAGGCTATACGCCAGCCGCGGCCCGAAATGGCGCGCAAAGGGTTTGCGGACCAGCAGCACCGCCAGCACGAGCAGCGCGGTGGTGAGCAGCGTGTCGCTCCATACCTGCATCCATGTTGCGGCACTCATGACTTGAGCCTCCGCAGCAGGGCCTCGATCTCGGCGATGTCGGTGTCGGTCAGCGCCTCGCGATCGGCGAGATGGGCAATCAGCGGGCTGACCCGGCCGCCGAACAGGCGGTCGACGAAACGCTGCGATTCCTCACCGACGGCGTCGGCGCGTTCGATCGCGGGGCTATACAGGTAACGGCGGCCGTCGGCGGCGGCGGTCACCGCGCCCTTCTGAACCAGCCGCGCGAGCAGGGTCTTGACCGTCGCCTGCGTCCAGCCATTGGTTTTGCCGATGCGGTTGGTCAGGCCGGCTGCGGTCTGCGGGGCGTCGTCCCACAGCGCCGACAGCACCTGCATCTCCGATTCGCTTGCTCGTTCCGCCATCAGAACCCCTCCCTTGGCACCGCCGATTTGCGATGCGACTACAAATGTAGTCAATGGGCTGAATGGTCGATGAACGAAGCTGAACGGCAAAGTGTCGGGATTTTTGACAAGCGGCGCCAGCGGTAAGGAATCGCTAACCACCGTGACCCGTGCATATCCATCGCCGCGGCAAATTGGCACGGCAATTGAATAGTATCAGATGTTCCCGAGTGTTCCGCTCAATGGAGCGGTGGGGGGCATCGGTCTGGTCCCTGATGTCCCCTGCCCCCACCGGGAAATCCTCACTTACCCCCCGATGCAGACGGGGGGCGGAGCGGCCGAAAGGCCCCGCCCCCCGGACGCTCGTCCCCCCAATCGCATCGGACGTTCGCCCAATCAAAGCGAAACGAGCCGCTGCCCAACGCCAAGGCCGTTGCACAAAAAAGCCCCGCCGGACCGCTCCAGCGGGGCTCGTCAGTTGCCCGCAGGCAGCTCGGATTAAACCGCGCCGTTGGCCAGCGCCGCGAGGAGCAGGATCGCCACGATGTTGGTGATCTTGATCATCGGGTTGACCGCCGGACCCGCGGTATCCTTGTACGGATCGCCGACGGTGTCGCCGGTCACCGCGGCCTTATGGGCCTCGCTGCCCTTGCCGCCGTGGTTGCCGTCCTCGATATATTTCTTCGCATTGTCCCAGGCGCCGCCGCCCGAGGTCATCGAGATGGCAACGAACAGCCCGCTGACGATGACGCCAAGCAGGAGCGCGCCGAGTGCTTCGAGCGCCGCGGCCGGCCCAGCCACCGCGCGGATCACGAAGAACACGACGATCGGGGCGAGTACCGGCAGCAGCGACGGGATGATCATTTCCTTGATCGCCGCCTTGGTCACCAGATCGACCGTCCGCGCATAGTCGGGCTTGCTCTCATAGGTCATGATGCCCGGGTTGTTCTTGAACTGGTCGCGAACATCCTTGACCACCTCACCCGCCGCACGGCCGACCGCGGTCATGCCGAACGCACCGAACAGATACGGCAACAGCGCGCCGAGCAGCAGCCCGACGATGACATAGGGCGACGACAGCGAGAAGGTCAGCGGCTCGGTCAGCCCGAGCTTGGCCGAATATTCGGTGATGTCGGCGGTATAGGTGCCGAACAGCACCAACGCCGCCAGACCCGCCGAACCGATCGCATAGCCCTTGGTCACCGCCTTGGTCGTGTTGCCCACGGCGTCGAGCAGGTCAGTCTTTTCACGAACGCTGTCATCGAGGCCCGCCATTTCGGCAATGCCGCCAGCGTTGTCGGTGACCGGACCATAAGCATCAAGCGCGACGACCATGCCCGCAAGCGCCAGCATGGCGGTGGCCGCAAAGGCGATGCCGACGATGCCCGCAATCTGGAACGCGGCGATGATGCCGGCACAGATGACCAGCGTCGGCGCCGCGGTCGATTCCAGGCTGATCGCCAGACCCTGGATGACGTTGGTGCCATGGCCGGTTTCCGATGCCTTGGCGATCGAGCGCACCGGGCGATAGTTGGTGCCGGTGTAATATTCGGTGATCCAGATGATCAGCCCGGTGATGATCAGGCCGAGCAGCGAGCAATAGAACAGGTCGCTGCCGTTGAACGTCTGGCCGGTGATGTCGGTCGCCATGTCGCCTTGCAGGACATAGCTGGTCGAGAACCAGATCGCCGGGACCGAGAGGACCGCGGTGACCAGGAAGCCCTTGTACATCGCGCCCATGACGTTCTTGCCGCCACCAAGACGGACAAAATAGGTGCCGATGATCGAGGTGATGATGCAGACCCCGCCCATCAGCAGCGGCAGGCTCATCAGCGGCAACAGCATCTCGCCCGCGCCCTTCAGCAGCAGCGCCATCAGCACCATGGTGGCGCCGACGGTGACGACATAGGTTTCAAACAGATCCGCGGCCATACCGGCGCAATCGCCGACATTGTCGCCGACGTTGTCGGCGATCACCGCGGGGTTGCGTGGGTCATCCTCGGGGATGCCCGCCTCGACCTTGCCGACCAGATCGGCGCCGACGTCGGCGGCCTTGGTAAAGATACCGCCGCCCAGACGCGCGAAGATCGAGATCAGCGAGGCGCCGAACGCGAGCGCGACGAGCGCGTCGACGACAGTGCGATCCTCGCCGCCGACGGTGAAGCCGCCGGGACCGATCAGATACCAGAAGAATACCGAGATCGCGAGCAAGGCAAGCCCCGCCACCAGCATGCCGGTGATCGCACCGGCGCGGAACGCCATGGTCAGGCCGGCCTGCAGCCCGGTCTGCGCCGCGGCCGCGGTGCGGACGTTCGCTTTGACCGAGATGTTCATGCCGACGAAACCGGCAACCCCCGACAGGACGGCACCGATGACAAAGCCGGTCGCCGAAATCGCGCCAAGGAATATCCCGACGAGAATGGCGACGACGACGCCGACGATGGCGATGGTGCGATATTGGCGGCCCAGATAGGCCTTGGCGCCTTCCTGGATGGCGGCGGCAATTTCCTGCATCTTTTCATTACCCGGCGAGGCGCTGAGAACCTGGCGGGAGGTAATGAAGCCATAGAGCACGGCGATAAGGCCGCACGCTATCGCGATCATAACCGGATCAATCATGAATTTCCTTCCCCATTGAGCGGGGCGGACCCAGGTGAACAGTCGAGCACGTCCGACTTATGATTGCCGGTTCGCCCTCTCCCCTGATGCGACCGCCCCTAAATTTGGACGCCGCGTTATGGGAAGAAAGAAAGCCAAGGGCAACCCCGGTTTTTCGGCACTTTTGTAACGATTTCGCGTCAGTGTGTGAAACCAAGACGCTCGGGCAGCGCGAGCCGCTGAGCACGGTGCGTCAGCGTGATTCCCTCGCCAACCCCGGCATGACCGATCGGCGTTGCCGCCACGTTCAACCCGGTTGCGATCTCGCGGATCGCCGCCGCGGCGGCAGGGTCGGCCGCGAACAGCAGCTGATAATCGTCGCCCGCACTCGCCGCCGCGAGCCGGGTATCGACGACATCGGGCCGCACCGCGAGCAGCGCCGCCGACAGCGGCATCGCCTCCAGCATCAACACAAACTCGCATCCGCTGGCGACCGCCATCCGCTGCGCGTCGATCAACAGGCCGTCGGACACATCCATCATCGCATGGACGTGCGGCACCAGCGCCTGCCCGAACGTCAACTGCGGCTGCGGGCGGCTGTAGGCGGCCAGGCAGGTTTCGTTCGGGTCGATCTGCCCCAGCCGCATCGCCAGCCCCAGCCCGGCATTGCCGATCGATCCGGTGACCCACAGCTGGTCGCCCGGCCGCGCGCCGCTGCGCGAGGGCGCGCCGCCGGGCGGCGCCCGGCCGATCGCGGTCAGGCCGAAACTGCGCGGCGCCCCCGCCGGCACGCGCACCGTATCGCCCCCAAGCAGGATGATACCAAAGCGGCGCAGCGCCAGATCGAGCCCATCGACAAACGCCGCGTCCCAGTCGTCGTCCCCCAGGCTGTAACCGACGAGAACGCCGATCGGCGCCGCGCCCTTGGCGGCCAGGTCCGACAGGTTCACCGCCACGAGTTTCCAGGCGACGTCCTGCGGCGTGTCGTCCGGCAGAAAATGGATGCCCTCGACGATCATGTCATGGGTGAGGATCAACCCCTCCCACTCCGCCGCATCATCGGCGAGTCCCCGCGCGGCGGGGTCGGTCGCGATGGCGCGCAGGCGGGCGATGAAATCGGTTTCTGACATGGAAAACTCCCGTCCCGCGGAATGTCCCCTTATTCCGTTCGTGTCGAGCGAAGTCGAGACACCCATCGCAACAGCGCCTAGCCGAGAGGCATCTCGACTTCGCTCGATACGAACGGTTATCTTAGGCGCTGGTCCGGCGCACATCCTTGCCGATCGCATCGAGCAGGCCATTGGCAAACCCCGCCTCGCGCGCGTCGAAGAACGCCTTCGCGACATCGACATATTCGCTGACGACGGCGCCGACCGGCACGTCGCCGCGCGCCATCAATTCGTAGGCGCCGGCGCGCAGGATCGCCTTCATCGTGCGGTCGAGCCGCTCCATCGACCAGCCGCTCGCCAGCCGCGTGATGATCGCCGCGTCAATCTCTTCGGACCGCGCCAGCGTGCCTTTCACGATATCATCGAAAAATTCGGTGTCGGCGCCGGCATATTCGGCGTCCTCGATCGTCGCGCCGATGCGGTGCTGGTGAAACTCGTGGATCAGCTTGGCGACGGGGGTCGCCTCCATCTCGTGCTGATAAAGCGCCTGGACGGCGGCGAGACGGGCGGCGGAGCGAGACTGAGAGCGTTTGTTCATGGTTCTTTTCTTAGCTGAGACGCTGGCGGACCGAAAGCGCGTGGGCGGGAAGCCCCTCGGCCCCGGCGAGCGCGACCGCGGCCGGACCGATCGCGGCCAGCGAGGCTTCGTCGAGCGCGAGGAAGCTGGTGCGCTTCATGAAATCGCTGACCGACAGCCCGCTCGAAAAACGTGCACGGCGGCCGGTGGGCAGGACATGGTTCGGACCCGCGACATAATCGCCGATCGCTTCGGGTGTCTGACGGCCCAGAAACACCGACCCGGCGTGGCGCACTTTGGCGAACAAGGCGTCGGCCTCGGCGGCATCGACCGCGAGTTCGAGATGTTCGGGCGCCAGCCGGTCGCACAGCGGGATCGCGTCGGCAAGCGTCGGCACGATGACAATGGCGCCATTGGTGTCCCAGCTGGCGCGCATCGTCGCCGCGGTGCCCAGGGTCGGGATGATTGCATCGACGGCCTTTGCCACGGCGTCGGCAAAATCCGCATCATCGGTGAACAGGATCGACTGGCTGGTCGGATCATGCTCGGCCTGGCTGAGCAGGTCGGCGGCGATGATATGTGGTTCGTTCTGCGCGTCGGCGACAACGACGATCTCGCTCGGTCCCGCGACCATGTCGATGCCAACGACGCCATAGACCTGCCGCTTCGCCTCGGCGACCCACGCGTTGCCCGGGCCGGTGACGACATCGACCGGGGCGATGCGGTCGGTGCCATAGGCGAGCGCCGCGACCGCCTGCGCGCCGCCGATCCGCCAGATCTCGTCGACTCCGCCGATATGCGCCGCCGCCATCACCACCGGGTTGATTTCGCCGCCCGGCGTCGGGGTCATCATCACGATGCGCTCGACCCCCGCGACCTTTGCGGGCAGGATGTTCATCAGCACCGACGAGGGATAAGCGGCGCGCCCGCCGGGAACATAGACCCCCGCCGCATCGACCGCGTTCCAGCGCGCACCCAACCGCGCTCCCGTCGCATCGCGATAGTCGCGATCCTCGGGCAACTGCGCGGCGTGGTAGGCACGGATACGGTCGGCGGCGAGATTGAGCGCGTCACGCAGTTCGGGCGCCAGCGCCTCATACGCCGCGGCGCAGTCTTCCTTTGAAATGCTCCATCCGCTCGCATCGAGGTCGAAGCGGTCGAACCTGGCGGTATAATCGGCCAGCGCGGCGTCGCCGTCGGCCTTTACCCGCGCGATAATCGCGGCGACATCGGCGGATACATCCGAATCGCTTTCGCGCCGATCATTGACCAGCGCGTCGAACGCGGCCGCAAAGCCGGGTTCGGAGGCATCAAGCGGCCGCATCACCCTGCCCCACCGCCATGCGGAACCGCTCGACCAGCGCCGGAACCTCGGCCGAGCGCAGCTTGAACGCGGCGCGATTGACGATCAGCCGCGCCGACACGTCGCTGATGATCACCTGCTCGGCGAGTGCGTTCTCGACCAGCGTCCGCCCCGTCGAAACCAGGTCGACGATATGCGAAGCGAGCCCCAGCTTCGGCGCGATCTCCATCGCACCGTTCAGCTTGATGCATTCGGCCTGGATGCCCTGTGCCGCGAACCAGCGCCGCGTTGTCGCGGGATATTTGGTCGCGACGCGGATGTGGCTTTCACCCAGCCCCGGCGGCAGCGCATCCGCCGGACCAGCCAGCGACAGGCGGCAATGACCGATGCCCAGATCGACCGGCGCGTACAGCTCGCTATAATCGAACTCGTCCACCACGTCCGACCCAACGATGCCGAGCTGCGCCGCGCCATGCGCCACAAAAGTTGCAACGTCGAACGCGCGCACGCGGATCAGCGAGATATGCGGCTGGTTCGTCGCGAACACCAGCGCGCGGCTGTTCTTGTCAAAGAAATCCGCCGCGGGCTCGATCCCGACGCGCGCGAGCAGCGGCAGCGCTTCGTCCAGGATGCGCCCTTTCGGGATGGCAAAGATGATCGGTTCGGGCATAAGCGTCGCGCACATAGGCGGCGGAGGGAAAAAGGGCAATGAGCGAGCGCTACGACTTCGTTGACATGGCCGAGACCGGCCCCGCGGCAGTCCGCACCGCCTTCGCAAATCAGGTGCTCTATTGCCGCGCCAATGGCGCGCCGGTCACCGCGCGTGTCGTCGCCGCGCTCGCCGCGCTGCTCGACAAGCCGGCCAGCGTGTTCGCCCGCCGCGTCGCCGAGTGGAAGGGCGCCCCGCTGGCCGACGCGCTGCCGCTGCGCGCCGCGGGCGGTATCCACGCGCTGCATCTGGCGGGCAGCGCGCACGAGCTGGCACCGATCTATGCCGATGCCGACGACATCAACGACGCCGCGATCGTCGCCGGGGTGGTGACGCGGCACGAGGCGGCGCTGCTGCCGTGGCTGGACGGCCCGCCGCAGACCAACGAGGCGGGGCGCTCGTCAAATTTCATCGCGGCGATGCTATGGCTGGCCGACAAGGGGTTGCCGCCGCGCTTCGACTGCCTCGAAATCGGGTCGAGCGCCGGGATCAACCTGATGATCGACCGCTATCATTATGATCTTGGCGGGGTCAATGTCGGGCCGCAGCCCGGCGCCATGGCCTTCACCCCCGACTGGCGCGGCAACCATCCGCCGCAGCACGCTATCGAGTTTGCAGGCCTGAAGGGTTGCGACGTCGCACCGGTCGACCTGACCGACCCCGCGCAGGCGCTGCGGCTGAAAGCCTATATCTGGCCCGAACATCATATCCGTTTCCAGCGCATGGCGGCGGCGATTGCCGCGGCGACCGAGAGGCCGCCGCAGCTGATCCACGCCAACGCCGCCGATTTCGTCGAAGCCGAACTGGCGCGCCCGCAGGCCGACGGGGTGACGCGCGTCCTGATGCACTCGATCGTGTGGCAATATGTCCCCGCCGATCAGCAGGCGCGGATTACTGCGGCGATGGAAGCCGCGGGCGCGCGCGCCGCCGCAGAACGCCCGCTGGCATGGATCGCGCTCGAGGCCAATCGCACCGTGCATCATCACGAACTGGTGGTGCGCCACTGGCCCGGCGGCGCCGACCCGGTGAAACTGGGCCATGCCCACGCCCATGGCGCGTGGGTCGAGTGGCTAGGTTAAAGGATGGCTTGCGAACGAAACCAGCCTTTCCCCGTCAAAAGCTGGGGAGCATAGCCTCCGCTCGCCACCCCAAAAGCCGGTCCGCACCGACAAAAAAGGGCGGCACTAAGCCGCCCTCTTTAAATATTCATCACAAGCGATCATTCGTCCAAGGACTTACTCGGCCCGCGCTGGAATCCCGGCCATCAACGTGTGGAGCTCACCCGCTTCCCACATTTCCATCATGATGTCGCTGCCGCCGACGAATTCGCCCTTCACATACAGCTGGGGGATCGTCGGCCAGTCGGAAAATTCCTTGATGCCCTGGCGGACTTCCATATCCTGCAGGACGTCGACGGTGTCATATTCGACCCCGAGGCGATCGAGCATCGCGATCGCGCGCGACGAAAAGCCGCATTGCGGGAACAGCGGCGTGCCCTTCATGAACAGCAGCACGGGGTTGTCGGCGACCAGCTTGGCGATGCGGTCATGCGTGGGTTCGGTCATAGTCGTCTCCGGCGGCGCCATTGCGCCATGAATTGGGTGATCCCCCTTATGAAGGGACGGCCGTGGTCAATTGCAAGGCATGAAGTTCGCCGCCCATGCGCCCGCCCAGCGCGGCATAGACCGCCTTGTGCTGCGCGACCCGCGTCATCCCCCGAAAGGATTCGCTGATCACATGCGCGGCATAATGGTCATTGTCGCCGGCCAGATCGGTGATCGCGACATCGGCATCGGGAAAAGCCGCGACGATCATCGCCCGCAAATCATCCTGGCGCATGCCCATCGCAGTGGCCCCGTCAGTTCTGGCTGTCGATGAACTGGCGCCGTGCCTCGACCGACTTGTCGTTCAGCGCCGCGCGGATTTCGGCGTCGCTGATCTCGACCTGCGCCGCGGTCAGGTCGCCCGCGAGCTTGCGGATGACGTCCTCGTCGCCCGCTTCCTCGAAATCGGCCTGCACCACCGCTTTGGCATAGGCGTCGGTTTCCTCGGGAGTCAGCCCCATGCGTTCGGCGGCCCATTCGCCGACCAGCCGGTTACGGCGCGCGGTGATCCGGAACTGCATTTCCTGATCGCGGGCGAACTGGGCCTCGAAGGCGCGTTCTCGGTCGTCGAATCCGCTCATATCATCCTCATGGGTTTGAAACTGTCGCCTTGCAGATAGGTTGCGCGTCCGATGGGTGCAAGCGGCCTGTGCCGCTGATCACTTCCCTTTTTCGGGCGAAGGGGTTAGGGTTCCGATCAGGGAATGGGTCGTACCGCAGCAATGAAGACTGGGCCTTGCCGGAATATCATCGGCGGGGCGCCTCTGGGTTTGTGTTTGGGGGATTGGTGATGACCGTTCGACGTCCGTTTTGCCTGCCGATTCTGGCGGCGCTCGCCTGTGCAGCGCCCGGAGCGGCGCAGGCGCAGGCGCAGGGCACCGACCCCACGCTTCGTGACAGCTTTTCGATCGGCGATCAGGGAGGCTCGCTCTGCGCGGTGCAGGCGACGGTGCGCGACGCTGTCATCGACGGGATGTTCGACCGCGCCTGGGTGATCCTGTGCCGCGATACCAGCCAGCCCGTCGGCTACGTCCGCATGCTCCGCGCCGGCCCCGACGCCGCGAAGGCTCGGATCGAACGCGGCCGCGCCGGAACCGTCACCTGCACCGCCGACGGCACTTGCACGGTCAAGGACAGCAGCGTCGTCTGGCAGACGCGGATCGAGAGTGACGGCGATACCGCTTATGTCGTGGAAGGTTTCGCCGCCTATGGCGACGCGCTCAACCTCGCGCTCGATTCGATCCGTCAGCGCAAGGTGGTTCCCGGGGTGATCAAGGTCGCCACGACGTCGGTCGGCGGCAACGACGGCTTCGCCCGGACGCTCGCCGGGGCGATCGACGTCGACAAGGCGCTGGCCGAGGGATATCGGCGCAACCACAGCGGCGATTATGCCGAGGCGGCCGAGTTTTTCGAAACCCTGTCACGGCGCACCCAGGGCGACCAAGCGGCGGCCGACATCGATCCGACCGAATTCACCCTGAACCGCGCGCTGCAACGCTCGAACCTCGGCGAGTTCGGTGAGGCCGAACGGCTGTTTGCCGAGGCCGAGGCAGTGCCGACCAGCGACCCCGTCCAACTGCGCCTGCGCCGCAACTTCCGCGCCATCCATGCGCTGAACCAGCGCGATTACGACGCCGCCGCCGAACTGTTGCAGCGGGCGATCCCGCCGTTGACCAGCGCGGTCACCGTCGACGGGGCCAGCGTCACCTTGACCCCGACGATCGTCGCCGGGGTGAACAGCGGCAGCAACGCCCGCGCCGTCCAGCAAGGGTCGGACCGTGAACGGCTGACCCCGATCGAACGCGGCCAGATCATCGATGCCCAGGCGGTCCACCTGCTCGGCACCGTCGAACGGCTGCGCGGCAATGGCGCCACGGCCAAGGCGGCACAGCTCAAAGGCCTGGCCGATGCGGTCGCGGTGCGCGAAGGCCGTGTCACCTCGATCGTGCGGCTGCGCTCGCAGATGCTGGGCGAACTCGCCCTTGCCGAAGAGGCGCTGGGCGACAGCGCCGCCGCCGATGCGCGTTTTCTGGACTCGGTGAACGCGCTCGCGATCGAATATCCCGAAACCAACGCGCTCGCCTCGGCGCGCGCACGCTACGCCGCCTTCCTGACCCGCCATGGCCAGGACGACAAAGCGCTGGCCATCTATCGCGAGGTCGTCGCCGCGCTGGCCAATTCGCAGCGCTCGACGACCGGCATGGCCAACATGATGGCGCCCTATTACCGGCTGCTCGCCAGCCGCGCCGCGACCGATCCGGCCGCGGTCGGCGACTTCTTTGTCGCCAGCCAGTTGCAGGTCCGCCCCGGCGTCGCCGACACCCAGGCGGTGCTGGCGCGCGAATTGTCGAGCGGCAGCGACGACGGCGCGCGACTGTTTCGTCAGGCAACGACGCTTAACCGCGACATCGAACGCGCGCGGATCGAGGATGCCCGGCTGGCGCAATTGCCGGAATCGCCCGAAGTGGGCGCGCTGCGCGCCGATTTGAAAACCCAGCTCGACAATCTGGCGTTCCAGCAGGCCGAATCGATCGCCCGGCTGTCGGCGTTTCCGCAATATCGCGTTGTCGCGCCGGGCAAGCTCGACCTCGCCGAACTGCAACAAGTGCTGCGCCCCGACGAGGCCTATCTGAAGATGCTCGTCGTCGGCGACGCCGTCTATGCGATGCTGATCGAGCCGGGCGGCGCCCAG
The DNA here is from genome assembly GCA_964502035.1 of uncultured Sphingopyxis sp. Lineage (GTDB taxonomy): Bacteria > Pseudomonadota > Alphaproteobacteria > Sphingomonadales > Sphingomonadaceae > Sphingopyxis. Next base: position 39,730 of record CAZCUW010000004.1, on the reverse strand, counting down.
CTGTGGAAATCGGACATCGGCGCCGCGGCGCTCGACACCGCGGTCGATACGCTGCGCTCGACGATCTCGATCGTCGAAAACGGGCGCCGCGTTACCTACCCCTTCGACGCCGCGACCGCTTACAAACTCTATGGCCAGCTGTTCGGCCCGGTTGCGGCCAAGCTGCCATCGGTCGCGCATCTGATTTTCGAACCCGACGGCGCCATGCTGCGGCTGCCGATCAACCTGCTGGTCACCGCCGACACCGGCCTTGCGGCCTATGAACAGCGGCTGCTCGATCCCGACGCCGATCCGTTCGACATGCGCCAGGTCGCCTGGCTCGGGCGCACGACGCGGCCCAGCACCGCGGTATCGACCCTCGCCTTCCGCAACGCGCGGCAGGCGCCGCCGTCAAAAGCCGCCAATCAATATTTCGGGCTGGGCCAAAACCTGCCGATCAATGGCACGACGTTGCCTTCGCTCGGCACCCGCGGCGCAGCGGGCGCCAGCGTTGACGGCGACTGCCAGTGGGACGTGTCGCAATGGGCGCGGCCGATTTCCGCCGACGAGCTGGTTACCGCGCGCAATGCGATGGGCGGCGACGCCGCGACGCTGCTCACCGGCGGGGCGTTCACCGACAGCGCGGTCAAGAACCGCACCGACCTCAACGACTATCGCATCATTCATTTTGCGACCCACGGGCTCGTCACCGCGCCGCGCCCCGCCTGCCCGGCGCGGCCGGCGCTGGTCACCTCGTTCGGGGGCGGCGATTCGGACGGGCTTTTGACCTTTCAGGAAATCTTCGACCTCAAGATCAACGCTGATCTGGTCATCCTGTCGGCGTGCGACACCGCGGGCGCGGCGTCGGTCGCGGCAACGCGCGAAGCCGGGCTGTCGGGCGGCGGCAACGCGCTCGACGGGCTGGTGCGTAGCTTCATCGGCGCCGGGGGACGCTCGGTGATCGCCAGCCACTGGCCCGCCCCCGACGATTTCGATGCGACCAAGCGGCTGATCGGTGGACTGTTCGCCGCCGGTCAGGGCACCAGCGTCGCCGATGCAATGTGGGGAACGCAAATGCGGCTGATGGACGACCAGCAAACGTCGCACCCCTATTATTGGGCCGGGTTCGCGATCATCGGCGACGGCGGCCAGCCGCTGCTGCACAGCGGCGCGGCCACCGCCGATGCTGCACTCGCGCCGACCACACCCGCCCCGGAAGGTGCCGGCCGCGCTGCCCGCTGATCCGATGACCGCCCCCGACACCAGCACGCCCGCGGTCGGAACCTCCGCGCCGGACGGTCAGCGGCCCGCGGTGCCGCTGCGCAAGCAGGTACGCCGGCTGGTCATGCAGCTTGGCCCGTCGCGGATGGCGGCAACGATTCTGTTCCTGATCGTCGCGGTCCTGATCGCGCGCTTCAGCTGGCAGATGCCGCTGATCGATGCCGCCGAGCGCGCGCTGTACGATGCCCGCGCGACGCTCATGGCGCCGCATGTCGAACAGGATAAACGCATCGTCCTGGTCACCTATAATGACGAAACCTTGTTCAACACCCGCATCCGCTCGCCGCTCGACCGCACCCTGCTCGCCAATGCGCTCGGCAATATCGACCAGATGGGGGCGAAGGCGATCGGCATCGATATTGCCTTTGATTCGCCGCGCCCCGACGACGAGGTGCTGAAAACCCAGCTGCGTGCGATGAGGACGCCGACCTGGCTCGCCTATGCCGAGCAGGCGAGCAATCCGAACACGATCTTTTACGAACAGCAGAAATTTCTCGAAGCCTTCATCGCCGCGGTCGCGACCGACAAGACGAAACCCACCAGTGTGCTGTTCCGCACCGACGACGACAGCGTGATCCGCAACTGGCCCGACCGGCCAAAAAATTTGCCGCCGTTGATGTCCAACGCCATGGCGCCAGTCGACCCGGCGCACGCCAATTTCCAGGGCAATATCCGCTTCCTCGTGCCCGCGCGCGCCGCCGCGGGACAGGAAGAACCGGTCTTTGCCAACATCCCGATCGACACCTTTGCCATGCCGATGGACGCCGATATGCGCGCAGGCTTTTCGGAGCTGGTGAAGGATCGCTACGTCCTGATCGGCGGCGACATCATCGACAACGACCAGTTCAACACACCATTGAGCCGCTTTACCGATCCGATCACCGGCCAGCATGAAACGATGATCGGGCTGGAGGTTCACGCCCATATGCTGGCGCAACAGCTCGACAATGGCTGGTCGCGCCCGCTGTCGGCGCCGGTGCTGTGGATACTCGCCGTCCTGATCGTGCTCGCGGGCGGGCTGACCAGCCTGATCGACTTGCGCGCCCGATGGGTGGCGCTTGCGTTCCTGGGGCAGATGGCGTTTTTCATCGCCTTCCCTTTCTGGTTGCAAGGCCGCGGCGTCGACACCACCACCCTGCCCACCTTTGGCTGGGCGATCGGCTGGTTGTTTGGTTATGCGGCGGTCGGCACCGCGGCGCGCACCATCGGGTCGCGCCAGCGCGCCTTTGCCCAATCGGCGCTCGGCAAATATCTGCCCGCCGACGTCGCGGCGCAGATCATGCGCGATCCCGACCAGCTGTCGCTGCACGGCGAACGGCGGAACATCTTCTGCGTCTTCACCGACCTCGAAGGCTTTACCAAGCTCAGTCATGCGGTGACCCCGGAAACCGTCGCGCGTCTGCTCAACGCCTATCTCGATCGCTTGTCCGACATCGTGCTCGACCATGGCGGGACGATCGACAAATTTGTCGGCGATGCCATCGTCGCCTTTTGGGGCGCACCGCTCCACCGCCCCGACGATGGCCCGCGCGCCGCCGCGGCGGCGCTCGCGATGTATGAGGCGGGCGAGAAATTCCGCGTCGACCTGGCCGACGGCGTCCCGCCGCTCGGCATGACCCGCGTCGGGCTGCACGTCGGTGACGCGATCGTCGGCAATTTCGGCGGCGAAGGCCGCATCCAATATACCGCGCTGGGCGACAGCATGAACACCGCCTCGCGGCTCGAAGCGGCGAACAAGAGCCTGAAAACCGGCGTGCTGATCTCGGCCGAGGCCGCGGCGCGATCGGGCCGCGACGACCTGATGCCGATGGGGCGCGTGACATTGCGTGGCCGCGCTCAGCCGGTCGACGTGTTTACGCCGCGCCCCGACCTTGACCCAGAACGGCGCGCCCGCATCGCGGCGCTTGTCGCGGCGCACGCCGCGGGCGATACCGGCACCTATGTGACGGGCGCCACAGCACTGGCGCGCGAATTCGGTCAGGATCCAGCCATCATGTTTCTGATAGACCGTCTGAACAATACCGAAAAAGGAGAAAGCTATGTCCTTTCCTGATCTGCCGAAGCGCCGCCTGAGCCTTGCCGCCGCCGCTGCCGTCATGGCGGTCGCCGTCGTCGGCACCGCCGCCGCGCAATCGATGGTCGTCCGCTCGACCGGACCGTCGGCGAGCAAATATCCGACCGGCGCCAAGCTGAAATCGGCCGACAAGCTGACCCTGGTCGCGGGCGACAAGGTCGTGCTGATGCAGGCGGGCAAGACCCGCACCCTGTCCGGCCCCGGCACCTTTGGCGCCAGCGGCACGATCCAGGCCAGCCAGTCGATGGGCGGCACGGTGACACGGATGCTGGCCAAGGGGCCGACAATGCGGTCACGCGGCGGGTTTTCGCGCGGTCCGAACGACCCGGCGCCCATCGACATCCGCGCGCCCAATTTGTGGCTGCTCGACTATCGCGAAGCCGGGACCTTCTGCGTTGCCGATCCGGCAACGCTGATGCTGTGGCGTCCGAACATGGAAGGCGACACCGCGCTGGAAATCGAAAGCGCCGGCAAAAAAACGACCGTCGCGATTGTCGACGGCGCCAATTTCCGCAAATGGCCGACCGATACTTTGCCGGTCCAATATGGCGTCGACTATCGCCTGTCCGGCGGCGGCTTGCCCGCGCCGGTCAAGGTGCGCTTCACGCCGCTGGGAAATGCCCCTGATACCATCGAGGGATCGGTCGATATGCTGATGGCCAAGGGCTGCATACCGCAGCTCAATCGCCTGGTCGATGCAATGTCGGAAGGCGAGGCGGGATAAGGTTAACCGAAACGGGGAAATATTGAACCATTCGGGACCATCTGATAACAATAAGAAGAAAATCTGCCGATCCGTCGGCAGAACCTTTCCTTGGGTCGAAAAATTCGCGCTGCCGGTGTTTGGCAGGGCCTGATGAATTGCCGCACCGCGATTTCGCGGCTGCGTTCGTACACAAGGGGTGGTGATGATCACGGGGGTTCAGGGAGTTTATGCGCGGGTTCGGCCGAAACGCGCCGCCCTTCGGGACAGGTTGTGTGGTTCGGCGGCGTTGATCGCTGCCGCTTTGCCCGCGGCGGCGCTGGCCCAGGCGACCCCGCAGATCCCCACGCGTGAGGAAATTCAGCAACCGACGCTGGCCCCGGTGACCCCACCCAATGAGCGGGTCGTATCGGCCGACGATGCCATCGAGCGCGCACCCTGCCCGCTCGCCAACCCCGAATTTGCAACCGTCCGCATCACGCTGCGCGGGGTCGAATTTTCGCGCGTCGAGGGCATCGACACGGCGGTGCTGGCGCCGAGCTGGTCGGACAAGGTCGGACAGGATCTGCCGATTTCGGTCGTCTGCGACATTCGCGACCGCGCCGCGACGATGCTGCGCGCCAAAGGCTATCTGGCGGCGGTCCGGGTGCCCCCGCAAACGATCGCCGACGGCGTCGTGCGGTTCGACATTTTGGCGGCGCGGATGGCGCGGGTCGAGGTGCGCGGCGATGCCGGCGCCAACGAACCGCTGCTGCAACGCTATCTGTCGCGGCTCGACGACCAGCCGGTGTTCAACATCGCCCGGGCCGAACGCTATCTGCTGCTGGCGCGCGACATCCCCGGGCTCGACGCGCGGCTGACCCTGCGCCCCGGCGCTGCGCCGGGCGAAGTCGTCGGCGAAGTGCTGGTGGCGCGCACCCCGGTCTTGTTCGACTTCAACGCGCAGAATTTCGGCTCGCGCGACGTCGGGCGCTGGGGCGGCGTTGCGCGCGTGCGCTTTGCCGGGCTGACCGGCATGGGCGACCTCACCACCGCCAGCTTTTACTCGACCCCCGATTTCGACGAGCAACAGGTCGTCCAGCTGGCGCACGAGTTCCGCGTCGGCGGCGAAGGGCTGCGCTTTGGCGCCAGCTATACCTATGCGTGGACGCGCCCCGACATTGCCGCCTTTCCGATCAAGTCGAAAACCCAGATCGCCAGCCTTTTCGCGTCCTATCCGCTGACGCTGACCCAGGTGCGCCGCCTGACCATCGGTGGCGGGCTCGACCTGATCGATCAGGACATCGGCCTCGGCGGCGTACCGATCAACCGCGACCGCCTGCGCGTCTTCAACCTGCGCGCCGACGCCAACTGGATCGATCCGGGCTCGGTGGCGGGGCGCGGGGGGTTCAGCCCCAGCGAACCGCGCTGGGCGCTATCGACCTCGCTCGAAGCGCGGCAGGGCGCCAGCTTCCTGGGCGCCAGCGACGATTGCGGCCCCGCCGGGGCGACCTGTTTCCTGCCCGGCGCGGTGCCGCTGACCCGCGTCGAGGGCAAACCCGATGCGTTCCTGCTGCGCGCCAACGCGCTCGCCGAATGGCGGCCGCACAAATTGTTCACCCTGTCCGCCGCGCCGCGCGCGCAATGGGCGAGCGACCCGCTGCTCGCCTATGAAGAATTTTCGGGCGGCAATTTTACCGTCGGGCGCGGCTTCGACCCCGGCACGATCATCGGCGACAGCGGCGTCGGCGTCGCACTCGAGGCGCGCTACGGCTCGTTCGTCCCCGCCAATACCAAAGCGTTCGCGCTCCAGCCCTTTGCCTTTTTCGATGCGGCGTGGGTGTGGAACAAGGACAGCGCGTTCGACGGCCTGAACCCCCAGAAACTCTATTCGGCGGGCGGCGGGATGCGCGTCGCATATGGCGATGTCGCGCGGCTCGACGTGACGATGGCGGTGCCGCTGAACCGCGGCGGCTTCCTGACCCAAAAGCCCGACCCGCGACTGCTGGTGTCGCTGACCACCCAATTCGGCGTGAAGGCGCGCTGATGATTTTCGTATCGAGGACCAACGCCATGCGTGCCACCGCCACCTCCGCGCCCGACCACCACGGCAAACGGCGCCTGCTGACCGGCTGCGCGATCGGCGCGGGCATGATGGCGCTGGCCTATGGCGGACCGGCGCTGGCGCAGGTGGCGGGGTCGGGGACGATCACCACCCTGCCCGCCGGGACGACGACCGGTACCGGCGTGAACCCGTCGACGGTCAATGTGAACGGACCGCAAAGCATCATCGACTGGACGCCGTCCAATGCGCCCGTCGGCGGCATCGTCGATTTTCTGCCGACGGGAAACACCCTCAATTTTGTCGGCAACACCGTCGACTACATCGTGCTCAACCGCTTTATCGCGGCGTCGGGCACCCCGATCGCGGACCAGATCGCGCTGAACGGGACGGTGAACAGCGTCGTGTCGATCGCAGGCCTGCCGACGCTGCAAAATGGCCATATCTGGTTCTATAACGCCGGCGGCATCCTGATCGGCAATGGCGCCGCGATCAACGTCGGCAGCCTGGTGCTGACCACCAACGACGTCATCACGACCGGCGGCCTGCTGGGTCCGGCAGGCGAAATCCGCTTTCGCGGCGCGTCGGGCAATATCGCGCCGGTCACCATCGCGAACGGTGCGGCGATCAACGCCGACAATGCGTTCAATCCGGGCAGCAGCTATGTCGCGGTTGTTGCGCCGCGCATCGTCCAAGCGGGCGCCGTGCGCGTCGATGGCTCGGCGGCCTATGTCGCCGCCGAACAGACCGACATCCGCATCAACAGCGGCCTGTTCGACATCAATGTGCTGGTCGGGGCCGAGGGCGGCAACGTCATCACCCACAGCGGCAGCACGACGGGTCCGGCGCACGAACAGGGCGATGTCGACCAGAGCCGCATCTATATGGTCGCCATTCCCAAAAATGACGCGGTCACGATGCTGGTGTCGGGGTCGGTCGGTTATGACGATGCCGTATCGGCCCAGACCGACGCCGACGGCGCGGTGCGCCTGTCGGCGGGCTACAATATTTTCAATGGCGAACTGGACGGCACCCTGGCGAGCGCCACCGCTGCCAATATCACGATCAACGACACCTTGTTTCGCAGCAACACCGTCGCGCGCGCCAGCGGCGCGCTGCTCGGCCAGCCCTTGCTTCAGGTGCCGACGGGCGGGCCGTCGAGCTTTGTGCCGCCGCCGCATCTGGGCCGTCTCGTCGTCCAGGGCGACGGCCTGTTCATCGGCGACGCCAGCGCGACGTTCAACCTTGGCGCCGGGCAGGTCATCGGCGCGACCGGCAATCTGACGTTGGCGTCGGGCGGCGCCAATGGTGCAGGCGGCAACGCCGCGATGAATGTCAGCGGCGGCCAGTTGCTGACCGGCGGCATGCTGGCGGTTCTGGCCGGGGGCCAGATCGACGCGACGACAGGCAGCAGCACCGCGGGGACCGCATCCTTCACGATGACCGGTGGCGCAGTGCAGCTTGGTGATCTGTCGGTCGCCGCCGATGCCGAAGCAGGTGTCGGGACCGACGGCATCGCGGGCACCGGCACCGGGGGAACGGCGACGATCAACCTGCGCGGCGGCGCACTGAACAGCGGCTCGGTCACGGTGTCGGCAACCGGCATCGGCGGCCGCGGCCCCGACGGCAGCGACGACAATGCGGCTAACATCATTCCCGGCGGCCCGGGCGGCACCGGCGTCGGCGGCAGCGCGTCGATCGTGATCGACGGGGCGACGATCACCGCGACCGGCGCCGTCGCCGCTTATGCCGAAGGTCGCGGCGGCGCCGGCGGCAATTTCAGCGCCTTTGGCGGCATTGCCGACGCGGGCGGCCTCGGCGGCAACGGCCAGGGCGGCACCGCGGCGATCGAAATGCTATCGGGAACGCTCAACACCGGCGACCTGATTGCCGGCGCGGGGGGCTTTGGCGGCACCGGCGGCAATGTGTTTGCCTCCAGCAGTTCGGGATCGGTCACCGGCATCGGCATCGGTGGCAGCGGCGGTAACGGCCAGGGCGGCACCGCAACGCTCGACCTGGCGGTGCCGGTCAACGCGACGGGCACCGTGACCAGCACCGCCGCGGCCCAAGGCGGCAATGGCGGCTTTGGCCTGATCGGCGGCAGCGGCGGCAACGCGATCGGCGGGCTGGCGCAGATCATCGTCACCGATTTCAGCGCCGATCCGCTGTTCGTGAATGTCGATGCCTCGGCGCGCGGCGGCGATGGTGCGTTCGGCAACAATGGCGCGGGCGGCGACGGCGGCAACGGAACCGGCGGCACCGGCCGGATCCACGCGACCGGCGCCGACGGGCGCGCCACGCTCAGCCAGGCCAATTTCCAGACCGGCGGCACCGGCGGCAATGGCGGCAGCGCCGGATCGTCCTTTTTCGGCGCCGAAACCGTCGGCGCGGCGGGCGGCAGCGGCGGATCGGGCAGCGGCGGCACGCTGGAAATTCTGGCCAGCGGCGGCGCCACCATCTTCCTCGATTCGGATGCCGGCGGGCTTGTTTCGCTCGGCAGCGACGGCAGCGGCGGGAACGGCGGCGAAGGCGCGTTCAATGGCTTTGGCGCCGGATTCATCGGCGGCGACGGCGGCGATGGCGGGGCGGCGACCGGCGGCACGGTGCGCCTGTTTGCCAATGGCGGCACGATCACCTCGAGCGGCAGCCCGGTCAGCATCACGGCGGGCGGCATTGCGGGCACCGGCGGCGCGGGCGGCACGGGGACCAGCGGCAACGGCGCGGCGGGCGCCGTGCTGCAAACCACCGGCGGGCTGGCGCTGATCGAAGCGGCAGGGGTGGAGACGGCCGCGCTGGTCAACCTGGGGGTGACGACGGTTGCCGCCAATGGCAATTTCGCCGGGCGAATAGAAATCCGCACCTCGGGCGATGGCGCGGTCCGGATGACCAGCCTCGCCGCCGAAGCCCTGGGTGACGCACCGCCGACCAACAACGACACCGACGTGGCCCCGGCAGGTATCTTTTTTGGCGCCACCGGCGGCACAATCGCGACCACCGGCAACATGACGCTGACCACCGACAGCTCGTTCGGCGCCTATGCCCAGTCGAACGGCACCGTCAGCGTCGGCAGCAACCTGACCATCGATGCGGGCGACCAGATCGATATCCGCCACGACAATCGCGAAGGCATCGCCCCGACGATCGCGGCGGGCGGCAATCTGACCGCGAGCGCGGGCAGCATCAGCGGCGCGCCGGGCAGCCTGCTGGGCGCGGGCGCCACACTGGCGCTCACCTCGACGCTCGGCGCGATCGGGGTCGATCGCCTGAATGCCAATGACATCCTGATCACCGCCGCTGGCGCGGCATCGGTCGAACATGCCGAAGCGGTCAATGATTTCATCGCCAGCGCCGCCAGTTTCCGCACCGGGCTCAATTCGATCATCACCGGCGGCAACATCATCGTCACTTCGCCCGGCGCCGTCGATCTGGGCAATTCGAGCGCGGGCGGCTTTGTTCAGGTCACTGGCCAGTCGATCCTGTTCAACAACATCGACGCCGGCGCGACGGTATCGCTGACCGCGAGCGGCAATGTCGCAGGCGCCGACGGGGTCAACGGCGGATCGATCGATGCGGGGGGCAACGTCAACCTGACCGCGACGCGCATTGCGATCACCGGCACGATCACCGGCGCATCGTCGCTGTTTGCGATCGGCAGCGCCGGGCCGGTGGGGATCAATCTGGCGAACATCGGCGACGATATCGCGGTCTCGGCCTCCGGCGACATCACCGGCACCTATAATGCGGTGGGCAATGTCCGGCTGCGGTCGGGCGCCAACATCAACGCGTCGGCCAACGCCACCGGATTTGAAAGTTCGAGCAGCGGGCCGCCGATCGCAGCCAGCGTGTTCGCCGATGCGGTCGGCAACGTCACCCTCGCCAACAGCAGTGCGACGGGCATGTTCGGCGTCAACGCCGGCGGATCGGTGTCGCTCAGCGGCATCAACGCCGGCGAAGACATATTGGTGCTGGCGGGCACGACCGCGACGCTGACCAACCTGACCGCGGGCGATGATCTGACGGCGATCGCGGCGGGCGGGATCATCGCCAATGGCCTGACCGCCACCGGGGCCGGGCCCGACTCCGCGACACTGACCTATCTGCCGGTCAGCCCCACGGGCGTCAGCGGCTTCCAGATCAACGCATCGCCGCCCGATTTGTCGAACATCGTGCTGACCGCTTCGGCGGGCAATATCGGCGGCGGCAACATCAATGCCTTCGACAATCTGACGCTGACCGCTTCGGGTGCGGTGACGACCACCGGCACCCTGCGGTCGGGGCAGGCGACCAGCATCAACGGCGACAGCATCGCCTTTGCTGCAATCGATGCAGGCAGCACGGTCAACCTGTCCGCCGCCAACGCGATCACCGGAACCAACATCGCGGCAGGCGGCGACATTACCGTTTTCGGTGACAGCATTGGGCTGACTGGCGCCGTTACCGGCGATGCGTCCTTGTTCGCCTTTGGCCTTGGCGGCCCGGTGGCGGTGAACCAGACAAACGTGGCGGGGACTATCTCGATTTTCGCCGATGGCGACCTGACCGGCACCTTTGTCGCGGGCGGCGACGTCCGGTTGAATTCGAACGCCAACATCACCGCATCGGCGACGGCGAATGGCGGCTATGTCGATTTCAACGGCGGCGCGACCCAGGGCAATGTGTTTGTCGAAGCGGCAGGCGATGCCGCGCTGACCAACAGCGCCGCGGCGCGGATGTTCGGGGTCAATGCAGGCGGGTCGGCGACGCTGACCGGCGCCAGCGCGGGTGAGGACATGCTCGTCATCGCCGGGACCAACGCCACGCTCAGCGGCGTGACCGCGGGCGACGATGTCGAGGTGCGCGCGGTCGGCGCCCTGACCGCCACCGGCGTCAGCGCGACTGGAACCGGCGCCGACACCGCCACCCTCGGCTATCTGGCGGGCAACGGCTTCACGATCAGCCAGGGCGAAGGCGTCTCGGCGACCAATGGCGCCGACGTCTTCCTGACCGCGGGCGGCGCCATCGCCGCCTCGACCCTGTCGGCCGCCGACGATATTCTGGTCACCACAACCGGCGCCCTCGCGATCAACGGCGCGACGACGCTGGGCCAGGGGGTAACAGGCGGCAGCAGCGATATTCGCACCCAGGGCGGCGACACTACGCTCGCGGGGATCAATAGCTTCACCGATGTGCTGGTCACAGCAACCGGCACCCTCGCCGCCACAGGCACCGTGACGGCGGGCCGCAATATAGCGATCACCGCGGCGGCGGCCGATCTGGCGACGCTCGCCAGCCCGGGCGGCGCGTTCATCAACACCCTCGACGCGGGCGGCAACCTGTCGCTCGTCACCGCGGGCGCCATCATCGGCGGCCGTGTTCGCGCCGGGGGCGACCTGACCCTGACCGGTGGGCGCATTGACATCGTCCGCGCCCAGACCACCGGTACGGGTCCGTTGACGCTAACCGGCACGAACGGCGTCAACGCCACCAACATTCAGGCGGGCGGCGCGACAATGCTCAATGCCAGCAACGGCGCGGTGACCTCCGACGGCCTGATTTCGGTCGGGCCGGTCACCGTGACCGGCAACAGCATCGACCTGGATACCGGCGGCGACATCGTCTTTGCCGTCCTCGACGCCGATGTCGGCGACGCGGTGGTGACCAACGGATCGGGGACGCTGACGATCACCTCCAGCGTCGTCGCGGGCCGCGCCGCGCTGACGTCGCGGAACGGCAATGACATCATCATTTCCGCACTGGCCGCGAACGCCGCCGACATCATATCGACGGGCGATATTGTCGTGAACGGCGTGCTCACCGCGCGCAATATCGCACTCGAATCGAACGACATCATCATCGCCAGCGGCGCGCGCGTCGGCACCGCGGGCAGTACCGAAACGCTGTCGATCGAAAATAACGACGTGTTCAGCCAGACCTTCGTCGGCGGCACCGGGACGCGCGCTGGCTTCCATATCGATGCCAGCGAACTGACGCGCCTGTTCGGCACCAGCATCGAAATTTTCGCGCCCGATGTCCAGGCGGTTCGGGACACCTCGGTCGGCAGCACGACGCCGCCCGACATCATCGTCGACAGCTTCACGCTTGCGGGGGGCGCCGCGGGGTCGAACCTTGGCGCCAATGGCGCGCTGACCATTCGCACCCCCGGCAAGATGCGAGTGATCGGCAATGTCCAGCTGACCGGCCTGTCCGACACCAATGCGCTCAACCTGTTCGCCGACGACGCGCTCGAGGTCATTTTGGGCCAGGGCACGGTGCGGCTGGTCAACGGCACCAACGCGGCCGGACGGCTCAACATGGTGTCCGACGACATCATCGTCGCCACCACCGCCGCGATCGGCGACGTTGGCACCGCGACGACCACTGACGCGATCGAGGCGCGCCTTGCGCAGAACGACGGGATCGTCATCGACGAAGGATCGCTGTTCGCACGCGGTATCCGCGCCGAAGTCGTCGGCGGCTTCTATGTCCAGAACAGCGGCGCCGGGACCGATTTCGCCAGCCGCCGCGGGCTCACCTTTGGCGCGGGCGGGATCGACGTGGTCACCAACGGCCCGTCACGGATCGTCATCAACGGGGTTCAGCTTGGCGCAACCGGCCAGGTAACCGGGCTCGACACCATCCCGCTGCTCACCATCGGTGGGTCGGCACCGTCGGCGGGCAGCTTTGACCCGCGTTCGACCTTCAACGGCTGCGTCATCGCCAGTGCCGCAAGCTGCGCGTTCGTGGGTCTGGAAAACAGCTTCCCGGTCCAGGACGTCATCGAGGAAGAGGCCGATGCCGAGGATGAAGACGGCAGCGGCCAGAGCTTGCCGGTACCGCTGATCACGATGCGCGGCCTCGATCCGCTGAGCGGCGAACCTTTGCTCGACGATCCGGTAACCGGCGCAGGCAACGACGATCTGTGGACGCCGACCGAGGGGCCGTAAGGCGCTTTGCAACAAAACCGCAGCCCTGAGCCTGTCGAAGGGCGCCTATCCGAGAAGCGCCCTCCGACAGGCTCAGGGCTACGGTCCTTCAAGCGGGTTGACGCCTCCCCCAGCCGCAAGGCATGGGCGGCAACATGACCGACGCCCCTGCCTCAACCCCGCTCAAGCTGTTCAACAGCCTGACGCGCCAGCTGGAAGAGTTCCAGCCCGTCCACCCCGGTGAGGCGCGCGTCTATAGCTGCGGCCCGACCGTCTATAACTACCCGCACATCGGCAACATGCGCGCCTATGTCTTCGCCGACACGCTGGGCCGCACGCTGTCGTTCAAGGGTTACAAGCTCACCCACGTCATCAACATCACCGACGTCGGCCATCTGACCGACGACGCCGATGCGGGCGAGGACAAGATGGAAAAGATGGCTGCGGAGAAAGCGCAGTCGATCTGGGACATCGCGCGCCATTATACCGAGGCCTATTGGGCCGACGTGAAGGCGCTCAATATCCGCCAGCCGGCGCACTGGTCGATCGCCACCGACTATGTGCCGCAGATGATCGAGTTCGCGAAAGCGATCGCCGCCAAGCATTGCTACGAGCTCGAAGGCGGCCTCTACTTCGACACCTCGACGGTGACTGATTACGGCGCCCTCGCGCGCGCGAAAACCGAAGATGGCGAAGGCCGCATCGAAGAGGTCGAGGGCAAGCGCCACGCCGCCGATTTCGCAATCTGGCGCAAGACCCCTACGGGCGAGACGCGCCAGATGGAGTGGGACTCGCCCTGGGGCCGCGGCGCCCCCGGCTGGCACCTCGAATGCTCGGTGATGTCCGAAGCCCTGCTCGGCTTTCCGTTCGACATCCACACCGGCGGCATCGACCACCGCGAAATCCATCACCCGAACGAGATCGCGCAGAACCAGGCGCACAGCTGCAGCGACGCCAGCGGCGCGCGCATCTGGATGCACAATAATTTCCTGATCGAACGCAGCGGCAAGATGAGCAAAAGCGCGGGCGAATTCCTGCGCCTGCAACTGCTGATCGACAAAGGCTACCACCCGCTGGCGTATCGGTTGATGTGCCTGCAGGCGCATTATCGCAGCGAGCTGGAGTTTTCGTGGGAGGGTTTGCAGGCGGCATTTGTGCGGCTGAAGCGGATGGTGATGGCCGTAACCGCCCTCAAATCTCGTCATGCTGAACTTGTTTCAGCATCCACGGAGCAAGGTGACGGCGAAGCGCCATGGACCCTGAAACAAGTTCAGGGTGACGCCGCTGATTTAGAAGCGGCAATTAGGTATCAGGTAGAGGAAGCTACTGCCGCGGTGTCAAATGACTTGGGCACGCCAAGGGTGATCACCCATTTGGACATTGTTCTTTTTGGAGATGGGGCTGCCCAACAGCCAGCCACAGATGCACTTTCAGCAATAACGATGCTGGACAGCATCGTCGGCCTCAACCTGCTCACCCTAGACCGCACCGACCTCCGCATCCGCCCCAAAGCCGCCGCCATCACCGAAGCCGAAATCGAAGCCACCCTCACCCGCCGCAAGGAAGCCCGCGCCGCGAAGGACTTCGCCGCGTCCGACAAACTCCGCGACGAGCTCATCGCCGCGGGGGTCGAGGTGATGGACGGCGACCCGCTCGGCTGGGACTGGCGGCTGGAGGTTTAGAATATCCTCCCCATCGACTTGCGATGGGGAGGTGGCAGCCCGGAGGGCTGACGGAGGGGCAACGACGATGCGGCCAGACAAACCGGCGAAATCCGTTCGCCGCGCAAAACGCTTCCGCCGCGAACTGAGCCTCCCCGAAGCGATGCTCTGGCAATTTCTGCGCGCTTCACCGAACGGCTACAGATTCCGCAAACAACACCCAGCTGGCCCTTACATCCTCGATTTCTTCTGCGCCCGAGCCAATCTCGCGATCGAGATCGACGGCATGGCGCACGACATAGGCGACCGCCCAGCTCACGACGATTGCCGCGACTGTTTCCTGCGCGAACACCGTATCGACACGCTTCGCATTCCGGCAAGAGAGGTGCTGGACAGCGTGGAAGCCGTGGCCCAGTCTATCCTCGAAGTCGTCGAAAGCCGCCTGGCTGCGTTCGGGAAAGCCCCTCCGTCATCGCTTCGCGATGCCACCTCCCCATCGCAAGTCGATGGGGAGGATCAAAAGGATCATTTATGACCAAGACCGTCACCGTCCTGTCGGGCCTTATCCGGCCGCTTGTCGAAAACCGCCTGCCCGACTGGGTCGAACCGCGCTTTTTCCAGTCGAAGGACGAGGCGCTCGAACTCGCGCCGTCGGCCGAGATCGGCTGGTTCGACATGTACGACAAGAAGGATATGGCCGCGGTCATCACCGCCGCGACGAAGCTGAAATGGCTGAACTCGATCTACGCCGGGGTCGATGGCATGCCGCTCGATCTGCTCGGGCAGCGCGGCACCATTGTCACCAACGGCGCCGGGATCAACGCGATCACCATCGCCGAATATGTTGTGATGGGGATGCTCACCGTCGCCAAGGGGTATCGCGACGTCGTTCGCGCGCAGGAACGCCGCGAATGGCTGATCGATTCGCCGGGCAAGGTCGAACTGTTCGGGTCGAAGGCACTGCTGCTCGGCTATGGCGCGATCGGTAAGCTGATCGAGGAGCGGTTGAAGGCGTTCGCGGTCGACGTCACCGTGGTGCGCCGTTCCCCCGGCCCGAACACGCTGACCCCCGATCAGTGGCGCGCGCAGCTTGGCGATTTCGACTGGGTGATCCTCGCGGTGCCCGCCACCCCCGAAACCGACGCCATGATCGCCGCCGCGGAGTTGGCCGCAATGAAGCCGACCGCGACGCTGATCAACATCGCGCGCGGCAGCGTCGTCGATCAGGACGCACTGGTCGCGGCGCTGAACGAAAAGCAGATCGCGGCGGCGTTCCTCGACGTCACGACCCCCGAACCGCTGCCCGCCGATGACCCGCTGTGGAGCCTCGACAACGCCCACATCACCATGCACCTGTCGGGCCGCGCGCAGGACAAGATGTTTGTGCGGTCGGCGCAGCGGTTTCTGGAGAATCTGGAGCGCTGGAAAAAGGGCGAGACGGTCGAGCCGCGAGTGGATTTGACGTTGGGGTATTGATCAGCCGTCGCCCCCGCGGAGGCGGGGGCGACGGCTGTTACGCCGGCCGTTCCGCTTTCAACTCGCGCACCAGCGGCTGCAAATGTGCGTCATATTTCGCCAGCATCGTATGCGCCCCGGCAAAATCGTAAAAGCTCACCAGTTCGCGGCCGTTCCAGCGGTGGAGCGCATAGGCCGGATCCTCGGCGACGATCATCGGGCGGTCGTCGGGGCGGTCCGCGTCGATCGGGCGCAGGTCGAGCGAGACCTGCGGCGCGGTTGACGAACAAATCGCGACGGTGCGCCCCTCCCACGCCACGGTGACGCTGCGGTGAAGGTGGCCGCAGATCAGCCCGCGCACCTGCGGATGCTTCCGCACCACATCGGTAAAAAGCGTCACCCACGGTTCGTCGGGGTGGGTGTTCATCCATTCGATGCCGCTTTCCACCGGCGGATGGTGCATCACGATATAGGTCGGCTTGGCGGCGTCCTTCGCCAGTTCGGCGTCGAGCCACGCCGCCCGCGCCTCGCAAAACGCCCCGCCGTGGCGCCCTTCCTCCAGTGTGTCGATCGTCACCAGCCGCATTTCGGGCAGTTCGATCGTGTATTGGACAAAGCCATTGCCGTCGTCGAAGCCCGGAAACTGGGCGTGGAAATTATCGCGCAAATCATGATTGCCGACGCTGGGCCACACCGGGAACGGGCAGCGCGAAAAGGCGTTGGCGAGGCGGCGATAGCTGTCTTCGTCGCCGCGATCGGTGATGTCGCCGGTGGCGAGCAACAGGTCAGGGCGGTTCGGCCCCTCGATCAGCAGGTCCAGCACCTCGTCGAGGCGCTTGCGGTTATATTCGGCCGGATTGTCCGGATCGAACCCCAAATGGATATCGGTGATCTGCGCGACCAGCACATCCGTCCCCTGCTCCGGCCCGTTATCGGCCCCGGTTCTAAACCTATCCGCCCCGCCTTGCCCCGTGCAAGGCAGGTGTGCGCCACGTCACATTGTAAAGACCCCGTGCCCCGATGCCTGTGATCCCACTCACACCATAGCTAACATGCAGGGGTTTATTTGTGATTGCCGCGGCATTTACCTTCCGCTGACGGTTCGGAACCCACGGCTGGCCGCCGTCCGAATGATATTCGTGGCACATCGCGCAGGGCGATTCGGTCGCGGTTTCGACCTTCACGATCCGCGCCCCGCCCTCGCCGACATGACAATCGCGGCATTGGCGCAGGCCGGGGACGAGCAGGTCGCTCGACGATTTCGACGCGGGCGCGGCGGTGTGGCAGTCGGCGCAATCGGTCTCGCGATGCGCGTCATGGTCGAACCAGCCCTTTTGCAGGTAACGCGCCGTCTGGCTCACCGCCGCCACGCGCCAGCCGTTCCCGGCCTGCGGGGCAAAGATCGTGTGGCAGTCGTAACAGGCGCCGCCTTTTGAAAAGACCGCGCGCACCGCATCCTCGGCGCGGCCGGGCCGCACCGCGACTTCGCGGAAATAGATGCTGTACACCTGCCCCTCGGCATAGGCGCCCGGGCGCCGCCGCTGCATCCCGCCGAGTTGCAGCGGACGTGCGGGCGGGGTCGAGCGGTAATAGGCGGTGAGGTCGGCGACGACCTGATCGGGCTCGCCATGGCGCAAGGTGCGCGTCGTGCCGCCGACGGTCTCGAACGCCAGACTGTGGCACATCGCGCAATCGCGCTCCATCTCGACCGGCTTGACGCGCACCCCGTCGGCCTCGACCCGGTGGCAATTTTCGCATTCCAGTTTTTGCCCGAAATCATAACGGCCGCGGAAACTCGCCGCCATCCGCGCGACCCCGCCGGTCGCCTGCAAATGCATATCGTGCGGGAATTTCAGCCCGTTATAGTCGACATCTCCCTTGCCCGGCGCCGCGCGCGCCAGCTTGGCGCCCGGTGCGGCGCGGACCAGCGGGCGGAATTCGGGGTGGCCGGTGCCGAAATCACCGGCGTCGGCCAGCGTCGTCGGATGCCCCTCGGCCTTCAACCTGCCCTGCATCCCGTCGTGGCAATCGGCGCAGAATTTCTGCGGCGTCGCGGGCATCGGCCCGGCGCCTTCATGCTCGGTATGGCAATCGACACAGCGCCCCTGCGGCCGGTTGAACGCCTCGCCGACGTTCGCCAGCAATTTGTCGAACCCGCCGTCGGGCGCGCGCGCCGCCAGCAGCATCGCGGTCGGCGCCCCGGCATGCGCCATGCTCATCGTCTTATGTTCGCCGGTGTGGCAGTTGACGCAGGCCTTGTCGGTCACCGCGACGAACGGCTCGACATGGCACGACTGGCAATCATCCTTCAGGCTGGCGTGCGCGCTTGACAGCGGCCCCGACAGCCAGCTGCTGTCGGCATGAAAACCGTCGGGCCGCTCGTTAACTTGTCTGTAGCTGTACCAGGTCCAGATCGGCCCGACCAGAAAGGCGAGCAGCATCAGCACCCCGAACGCCCACGCCCCGATCCTTTTGCCGAACATCACGCCCTGCAACGAAAAGGCTTTGACCTCGTCGACGTCCTTCGACGATTGCGACAGCTCGTCGATGCGCTCGACGAGCAGAATGATATTCTCCCCCTCGCGCGCGATCGTCAGCCGGTGCCCGCCGAAACGCAGCTCGCCGCCCGCGGCGCTGTCGATATCGGCGACGGCTTCGCTGCGGCCGTTCAGGTCGAAACCCAGTCCCTCGCTCGCGGCGACGCGGACGTGGCGGCCATCGGCGCTGCTGATCGTCGCATGTTGCGGGTTCACCGCCAGATCGGCGATGTGGATGATGTTGCTGCCCTCGCGGCCCAGCGTGATCATGTCGCCCGGCAGCGGCTGATCGCGAATGATCTGCTTGCCCGTCTTGGTCGTCGAAATGCGGCGCAGGATGAAGCTCATCGTCCCCGCCTCACCAGTAAAAGAACACGCTGATGATGTGCGCCGACAGCGCCGCGATCAGCGCAAAGGTCAGCGGCACATGCACATAAAGCCAGATTTCGAGCAGCGCGCGCAGCCGCAGATGCGCGCGCAGTCGCGCCAGCGCCGCGACCTTCTGCTTCAGCAGCCCGACGACCTTCTCGCGCGCCGCCGCATCGCTGCTGTGCGACGCCGCCAGAGTGCGCAGCGCCGCCGCGGTCTCACAATTGGGATAGCGTCCGCCCAGGCGCGCCACGATGCCGCCCGCGAACGGATCTTCATCGAGCGCCGCCAGCACCGGCGCAGTATCGGCCGGGGTCAGCGGCTGCGCGGCGCTGTGCAGCTGGCGGTCGAAAGCGCGGATCGCCTCCAGCATCTGCATCTGCGTCATCTCGTCGCGATTGTTCGACAACGCCGCGGGCAGCGTCGCATAAACGATCACCCCGTACAGCCCCGACAGGATGACCAGCATCATCAGCGCCCACGCCAGCGTATGGACGTTCCAGCCCAGCTGGAATCCGGTGTGCCAGGTGCCGATGACGATCAGGCTGAGCCCCAGATAGACATGCGCCGACGTCCACGCTTTCAGCGACCAGGCGGTGCTCGTCATCTTGCGTTTGCGATAGCCGAGCGCGGTGAGCCACAGGATCAGCGCGGCGCCGATCGTGCCGAGCGTATAGCCGTACCAGCTGCCGCCATTGTGCCGCGGCGTCACGTCGACCATGGCATAGCTGACGATGATCAGCAGGCACAGGCCGCCCGAAATCTTCGCCCAGCGAAAGCCCGCATAACGCAGGAACCCCTCATGCTTGCGCTCGCGGACGCGCTCGGTCTGGGTGGCCTTGTTGCGGCGGCGCTGAAACAGGCTCGCCATCAACCGGCGTCCTCTTCGAGCCGCGCGATCGACAGGAATTCCTCGGGCGACACGCGGATCGCGGCGCCGGTCGGGCACGCCCGAACGCACGCCGGACCACCCGAAATACCTTTGCACATGTCGCATTTGACCGCGATCTTCTTGGGCTTCTCGTCACCCAACTGCTTCTTGGTCCATTTGGGCGACGGCTCGCCCGGACCGGGGCCGAAACCGGTGAGCAGCCAGCGCAGCAGGCTGGGCTTTTCGGGCGGCGCCGCCTCCATGCGGATCACGCCATAGGGGCAGTTGCGCATGCAATTGCCGCATCCGATGCACCCCGGCTCCATGAACACCTCACCGTCAGGGCCGCGGTGGATCACGTTCGGCGGGCAGTCGGCCATGCAATGCGGATGCTCGCAGTGGCGGCAACTGGTCGGCACATGCAGATGGGCAAAGGTCTTGCCCGCCTCACGGTCAAGCCGCGACAGCCCTTCATGGCTGTCGGCGCACGCCTTTTCGCAATTGTCGCAACCGACGCACAGATTCTCGTCGATCAGCAGCGCGTCGGTCGCCTCGCCCAGCCCCTCCTTCATGATGAAGGTCGCAGTATCCGAATAGAGGTCGACTGCGCTCGAATAGCTCGCCTTGCGCGACTCGATGAAGTCGTTCATCGCCGCCCGCTCAGCCACCGCCGCCTCGGTCGCGGCGCGCACCTGCGGCCGTTTGGCGAGCATGTCCTTGAACTGCTGCCCCTTCAGCCGGATCACTTCGCTGGCGACCGCGGCCTTGACGGTGGCGTTGCGCGGCGCGCCGCTGAGCACTGCCATTTCGCCAAAGAAGCTGCCCGCGGGCAGATAACGGAGGAAGATCGGTTTGCCGCCGATGTCCTTCTCGACCACCATCGACCCCGACCGGATGACATAGACATCGTCGCCCGCATCACCCTCAGCCAGCACCACTTTGCCCGCCGGAAAGCGTTCGATCGCCGGATCCTCGACGATCGGCTGGAGGTCCTCGACCGTCAGCCCGCCCTTGAAGATCTGGAGCAGCTGGCGTTCGAGCGAGATGCGGTTGATCACCCGCTTCGCCCCCGGCACCGCCGCCATCAGCTTCAGCGCCGCGGTGCGCGATACCTCGACAAAGATCGCATCCTCACCCGCCCGGATCGTCGCGCCGCGCTTGCGGCCCGAAATCAGCCCGACCTCGCCAAAGATCGATCCCTGCTCGATCGGCACGGTCACATCGGGACCGACCTCGACCACCGCATGGCCGTCGGCGATCGCGAACAGCGACGACCCCGGCTCGCCCTTCTCGAACACGACGTCGCCCTTGCCGTAAAAGGCAACTTTCGAATCGAGCATGAACTCGCGCATCTGCAGCGGCGACACATCGGCAAAAATGCGGATGCGGGTGCGCAGATAGTCCAGCCATTCGCTGACCGATTTCTGCTGCGGCAACCCCGCAAAGATTGCCGCCAGATCCTTTTCGTCGGCGGGAGTCAGCGCCTGGTTGCCGTTGATGAACTCGACGACGTCATAGCCCTGGTTCATGCAATGTTTGATCAGCGGATAGCCCGCGAGCGCGCCGATGACATAGAGGCCCGGCACCGTCGTCTCGAACGTCGGCGACAGTTTCGGGAAAGCCTCACGGTCGGGTCCGGTAAACTCGATCCCCATCGATTCGACGAAGCCGCGCGGCGCCACCGACCCCAGCCGCGCGACGATCACGTCGCATTCGATCTTTTCCTCGCCGGTCGGGGTTTCCAGCGTCAGCCACCCGGCCTCGACCAGCTTCGGCTGGGTCTCGGTGCGGATCGACATAAAGCCATTTTCGCCCGCCTCGGTCATGTCGGCGACATTCTTCGCCTTGGCGCGCGCGAAATCCTTCGAGCGGTTGAGGATCGTGACGGTATTTTCCAGCGCTTCCTCGGCCACCCCCAGCGCATTTTCGATCCCCGCGTCGCCCGATCCGACGACGGTGATATGCTTGTCCTTGAAATCCTCGGGATCGTCGACCTGATAGATGATGTGCGGCAGGTCGGCGCCTTCGCAGCGCATCCGGTTCGGGTTGCCCTGGGTGCCGATCGCCAGCACGATATTCTCGGCGTGATAGACATCGCCCTTCGCGGTCCGGATCGCGAACGCGCCTTTTTCGCCGGTCACCTCGGCGACCTCGGCGTGATAGGCCACCTGCACCTTGTTGGCCGCGGCATCCTCGTCCCAATTGCCGAGGATATATTCGCGCGCGCCTTCGGCAAAGCGGCAGTCGGAGCGCAGGTCGAGCCGCTCGGGCGTCGCCAGGACGCGCTTGCCCTTCTGATATTTGAAGATCGTGTCCGACAGATGGTCGGTCTTTTCGAGCAATATGTGGCTGAGGCCCAGTTGCGCGGCGCGCGATGCGGCGCTCAGCCCCGCCGGCCCCGACCCGATGATCGCGACCTTGACCGGCTCGCTCATGGGCGCACGAACCCGCGGCGACAACCGCTCATCCAGTCGCTGGCCGTAATGCTGACGAACGCGCGCACGGGCATCCCTTCCCCCTCTCGCCAGCCCCCCGGCGAACTCATAACGGATGCGACCCGGACCAATGTCCTGGACGCAAAGCTATGCCCTTGAAAGCGGGGAAAGGTCAACCGTTCGCGGCTGTCCGGCAGCAGGGAGCGGCGGTGGCCGGGACTAAATCAACTACGCGCGCGCTGCGCGACGCATTGTTTCAGCCGGTCACGCGCCGCATATCCGCCCGTCCAGTCAACCTTGGCGACCGATTTACCCTTGATCTGCAAGTCGAAGCCGTGGGTGTCGAGCATATTGTCGAGCAGCGCTTCGACCGACGGCACGGCCAGCGCGATCGCCCCATAGGCTTCCCCGGGCAAACGGTAGTTGAATGCTTCGACCGTCTGCGGCGGACTGCCGTCCGACTGGACCAGCGTCACCTTGATCTTGTCGACTCCGACCGGTTGCGGGATGTCGTCGCTCCAGAAGGTGAGCAGCGCACCCTTATAGTCGCCGCCCGGCCCCGAAACACGCACAAGCCCGTCCTTTTTCCAGTAAAAGGCGGCGCAATACTCGCCCGGGGCAGGTTCAGCATGGTCCTGAAAAAAATCCCAACCGCCATTTTCATAGCGGGTGTAAAGCGGGTCTTTCATCAATTCGGCCCGCCGCGCCATGTTGTCGACGTTCTGCTGCATCAGCGAAATCATGCCGGTAGCGACGGTCATCCGGTCGCGCATAGGGTCCGCCGGCGGCTCTTCATAAGGCGGACCTTGGTCGTCTTGACCGCCCTGCGTGGGTGTCGCAGCGATGTCCATCATCTGCCGGTGATGCTCGGCCTGCGCGGCGCAAATGTTGGGGAGGTCGGAGCAGGCCGCAGCCGGGCCGCCCGTCGTAAAAGCGAACGCCGCAGCACCGCCCAACAGCAGTGGTTTGATCAGATCAGAGCGAAACATGACAATTCTCCGGCACATGGCAACCTTGATGAGAGATGAGGCGCAGGTTGCACCTGGTTTGGCGGTTCGGCATCTATTTGCTATCCTCGATCACCTGCATCCGCGGCGTCGCTGCGTCATACGTGGCGATCACCCGGCACCGCAGCCGCGGCGGGCACAGCTGGTCGATGCGCTGTCGGACCGTCATCGGACTGATATAGGCCTTTTTCCTGTTTTTCTTTTGTTGGTATTCCGCACTGTCCGGAACCGCGCTTGTCCAGCGGTTACGCCCTCTCGCATCGACAAAATGCACCAACAGGCCGTTCACGCTCGTGGGGCCGCCGGAAAATGCCACCATATCGTCCGTTTTCACTGCATAGGCGACGATGGTGCATGGTGCGGCCGCCTCCGTCTGGCAGCGATCCAGAACTTCCTGCCGCGCGGCGACCGAATCTTCCTTACCGCTGATCAGCCAACTCTTGTTTTGCCCAGCGGTGGCAGCGGTCTGAGTCGGCCGTGCGACCAACGCCCAACGCTTCCATCGCATCTGGCCCTTGGGAAAACGGTCTTCGTAATATTTCTTGTCCGGATTATCGTTGAGCGGCAGCAAACCGCTTTGGAAGCTACCTGCATATCTACAACCAAATGAGTTTTTCCAGCAGTGCTCGATCGCGGCGTTCCAATCGACGACGCTGAACCGGGGGCGCGCTTTATCATAGGGCTCTACCTTGGTCCAAAGCTGGCCCATTGCATCCTCAGCGACATGTAACTCGCCCACGCCGAAATGCGTGTCGGAAACATAGCATCCGCCGCGGGTTGCGGCGTTGCAGGCTTTGAGCACATGTTGCTTGGCAGCATCGAGCGTCCGGTGGCCTACCGATACCCATAGCGAACCGGTATCGACATGTTGTGCCGCCACCATGTAGCTGGACTGCATCGGTGTGCTGGTCAACTTGGGTGTTTGCGAGGTGGATTTAGACTCACCATCCGGCCCCTCATCACCGCCAACATACTGGCACAGCAGGATTGGCACGTGTCCCGGTCCCCCGCCGGTCTGGCCGACCACAACCTCGCCGGGGCCGGGGCCATTGCCGCACGGATACTGCGCCTGGGCGGCGGTCGGCAGGCCAATCGAGATCCCCACCGCGACCAGGAACGCGCTCACCAGGGGCAGGCCGAAAAGTTTCCAACACCGTTTCATCTATTTAACGTCCTCGACCACCTGCATCCTCGGCGTCGCGGCGTCATAGGTAGCGATGACGCGGCAGGACGACGGCGGGCAAATCCGGTCGATGCGTTCCTGCACGGTAACCGGATCGGGATAGGTTGGAATGAAGCCACCGAGAGGTGATTTTTTCCTCTTTTTCTTCGGCCCCGCTGGCAATGCCGTGGTCCAGCGATTTTTCCCGCGTCCATCGACAAAATGGACAAGCAGGCCGTTCGTATCGACCCAGTCGCGCTCGGTGATCTTTTTGCCGTTCACTGCATAGGCCGATATCGTGCAAGGCAAACCGGAGTCCGCCTGACAGCGATCGAGAATTTCCTTGCGCGTCGCGGCCGAATTTTGCTTGCCGCTGATCAGCCAGCTTTTGCCATGCGCCGCTGTCGTCGCGTTCGTGGGCCGCGCGACCATCGCCCAGCGGTTCTGGTTCAGCTGGCCCTTGGGGAAATAGTCCGTAGATTGATTGAGATCGGGTTCGACGTCGAGGTAAATGTCGCCGGGCTCATATCCGTTCAGCGAGTCACAGCCGAACGATTTGCTCAGACATTCCCGCATTGCCACGTCGGGATCGAGCAGCAAATCCTGGCCGGTCGCATCCTTTACCCAGAACTGACCCATGCCGTCTTGCGCGACAAAGACCTGGCTAAAGGTTTTTTCGGCCCCGCCCCCCAGGGCGGCGGCGATGTAGCATCCGCCGCCGGTTGCGGCGTTGCAGCCCGCCAATGCGCGCTGCTTGGCGCCCTCGAATGTCTTGTGGGCGACCGATGCCCAGATCGAACCCGTGTCGATATGGTGGGCGACCGCCACAAAGCCGCGCGTGTGGGGGCGCGACGGGAGTGTGGCGGATGGCATCTCATAGGGTTTCGCGACCGATCCCCCGTCCCCGCCCTGCGGCGGGGTCGCGGCAATGTCGTTCATATCGCGGGCATGCTGCCCGGCCGATTGAGCATGTGCTGTTCCAGGCAACACCGCCACCACACTCAACAAAGCATAAATTTGCAAAATGTTGAATAACTTCATATATTTATATTCCATTACGAACACGCTGGACAAACTTCTTCATCGATAGGTTTAGGAGCATTGCGATATGCCGTCATCGACCCACATGACCCGGGTCATTGCCACCGGTCGCGGCAAAATATTGTGAAAAGTCCGTGCGATATGGTGTCTGGCTACAACGCATGCGACCGACGTAAGCCGCGCATCACGCGGCCACTGTGACCATCATCACAACTAGTACACCGCCGTCGGCAGCGTCCGTTCAGGCGAGTTCGAAGATCGCCGCCAGACCGGTCGACGCGGCGGGTTCAAACCGCGACCAGCCATCGGGGCCGAGGCGCTCGATCGGGCGAAAGCGTGCCTTGTACGCCATGCGCGCCGACCCTTCGATCCAGTAACCCAGATAGACATAAGCCAGCCCGGCGCGCGCCGCGCGCTGGACATGGTCGGCGATGATGTAAGTACCCAGCCCCTCACGCAGCGGATGCGCGGCGTCGAAAAAACTGTAGATCATCGACAATCCGTCGCCCTGCCGGTCGGTCAGGCAACAGCCGATCAGGCGGCCCTTGCTGCCGTCCGTCGTCGGCTCGCGATATTCGATCATATAGCTATCAACCGGGGTCTGTTCGACCATGTCGGCGAAATCCTGCTCGTCCATGTCGGCCATGCCGCCATTGGGGTGGCGCGACCCCAGATAGGACCGCAGCAGGCTATATTGTTCCTCGGTTGCCCATGGCTTGCACGCGGTGGCAACCAAATCGCCATTGCGGCGGATGGTGCGCTTCTGCGAGCTGCTCGGGGTAAATTCGCCCGCGCAGACGCGCACTGACACGCACGCCGCGCAATCGGCGCAGCTCGGGCGATAGGCCACCGACTGGCTGCGCCGGAATCCGATGCGGCCCAGCGCGTCGTTCAGCTCGTTCGCCGTATTGCCGCTGAGTTCGGTGAACACCTTGCGTTCGGTCTTGCCGACCAGATAGGGGCAAGGCGCCGGGCTGGTGACGAAAAAGCGCGGAAAACGGAACGGTGCGGACACGCGGCTTGGACCTCCAGATATGCGATGCGGAGCCCCCCGACGCGGGTCCGACGCGCACCACCCACCAACTATGCCGCGCGGCGTCAATGGTGCAAAGTCTGTTTACCATTTTTAGTCGTCCCGATCTGAATCAGGCCGAAAATTTTCTGAATCGCGGGGTAACTATTGTCCCGGACTGAATCACAATCCGACTGCAATCGCCCAATCGTCATCCCGGCGCAGGCCGGGATCTCGCCGGTGCATCACGACGGGAAGGGAAGACCCCGGCGTGCGCCGGGATGACGAAAGAAAAGCCTGCTCAGCTATAGCCGCGCAGTTCGTCGCCGGTCAGCGTCGCGACGTGGAGCACATTGGTCGACCCCGGGGTACCGAACGGCACCCCCGCCATCATCACCAGCTTTGCGCCCGCCTTGCCGATGCCGTGGCGCAGCGCCATCCGCTTGCCCTTGGCGATCATCTCTTCAAAACTGCCGATATCCTTGGTCGGCACCGCATGCGCGCCCCACAGCAGGCCGAGCCGCCGCGCTGCCTCCTTCTTCGGCGTCAGCACAAGCAGTGGCGCGTTCGGCCGCTCGCGCGCCACCCGCCGCGCGGTCGATCCCGATGCGGTGAAACAGATGATCGCATCGGCGGCGATCGTCGATATGATCCCGCCCGCGGCTTCGGCCAGCGCGTCGGCGGTCGTCGCATCGGGCAGCGTTTCGGTGAAATGCAGGCGGCGGAAATAATCGGGGTCGCTTTCGACCGACCGCGCGATGCTGTCCATCATCGTCACCGCCTCGATCGGCCAGGCGCCCGCCGCGGTTTCGGCCGACAGCATGATCGCATCGGCGCCGTCGTAAATCGCGGTCGCCACGTCGGACACTTCGGCGCGCGTCGGCGAGGGCGAGACGATCATCGA
Organism: uncultured Sphingopyxis sp.; assembly: GCA_964502035.1. Lineage (GTDB taxonomy): Bacteria > Pseudomonadota > Alphaproteobacteria > Sphingomonadales > Sphingomonadaceae > Sphingopyxis. The sequence goes on along the minus strand of CAZCUW010000004.1, from coordinate 12,296 downwards.
TTCGAGCATCTGGGTGGCGACGACCACCGGCTTGCCCATCCGCCGCGCGGCCGCGACGATCCGTTTCTGCAGCGGCGGCACCGCTTCGGGCGGCAATTCGACCCCCAAGTCGCCGCGCGCCACCATCGCCGCGTCGGCGAGCTCGAGGATCTCCTCGATCCGCTGCACCCCCGACGGCTTTTCAAACTTCACCAGCAACGCCGCCTTGCCGCCGATCAGCGTCCGCGCCTCGGCGACGTCCTCGGGCCGCTGGACGAACGACAGCGCGATCCAGTCGACCTGCTGTTCGAGCGCGAAGGTCAGGTCCTTGCGGTCCTTTTCGGTCAGCGCCGCCAGCGGGACGACGACGTCGGGGACATTGACCCCCTTGCGATCCGAAATCTTGCCGCCGACCTCGACGACCGTGTCGATCCGCGTCGGCGACACCGCCTGCACGCGCAGCACCAGTTTACCGTCATCGATCAGCAACCGGGTGCCGGCTTCCAGTGCCGCGAACAATTCGGGGTGCGGCAGGTGGACGCGCGTCGCATCGCCCGCCCCAGTGTCGGCATCCAGCGCGAAGGGCGCGCCCTTGACCAGTTCGACCGGGCCGTTGGCGAACGTCCCGACGCGCAGCTTTGGCCCCTGCAAGTCGACCAGAATCGTCGTCGGACGCCCGGTTTCCTTTTCCAGGGCGCGGATCGCGGCGATCACCTGGGCATGACCCGCATGGTCGCCGTGGCTCATATTGACGCGAAAGGCGTCGGCCCCGGCACGGTGCAGCGCCGCGATCATCTCTGGATTGGCGCTGGCGGGGCCAAGGGTCGCCAGAATACGGACCTTGCGCTGACGGGGGGTAAAGCTCTGGACCACAAATGCTCCGAATGACTGGGGACGCTAGGGCAATGCCGCCTTGCCGCGGCGAAGGCAACCACCGTATAGCTATGCAATCATTCCCGAGGAGCAAGCATGTCCTGTAGCGACGACCAAATCAGAACCGCCGACGCGCTCGACAGCCTCGACGACGCGATCGCCGCCGCGGCCTTTCGCCGCCTGGTTCGCCTGCTCCAGCATCGCAGCGACGCGGCGAATATCGACCTGATGGGGCTCGCCGGTTTCTGCCGCAACTGCCTGGGTGACTGGATCGCCGAGGCGGGCGGCATGGACAAGGAAACCGGCCGGACGATCGTCCACGGCATGCCGACCGCAGACTGGAAGGCGCTGCACCACACCGCCGCCACCCCCGAACAACTCGCGCGGATGGAAGCCAGCATGGCAAAGAACCCGCACGGCTGATCTTGCTCCGGTCCGGCTTTGGCGACATGATTGTCGGATTGGCCGCACCGATGTGGCGATGGGGGAGAAACGGGCGATGCGCATGATCTTGACGGCCGCGATGCTGGGCGCCGCCCTGATGGCCAGCAGCCCGCTCGCCGCACAAACGTCCAGCGCAACCTATATCCACGCGGGCCGCCTGCTCGACCAGCCCGGACGCGAACCGCGCGGGCCGTCGACGATCATCGTCCGCGATGGGAAAATCGCCGAAGTGCGCGATGGCTTTGCCACGCCCGAAGACGGCGCGAAGGTCGTCGACCTGAAGACCGCCTTTGTCCTGCCCGGCCTGATCGACATGCACGTCCATATCTCCGGCGACGACAATCTGCTGCGCAGCCGCCTGGAGTCGTCCGGGCGCGACGTCGAGGATGTGTTCGTCATCGCGCAGGGGAACGCGCGCCGCACTCTCGAAGCAGGCTTTACGACGATCCGCGATCTGGGCGGCGATGGCCGGACCACGACGACACTGCGCGACGCGATCAACAATGGCGTCATCGTCGGCCCCACCGTCATCCCCGCCGGGACGATGATCTCGGTGACCGGCGGCCATGGCGGGGTCAACGGGCTGAACCGCACCCTGACCCACGCAGTCGCGACGGAGCGCACCAACATCTGCGACGGCCCCGACAGCTGCGCCAGCGCGGTGCGCGCCCAGATCTCGATCGGCGCGGAGGTGATCAAGTTCGCGGCGACCGGCGGGGTGCGCTCGAACGTCGCCGGCGGGCTGGGCAAGCAGATGTCCGACGCCGAGATGAAATCGGTCGTCGACACCGCGCACAGCTTTGGCCGCAAGGTGACCGCCCATGCGCACGGCAAGGAGGGCATCGATGCGGCGCTGCGCGCCGGGGTCGATTCGATCGAACATGGCAGCTTCATCGACGATGAGACGGTCAAGCTGTTCAAGGCATCGAACGCGGCGCTGGTACCGACCGCGGTCGCGCCGATCGCCGCGCTGGCGCAGGCCCGGCGCGGCGACGCGCCGGGTCCACAGCTCGCCAAGGCCGAGGAAGCCGCCGCCGCCCATGCCGCCAGCATGGCGCGGGCGATCAAGGGCAATGTCCGCATCCTGTTCGGGACCGATTCGGGCGTCGCGCCGCACGGCGACAACGCCAAGGAATTTGCGCTGATGGTGAACGGGGGAATGACCCCGGCGCAAGCGATCAAGGCCGCGACGCTCGACAATGCGGCCGAACTCGACCGGCCGATCGGGGCGATCCTGCCGGGGCGCGATGCCGACATCATCGCCGTCGGCGGCGACCCGCTGACCGATGTGACCGCGCTCGAAAAGGTCGATTTTGTCATGCGGCGCGGTGTCGTCCACAAACTGGACGGCAAGCGCCAGGCCTTTCCGCCCGAGTGACGCGGCGCGGCCAAGAAAGCATGGCCAAAAATCCTCGGGGGCTTTAGGGACGCGCCAACCGCGATTCTCGCGCCGCATCATCCCAATCACCGGAGTCCAAAATGAGCGAAGCCACCGTATCCGACGAACAACTGCGCCTTTTCATCGAGCGTATCGAACGGATGGAAGAAGAAAAAAAGGGCGTCGCCGACGACATTCGCGACACCTATAACGAAGCAAAATCGCAGGGTTACGACCCAAAGATCATGCGCCAGATCGTTCGCCTGCGCAAATTGCCGGTCAACGACCGCAAGGAAATGGAAGCGATCCTCGACGTTTATAAATCGGCGCTCGGGATCGACTGAGCCCCCGCAATTTTCAGCACAGGAGAGTGACGATGTTCAGCACCACCACCAATGCCGTCGAGGGCCGTCCGGTCCGCGAATATCTGGGCATCGTCACCGGCGAAGTGATCGTCGGCGCCAACCTGTTCCGCGATCTGTTCGCCAGCATCACCGACATCGTCGGCGGCCGCTCGGGCAAATATGAGGATGTCCTCGCCCGCGCCCGCAAGGAAGCGATCGCCGAGATGGAAGCCGAAGCGGTGCGCCTGGGCGGCAATGCGGTGGTCGGCGTCGACCTCGACTATGAAGTGCTTGGCCAGAACGGGTCGATGCTGATGGTCAGCGCGTCGGGGACGGCGGTGACGCTGGAGTGAGGGCTGACGTCCGCCCAGCCACGCCCGCCGACGCCGCGCGCTGTGCCGAGATTTACGCACCCAATGTCACCGACAATTGGGTCAGTTTTGAACTTGATCCGCCCGATGCGGGGGAAATGGCGCGCCGGATCGAATATTATGGGGCCAGTCACGGCTGGCTGGTTGCAGAGGTCGACGGCAAAATTGCGGGATATGCCTATGCCTCCCCGCACCGCACGCGCGAAGCCTATGCGACCTCGGCAGACGTCGCGGTCTACCTTGATGCGGCATTTGCGCGGGCCGGAATTGGGCGGCGCCTTTATGAGGCGCTGTTTCCCGTCCTGAAGCATCGCAATGTCCACGCAATCTTTGCCGGGATTGCCTTGCCGAATGACGCCAGCATCGGCTTGCACCGGGCGATGGGCTTCACGCCGATCGGCATCTACCGTCAGGTTGGCTGGAAAATGGGCGCCTGGCGCGATGTCGGGTGGTGGCAGCGGTTGCTTTGACATTCGATCCTGATGTAAGCGCGCGCCTCCAGTTCCTTCCAGCCGAAAAGAAGAGAGCCATGGCCGGCCATAGTAAATTCAAGAATATCATGCACCGCAAGGGTGCCCAGGACAAAAAGCGCAGCTCGCTGTTTTCCAAGCTTTCGCGGGAAATCACCGTCGCGGCGAAAATGGGCCTGCCCGATCCCGACGCGAATGCCCGTCTCCGTGCCGCGATCAACGCCGCCAAGGCGCAGTCGGTGCCGAAGGACAATATCCAGCGCTCGATCGATAAGGCGACCGGCGGCGACGGCGATAATTACGAAGAAATCCGCTACGAAGGCTATGGCCCGGGCGGCGTTTCGCTGATCGTCGAGGCGCTGACCGACAACCGCAACCGCACCGCGACCAACGTCCGCACCGCCTTTGCCAAGAACGGTGGCAACCTCGGGACGTCGGGCAGCGTGGCGCACGGCTTCGACCGCCTCGGTCTGATCAGCTATCCCGCCAAGGCGGGCGACGCCGATACGGTGTTCGAAGCGGCGCTCGACGCGGGCGCGAGCGACGTCGAATCGTCCGAGGACGGCCACGACATCTGGACCGAAATCGACGGCCTGCACGAGGTCGCCAAGGCGCTCGAAGCCAAGCTGGGCGAAGCCGAAGGCGTGAAGCTGGCGTGGCGCCCGACGCTGAAAAGCGAAGTCGCCGACGAAGCGACCGCGCAGACCTTGTTCAAACTGATCGACACGCTCGACGACGATGACGATGTGCAGACCGTGTGGGGCAATTACGAAATCCCCGACGCGGTGATGGAAAAACTTGGATAAACGCCAAAGCCCGTTCGCATCGAGCGAAGTCGAGATGCCCATCGGTCGCGCTTGCCTTTGGGGTGTCGCGACTTCGCTCGATACGAACGGAGCCACATGATCATCCTCGGCCTTGACCCCTCGCTCAGCTGCACCGGCTGGGGCGTCATCCGCGTCGAGGGCAGCCGGATCAGCCATGTCGCCAACGGCCAGATCAAGACCGATACCAAGGCGCCGCTACCCGATCGCCTCGCGCATCTCGACACCGTGCTCGCCGCAGTGATCGCCGACCACGTGCCAATCTGCGCCGCGGTCGAGGAAGTGTTCGTCAACGACAATCCGCAATCGACGCTGAAGCTGGCGCACGCGCGCGGCGTCGTCCTGCTCGGCTGCGCGCGCGCCGGACTGCCGGTCGGCGAATATGCGCCGCGGCTGGTCAAGAAAGCGATCGTCGGCACCGGCGGCGCGGCAAAGGAACAGGTGCAAGCGATGCTGCGCGTGCTGCTACCGGGGGCGAAGGTCGTGGGGCCGGATGCGGCCGATGCGTTGGCGGTAGCAATCTGCCACGCGAACCATCGGCCGCGCTTCTAGAAAAATGCCTCACGCAAAAGCGCAAAGGCGCAAAGAAGAAGAAGAGGGGCTCACACAAAGACACAAAGATGGCGGTTTTAACCGCGACATCGCGCCCTCATCCGCTCGGGGTGCGTGTCCTGCCGGACTTCGTCCGGCCTATAAATGCCAAGGTCGCACCATAAGCATGGCGCCCGATCAGAAACCGACCCCCTTTGTGTCTTTGTGTGAGAATATTCTTTTTTCTTCCTTTTTCGCGCCTTTGCGCCTTTGCGTGAGGCCCTTCCCCTTCCCTGTTCCCTTTTTATTCTCACCGCGCTATGCAGTAACGATGATCGCCAAACTCACCGGACGACTGGACTCCAGCGGCGCGGGCCATGCCGTGATCGACGTCGGCGGCGTCGGTTATCTGGTCGAGGCATCGGCGCGCACCCTCGACGCGCTCGGCGCGGTCGGCAATGACGTCACCATCCACACCGAAATGCTGGTCGGCGAGGATTTCCTGCGCCTGCTCGGCTTTGCCAAGGCCGAGGAACGCGACTGGTTCCGTCTGCTCACCAGCGTCCAGGGCGTCGGCGCCAAGGTCGCGCTCGCGATCCTCTCGGCGCTCGAGATCGGCGACCTGCAACGCGCGCTCGCCAGCGGCGACAGCGCCATGATCGCGCGCGCCAACGGCGTCGGCCCGAAACTGGCGCAGCGGATCACGCACGAACTGAAGGACAAGGCGGGCGCACTGGGCGGCATATCGGGCAGCGGCGCGTCCTACATATCCGCCGCCCCCGGCCCGCTCGCCGACGCCGTCACCGCCCTCACCGGCCTCGGCTTCAAACCCGGCGAAGCCAGTGCCGCGGTCGCGGCCGCGAGCGAGGAATTGGGCGCGGATGCCAGCCTCGACGCGCTGGTCCGGGTGGCGCTGAAGAAGGCGGCGAAGTGACCGACCGCACCCGCAACGCAGCCTGCCGCTGCGGCCAGATCCGCATCGCCTGCACCGGCGAACCGATCCGCGTGTCGGTGTGCCACTGCCGCGAGTGCAAGGCGCGCAGCGGCAGCGCCTTTGCCGCGCAGGTCCGTTCCCCCGCCGAACAGGTCCGCACCGAGGGCGAGCCGAAGCTGTGGCAATATACCGGCGACAGCGGCAACAGCGCCGACTTTTTCTTTTGCGACACCTGCGGGTCGGGCGTCTGGTATCGGGCGCGGCCCTATCACGACGCCTATGCCATACCGCTGGGCAATTTTGCGCCCGGCCACGGCTTCGTCCCCGACTATTCGGTCTATGAAGGACGGCAAGAGCCTTGGGTTTCGATCACCGGCGATGCAATAGAGCATTATGACTGAGCCGGCCCTCACCACCCCCATCCGCACCCCCGAGGATGCCGACGCCGCGCTGCGGCCGAAAACGCTTGCCGAATTCGTCGGGCAGGCTGCGGCGCGCGAGAATCTGCGGATCTTTATCGAGGCGGCGAAGGCGCGGTCGGACGCGCTCGACCATGTGCTCTTTTATGGCCCGCCGGGGCTTGGCAAGACGACGCTGGCGCAGATCGTCGCGCGCGAGCTCGGTGTCGGCTTTCGGTCGACCAGCGGCCCGGTGATCGCGAAGGCGGGCGACCTCGCGGCGCTGCTCACCAATCTCGAGGACGGCGACGTCCTGTTTATCGACGAGATCCACCGGCTGTCGCCCGCCGTCGAGGAAATCCTCTATCCCGCGATGGAGGATCGCGCGCTCGACATCATGATCGGTGAGGGACCATCGGCGCGGTCGGTGCGCATCGACCTGCCCAAATTCACCCTCGTCGGCGCGACGACGCGGCAGGGGTTGCTGACGACGCCGCTGCGCGACCGCTTCGGCATCCCGGTTCGGCTCAATTTCTACACCCATGGCGAACTCGAACAGGTCATCACCCGCGCCGCGCGGCTGCTCGCGCTGCCGCTGGCGGCCGATGGCGCGCTCGAAATCGCCAAGCGGTCGCGCGGTACCCCGCGCATCGCCGGACGGCTGCTGCGCCGCGTGCGCGATTTCGCGACCGTCGCGGGACACGCCATCGTCGATGCCAAGGCTGCTGACGCTGCGCTCAACCGGCTCGAGGTCGACGCGCTCGGGCTCGACGCGATGGACCGGCGGTACCTGACAATGATCGCCGATATCTATCGCGGCGGGCCGGTCGGGGTCGAAACGATGGCGGCGGGCCTGTCCGAACCGCGCGACACGATCGAGGATGTCATCGAACCCTATCTGCTCCAGGTCGGGCTGATCGCGCGCACCGCGCGCGGGCGGATGCTCAATCCCAGCGCGTGGAAGCATCTCGGCCTCCATCCGCCCGCCGGATCGCAGGACGGATTGTTCGATCAAGCGAAATAGGCGGAAATCCGCCGCCATCTCCCACCAAATGGCCCCCATCTGCGACGAACCGTTGATCAGGGGTTTGCGACGAGTCGAACGCCCGCTATCGATCAACCCCATGGTAAACGCCCCGCCCCCCTTCATCCCCGGCGCCTTCGTCGGGGCGGCGCATCATTACCGGGCGCGTGTCTATTTCGAGGATACCGACCTGTCGGGCATCGTCTATCACGCCAATTATCTGCGCTATATGGAGCGTGCGCGGTCGGACATGCTGCGCATCGCGGGCATCGACCAGCGCGCCGCGATGGACGCGGGCGACGGCAGCTGGGCGGTCACCGACCTGGCGATCCAATACCGCAGCCCGGCCCGGCTCGACGACGATCTGCTCGTCGTCAGCACCGTCGAAGCGGTGCGCGGCGCCAGCGTGATCATCGTCCAGCGCATCCTTCGCGGAACTGACACGTTAACCGGCGAGACACTCACCGACGGGCGGGTCACCGCCGCCTTTCTGTCGCCCACAGGCCGGCCGCGCCGCCAGCCCGCGGGCTGGGCCGACCGCTTTACCGCCATCATGAATGGAGAGAAAATCCCTTGCTAGACAATATCTCGCTGGCCGCCGACGCGGCGACTTTGTCCCCCGTCGCGCTGTTCCTCCAGGCCGATATCATCGTCAAAGCGGTGATGATCGGGCTGCTGCTGGCGTCCGTTTATGTCTGGGCGGTGATCTTCACCCATGGCCGCAGTGTCAGCAAATTGATGCGGGCGTCCGAAAATTTCGAGCGCGATTTCTGGCGCGCCGACAATATCGACAAATTCTTTGACAAGAACGGCAGCGAGGAATTGCCGAGCGCCAAGGTGCTGGGCGCCGGGATCAGCGAATGGCGCCGGTCGACCAAGACCAAAAATGTCGACCGCGACGGCACCCGCGAACGCCTTGGCATCGCGATGAACAGCGCGGTCGCGGGTGAAGTCGATCGGCTCGCCGAAAAGATCGGGACGCTGGCCACCATCGGTTCGGTCGCGCCCTTTGTCGGCCTGTTCGGAACCGTGTGGGGGATCATGCGCAGCTTCACCGCGATCGCGGCGGAAAATAACAGCAGCCTGGCCGTCGTCGCCCCCGGCATCGCCGAGGCGTTGTTCGCGACCGCGATCGGCCTGTTCGCCGCGATCCCCGCGGTCATCGCCTACAACGCCTTTTCGCAGCGCCTGAACCGGCTCGAATCACGCCTCGGCCGCTTTGCCGACGGGCTGCACGCGACCTTCAGCCGCGAGCTTGAGGTCGAAGCCTGATGGCGATGTCCGGTCCCTCGGGCGGCATCGGCGGACGGCGCGGCCGCGGCCATCGCCGCGCCCCGATCGCCGACATCAACGTCACCCCGCTCGTCGATGTCATGCTGGTGCTGCTGATCATCTTCATGATTACCGCGCCCTTGCTCGCCTCCGCCGTCCCCATCGACCTGCCCGAGAGCCGCGCCAAGCCCGTCGAGACCGAGGAGCAGGAACCGGTCCAGCTGTCGATCAACGCCGACGACACGCTCTATATCGGTGAAGAGGTGGTGCCCGAAGCCGAACTTCCCGCCCGCCTCGACGCCATTGCGCGCGAGCGGCAGGGCGAGGACAAGCCGCGCCAGATCATGCTGCGCGCCGACAAGGGGCTCGATTATGGCCGCGTGATGCGCGTCATGGGCGAGCTGAACCGCGCCGGGCTGACGCGCATTTCGCTGGTCACTACGGGCGCCGAGGGTGCCGCCGACAGCGCGCCGACCACCGCAGCCGCGGTCACCGACGGTTCAGAAACGGGGCAATAGGGTCACATCATGGCCGCAACACGGGCAGTGAGGGGGAAGGAAGGACGCGGCATCGCCATCGCGGTGGCGGCGCATGTCGTCATCATCGGGCTGCTATCGGTGCAGTGGACCGCGGGCGAACGCCGTTTCGACAACCCGCCGATGGAGGTCGATCTGATCGCCGAAACCGCGGTGCAATCGACCGCGCCGGTGATCAGCGAAACGCCCCCCGCGGCGCGGCTGGGCGAAGAGGATATGACCGACATCGCCGCGCCCGAACCGATGCCCGCGCCGCCGCTGCCCGAACCGATCGTCCGCCCGACGCCTGCGCCGACCCCAAAGCAGGTCGCGCAGCCGAAGGCGCAGCCCAAACGGACTCCGCCCGCCGCCGCCAAGGCACAGCCCAAAGCTGCTCCCAAAGCCCCCCCGGCCAAAAACCGCCCCGCGCGCCCGACCGGACGCCTCGACGGCATCGCCGAGGGGCTGTCGAAGTCGCAGCCGAAAAGCCCCGCCAGCAAGGGCGCGCCCGCCGCGGCGACCGCGGCCGAGGTCAAACGCTCGATCGACGTCAGCATCAAGTCGGCCGTCGCGCCGCGGTGGAACGGCTGCCGCATTTCGGGGGTCGATATCGACCAGCTCAAGACCGTGGTGAAATTCCGCCTGACCCAGTCGGGCGCGCTCGCCGGTTTCACCAGCGTGACCACCAGCGGCGAAACCGACAGCAATAAATTCCAGATCCAGCGGCATCAGGAATGCGCCAAACGCGCCGTCGAACTCGCCGCCCCCTTCGACCTGCCCAAGGAAAATTACAGCTTCTGGCAGAATTACACGCTCGATTTCATCAAGAGGTAAGCACCATGTTGTTCCGTCCGATCGGCCTCTCGCTCGCCCTGCTCCTGACCACCGCCCCGGTGTTCGCGCAGACCGCACCCGTTCCGCCAACCGTCGTCCCGACCGAACCGCGCGAGACGATCGAAGGCACGCTGTCGCAGGACCGCACCGTCATCGCCATCCCGGCGCTCGCAACCGCGTCGGTGCAAACCGTTGCCGGCCTGCGCACCGATAGTCTTGGCCGCCAGATCGCCGAAGTCATCGCCGCCGACCTCGAACGCAGCGGCCTGTACGATGCCGTCGGCCCCAGCGGCGTCCGCGCGATCACCCGCGCCGAGGTGCAGGCGCCGCGCTTTGCCGACTGGCAGGCGCGCAACGCCGAAAATGTCGTGCATGGCTTTGTCGATGCCAGCGGCACCGGCGGGCTCGTCGTCGGCTGTTATCTCTACGACACCGCGCTGGGCAGCGAGCTGGTCCGCAAGGGGTTTGAAATCCAGCCCGGCGACTGGCGCCGCGCCGCGCATAAATGCGCCGACGCCATCTATTCGCGGCTGTCGGGCGAGGCGCCCTTCTTTGACAGCCGCGTCGCCTATATCGCCGAAACCGGTCCGAAGGGGAACCGCATCAAGCGGCTGGCGATCATGGACAGCGACGGCGGCAACCACCGTTTCATCACCAACGGGCAGGCGCTGGCCATCAGCCCGCGGTTCTCGCCCGACTACAAAAAGATCGTCTACGTCAGTTATTTGAATAACCGCGTCCGCGTCTTCATCTATGACGTCGCGGCCGGATCGCAAAAGCTGGTGACCGAAAGCCGCAACACGACCTTCGCGCCGCGCTGGTCGCCCGACGGCACCCAGATCCTCTATTCGATGGCGGTCGGCGGCAACACCGACATCTATCGTATTTCGGCGAACGGCGGCACGCCGGTGCGGCTGACCAGCACCCCCGGCATCGATGTCGGCGGCAGCTTTTCGCCCGACGGGCGCAAGATCGTGTTCGAAAGCGACCGGTCGGGCAGCCAGCAAATCTATACGATGAACATCGACGGGTCGAACCAGCAACGGATCAGCTTTGGCGGCGGACGGTCGGCGACCCCGGAATGGTCGCCGCGCGGCGACCTGATCGCCTTCACCCGGATGGGCGGCGGCGAGTTCCGCATCGGGGTGATGACCCCGTCGGGCGGCGGCGCGCGGATGCTGACCAACAGCTGGCAGGACGAGGCGCCGACCTGGTCGCCGAACGGTCGCGTCATCCAGTTTTTCCGCACCACCCCGGGGCGCGAGGGCAAGTCCAGCCTGTGGCAGGTCGACCTGACCGGGGTAAACCTGCGCCGTCTGCCGACCCCGCAGGATGGATCGGACCCCAGCTGGGGGCCGGTGCTGCCGTGACGAAAGCGGAACCAAAAAGCGATATTCGGGTTCCCATAGCAGGTTCTGACGCCGCCAAATCGGCCGCACGAGAGAATTTTCCAGCAACAACAAGAGGACAGACAAGATGACGATACGCAAAAGCACCGCGATGATCGCGGCGATCACCATGCTTGCTGTTGGCGCCTGCGCGAAAAAGGCGCCCGAGACGCTGCCCCCCGTCCCCGAAGGCACCGGCACCGATACCGGCGCTGGCACCGGCACGGGCGTCGTCCCCGGATCGCAGGAAGATTTCCTCGCCAGCGTCGGCGCCATGGGCGACCGCGTCTTCTTTGACTTCGACCAATATAACGTCGACACCGAAGACATGGCGACGCTGCAAACACAGTCGCAATGGTTGCAGCGCAACCCCGCCGTCCGCGTCACCCTCGAAGGTCATGCCGACGAACGCGGCACCCGCGATTACAATATCGCGCTCGGCGAACGCCGCGCCAATGCCGCGAAAAATTATCTCGCCTCGCTCGGCATCGATCCGTCGCGAATCAACGTCATCAGCTATGGCAAGGAACGCCCCGCCGAACTCGGGTCGACCGAAGAAGCCTATGCCAAGAACCGCCGCGCGGTGACCGTCGTCATCGGGCAGTAGTTTTCTCCGGCTGACGCCGGAGAGCGGCACCGGCCCGCTCCCCCACCCGGCCTCCCCTAGGGTCAGGACTTCTGTGGTTGCCGCCCGTGATGCAAGAGGGTTTCTGACCG
>CAZCUW010000003.1:0-110201 GCA_964502035.1 uncultured Sphingopyxis sp. | reverse complement strand
GCCTCATTCTCGGCGCCTTCCTGCTGTTCCGCCAGCAGCGCGCGGCCGCGCGCTGTGGCCCCGGCGGTGCCTGCACGCCCCGCTGGGTGCGCATCCTGACGCTTGCCGGCCTCCTGCTTGGCGCGGCGCTGCTGTGGGCGGGCTACCATTATGTCTGATGCCGGCCCCGACCTTCGTTCGACGATCACCTGTCCGCAGTGCGGCCATCGCGAGACGGAAACGATGCCGACCGACGCCTGTCAGTTCTTCTATGACTGCAAGGGCTGCGGTGCCGTGCTGAGGCCCGAGCCCGGCGACTGCTGCGTGTTCTGCTCCTATGGAACCACGCCCTGCCCGCCGATCCAGATCGGAGGCAAGGGCGCGTGCTGCGACTGAGCGGCACGCCCTTGCCTCGGCTGTCATTCCGGGCGTGCCTGCCTCCTTGCTGAATTTCCGGACAAGTCGTCGTTGACGCGGTCAGCGCGCGTGCCACCAGTCATAGACGTCCCCGAATCCGATGAGGCCATCGAACAGCGCGCAGAGGGTCAGCATCTGGCCGCAATGCACGTCATAGCGGTCGCGCGCGGTCTTGAGATGCTGGACGACCGTCACTTCGCCGATCCCGAGAATGACCGCCACTTCGGCCGCGGTCTTGCCGCGTGCGGTCCATAATACGCACTCGCGCTGCCGTTCGCTCAGCGTCGCTTTGCTTTTTAGCGGCACGGCGCCGACGAGCTGGCGTGCCGAGACGATCGCGAGCGCGCCGATGATTTCGGCAATGCGGAGCATATCGTCCTGAAGCTCGCTTTGCGGGCGCAGGACGAAAGAGCAGGCGCCGCTGGCCTCGCCAGGGAGGTGGCGCGGCACCGTATAGCCGTCGGCGAGACCATATTCGCGGCCGACATGGAGCATTTGCCGGTCGCTGCGGGTCAGCGGGATGTAGCTTTCGATCTCGTCCCAGCGGAAGCCGGTCATCGACCGTTCGCCGGCGCGGCGCACCGGATCGGCACCGCCAAGATCGAAACCGACATAGACCTTGGCCCAGGCATCGGGGTAATTGTGAACCAGCAGGGATGCCGGCTCGGCATTGCCGCGCCGGTCATAGGCGAGCGCGAAATGGTCGAAGCCGAGGCGCATCGATGCGCGCGCGAGGGCTTCGAAGAGCCCGTCCTCATTCGTCGCCGTGGAAATTTCGAGGGCGAGTTCCTCCATCAAACAAAAATGCTTCACTGTGACCGTCCGGTCGCAGGCACGTTCCCAACCCGTCGATCCCGCGAGCCGCTCCCTGGGTCGCCGGTCCCGGTTCCTCTCCGGCACGGACGACAGATGGGACATTATGCGACTGGTCCCGGCCCTCGGCGAGGCGGGCTTTTGCCCTAACCCCTGCTGCGCGATGGCGATCGCCTCCCGGTCCTAATCGATTGGCCGGAAACGGGAAAGGCGCGGGCCCCGGAAAATTGGCCCCAGATCTGCATCTATATTCCGGTCGCCGGACGCTGCCGCGCGGCGCCGGAAAGAGAGCGAGAGGAAGGCACGGGTCCTGGCGAGCGGATCGAAGGAGGCGGGAGTGGCCCTGCCTCCGGTCCGCCGCGGAGACCTTGCATGACATATCATCCCTTCTTCCCGCCCCGGGCGCTCGCGCGGCCCGGCGACCGTCCGGCCGGCATGTACGCCCCAACCCTGGCGGGGAGGGCGGCGGCATGAAACTTCTGACCCCTGATCTCGCGGCGCGCCTGCGCGCCAACGACGCGGCCCGTCGTGCCGCCGTCGCGCGCGGCGGGCGCGAGCCCGATCCGGCGCCCGTCGTGCGCTTCTTCAACCCGGTCGGGTCGGCGACCTGGCTCGCGACGGAGATGGACGAGGACGGCATATTGTTCGGCCTTGCCGATCTCGGCTTCGGATGCCCCGAGCTCGGCAGTTTCGCGCTGGCCGAGCTCGAAGCGGTCCGGCTGCCGTTCGGCCTCGGCATCGAGCGCGACCTCGGCTTCACGCCGCATCACCCGCTCTCGGTCTATGCCGCGGCGGCTCGCAGCGCGGGCTCGATCCTGCTCGGCGAGCGGAGTTTGCGCGAAGCGGCGGCGCGGATGAGCGGGCGTGGCTGCCGGATTTCCGGGTGCGGATAGGTCCGCCTGCGGCGGCCCCAAAGGGAGAGGAGGGCCGGGTTTTCGTGACGGGCTTGAAAGCCGGGAGAGTGTCTCGCGGCGGCCCGTCATGGAGAATGGCCATGGCCAGAACTGCCGCCAAAATCACCCTCAGCCCGTCGCGCGACATCCCGCTCGACCGGCTGGTCCTGTCGCAGTCCAATGTCCGGCGCGTGAAGGCCGGCGTGTCGATCGATGCGCTGGCCGACGATATCGACCGGCGCGGGCTGCTCCAGAGCCTCAACGTCCGGCCACTGCTGGGCGCCGACGGCCAGGAAACCGGCCGGTACGAGATACCGGCCGGCGGGCGCCGCCACCGCGCGCTGGAACTGCTGGTGAAGCGCAAAAGGCTCGCGAAGGATGCGCCGATCCCCTGCGTCGTGCGCGTCGCCGACAATGACATCCTCGCCGAAGAGGACAGCCTCGCCGAAAACAGCTTTCGCGAGCAGCTTCATCCGCTCGATGAGTTTCGCGCGATGCTGGTGATGGTCGAGAAGGACACCGGGATCGAGGAAATCGCCGCGCACTTCCACACCACTCCGGCCGCGGTGCGCCAGCGGCTCAGGCTTGCAGGTGTCTCGCCGAAGCTCCACACCCTCTATGCCGATGATGCGATGACGCTCGACCAGCTCATGGCGTTCACCGTGTCGGACGATCATGCGCGCCAGGAAGAGCTGTGGGACCAGCTCGAACACAGCTTCAACAAATCGGCGGCCTATATTCGCCAAAAGCTGACCGAGAACAGCGTGCGCGCCGCCGACAAACGGACATGCTTCGTGGGTCTGGGCGCCTATGTCGAAGCCGGTGGCAGCGTCGTTCGCGACCTGTTCGAGGCCGATGGCGGCGGCTGGCTCACCGATCCGGCGCTTCTCGGCCGGTTGGTCGATGAGCGGCTGAAGGCGGAAGGCGAGCGTGTCCTGGCCGAAGGCTGGAAATGGGTGACGACCTCGATCGACCTGCCGTGGGACGCCACGCGCGGCCTCCGCGAAATCGACCGCGAGGTGATCCCGATGAGCGACGATGAGCTGGCGCGCGTCGCCGCGCTCGAGGTCGAAGCCGAGGAACTCGACACGGAATGGGCCGATGCGCCGGAGGTTCCGGCCGAGGTCCACGCGCGGCTCGATGCAGTCGAGACCGAGCTCGGCGCGCTTGCGGACCGACCGGAGCTTTTCGACCCTGCCGAAATGGCGATCGCCGGCGCTTTCGTCTCGATCGACCGCGATGGTTCGGTGCGGGTCGAGCGTGGATTCGTGAAGCCCGAGGACGAGCCCGAGACGGAAGCGTCCGAAGACGAAGCGCATTCGGCCGCGGACGGCGATGCCCGGTCCGCCGGTCCAGACGCGGGCGGCGAAGCCGCGGTGTCGGCCGACGCTGGCGAGGACGAGGAGGTGGAGACACTCCGGCCCCTTCCCGATCGGCTCGTGTCGGATCTGACGGCGTGGCGCACGCTCGCGCTTCAGGACGCCTTCGCGCAGGATCCGGCGACCGCCTTCGCTTCGGTTCTCCATGCCCTCGTGCTCGGCTGCTTCTATTCGAGCAGCAGGGAAAGCTGCGTTCAGGTGTCGCCGAACCGCGTCTATTTCACGAACGCGCCCAACAATTTGCGCGATTGCGGTCCGGCACAGGCGATCGATGCGCGGGCCGCCCAATGGAAGGAGCGGCTCCCGCAGTCGGACAAGGAGGTGTGGGACTATCTGCTGACGCTTGATGGCGACGAGCAGACGAAGCTGTTCGCGCATTGTGCGTCGCTCTGCGTCAACGCGCAGGCCGAGATCGTCCCCAAATATGACAATGGCCGCATCTCGGCGCATGGCGTCGCGCGCCGGATCGCGCACAGCCATGTGCTGGCGCAGGCGGTGGGGCTCGATGTACTCGGCGCGGGCTGGCGTCCGACGGCCGACGGCTATTTCCGCAGCGTGACCAAGCCGCGGATCCTCGCCGACATCGCCGAAGCGCGGGGCGACAATTTTGCCCAGATGATCGACCATCTCAAAAAGGCCGACATGGCACGCGAGGCCGAGCGGCTGCTCGAAGACAGCGACTGGCTTCCGGCGCCGCTGCGCACGCCCGGTCTCGAGCCCGCGGTTCCGGCTGCGGCGAATGATGACGCCTTGGACGCGCTTCCGCCGGGTCTCGCCCACGCGCTCGATGACGATGTCGCGGGCGGCGATGCGGTTGCGGCCGAATAGCCGCTGCTGGGCCAGGCAGGCCCGCCCGATCTCAAACTTAAAAAGCCCGGCCGCGTGCCGGGCTTTCCTTCTTCCGGAGAATTGAAATGTCCAATCTTGCCAATCAACTGTCACCGGTGACGATGCCGGGCGCAGACCATGGAGGGCGTCATGGCTGACCGTGTTCCAGTTTCGATTACGATCGGCGGCTATGCCGACCAATCGACCTTCGCCGAGCTTGCGGGCCTGATCGCCATGGAGGGCCTGTCGACCGAATGGGATGGTCCGTCCTTCGAGCCCGGCCATCGCACCGTCGGCGAGGCGGTGTCGCTCTATGCCCATGAGGTTGCCTGGGGCCGGGTCGAAGCCCTCGAAAGCTTCTGTGCCGAGAAGGGGCTGCCTTTTGTTCGCTGGTCGGGGAGCTATCCCGGCGAATGGAGCGCCGAACGGATCGTCTTTCGCGGTGCCGGCTCGATCGATTCCTACATGGTCGACGAATCCGACCGCGTCATGATCGACCACTATCTGGTGAACGAGCGCGGGAGCATCGAGGCGGTCCTCGCCTATTTCGACGCGGCGGCCTTTATCGTGCCGCCGCTGGTGGTCGAGGGCGATCCCCCACCGGTGGATGCGGCTGCTGTGGAGGAGGCGCGTCATGGCTGACTATTTCTCCCAGACGGTCATCCAGCCCGATGTCCCGGTCGCGGCGATGACTGTGCTCGAGCGCAGGATCCTTGGCGAAATCTTCGAGCATGAGGATATGGGCGACGACGTCTATTTCTTCGCGAGCGCGGGTCCGAACGACTTTCTGTTCCTGTCGGTCGATGAGGCGAGGGCGCTGCTTGCGGAAAGCGAGGGTGTTCAAAGCTGCGCAGCCGAATTGGTCGAAAAGGAACTCGGCGAATGCGAAGCGGAGGCGACCGAACTTGAGATCGACATGTCGATGTTCGGCTATGAGACCATCCTCCAGGACATCGTCCGGCGATCGGAGACACTCGATCATTTGCAGGTGATGATGGCCTGGACCTGTTCGAAGATGCGCCCCGACGGCTTCGGCGGCATGGCCATCTTCATCACCGCCGACGACATCGACACGATGTCGACGACGGGCTTCCTCGAGGAGGCGCTTGGCCGGCTTCAGAGCGACCGTCCTACGGGATGATCGATCCAGTGCTGACAAACCGACGGAAAAGCCCGGCTCTGTGCCGGGCTTTTCCTTTTTGGGGAGGTAGGTCCTTGTTTGGGAGGCAGGCGTGTCCGCCTCCCTTTTTCCCACCTCTTCGACCCGTTCAAAGGAGGCAAGCCCATGCCCGAGATTGTCGAAACGACCATATATGGTCTCGAAGAGCTTTCCGAGCCGGCAAAGGACCGGGCCCGTGCATGGTATCGCGAGGGCGGCTTCGATTATGATTGGTACGATACGGTTTTCGACGATTTCGAGCGCATCTGCGACCTTGTCGGCGTCGAACTGGCGACGCAGCGGGTCCGGCTGTTCGGCGGCGGCACGCGCGCGCGAAGCTGCATCTGGTTTTCGGGCTTTGCGAGCCAGGGCGACGGTGCCTGCTTCGAGGGTGTCTATCGTTACGCCAAGGCTGCGCTGAAGAATATCCGCAGCTTTGCGCCGAAAGACGCCGAGCTTCATCGCATCGCGGGCGCGTTGCAGGCGGTCCAGCGCCGCAACTTCTATCGGCTATCGTCGGTCGTCGTGCACCGCGGCCGATATCATCACGAATATAGCATGGCGATCACCGTCGAGCGTGATGACCCGAGGATGCGGGAGATGACTGCGGATGCCGAGGATGAGATTGGCGAAGCGCTGCGCGATCTGGCGCGCTGGCTCTACCGGCAGCTCGAGCGCGAGTTCGATTATCTGAACTCCGATGAAGCCGTCGACGCGGCGATCCTGGCCAATGGCTATGGCTTCACCGAAGCCGGGGAACGCTTTGGCTGAGAGGGAGAGACGGGCCGGAAGGGGATAGCCCCAGGGTTCAGGAGAGAGCGCCTGGCGGCTGCCCTTCAACGCCTCTCCAGGATATTCCCGCCATGCGAACCATTTTGCCCGACGCCGCAGCCGGCGCCGCCCCCATTTCCTCATCTCTTTCCTCACCTGCAGCCACCCCGGCGGCGCGGCTCTTCGATGCGGCCCAGCGCCTGCTTCCGCTGCTTGAGGACGGAACGCCCTTCGACACCGGGCAGATCCGGATCGCGATGACGTCGGCCTACGGCCAGAAGGATGCCGAGGGCGCATGGGACTGGAAGATGGCCTATGACGCGTGCGAGGCGGCGCAGGTCCTGCTGCTGCGCCGCTATGGGCGCGCGCTGGCCGCGCGCAGCCGCTCGCCGCAGCGCCAGCTCGCGATGTGGCAGCGCATCGCGGCGCGTGTCCCGACCCAGACGCGGCGCTCCGAGGAAGGACAGTCCTTCCAGCAATTCTCGACCCCGCTGCCGCTCGCCTTTGTCGCCGCCTTCGCTGCCGCGATCCGGCCCGGCGATTGCGTGCTCGAGCCCTCGGCGGGGACGGGCATGCTCGCCGTGCATGCGGGTCTTGCGGGCGCGACGCTCGCGCTCAACGAATTCGCCGAACTGCGCGCGGGCCTGCTCGAGCTGCTTTTCGCGCCGACACCCGTCAGCCGTCACGATGCCGCGGCGATCGACGACCGGCTCGATCCGGCGGTTGTGCCCGATGTCGTTTTGATCAATCCGCCATTCTCCTCGCTCGTGAATGTCGACCGCAAGATGAAGGGCGCGGCGCTTCGCCATATCGCCTCGGCGCTGGCGCGTCTGAAAGACGGCGGCCGTCTCGTCGCGATCCTCGGCGCCGGCTGCTCACCCGAGGCGCCGGCATGGCGCGACGCCTTCATCCGCTTGCAGGAAAGCGGCACGCTTCGTTTCTCGGCGGCGATCACCGGCCAGGTCTTTTCGCGGCATGGCACGACGATCCCTACCCGCCTCATCGTGATCGACAAGATTCCCGCGGGCGATCCCGCGCAGCTTCTACAAAGCCGCGGTGAAGCGCCCGACCTTTCCACATTGCTCAAATGGGTCGAGGAGGATCTGCCGCCGCGCCCGGCACCGCCCGCTTTGCTCGCCGCAACGACGACGGTCGGGCCGGCCCGTACGGTCGCGAACATTGATCGCGCATGGGCCCCGGCTTCGGCAAAGGCTGCGCTGCCCGCCGATCCCGGCGTCGAGCTTGGCTATGAAATATTGGACTGGATGCCGCCCGAGGGCCAACTCGGCGACACCATCTACGAGCCCTATGCGCTCCAGTCGCTCCTCATTCCCGGCGCGAGGCCGCATCCCACCGCGCTGGTCCAGTCGGCCTCGATGGCATCGGTCGCGCCTCCCAAGCCTGTCTATCGACCGCATCTGCCGGCGCGGCTGGTCAGCGAAGGCATGCTGTCCGACGCGCAGCTCGAATCGATCATCTATGCGGGTGAGGCCCATGCCGGGCATCTCTCGGGCGCGTGGACGGTCGATGCCACCTGGGACGTCGTCGGCGCCGCATCCGATGACGCGGAAGGCGCGGTGCAGTTCCGGCGCGGCTGGTTCCTCGGCGACGGCACCGGCGCGGGCAAGGGCCGCCAGGTCGCGGGCATCATTCTCGACAATTGGTTGAAAGGGCGCCGCCGCGCGCTCTGGATCTCGAAGTCGGACAAGCTGCTCGAAGACGCCCAGCGCGACTGGTCGGCGTTGCAGCAGGAGAAACTGCTCGTCACCCCGCTGTCGCGCTTCCGCCAGGGGGCGCCGGTGAAGCTCGGCGAGGCCATTCTTTTCACCACCTATGCGACATTGCGTTCGCAGGGGCGCGAGGGGAAGGCGAGCCGGATCGAGCAGATCGTCGAATGGCTCGGCCGCGACTTCGATGGCGTCATCATCTTCGACGAGGCCCATGCGATGGCCAACGCCGCGGGCGGCAAGGGTGAGCGCGGCGATCAGAAGCCATCGCAGCAGGGGCGGGCCGGGCTTCGCCTCCAACATGCGCTTCCCGAGGCACGCATCGTCTATGTCTCGGCGACGGGGGCCACCACCGTGCAGAATCTCGCTTATGCCCAGCGCTTGGGTCTCTGGGGCGGCAGCGATTTCCCGTTCGTGTCACGGGCGGATTTCGTCGCGGCGATCGAGGACGGCGGGGTTGCGGCGATGGAAGTGCTCGCGCGCGACTTGAAGGCGCTCGGCCTCTACGCGTCGCGGTCGCTCTCCTTCGACGGCGTCGAATATGAACTGCTCGAACATGCGCTGACGGGCGAGCAACGGCGCATCTACGACAGCTATGCCGCCGCCTTCCAGGTCATCCACAACAATCTCGATGCCGCGATGGAGGCGGCGGGGGTGACGAGCGCCGAACATGGCACGCTCAACGCGCAGGCCAAGTCGGCGGCGCGATCGGCGTTCGAGAGCACCAAGCAGCGCTTTTTCAACCATCTCATCACCGCGATGCAGACGCCGAGCGCGATCGCGAGCATCGCGCGCGATCTCGAGGCGGGCCATGCGGCGGTCGTCCAGATTGTCTCGACCGGCGAGGCCTTGCAGGAGCGGCGGCTCGCCGAGATCCCGGCGGACGAGTGGAACGATGTGTCGGTCGACATCACGCCGCGCGAATATGTGCTCGATTATCTGGCATCGAGCTTCCCGGTCCAGCTGTTCGAACCCTGCACCGACGGCGACGGCAATCTTTCCTCGCGCCCGGCCTATGACGGCGATGGCAATATGATCGTCAGCCGCGAAGCCTGCCGCCGCCGCGATGCGATGATCGAGAAGCTGGCGAGCTTGCCCCCGGTGCCGGGCGCGCTCGACCAGATCGTCCAGCATTTCGGGGCCGACAAGGTGGCCGAGGTGACCGGGCGCTCGCGGCGGATCGTGCCGCGGGTCGGCGATGACGGTGACCTCCGTTTCGCGGTCGAAAACCGGCCTGGCAGCGCCAATATCGGCGAGACCCATGCCTTCATGGACGATGAGAAGCGAATTCTCGTCTTTTCGGAAGCCGGCGGCACCGGGCGGTCCTATCATGCCGACCTTGGCGCGAAGAACCAGCGCCGCCGCATCCATTATCTGCTCGAGGCGGGCTGGAAGGCCGATGCCGCGATCCAGGGGTTCGGACGCACGAACCGCACGAACCAGAAGCAGCCGCCGATGTTCCGCCCGGTATCGACCGACGTGAAGGCGCAGAAGCGCTTCATCTCGACGATCGCGCGGCGGCTCGACACGATGGGCGCGATCACGCGGGGGCAGCGGCAGACGGGCGGCCAGAATATGTTCAGCGCGCACGACAATCTGGAATCCTTCTATGCCCGCGACGCGCTCCGCCAGCTCTACATGCTGATCGTGCGCGGCAAGGTGGAGGGCTGTTCGCTGCTCAGCTTCGAGACCGCAACCGGGCTGTCGCTGCTCGATGCCGAAGGCGGGATTCGCGACGAACTGCCGCCGATCACGACCTTCCTCAACCGCATGCTCGCGCTCACCATCGACCTTCAGAATATATTGTTCGAGGCGTTCGAGGCGCTCCTCATCGCGCGGATCGAGGCGGCGGTGGCGGCGGGCAGCTATGAGGTCGGTCTCGAAACGCTGCGCGCCGAGAGTTTCGTCGTCACCGATCGCCGGACGATCTACACCCATCCCGGCACCGGCGCCGAGACCCAGCTTCTGACCATCGACCGGAGGGACCGCGTCGTCCCGCTCTCGCTCGGCAAGGCGCTCGATCTCGCACGGACCGAGGACGCGGCGTTGCTGGTGAACGGGCGTTCGGGCCGGGCAGCGGTCAAGCTGCGCGCGCGCAGCCTCATCGACGACGAGGGTGCGGTGCATCGCCGTTTCCGCCTGATCCGCCCGATGGAGACAGTGCTGATCCTCGCCGAGCAGTTCGGGGCGAGCCACTGGACTATCGTCGATGCGGAGGCGTTTACCGCGGCGTGGGAAGCCGAACTTGGAGAGCTTCCCGACTATGAGACCGGAACACTGCACATGGTCTCGGGGCTCCTGTTGCCGATCTGGCGCAGCCTGCCGAACGAGTCGACGCGGGTCTACCGGCTGCAAACCGATGCGGGCGAGCGCGTCATCGGCCGCCGCGTATCGCCCGCATGGGCCGCGCGGATCGTCGATGACGGGCCGCCGAAGCTGTCGGCCGAACAAGCCTGGTCGACGCTGCTTGCGGGCGAAGCCGTCCTTCACCTCGCTGAGGGTCAGCGCGTCGCGCGCGTCCGCTCGATGAACGATTGGCGGATCGAGCTCACCGGTTTCAACGATCTGGGGATCGAGCGCCTCAAGGCATTTGGCTTGATTTCGGAGATCGTCTCGTGGAAATTGAAGCTCTACGTGCCGGCAGGGGCTGCTGGCGCCGATGTGTTCGCGAAGCTCGTCGATCGGTTTCCGATTGAACGGGTCAGCGACCGCAAGGCCGCCTGAAGGAGCCCCGCATGGAAAGTCCAGCCCGTGAACTCGCGCGCCGTCTCGGTGAAAATGCCGAGGCGGTGTGCCGTCACTATCTCTCGAACGGTCGCCGTGAAGGCCATTATTGGCTGGTCGGCGATGTGCATAATGCGCCGGGGCGAAGTCTTTATGTCCGTCTCAGCGGTGACGACGGCAAGCCGCGCGCTGGAAAATGGACCGATGCGGCGACCGGCGACCATGGCGACTTGCTCGACATCATCGCCGCGAGCTGCACGCATATGAGCCTCGGCGAAACGCTTGCCGAGGCGCGGCGCTTCCTGAGCCTGCCTCCGCCTGACCTGGTGAAGCGCAACCCGCGTCCGCGGCGGGCGAGCCCGGGAAGCAGGGAGGCGGCCGCGCGGCTTTGGGCGGCTTCGAAACCCATCGCCGGGACGCTGGTGCCAATCTATCTCGCGGGCCGCGCTCTTCGGCGGGGCGGGGATTTGCCGGCGCTGCGATATCATCCGCATTGCTATTATCGCCGGTCCGAAGAGGATGCCCCATCGGTCAAGCCGGCATTCCCGGCGATAATCGCCGCTGTCACCGATTTGGACGGCTCGCTCATGGGCGTCCATCGCACCTGGCTCGATCCGGCACGGCCGGCCAAGGCGCCGGTGGCCTATCCGCGGCGCGCGATGGGACATCTTTTGGGGCATGGCGTTCGCTTCGGGCTGGCGGGAGAGGTCATGGCTTTCGGTGAGGGCATCGAGACCATGCTGTCATTGCGCGAGGTCGCGCCATCGCTGCCGCTCGTCGCCGGCCTCTCGGCGGCGCATCTCGCGGCGCTCCTGTTTCCGACAGGCTTGCGGCGCCTCTACGTCGCGCGCGACGATGATCCCGCGGGGCGCGCCGCTTGGGCCGCGCTGAACGAACGCGCCTTGCCGCTGGGCATCGCGGTCCACGCGCTTGAGCCGCAGCGCGACGATTTCAATACCGATCTCCGCCGCGTCGGCCCGGCGCGGCTGGCAGAAGGGCTGCGGTCGCAGTTGACGCCTGTCGATGCGGGGAGATTTCTTGGACGATGATGCCTGACAAAAACCGTTCGGCTTGGAGCCCGGACGCTATCGTGCCCTTTTACGTATCGAGGCTCTTCTTTTCATAGATGGTCGTGATGGCCGTGCCGTCCCACATATAGCAGAGATGCCGTTCCTGCCGACAATTGGACAGGAGGCGCGGCCGGAAGGCGGCGGCGCATTCGCCGCCGGGATGGCGGACGCTCTGGTAGCGGATACCGTCCGAACCCGCATCGCGGAGCTCCGCCCCGAGCCCTTGCGCATGGATATAGCTGTCCGGATCGTAGAGATGCGCATGGCTGTCCGCGAGACCGCGAATGTCGTGGAGACTGGCCTCAAGGTCGATGGCATAGACGCGCATGTCGATCTCCTGGGCAGGCTCGTCGGTCGCGGTGAGGAATCTGGTGCGGTGATGCCGCGTTTCGGCGATCGCGGTGTCGAGCGTGTGGCCGGCGTAGAAGACGCCGAAGCTGCCGTCGGTAAAACGGCTGCCCTCGGGATTGAGATGGGTGAAGGCCGCCATGATCGGTGTCGTGCCGGGGCCCGAAACACGGTCCTCGGGCGGCACCAGCGCGAGTATGCCGACTTCGTCGCGGAGGCGATCGTTGGTCATCGCCTCGATCTGGAAGACCGCCTCGAGATCGTCCGGATCGGCGACCTTCTCGAACAGGCCGATCGGCGGGAAGCGGCTGGGGATGATGCGGTAGCAGGGCGACCAGCTCGTCGCCGTGACCGGAATGTCGAGCGGCATGGGCTTAGCCGCGCTGCCCGTCGATATATTGCCGCACGACATAAAGGTCCGAGACATTGCCCGACACCATCCGGTCGAGGGCGGACTTGCCGGCGAAGCTCTTCGCCTTGTTCGGCTTGCGGACCCACTCGTCCGCGGTCTGCGGCACGAGAATCTGCAAGCCTTTGTAGATGCCCATGACATAGGAAATCCGCTCGAGCGCATCCTTCGAAAGCGCCGCGACCTCGCCGCGTTTCCAATTATGCAGCGTCGAACGGCTGTCGAGCCCGAGGACCGCCATCTGCTCGCTTTCGCTGAGCTTCCACGCCTCGGCGATGTTGAAAAAGGTGCGCAGCGCCGGGCCGGTAAGATCCTTCCGGTCGATCGTCTTCGCTACGGCTGTTGCCATGTCGGGCTCCTTTCATGGTCCATATGTTCCGTTATTGTGCTAAAGTCAATATTTATACCGAATAGGAACATTCTTGGCCATGAGATCCCAGCCGCAGCGATGGCGATGTCCGAAAAACATATAGGAATTTCGGACACATTCGATCTCGCCGTATCGCTTTGCCGAGTATCTGGCCGTGCGCGCAGGCGAAACTCCTAATGGCGCGGCACCCATCACATTCTGCGTGCGCAGGGCCGCAGCGGCACGAGCGGCTCGCCATATCCGGATGGAGGTACAGGGCTTTTGCTATCTTCTTCCGGAAAGCTGCACCTCCGGCCTTCGCTGGAGGGCGACTGCGGCAGCGCGCGCGGGCCTCGCAATGGCTTGGCGTGCGGCTATTTTCCGCCGGGGCTCTGCCCCTTTGCATCGCGAGGCAAAATAGCCTTCGCCCGCCATCCTTCGCTGCGCTTCGGCCGCCCGGGCTCTGCCCGTGCGGTGCGGACCCGCACCCGCCGCCGCGGAGGCGTCGCCGCGAAGGCCGCGAGAGGCGCGGCCGCCAGATGCGAGAGATGACATGACCGACCTGTCCGACCTTCCCGAACACGGCGAACCGCATGAACCCGGCGCCAGCGCTTATCTTCTTCAGGAAATGCAGCTTTATGGTCACCGTCCCTATGACGACGAGCCCGATGGCAGGCCGCTTCCCGACGACCGGCTCGCCGGCGGTGCCGTCGCCGACATCTTCGACGCAATGGCGGGTTGCCTTGTCGATACCCGCATCGAGCCCGATCTCGAAGACCTGCTCTGGAACATCGTCAATATCTTTCACCGAGCCGGCGAGCGGATCGAACGCGACCTCGATCGCAATGAGCAGGCGCAGCGCGAGCAGCAGCGCGAGCAGGACGGCAGCGAAATCCGCTCGGTCGAACTCGAGCGCAAGATCGCGGAAGGCATCACGATGATCGAGCGCCGCGATACGATGGAATTTTTCCGCGAATGCGCCGCCGAGCAGTTCCGCCTTCATGTCCGCAAGGCGTGGATGCCGCGCACTGGATCGCGCGCGCAGCACAAGACCTTGACCGCCTCGATGATCGACAGCCGCGATTTTCTCGACAAGAGGCTGCGCGAAAAGGCCGCAGCATTGATCCCCGAAGGCACCCGTGTCGCCTTCAGCGGTGGTCCCGGCTGCAACGATCACCAGCATATCTGGGCTGCGCTCGACCGTATCCACGCCCGCCACCCCGACATGGTGCTCATGCATGGCGCCACCCCCACCGGGGCCGAACGTGCCGCCGCCTGCTGGGCCGACACCCGCCGCGTGCCTCAGGTCGCTTTCCGGCCTGACTGGAACCGCCACAAGAAGGCCGCGCCCTTCAAGCGCAACGACCGGATGATCGACGCGATGCCTGCCGGGCTGGTCGTCTTCTCGGGCACCGGCATCCAGGACAATCTCGTCGACAAGGCGCGCGCGTTCGGCATCCCCGTCTGGGATTTTCGCGTGCCGCCCGAAACTTGACGGCAAATTTGACTGCAACACCGCTTGCCATCGGGCGAGCGGACTTACAGGGTGAGAATAGTTATGCGAACCGATGTCGATCATCTACCGGCGAACAAGCAGCGCGAGCTCGAGCGCGTGAAGGCGATCATCTTCGAGGAATTCGAGGATGCGATCGCACTCGCGACGATGAGCTGGAAGAAGAAGGGCCGGATCGAAAAGCTGATCCTTTACGGCAGCTATGCGCGTGGCGGCTGGGTCGATGAGCCCCATACCGCCAAGGGCTATCGTTCGGATTTCGACCTGCTCATCATCGTCAACGACAAGCGCCTGACCGAGCGGGTCGATTTCTGGCTGAAGCTCGAGGACCGGCTCATCCGCGAACTGGCGATCGACAAGACGCTGCACACGCCGGTCAATTTCATCGTCCACACCTTGCAGGAGGTGAACGACGGGCTCGCGCACGGGCGCTATTTCTTCATGGATGTCGCGAAGGACGGGATCGCGCTCTACGCATATGACGACAAAGAGCTGCACAAGCCGAAGCCGAAGACGCCCGAGCAGGCGCTGGCGATGGCGCAGGAATATTTCGAAGAGTGGATTCCCGGCGCGGCAGAGTTTTTAGAGGGATATAAGTTCTACATCGGTCGACGGAGTTACAAAAAGGCCGCATTCCTGCTGCATCAAAGCACCGAAAGTCTCTATCATGGCGTTCTGCTCGTCTGCACCTTCTATACGCCCTACGTTCACAATCTAGGTTTCTTGCGAACGCAGGCCGAGCGCATCGACATGCGTATCGTCAATGCTTGGCCACGCGAGACGCGTGCTGAGCGAGCCCGCTTCGAGAAGCTGAAGGAAGCCTATGTGAAGGCGCGCTATTCGAAGCATTATCGCATCACCGAGGAAGAGCTTCTCTGGCTCGGCAACTGCGTCGAGGAACTGGGACGCGCAGTCCATGCGATCTGCTCCGAGCGCATCGCGGAGCTCGAGGAGCGGTGCCGCCCGGCTCGATCGCCGGGCTAGTCGGCGGTGCTTTCCGCCTTTCGCAAGGCGTCGGCGATCATCGCGGCGAGCGATTCCTCGGCCTGGATGCGGGCGACATGGTCTTTTGAGTCCAAGTCGCGGCGGACCCATTGCGGAACCCGTTCGACAGCGCGCAGGACGATGCTGGTCAGTTCATCGGTCATGCGGGCGCTATATCGGAACGTGCCGGACTGGCAATCGCCAACGGTTAGGTGCGGCGATTGTGTCCTGGCTTAATCCTTGCCCAGGAACCGCTTGAAACGCTCGCGGCCTTCGACCGTCTGCACCGCGACGTCGGCGTTCGTGCATTCGTCGCCGCGCGTCGAGCCGGCTCGGCAGTCGGCGACGACCTTTCGCGCCTCGTCGAGATTCGCCTCGAAATATTGGGTGCTGCGCGGCTCGCTTTGGCCGCAGGCGGACAGGATCAACCCGAGTGACAGGATAGCGGAATGTCGCAAATTCATTCTCCAGCCAGAAAATGGGAAGGAGAATATACCCGCCAAGACCTTGGGCGAAAGGCGAACTGGAACCAGATCTGGTTCTATTTCCCCAGGTCGATCAGTCTCTTGGCCCGCCCTTCCTATGCCGCCTGCGCTTCATAGCCGGCTTCGCGGATCGCCGCGATGAGCGACGCGCTGTCCGCGCTGGTCTCGACGCTGACCTGTCTTTCGGGAATGTCGGTTTCCACCGTGGCCGCGGTATCGATGCCCTGGATCGCCTTGGTGATCGAGCGCGCGCAGCCGCCGCATGTCATCCCGGGGATATTGAAACGGATAGTCATCGTGCCTCCAAACTTCGATTGAAGCTCGAAGATGGGGCTTGCCATCGTGACAAGGTCAATGCCCCCGAAGTGCATTTTCTTCCTCTTGACCTTCCCATCGTTGGAAGCCCCACATTCCGGTCGAACGAGCAAATCCGGAGAAAAATATGATGTCCGATGTTATCGAGTTGAGGCGGAAGCGCGATGTTCCCACCACCGGGCCGGAGCGTCTGAGCGTCGCCGTCGCCGGCATGACCTGCGCCTCCTGCGTCGGCCATGTCGAAAAGGCGATCGGCAAGCTGCCGGGCGTAACCGGGGTCGCCGTCAATCTGGCGACCAACCGCGCCGACGTGACATTCGCTGGAGCGTCCGATCCCGGTGCCGTCGTGCAAGCAGTCGAGCGCGCCGGCTATGAGGTGCCCGAGGCCGATGTGGAAATCGGCGTCGCGGGCATGACCTGCGCCTCATGCGTCGGGCATGTCGAAAAGGCACTGTCCAAGGTGCCGGGGGTCAGCAGCGCCACCGTCAATCTGGCGACCGAAAAGGCCAGCATTCGTTATCGCGCCAGCATCGCGTCGCTGGAAGATCTGGAGGCGGCGATCCGTGGCGCCGGCTATGAACCGCGCCGGATTGAGAGCGACAGCACATCGTCCGACCAGGAAGCTTCGGCGCGCGAGCAGGAATTAGGCAGCCTGCGCCGTTCGCTGTTTCTCGCGGCGGTGTTGGCACTGCCGGTGTTCATCCTCGAGATGGGCTCGCACCTCATCCCCGCCGTCCATGATTTCGTCATGGGTACGATCGGGATGCAGACGAGCTGGCTGATCCAGTTCGTCCTCACCACATTGGTGCTCTTCGGGCCCGGGCTGCGCTTTTTCCAGAAGGGCATTCCCGCGATCTTGCGCGGCACCCCCGACATGAACTCGCTCGTCACTTTGGGGACGAGCGCCGCCTGGGGCTATTCGCTCGTCGCGACCTTTGCCCCCGGCGTCCTGCCGCCCGGCACCGCCAATGTCTATTATGAAGCGGCGGCGGTGATCGTCGCGCTGATCCTGCTCGGTCGTTATCTCGAGGCCAAGGCCAAGGGCCGGACGTCGGAGGCGATCAAGCGGCTGGTCGGGCTTCAGGCGAAAACCGCCCGCGTCATGCGCGATGGCACGGCGCTGGAAGTCGCGCTCGCCGATGTCCGGACCGGCGATATCGTCCAGGTGCGCCCGGGCGAACGCGTGCCGGTCGATGGCGAAGTCGTCGACGGAAATTCCTATGTCGACGAGTCGATGATCACCGGCGAGCCGGTTCCGGTCGCCAAGGCGGCAGGCGCAGCCGTCGTCGGCGGCACGATCAACAAGACCGGCGCCTTCACCTTCCGCGCGACCAAGGTCGGCGCTGACACAGTGCTGGCGCAGATCATTCGCATGGTCGAGCAGGCGCAAGGGTCGAAGCTGCCGATCCAGGCAATGGTCGACAAGGTGACCGCCTGGTTCGTCCCCGCGGTGATGGGGATCGCGGGACTGACCTTCCTCGTCTGGCTCATCTTCGGCCCCGATCCGGCGCTGACCTTCGCCTTGGTGAATGCGGTCGCGGTGCTGATTACCGCCTGCCCATGCGCGATGGGGCTCGCGACCCCGACATCGATCATGGTGGGAACCGGGCGCGCCGCCGAACTGGGGGTGCTGTTCCGCAAGGGCGAAGCGCTCCAGACGCTGCGCGACGTGACCGTCATCGCGCTCGACAAGACCGGTACGCTGACCAAGGGGCGACCCGAACTGACCGACCTTGAACCGGCCGCAGGCTTCGGGCGCGACGAAGTGCTTGCCTTGGTCGCGAGCGTCGAAAGCCAGTCCGAGCATCCGATCGCCGAAGCCATCGTGGCGGCCGCGAACGCGCGGGGTCTTGATGTTTCATCGCCCGAGGCGTTCGAAGCCATTCCCGGTTACGGCGTATCGGCAAGGGTTGGCGGCCGCGAGGCGCAGGTCGGTGCCGACCGCTTCATGACCAGGCTGGGACATGATGTCTCGGCCTTTGCTGCTAAGGCCCGCGAACTCGGGGCGATGGGCCGAACGCCGCTCTATGCCGCGATCGATGGCAAGCTCGCCGCGGTGATCGCGGTCGCCGATCCGGTCAAGGACACGACGCCCGAGGCGATCCGGGCACTCCACGCCCTCGGGCTCAAGGTCGCGATGATCACCGGCGACAATCAGGCGACGGCCGATGCCGTCGCGCGCACGCTCGGGATCGACGAAGTCGTCGGCGAAGTGCTGCCAGACGGCAAGGTCGATGCGATGAACCGGCTGCGTGCTGGCGGCCGCAAGGTTGCGTTCGTCGGCGACGGCATCAACGACGCCCCCGCGCTTGCCGAGGCCGACGTCGGCCTGGCGATCGGCACCGGCACCGATGTCGCGATCGAGTCCGCCGACGTCGTGCTGATGTCGGGTGACCTGCGCGGAGTGGTCAATGCGATCGCGCTGTCGAAGGCGACGATCCGCAACATCCAGCAGAACCTCTTCTGGGCATTCGGCTATAATGCGGCGCTGATTCCCGTCGCCGCGGGGGCGCTCTATCCGCTGAATGGTACGTTGCTGTCGCCGGTGTTCGCCGCCGGCGCGATGGCGTTGTCGAGCGTCTTCGTGCTAAGCAACGCACTCAGGTTGAAGACCTTCCGGCCGGTGATCGCTGCCGACAAGGGAAAAGAAGGAGAGGCGGCATGAACATCGGCCGCGCCGCGAAAATATCGGGCGTCTCTCCAAAGATGATCCGCTATTACGAACAGACGGGTCTCATCCCCAAGGCTGCGCGTCAGGACTCGGGTTACCGCGACTATGACGACGCCGACGTGCACCGCCTGCGCTTCATTCGGCGCGCGCGCGATCTCGGCTTTACCGTGGAGCAGATCGGCGAGCTGCTGGGCCTCTGGTCCGACCGAAGCCGCGCCAGCGCCGACGTCAAGGCATTTGCGCTCGGGCATATCGATCGGCTCAAAAAGAAAGTGGCTGAAATCGAGGCTATGGTCCGCACACTCGAAACGCTTGCGGATCACTGCCACGGCGACGACCGGCCCGATTGCCCGATTATCGAAGGGTTGGCGGAAGAGGGCGGTGCGACGCCGCATCTTGAACCGCGCCAACCCCGACGCTTCGGTAGGTCCGGCGGGCAATAGGTGCGGCGGCAAAAACCAGTCGGCTGAAACTGACGCGCTGACGCAGCTTTAGAATTCCGTTAGCCCTTCTCGGGCGCAAATCAGACCGCTTTGCGCCTGATGTCGGTCGTTACTCCTCCAACGCTAAGTCCGGAAAAGCGGACATCAAATGTTCGGTGCTAGTTCGGCTTTGATTGCTGACGCGCGAGCTCTTTCCGAGGTCATATCGTATCCTCCCTCCAAACCAGCGGAACCGACCGTAGATTTTGTAGGGCACTCGTTGGCGCTTGCATGTCGGAATTTCCGACATTATAAGAGGGCAATGTAGAGAAATCGTGTGAGGTTCGAATGGCGACTATTGCTCCCCCCGTTCCGACGATTACCGCCTTTCCGAAGAACGATGTCATCAAGGCATTGGTCGACGAATTGCTTGAGGTCGCCCGCACTGAGGCACAATTGCGAGGCATCTCGCTTCCGCAGGATGAAGCTGGCGCCAGGAATGCGCCGGTGCCCCTCGATTCTCTCTCGATAGTCGACACGCTGTGTGCGATCGAGGCGGTGATCGGCTTCGAGTTGCGCGACAATATCGTTCAGACCGGCGGCTATGTCTCGGTCGAGGACGCGCTCGGGCATCTGGTGCCCCGTATCGAAAAGGTCTGGATCAAGAAGAAGGGAGTCAAGCCGTGACACAATTGTCGCTGGGGCAGTCGGCCGATGACGAGGCTGAGCGGCGCCGGCTGGGCGACCGATTGCGCGAAGCGCGGAAATATCTGGGCCTGAAGCAGGACGAGGTGGCTAGCTATCTCAAGATACCGCGCACGGCTTTGACGGACATCGAGAGCGGTCAACGTCGTGTGGAGGCGATCGAACTCACGCGCCTCGCCAAGCTCTATCGACAGTCCGTTGCCTATTTCACCGGCGAGGACGAGGCGTCGGCGAGCTTACCGGCCGATGTCGCCCATCTAGCGCGGCGCGTCGTCGACCTGTCGATTGAGGATCGCGCCGAACTTGGCCGCTTTGCCGAATATCTGAGGGCGCGATCGTCGGGCAAGGCGGCCTGAGCCGTGGCGCGCGACTATACCAGCGCTGTCCGGGCAGGCGTGATGGCGGCGGGCCGCCTTCATCGCCAGCTAGGCACCCAAGCTCTGATCGAACAACATGGCGGCAACGTGGATGTGTTTGGCGCGATCCATGCGCTCGACCTGCCGCTGCTGTTGCGCCCGCTCAAGGGCCTGCTCGGAGCCTATCTCAGTGAACCGGCACCCGGCGTGCTGGTGACGACCGAACGGCCGATGAGTATTCAGCGTTTTACTGCCGCGCATGAGCTGGGACATTTCTCGATGCGGCACGAACCGAGCCTCGACGACGAGAGCATTCTGCGCCGAATGCCGATGAGCCCGGAACCTGGGAACCAGTTCCAGGAAACCGAGGCGGATGCGTTCGCGATCGCCTTCATGATGCCCAAATGGCTCATCGCCCAGCATTGCGCACGGCAGGGCTGGACCGTCGCCGACCTCCGCCGACCAAATGTCGCTTATCAGCTCTCGCTGCGCATCGGCGCCAGCTACGAGGCGACCTGCCGTACATTGGTCCGCTACGATCTCATCTCAGATACGATCATGCGCGAGCTTCTCGACACCAAGCCCCGGAGCCTTAAGGTGGATTTGCTCAAGGATTATCGCCCCGAAAATTATCGAGGCGATGTCTGGCTGCTTACCGAGCACGACCAAGGCGTGCGCCTCGACGGCAGTCGCAATGATCTGTTCGTGCTGCGTCTCAAGGAGCATAGCGGCGGTGGCTATCTTTGGGATCTCGACCAGCTGATCGCGAGCGGCTTTGCCGTGGTGCGCGATGAGCGCGAAGCGTTCGATGCCGAAGCGATCGGTGGGCCGGTCGTTCGCCGTGTCACCGCAGCAGCTGAAGCAGCAGGGCGCGGTCGCATGTCGCTCAACGAACGGCGTCCTTGGCAGCCAGCGGCCGCGCATGCCAACTTTACGATCGACTTCGATCTTACCGGCCCGGAGCAGGAAGGCCTTTCCCGCGCCGAACGGCGTCATCTCCTTGAGGCGGCCTAACAAGCATGATCGCAATCAAGACTGATCTTCGGCACCTGCTCGGGCCGGTGCGCGATCAGGGCGCGCGGCCGACTTGCCTCGCCTTCGCCGCGAGCGATGGACACGCCGCTTTGCGCGATGGTACGCCGCTCTCTTGCGAATATGCCTATTTCCATGCCCAGCGCCGCGGCCGCCGCGCAGCCGATCAGGGCGCAACGCTATCCACGATGCTTGATGCGCTGCGGCTAGACGGACAGCCTGCCGAAAGCGGGTGGCCCTATCTCGACATCGTGCCGGGCGATCAGTGGGCGCCGCCCGCCATGGCCGGACCGTGCTTCGGTCGGAAAGGCGGTACTGCCACTCTCGATTTCTCTTCGATTCTGGCTTCACTCGATGCCAACCGACCAGTGCTTCTGCTGTCCACCTTGTCGGCCTCTTTTTTCCAGCCGACCGGCGAGGGATTGGTCGATCCAGCGAATGACGAGATGCCCGATGCCAGCCTGCGCCACGCGATCCTCGCGGTTGGCCATGGCCTTGCCGACGGGCAGAGCGCGATTTTGGTGCGCAACAGCTGGGGTGTCGGCTGGGGCGTTGCAGGCCATGCTTGGCTCACCGAGAAGTTCCTGAAGCCGCGCTTGTTCGCGACGGCGATCCTAACGGAAGAGATCGATGTACCTTCCCATTCCGCCGCAGCCTGATTGCGTATCCGCCTGGCGTGAAGCCGTCGCGCTCGTTGATGCCCGGCCAGGCCATCACGATTTCAATGTCGTCATCGACGTGGCTAATCCGCTCGCGCGGGCCAGCCTCGCCGATCCGGTGGTCTCAGCCGTCGACGAATTTTTCAGCAAGCACGGCGCCAAGCGCATCGAGACCGTTGCCAACACGATCTTCCCGGCCGCCCTCTATCACCGATACGGATCGCCGCTCTTCTTCGACCGCTTCCGAGACAATGTCTTGCCGAAGGTGCGCAACAAAGGTGATCGGTGGTCGGGCTACTATTTCGAGCGGATGATGCAGCTGCCACAGCTCAAAGGCGAACCGATCAACCAGCTGACGGACATCATCCGCCGCCTCAAGGATCCATCGATCAGCGCGCTCAACAAGTTCGAACTTAGCGTGTTCGATCCCGCGCGCGACGTCGATGATTCACCCTATGGCGGCCAGTGCCTCAGCTTCGCGAGCTTCAAGCCGATCGGCGACGGCAGCAACCGGAGGCTGGCGCTGACCGCGATGTACCGGAACCACTATTATATCGAAAAGCTGCTCGGCAATCTGATCGGTCTCGGCCGATTGATGGCATTCGTCGCCGCCGAAGCGGGGATCGCGCCAGGGCCGCTGACGATCCTGTCCACTCATGCAACAATCGACACTGACAAATGGAACCGGACCGACATCAAGGCGCTGCTTGCGGCCTGCGATCAGGCCAATGCGCAGGTCGCAGCGGCCGCATAGCGCGGTTCGAGCGGAAGTTCAGGCGCGCGAGGGGTGTTGGCGATGCCGTACAGGTCGAACATACCATCGATAAACTCGCGCTGACCGCCATAGCTCGGATGACGGATAGCGGTGGTCGGAATGTCGAGCCCGTCGAGCGCCAGATGGGCGTCGCGGCCAATCGCGATGATCCGCTTGGGTTGAAGCATCGACACCAGCGCCTGCAACAGGGGCCAAGTCGCTTCGCGCTCGGCGCGCGTGTGGCAGCGATTGGACATTGGATCGTCCGCTTCGTGCGGATGGAAGGGAAACACGTTCCAGAGCATCACCGGCTGGCCGATCCGGCTCAGCACCTGCCAGACGATCGCGGCCGTGCGCTCGGCGATCGCCGGTCCCTCGGTGGCGCGCTCCAGCGCTATGCCGCCCATCAGCGCGGCGGCATGGGTCAGATGCACCTCGTCGGTGAGCGGCACGCCGGTCCTGCGGCCGCCGCGATAGCCAAGGTCGCGGGCGATCCAGATCGTCTCCACGCGCGCGTCGAGCGCGGCAGCGATTACACCCTCCAGATTGGCCCGGCGTCGGGCGGCCGCATCGCGACGATCATGGATCGAGCATCGATCGCGCCATGGATTGAAGACCGAGGGCAGGTCAGCAGCCGCGAGCGCCGTTACAAAGCTTTTGGGGGTCATCACGGCAACTCCTTGATACGCAAGCGGCGGCGGGCGAAATCGATACCGATTCGCGCCCGTCGGTTCTTCTGGAGGAAACGAAAAGCCGCGTAGCCTTGGAGAATTGCCTCCTCCCAGAGCCATAGCGGGCAGCGGTCAGCCTCGTAGCCGGCGACGAATTGGCGAACATGTTTGAGCATGTCCAGCGGAAGTCCACCTGGCTTCACGCCTTCGAAGAAATTGAGCTGCTGGGCCTGTCCGAATAGCCAAGACGTTACCCCTTCCTCGATCAGTATAGCCCGAGCACCATCCTCGGCGTCGTCCAGCTTGGGGTCGCTCTTTCGCTTGAGTCGGAGCAACGCACGAATGACAGGCGACCAGCCTAGCACCGCGACATAGGCATAGTGGAAGACGTCGTGGAACCGATAATCGTCCGGTTCCATGGCGTTATCGGTCAGCCGATCCCCGACATATACGCCGCGCGAGCGCTGGTAGACATAGACTTGCCCGCGCACCGTGCGCTCATAAACGTCGACTTCCATCGTCCGCGGAAGTTGTTCCTCGGCATCGTTACTCTCGTCGAACGCTGGAGGATATTGCCGTTCGCGGGGCCAGCGGTCGAATATCTTCTGGAGATTCTTGATGGCGGCCCCTTCCAGCGTAACGCCGGAATCAGTGGCGGCTTGGATCAAACGGCGCATGATCGCCACCATACTCTGGGCCACGGCTGCGCGGTGGCCCGGCTGACCGGCGCCGTCGATGTCGCGGGCCAGGAGTCCGACCTCGCCTGCCAGTCCCAGCAGCCCATGCTCGAACTTCGGCATCGGTGCCTTGGCGAGCGGCATATGCGCTGGTTGCAGCGCGTGCAAACTGAGGGCGGCATTGGCCCCGGCGCGGTAGACGCCGTCGGCGACCAGCGCGGCGGCTGCGATGTCGCTCAGCGCTAGCCGATGTCGGCGCGCAACCGCGGCGAGATACCAGAGCACATCGCCAATCTCCTCGGCGACCGCCTCGGCGTAGCCCAGATAGGACGCGGCATCTCGCTGCTTCTTCTTGGCTTCGGCGAGTAGGCTGCCGGTTTCGCCGACCAGACCCAGCATCGTAAAGCCGATCGTCCCTGGACCCTTGCGTTGATCGGTCCGCGCTGCCTCGCGAACATATTGATCGATGGTCAACGCTTCGAAGTCGTCGGCCATTAGCTGCGTTTCCGTCGATCGGTGATCGCGCCCTCCGGCACTGTCACGCCGTAGGCTGCCAACGCCCTCAGTACGACCATACGGAGCGGCTCACGGGTATCAAGCGCACGCTGACCGAGATCGCGTTTGGTCGCCGCAGGGACTTGAATTTGGAGATGCTCGTCATCGCCACCGCCCGTCGTTTCGTCAAATTTCATGAAACTATAAAATCATATTTTCATGAAATTTGGAAGCAATGCTTTTCATCGAGATGTTGAGACCGCCCTTGGGGCGTTACAGTTTGGAGAGCCGAGGCAGCGCGGCGCTTGAGCAACTGAGCGAGTGTCGGCTTCTTGGGATCAACAGCCCGAAAGCCGTCGGTCCGCAATTGATGACGTGGACGGCTCTCCAACTCCCCGCGGTATGATCTGCGGGATGAGCTGGAGGAGAGCAACGATGGAGAAGATTGCGACGATCGGGTTGGACATCGCGAAGTCGGTGTTTCAGGTTCACGGTATTGATGCCGCAGGCGAAGTCGTGGTGCGCACCCGATTGCTACCGAGCGGGCGTCAGATGAAGATCTCGGTTTTCCTGAAAGGAAGAACTCTCCTGGGTCGCAAGGCGCGGAAAGCTTCGCGAACAGATCGATGATTGTACGGCAGCGCCAAAAGATCGTTAGTCGGATGGAGTAGCCCGTTACCTTGTGCGGATCATCGAAGGCTGCGAAACGTGATCGACCAGCGCGGGGTCGGCATCGCCGCAATGCTGTGTTCCCACTCGTCGCGAATCTCGCCCTGCATATGATAGATCGAGCGTGGCGCGAGTTCGGCCGTGCGGCGCTCGAACCGGTCGGCGCATCTACGACGATAGCGCATGGTGGCCGTCGATCCGAGCGACACGCCGATCACATTCTCGAAGACCGGGCGATCTTTGTGCCAGCCGATCCCGGCACCGATCCCGTATTGGATGAGGAGCGCCTGCTCGAGAGCGGTGTTTGGGAGACCGGCAAAGTCTGCGGCGCGTTCGCGGAGCGGTTCGAGCCACGCGGGAATGGGGTCGCCCGGCGCAAAGCGGCCTGTCTGGAAATCGTAGGTCCAGCCGAACGAGCGGGTAAGCCGCTTTCCTTCCCATAGTTGGAACTGGAACGGGGTAAGATTTGCCGCTTCGACAAGGGCGATCAGACTTTGCTCCTCACCGGGAGCGACGAAGTCATTGCAGTAGCTAAGACCGGCAGGAAGCGACGTGCCGAACAGATCGGCTTGGCGCCCGGGCATGGTGCGATCCAAGCTTTGCGTTGTCACAGTGGCAGATCGGCTTGCGCGCGAAGAGGCTCGACGAAAAACGTGTGGCGCGGCGGCTCTTCGAACAGCACCTCGTTGGGCTGCGTGCCATCGAGCCAGTGCATGACGTTGCGCCGCTCGACGATAACGCCGTGCCGCGTCTGGTAGGGAAGCACGTCCGCGCCGGCCGGGATGGTGAGGATCCGGTAGGAGAGCGGCCAGTCGGCAAGCGGGGGATCCCAGATGGCGGCAAGATAAAAGAAATTACCGCTGTCGAGCGTGACCCTGTACCTGTGGTCGCCGGTGCCCATGCGGAACTCAGACGCCGGGATCAGGCAGCGGCGCTTCGGAAAGACGCGGCCTTCGGAGCGGACGAAGCGGAAATTGACGCCGTCCGAGAAACGCGGATCGCTTCCCCAGACCGCCTCGACCATTTCGACCTCATTTTCATCCTCGGGATTGCGCCTTATGAGCGCACGTCGTCCGCCGTCCGGGGCATCGGGATCGAAAGGGGTTGGCGCTATTCCCATACGTGGAACATAATGGGAACGAAGATGAGTCGCAAGGGCCAGGGAACTTCTGCGAATGTGCAATGATTACAGGCTGGAAGTCGACATCGCCTCGATCGCCGAGGATTTCGACGACCTCCAGATCAAGATCAAGATGCCCGAGGGCGCGCCGAACGTCCCGGCGCGCGAGGATGTGCGAATCACCGACATGGCCCCGATCGTGAAGGCGAGTGACGGCGATGCGGTCGGCGAGCTCGTCAACCGGCGCTGGAGCTGGCCGGGGCAAGGGAGCAAGCCCGTCTACAATATCCGCTCCGAAGGGCGCGATCTTGGCGCGCAGCGCTGCCTCGTCCTCTGCGACGGCTTCTATGAATTCACCGATCCGACCGACAAATCGCAAAAGCGCCTCGATAAGTGGCTCTTCACGATGAAGGATCATCGCTGGTTCTGCATGGCGGGGATCTGGCGCGATGCCTTTGTCGGCGAAGCCTTCAGCCTGCTCACGATGGACGCCGGTCCCGATATCGCACCCTATCATCATCGCCAGATCATTCCGCTGCCGCGCGATCGTTGGGCGGACTGGCTCGATCCGCGCGTGCCCGCGGCTGATATTCTGCAATGGCTTCCCGAAGGCAGCCTCGAGGTTCGCCAGGTCTATGGCAAACCGCCGGCGCAGGGAGCGCTTGCCTTATGAGCGACCATGACGGGCTCGATCGCTTCGTCGAGGCGCAGGCGGAGATTTATCCGCGGGCTCTCGGCGAGATCGGCCGTGGCCAGAAGCGCTCGCACTGGATGTGGTTCATCTTCCCGCAGCTCGCCGGGCTCGGGCGAAGCGCCATGGCGCAGCATTATGCGATCGCCGATCTGGGTGAGGCCCGCGCCTATCTCGCGCACCCGCTCCTCGGTGCCCGCTATTCCGAATGCGTCGCGGCGCTCCAGGATGTCGCGCTGAGCGATCCCGTCGCGGTCTTCGGCGAGGTCGACGCGGTGAAGCTGCGCTCGTCGCTCACCTTGTTCGAGGCGGCGAGCGATCGCCCCTTGTTCGCGGCGGCGCTCGATCGCTGGTTCGGCGGGGTCCGCGACGAGCGGACGCTGGCGCGATTGGCGCGCGCCGCCGATCGCTAGGCCGCCGGGTCCGAAGCTTTGGGGGTCAGGATCAATGTCCGGCCTTCGACGCGCCAAGACTTCAGCTGCGAGAGGAAGTTCATGCCGAGGACGTCGGTGTCGCCGAGTCCCGGCGAAATGACGATTTTCAGCTTTCGCGCCTCGATGCCGCCGATTCGGAGCCGGTCGACGGTGCCCGCGTCGGCGCGCACGGTGCCGTTCGCGGTT
This sequence comes from uncultured Sphingopyxis sp., assembly GCA_964502035.1. Classification (GTDB taxonomy): domain Bacteria; phylum Pseudomonadota; class Alphaproteobacteria; order Sphingomonadales; family Sphingomonadaceae; genus Sphingopyxis. The sequence goes on along the minus strand of CAZCUW010000003.1, from coordinate 82,496 downwards.
TTCATGAGCAGAGGCACGAGCGTCGCATCGGCCTTAACGCCCCCGGCCGCAGCGGTCGCCTCGGACAGCGCGGTGACCGTGGCGCCGCTGTCGACCAGCATTCGCCGCTTTGTGCCATTGAGTTCGACCTCGGCCCAGAAATGCCCGTCGCGGCTCATCGGAATGCGGACCTCGTTGCCGACGACCTCCTGCGTGTCGAGACCGAGGTTAGCGGTGATTCGCGACAGATTGGGATCGAAGGGCGCCTGCTGAAGCACGAGGAAAATGCCGAAGGCGAGGAGCGCAAAGGAGAAAAGCGCGCGAAGGACGCGGCCGACATAGGGAATCTTGAACAGGATGACGAGAATCAGCGCGGCGCCGACGGCGTAGATCGCGAGTTCGTTCCAGGGAAGATCGGTGGTGATCGGCATGAATTTATCCGCCCGATTATAGCGGCGAAGGTGTCGCGTCACTGAATGATCCACAGTGGGCCGCCGCAGGTCGCTTGACGTCCGTTCCGACAGGGTAGAACATATAGGGAACATTTGAGTCGAACCGGATATGACCGCACCGCCTTTCACGCAGCCCCGGCCAAGCGCCGAGGAGCTTCAATCGCTTCGCGAGGCGGTGGCGCGCGCCCAGTCAGTACGCGGGCCGGTGCTGCCGTTCGGCGTTGGCCCGCTCGACCATCTTCTCAGCGGCGGCGGGCTCGATGGCGCGGGCCTCCATGAGGTTGCGGCCGCCTCTGCGAGCTGGAGCGACGACGCGGCGGCGACCTTGTTTGCTGCCGGGATCGCCGCGCGCTTCGCGGCGCCGGGCCTGTCGGCGCTCTGGGCGCTGACCCGCTTCGATCTTTATGCCCCCGGGCTTGAACAGGCCGGGCTCGGGCCTGAGCGGGTGCTTTATGCGCAGGGGAAGACCGACAAGGAACTGCTTGCGATGTGCGAGGACGCGCTTCGCGACGGGGCACTCGCCTGCGTGGTGGCCGAAGTGAAGGCGGCCGACCAGACCGCGACGCGCCGGCTGCAGCTCGCGGCCTCCGAAGGCAAGACGCCGATGCTGCTCTATCGCCGCTACCGGCGTTACGGCCAATGCCCGCTCACCGATCTCTCGCTGGCCTGCACGCGCTGGCGGATCGGGAGCCTTGCCTCGTCGCCGCTTACGATGCCCGGCGTCGGGCGCGGGCGCTGGTCGGTCGAGCTTGTCCGCCAGCGCGGCGGGCCGCCTTTTTCCCTCGAACTGGAGGCGTGCGATGACCAGGGTCGCCTCGCTCTTCCTGCCGCAACTCGCGATCGAGCGATTGCGGCGGGCGGCGTCGATCTCGCGCTCGGGCACGCCGCCTGAGTTCGCGCGGCTCGAACCGCGCTTGCCCGAGCCCATCGACGATAACCCCGGAGCCTGTTCAGTGCCGCGCGGCGGCGGCTGGCGACCGGGCGCGCGCTGGGCCCAGGAAAACTCGGCGCATGCACGGCCCGACCGGGCCGCTATCGATGCGCTGCCAGCACACCAGCGGCCGCCGATGCGCGAGCTGGGACGGCGAAGCGAAGCGGCTGCGCCGGTCTTTCGCATGGCACGCAGCGACGACGGGAGCGCGGCGACAGGCAGCGCGCTTCCGATAGCTATTCCGTGGGGCGCCCGCCCGACGATCCTCGTCGCGCGCTCCGGCCAGCGCGATATCGTCACTGCCGCTTGCCCTCTGGCGCTCGATCTCGGCCTCGCGCCCGGCCTGGCGGCAGCGCATGCACGAGCGCTCGTGACCGATCTGGACGTGCTCGATGCTGCTCCCGAGGCCGATGCGGCGTGGCTTGACCGCCTGGCTCTCCATGCGGTTCGGCACTGGACGCCGACTGCGGCGGTGTCGGGAAGCGACGGGCTCTGGCTCGACCTCACCGGCACCACCCACCTCTTCGGCGGCGAGGCGCGCTTCGCCTCGCGGCTTGTGTCGTTCCTGCGCCGCCTCGGTTTCACCGCGCGCGTCGCGATCGCCGGAACCCCCGGCGCCGCGCACGCGCTCGCGCGCTTTGGCGGCGCGGCGACTTTGGTTTTGCCGGAAAGGGAGGAAGGGGAGGCGCTTGCGCCGTTGCCGCTTCGCGCGCTCCGGCTCGCGCCGGAGGCGCTGGCGGCGGCAGCGCGCTTCGGGATCGAGCGGATCGTAGACCTTTATCCCATGCCGCGCGGGCCGCTCGCGCACCGGCTCGGGCGCGGCGCGGTCGAGCGGCTCGACCAGGCGCGCGGGCATGTGCCCGAGCCAATCGTGCCCGTCGTGCCGTTCGAGATGCCTTTCGTATCGAGGCGGCTCGTCGAGCCGATCGCGACGGCCGAGGCAATCGAGCAGGTGATCGCCGATCTCGTCGGCGATCTTGTCGCCGATCTGCACGAACGCGGCCTTGGCGTGCGCACGGCGGTGCTCAGCTGCGAGCGCGTCGATGCGCGCGAGCAGCGCGTCGCGGTCGGGACGGCGCGGGCGACGCGCGACACTAAGCATCTGCTACGCCTCTTCAAGCTCCGCATCGACCGGATCGAGCCCGGGCTAGGGATCGAGGCGATGGCGCTCGCCGCGCCGCAGGTCGATGCGCTGACGCCCGAGGCGATCGGCGCGGGGCTCACGGACGAGCCGCGGACGCCCGATATTGCGCCGCTCGTCGACCAGCTTGCGGGCCGCGCGGGCGAGGCAGCGCTGTTTCGCCTCTCGGCTATCGAAAGCGACGTGCCCGAGCGCGCGATCGGCCGTGCCGGCCCGCTCGCAACGCCGGACGGCTGGCCGGCCTGGGTCCGGCCCATCCGTATGCTCGCGCGGCCCGAGGCCCTGTCGGGCGTCGTCGCGCTGCTCCCCGACCATCCGCCGCGCCGCTTCGCGTGGCGCGGGCGGAGCTACCGCGTCGTCGCGGGCGACGGACCCGAACGCATCCATGGCGAATGGTGGCGGCGCGCGGGCGAGATGTGGGCGGTCCGCGACTATTTCCGGGTGGAGGCGGAGAGCGGCGAGCGCTTCTGGCTGTTCCGCCGCGGCGACGCACAAGAGGGAAATACCGGCGATTTGAGCTGGTACATGCACGGCGTGTTCGGATGACGACCTATGTCGAGCTCCAGACGACCAGCCATTTCTCCTTCCTGCGGGGGGCTTCGGCGCCCGAGGAGATGTTCGCAGCGGCGGCTTTGCTCGGTCATTCGGCGCTCGGGCTCTGCGACCGCGGCAGCGTCGCCGGCATGGTCCGCGGTCTCTCGGGGCAGGAGGCGACGGGAGTCCGGCTCATCCCGGGATCGCGGATCGATCTTCGCGACGGCCGTTCGCTCTTGCTCTATCCCAAGGATCGCGCCGCCTGGTCACGGCTGACCCGGCTGCTGACGCTAGGCAAGGCGCGCGGCGGGAAAGGCAATTGCTGGCTCGACTGGACCGATGTCGCGGCATGGGCCGAAGGGCTGGTTGCCATCCTGCTTCCCGATGCCGCCGGCGAGCGGACGCGCTTCGACCTTGGCGAACTGCGGGATGTTTTCGGCAGCGATGCCTATCTGGCGCTTGCGCTCCGGCGGCGCCCCGGCGATTTCGCGCGGCTGCGCGCGCTCGACGCGCTAGCCCGCGAAGCGCGCATACGCTGTGTGGCGTGCGGAGACATTCTCTATCATGCCCCCGAGCGCCGGCCGCTGCAGGATGTGCTGACCGCGATCCGCGAAAAGACGACCGTCGACGCGCTCGGCTTCAAGCGCGAACGCTTCATGGATCGCGCTATGAAGTCGCCCGCCGAGATGGAAAGGCGCTTCGCGCTCTTTCCTGACGCGATCCAGGCGACCGCCGACATCGCCGCGGCCTGCCGCTTCGACCTCGCCGAGATCCGCTACCAATATCCCTATGAGGAAGTGATGGCGGGGCGGAGCGCGCAGGAGGCGCTCGCCGCGCTCACCGAGGAAGGCGCGGTTCGTATGTTTCCGGGCGGCGTGCCGCCTGCCTATCGGAGACAGATCGATCATGAGCTGCGGCTGATCGGCGAGCTTGGCTACGCACCCTATTTCCTGACCGTCAACTCGATCGTCGCCGAGAGCCGGCGGCGCGGGATCCTGTGCCAGGGTCGAGGGAGCGCGGCGAACAGCTGCGTCTGCTTCCTGCTCGGCGTGACCTCGATCGATCCGATCAAGCATGAGTTGCTCTTCGAGCGTTTCGTCTCGGGGGAACGCAAGGAACCGCCCGATATCGACGTCGACTTCGAGCATGAGCGGCGCGAAGAAATCATCCAGTGGATTTACGACACCTACGGGCGGCATCGCTCCGCGCTGACCGCCGTGGTCACACGCTATCGGACGCGCGGCGCCGTGGCCGAGGTCGGCAAGGCGCTCGGACTGCCGCGCGACCTGACGAAAATGCTCACCGGCCTCGTCTGGGGCTGGTCGGTTGACGGCATTCCCGAGGAACAGATCGCCAGCCTCAATCTGAATGCCGACGATCATCGCCTGAGACTGACCCTCGATCTCGCGCGCCAGCTGATCGGAACCCCGCGCCACCTGTCGCAACACCCCGGCGGCTTCGTGCTGACCGAGGAGCGTCTGGACGACCTCGTCCCGATCGAACCGGCGCGGATGGAAGACCGGCAGATCATCGAATGGGACAAGGACGATATCGACGTTCTCAAATTCATGAAGGTCGACGTCCTGGGCCTTGGGATGCTGGGCTGCATGAACCGGGCCTTCAACCTGCTTCGCGATCATAAGGGTATCTCGGTCGGTATGGCCGACCTGCAGGACGACGATCCGGCGGTCTACGGCATGATCCAGAAGGCCGATACATTGGGCGTCTTCCAGATCGAGAGCCGTGCGCAAATGTCGATGCTGCCGCGGATCAAGCCCAACTGCTTCTACGATCTGGTAATCGAGGTGGCGATCGTGCGTCCGGGTCCGATCCAGGGCGACATGGTCCATCCCTATCTTCGTCGCCGCGAAGGCAAGGAGAAGGCCGACTATCCCAAGCCTGAACTCCGCGCCGTACTCGAAAAGACATTGGGTGTGCCGCTCTTCCAGGAGCAAGCGATGAAGGTTGCGATCGTCGGCGCGGGTTTCACGCCCGCCGAGGCCGATCAACTTCGCCGAGCGATGGCGACCTTCAAACTCACCGGCGGCGTGTCGCATTTCTACCACAAGCTGGTCGGCGGCATGGTCGAGCGCGGCTATCCGAAGGACTTCGCCGAGCGAACCTTCAAGCAGATCGAGGGCTTCGGGAGTTATGGCTTCCCCGAAAGCCACGCGGCGTCGTTCGCGAAGATCGCTTATGCGTCCTGCTGGATGAAGTATCATCATCCCGACGTCTTCTGCGCCGCGCTGCTGAACGCCCAGCCGATGGGCTTTTATGCGCCTGCGCAGATCGTGCGCGATGCCCGCAATCACGGAGTCGAAGTGCGGCCTGTCTCGATCAACCACAGCCACTGGGATTGCACGCTAGAGGAAACCGGTGACCGCTATCTCGCGGTGCGGCTCGGGTTTCGCCAGGTACGCTCGCTTGCCAATGTGCACGGCGCGGCGATCGTGGGTGCGCGGGGCGATGTGCCTTACGACTGCGTCGAAGATGTCTGGCGACGCGCCGGCGTGCCGCGCGCCGCGATCGAGCGGATCGCCGAAGCCGATGGCTTTGCCTGCCTTGCCGAGGATCGGCGCCAAGGTCTCTGGAAGGTTCGGGGTCTCGGCGAAGCGCCGCTCCCGCTGTTCGCGGCGGCGGATGCCCGCGAGGCGAGCTTCAGCCCCGAGGGGCTCGAACCGGAAACTTCGCTACGGCCGATGACGGAAGGGCGTGAGGTCGTCGAGGATTATCGAACGCTGCAACTTTCGTTGCGCGCGCATCCGCTGAGCTTCTTGCGCAAAGAGCTTGGTGGCATGGGCATCGTCCGCTGCGCGGATCTCGCCCATATCAGGGATGGCCGCAATATCGAGGTCGCCGGGGTGATCCTCGTTCGTCAGCGCCCCGGCTCGGCCAAGGGCGTCCTGTTCGTAACGATCGAGGATGAGACCGGCATCGCTAATGGCATCCTTTGGCCCGACCGCTTCGACATTTACCGGCGGCAGATAATGTCGGCCTCGATGATCGCGATGCGCGGGCGGCTCCAGAAGGAAGGCGAAGTTATCCACATCATCTGCGACCGTATCGTCGAACACGACGCCATGTTGCGCTCGATCGCGCAGGGCGATGTGTCCATAGCGTCGGGTCGTGGGGATGGGGCGCGTAACGGTGGGGGGCCGGACTCGCGCGACGCGCCGCTTCGCATCCGGAGCCATGATTTCCATTGAATGGACCGAAATACGCATTGACCCACCGAAAGCCGGCCGACTACTAACGGCCAAGGACCGGACGAAGCTGCGCGAGGAGCGGGCCTTCGCACTGATGGCGCTCGGTCACTGGATCGGCGATATCCATCAGCCGCTTCACCATCGCCTATCGCGCGGTCGATACGCTCCAGGCCAATCGCAATCTTGTCGCGGTGAAGAATTGGGTCGCGACGGCCCCGGCGGACTGGGCCAATGAATCCTATTCGATCACCCTCGCGCCCGCGACCGCCTATTGCACCATCGTCGGGGCGAACTGCCAATATTCGGCCGCTGCGCTGAAGCAGACCAATCCGAAACGTATCCAACGGATCGATCAGGCCTATCTCGCAGCCTATCAGGGTGCCGCATCCGAGCAGGTTGCCAAAGCGGGCTTCCGCCTCGCGCATCTGCTCAATCTCGCGCTCGATCCCGCTTATGGCGGCCCGACCTGACGGCAGCTGGCGGTTCAACGGACGCTTGTGGTATCTTTCGGGGTCAGGCCGGACTGGGCCTTATCGCCGTTGGAAATAGACACGTTCGGCCGCCATGTCGGCGATCGCATCGAAGCCCGCTTCGCGCCAAGCCCGTCGGTGGGGAGGCTCGGCCTGCTCGTTCATGCACCACCATTGCGGGTCGGCCGCAGCGCGCGGCAACAAGCCGCGGACGATGCTCTCGATCTGGGCAAAGCTCAGTTCGACACCCGGGGCGTCGTTGCGGACTTTCCACCTTCGCAAAAAGGTCCCAAGCGCATCATATTTGCCCATGGCGGCATCCCCAATCCCGGCAACAATGAGTCAGGACAAGCTCTGACCCCTTAAACGCGCCTGCCGCTTTCAAGGCGCTACCGACCTTGCATCGGATCGTCGTGGCGGAAAGACAGGTGGCGCGCGATGCCACAAGTGCCCTTGTCCAATAGCCGATGAATGACGGCGGCAGCAAGCCTCCCCGGTCGATCGTCCACCCCTCTAGGGCGCTTTTCTATGGGCCTCGGATCGCCTCCGGCCGTCAACCCCGTTCGGGGTTCCCCGTCACGATGTTCCGGTGACGGCGGCTCCCGGCCCCTCGTGCAAGCGCCATCGGGATGGTCCCGATCAATCCAGGAGACTTTATCATGGCCACCATCGCAAATCTCACCGTCAAGGCGGACGGCAGCTTCGAAGGCACGCTCGCCACCCTCAACGTCACCGCGCCGATCGCGATCGTCCCGAATGGTCGCAAAGCCAAGGACAGCGAGCCCGATTACCGCATCGTCAGCCGTAAGAACGGCTTCGAGCTCGGTGCCGGCTGGAAGCGCTTCTCGCAGAACACCGGCGCCGAATATGTGTCGGTGTCGCTTTCGGCACCCGAGTTCGGCACCATCTACGGCAATATCGCCAATGCGCCGGGCGACGATCCGATGAAGAAGGTCATCATCTGGAACCCGCCGTCGTGACAGCCCGTACCGGTCCCGCTTTCGAGCGGGGCCGGTCGGCTTTGCGCCACTGCATCTTGTGCGCAGGGATCTCGGTCAGTTCGGGGCGGCTGCAAAATTCTCGAAGGCGAACGGGTTGAGGAACTGCCGCCGCCACAGGAACGCGCGCTCGGCGCCGCCGAGTGCCGCTTCGTCGCACACTGCGTCCCAATGGGCTTCGATCGCGGCCTGCTGACCCGCGATGATGGCGCGCGCGCGCGCATCGTCGAGGTGAAAGACGGGTGCGGCCTCGAGACAAAGCGACAATTGGCTGAACCGCCGGTTGCCGAGGATGAGCATCGCCTGCGTCGCCTCGCCGCCGGTGCGGCCTTGCGGGCAGATGTCATAGGCGGGCGTAAGCTCCAGCGTCCCGCCGTCCCAGAAGGCGGCATGGTTGCGCGCATGGTCGTCGGTGTTTCCGCACAGAATGTTGAATATGATGCGCGCGTAAAGTTCGGCGAGCGTCGCTGCGGGATCGACGAACCGGTGACGGATCACGGTCGCGAGATCCTCATAGCTCGCATAGCGCGCCTCGGTCTCGTCGAGGGCAAGGAGGGTGAGCGCCGACACCACGCCGCGCCGGACCCAATTGTCCTCCTTGGGCGCGCGATCGAAACGCTCGACGAGCAACACATCCTTGCCGAGCGCGCGCGCAAGCTTGACCGGCGCGACATCAAGGCCCGCGCGCGCGGCGAGGCGCATCGCGACATATTCGGCTTTCACGACATTGTAGATGTCGGCTGCCGCAGAAAATTTGGCGATATATTTTCGTGCGCCATCGTCGATCAGCGCCTTGGGGCGGGCGCCGCCAAGCGATGTGCCATGTTGCAGCGCCTGGTCGAGCTCGGGCGTGAGCGGCACGCCCCGCTCGACGCGCTCGGCCGACTCCATCAGTTCGGCGAGCGTCGCATTCTGCCGCTGGCGCGCTACATAGTCGGTGGCCGACGCCTGGAAATCGAGCATGCCGATGCGGTCGGAGCCGGATTCGAGGAGATAGGTCAATTCGTCGAGTTCGGCTGGAGCCAGCTCACCCTCGTCGCGCCCGCCGATCCGGTTGATGATGACGCGCCGGCCCCACGCATCGGGCGACCCGTCGCGGATCGCGCCTGGCAACTGCATCTTGCTCGCCGGCTCGATCAGGCCGGCGCGCAGCGGCAATTCGGGCTCGTAGATCGCGATGGCATCCGCGCGGGCCAGATAGCTTTGGCCATAGTTGAAGGTGAGCCGGCTATCGCGCGCGCGCGCGAGCCTGCCCGCGACGACCGGCTCGGTTGCCCCGGGCAGCCATATCCAGACGAAGGCTTCGCCGGCAGGTGCGACGTCAGAAGTCATCCTTCACCTCGGATCGCGGCTTGTGAACGGCCTTGGGAAGCAGGCGCAACTTCGTTTCCTGCTCGGCGAGATGTCCAGCGAGACGGTCCCGGTCGCTGTCGAACAGCGCGACCCCGACGATCGCTGCCGCCTCGAAGACGAGGCCGATGGCGCAGCGCGGGTCGCCCTGCTCGATACGGCGCATCATGTCGCGCGACACGCCGCTGCGCGTCGCGAGCTCTTCAACGCTCAGCCGCCGCTCGATCCGCCGGGCGCGAATGAGCCCGCCCAGCAGGCGCACAGCCTCGCGGGTGTAGCGCGAATAGCTGCGCGGGATCTTTTTTGTCGTCTCGTCGGCCATCGACCATCCTTTCGACCTTCTAGGCTGCAATCGGCACAAAAGTCAAGTTGATGGCTTACACGTAAGCCTTAATTGGCATTATGACGTTTCTGTAAGTCAGACTGTGGGAAATTCCGCATGGCTTGTCAGGTTCGGCATGGCGCTGCCCACGGGGAGCGGGCCATCCCGCTCGAATGCCGCTGATCCCTAGGTGCGAGGCCAGGCCTCCTTCAATCAACCCGTAAAGGGTCCGCTACGCTCCGCGTGCGGCCGCAGCTTCGCTCGCGGTGATTGCGGCCTGTCCCCGACCGGCGGGGCGACTGTCGAGCGGGAATGGCCCGCTCCCAACGACAGGAGCTTGACCCATGCCGCTTTCCACTGCCCAATCGCTCGGCTGGAACCTTGCCCGCACGATGATGACCGTCATCGTCCTCATCGAAACCGTCAAAGGCTATTCGGTGATGCCGCTCGACGAGTTCGACGGCGATCCCGACATGATCGTGTGCGAATATGACCCCTTCGGCCGCTGATCGCGCCCACCCCGGTCCGGGGCAGCGCCGCTCGCGGCACTGTCCTGGCCCGATTGCTGTGGGGACAGGCGGGCATATCACGCCGTCGAGGTCGCGGTCGGCGCGCCCGACGGGGCGACGCTCATGACGTTGATGATCATCCTCGGCGGTATCGCCGCACTCTATCTGATCGGGCTGCTGTTCCGTCTGGCGTCCTTGGCCTTGCCCGTCTGCCTCGGCCTTTGCGCCTTCCTCCTCCTTCGCGATCAAGGATATGGCCCAGCACTTGCGATGGGACTGCTTACCGGCATCGGGTTCCATCTGGCGGGGCGGTGGCTGTTTGCTCGAACGACCTCGGCAAGAATCCGGCTCCTGATCGGATTGCTTTTCATGGCTCCGGCGGGCGCTGCGGGCTTAGGAGCGGGAACGGCGCTGGCGGACCTTCTCGGTATCGACGGCGGTTGGCGAACTTGTCTCGCGATGCTTGTCGGGGTCGCGGCGGCCTGCGCGAGTTGGCGGTCGTTGGCGGCGGACCGGTCGTCGATGGGCACGATGCGAGATACGCCGACCGTTCGATAGCGCGGCATCCGGATCCGCCGGTGTTTCTTCGTCGCGGACGGCCTGGCCATTCTGCGCTTCCCGGTCGCTGGCCACGCCAGCACGGCCTCTCGGAATGCGCCATCTGTCAGAAAGCCGCTGCGCTGGCCCGGAACACCGCAACGGCCATGTCCGACTTTCTTCCCCCGGCGTGCCGCCGTTCCTCGCGAGACAAGAAAGACGGCCCGTGTCCGTCCTCCGCTGCGCTGCGGGCCTGACGGCTGCGGCACCGGCCCCTTGCTGACCACCGATGCGCATCGAGGCCGCGCTGGTGCGGCCCGAGCCCAAGGAAAGGACAAGCATCATGGCCAGGATCGGCACATTCAAGAAGGTTTCCGGCGAATATCGGGGACAGATCGTCACTCTCTCGGTGCAGGCGAAATCGGTTCGCATCGTTCCGGAAGACAATCCGAGCGGCAACGCCCCCAGCCACCGCGTCTTCATCGGCGAGGCCGAAGTCGGCGCCGCCTGGGAAAAGAAGACGCAGGACAAGCGCCCCTATCTGTCGGTCAAGCTCGACGATCCGACATTTGCCGCCCCCATCTTCGCCCAGCTTTTCGCCGGCGAAGGCGAGGAACATGATCTGGTCTGGAACCGCCAGGCCCGCCGCGGCGGCGATTGAGCTCCCCATATCCCGCCCGGCAGCAGCCGGGCGGGATACCCATTTCTGGGGATCGGCCTTCCGCGATGTTGGAATAGGCCGATATCATCCGATCGCGATGCTGCCGTCATCCCAATGGAGGTGGCGGTGGCAGGCACGATCGGATTACAGGTGACGCAGCGGGCGCCGCTCGATTTTCCGGGCTTCGCGCAGGAGTTTCTGCGCCGCAACCCTGCTTATGTCCGCGACTATGACTGCGTTATGACCGGCGGGCGCCGCGGCGATGTCGCCGCGCGGGAGGCGATGGCCCGGCGCTGGGGTCTTTGCTTTCCCATGCCCGCCGACCCGCTCGGCGCGTGAAAGTCCTGCGTTCTGGTCGGCGGCGATCTGCGGTTACACGAACATCCTCGACGTGGCGCCGCCGGGATGCCCGGCGGCTGACGCCTTCGCGGTTCCGCCGCCCCATCTTGTCGTCGCCGATCGCCGCCTTGAAGATGGCCGGCACTTCGTCTTCGCCGACGACCGGGCCTGGCACCGCCTGTGGCTTCGCACCGACGGCGCCGGCGTCCCGCTTGCGAACCTGATCCTGCGCGATTCGCTGGTCGGCCTGCGTCACGAGGCGGCTGCGCGGTTCGATCGATGGCTCGGCGATGCGCCCGGTCTGGCGCCGCCCGGTTTCTTGCCGACCGCCTATCAGGCGCGCCGCCTCGGCATGATGCTCGCCATTCTCGATATCCTGCAGGGACCGGGCGGCGGTGGCGTCACCTCTCACGATGTCGCGCGCCTCATCATCTACCCCCGCCTGTCGGTCGGCCGCGGCGCCGAATGGAAGTCCTCGTCCGAACGAAGGCGAACGCAGCGCCTGATCGAGGAAGCACGCGCCCTGATGCAGGGCGGTTATCGGGCACTGCTCGCCGGCCCTGCGGGGCGACAAAAATTGCCCTGAATTTTAGCCGCTCCGGCTCCCGCTCCTCTTCGCGCCACCACGCTCCTCGACCCGCCGCACCGGCTTTTTTCGGCCCGGCGGCTGGAAGGAGCACGCGAATGAATCCCCCCTTGCCCGCCCTTGGCCCGCGCTATCTCAGAACGCCCGATGCCGCGCTGCATCTCGGGCTGTCGGCCCGGACGCTCGAGAAGCATCGCTGCTACGGGACCGGGCCCGCCTATCGCAAGCTTGGCGGACGTGTCGTCTATGGGATCGAGGATCTCGACGCCTGGGCCGAGATCGGCCGGCGCTCTTCGACCTCCGATCCGGGCAAGGGAACCGTCCATCCGGCGCGGCCGGTGCGCCGATGATGCCGCGCGATCGCATCGCGGCGGCGAGCACGGCAGAGGCGCAGCGGCCGCTGACCGAGGTCGAACTGACCTGGATCGAAGGCCGCACCGAGCAATGGATTCGCTTTGGCCGCGTGGCCGCCGAGCGGATCGTCAGCCGCCGCAAGCGCATCGTCATGTTTCGTCCGGGAGCGACCTTCGCCTATTTGCGCTGGTCCTCGAACGACTTCGGCACCATCCACTCGAGCATCCAGATCGTCACCGCGGTCGCTGTCGGCGATTCTTATACGGCGCTGCCGTTCATCCGGCCCGGCGGCGAAATTCTGCTGCACATCGAGAGCTGGCCGAAGGTTTCGCGGGTGCTCGAAGCGATCGATGCGGTCGAGGCCGCCGGGGTCGATCCGTGCGATGCATCCCCCGATCACTGGCGTCATGTCGCCGACCGTCTCGCAGCCGGGATGCCCTTTCGTCCCTATAGCGCCGAGCGCCATGCGGCATGGCTACGCCGCCGGGCGATCGAATCATGAACCGCCGCTACCTCCCTATTGCCGTTGCCGCTGTGACATTGCTCGGTCTTTCAGCCTGGTTCGTGCCAGCGCCGCGCCTGCTATGGAATGCGAGCCAAAGCGCGCCGGTCGGTCTGTATCGCATCGATCCCGGCGCCGCGCCCATGGTCGGCGATTGGGTCGCGATCGAACCGCCAGCTGATCTCGCCGCCTACATGGCGCGGCGCAAATACCAGCCTCGCGGCGTGCCGCTTATCAAGCGCGTTGCCGCGCTCCCCGGCGCGCGCGTCTGTCGCTCGGGCGTCTTCGTGACCGTCGACGGCCGGGCCGTCGCCCGCGCGCTGGCGCGCGACCGGGCCGATCGGCTGCTGCCGGTCTGGCTCGGCTGCCGCATCGTCCGGCCCCGCGAAATCTTCCTGATCAATGCGGCGCCGGACAGCCTCGACGGGCGGTACTTCGGGCCGCTTCCGACCATCGGCCTGCTCGGAACGGCGCACCCGATCCTGACCCGCGACGCCCCGTGCGCGCCGCTGCGCTGGCGCCCGTCGGGACGCGATCCTGTTTTTCCCCGCAGCGAAAAGGAGTGATATCGATGCTCATCGGAACTTTCGAAAAGTGCGGCGACGGCTATGCTGGCCGTCTGCGCACCCTCACCTGCGATGCCGCGATCACCATCGTTCGGGCGCAGCCGTCGGCGGCTGAAAATGCCCCCGAATGGCGGCTGCTCCTCGGCGACGCTGCAAGTGGAATCGAAATCGGCGCCGGTTGGAACCGCACCGGCGAGCGCGCCGGTGCGTTCATCGCGGTACAGATCGACGACCCCGCCTTCGCGGTTCCGCTCCGCGCGAACCTGCTCCGCGCGTCGCAGAAGGATGGCGAACATCATCTGCTCTGGTCGCGCCAGTCGGCGCGCGAGCGGAGCTAGACCATGGCATACGGGCCGCGATCGTCCTGCACCGCCATTGCGCTCGCGCTGCGCTGCGCGGCAATCGGCTGCGCACTCGGCGCGTCGTTCGGCGGCGCATCCGCTGCCGTCGCCGCGCCGGCGGTGCATGCCGATGTCCATCCCTATGCGGCATCGGTCGCCGAGGCGTCGCAGCGTTTCGGTATCCCCGAACGCTGGATCTGGCGCGTCATGCATGCCGAAAGCCGGGGCAACGCGCGCGCCGTCTCGCACGCTGGCGCGATGGGGCTCATGCAGATCATGCCCGCGACCTGGGCGATGTTGTCAGCGCGCCACGGACTTGGCGCCGACCCGTTCGATGTGCGCTCGAACATCCTTGCAGGTGCCGCCTATTTGCGCGCCATGTGGGATCGCTACCGCGATGTGTCGCTGATGCTCGCCGCCTATAATGCGGGACCGGGCCGCGCCGACGCCTTCGCGTCCGGACGGCGCGGACTGCCTGCCGAAACGCGCGCCTATGTCGCGCGGATCGCGCCCGAGCTTGGCGCTTCCGGCATTGCTTCGCGCGCCGCCGCGCCGCCTTCGGTCGCGCTGGGCTGGCAGCGATCGACACTCTTTGCCGCGCGGGGCGACAACGCCTCCATCGTCGAAGATCGCGCGCGGGCCGTCCCGGACTCGAGCAGTCTGCCGGAGAGTCCGACGGCCGCTGCGCCAGCCACCGGTGCCGGGCGGCACCAGCTCTTCGTCCCGCTTTCCGGTCAGGACCGTCGATGAAGACCTTCCTCGCTCCGCCGCGTTCGTCCGCGCCTTGTCGGGTAAAGCCGGCAAGGAAGGGCGGGATTGGCCGGGATGGAAGGGAAGTATGGCGAGATAAAAGGGCTGCCAGCCACTTGGTCGATGAGGGGCGCAAATCAGCGGAAAATTCATATGGCTCGCAATTGCCTGGCCATATGATGTCGGACATTCCGAAGAAAATTCAGTGCCTTATGATATGGCAGGCCCGTCGTGAGCGGTGACGACGGTGAGTTTAAGATCCGGCCGGGAAGGGGGCGGGACCGCGGGGCCGGGGTGTCGCGCCGGGGGCGGAGCCTTGCCGGGCAGGTGCGCCGCTCCATGGCGCGCAAGGGTTTCGCGCGCCGTCCGCCGGGGTCCGGCGGCGGCACCGGGCATCATGGCCGCGGCCGCCGCGCGCTCGCGCGGGCACGCTTTCGTGCCGACGGCCGCCGCGTCGTCATCAAGGCGCGGATCGTGCGCCACAAGGGCCAGCGCTTCCGCTCGGCGCCGCTCGCGCGTCATATCCAATATCTCGAACGCGACGGCGTCACCCGCGACGGCCGCGACGCATCGATGTTCGACGCGGAGGGGGACGCAGCCGACCGCGCCGGCTTCGCATCGCGCTGCGAGGACGATCGTCATCATTTCCGTTTCATCGTCAGTCCGGAAGATGCCGGGGAGATCGACGACCTCAGGCGCTTCACCCGCGACCTCATGGCCGACATGGCAAAGGATCTCGAGACGCGGCTCGACTGGATCGCGGTCGATCATTGGAACACCGACAATCCGCACATCCATATCCTCGTCCGCGGCGTCGCGGACGACGGCAAAGATCTCGTCGTCGACCGCGGCTATATGAGCGAAGGGCTGCGCTGGCGCGCCGAGGACATCGCCACGCTCGAGCTCGGGCCGCGCAGCGCGCGCGACATCGCCGATGCGCTCGCGCGCGAGGTCGACGCCGAGCGCTGGACGGGCCTCGACCGGACGCTCGAGCGGATAGCCGCCGAGGGGGCAGGCGAGATCGATCTCCGGCCGGACGGTCAGGCCGATGGGCATCTTCATCGGCAGCTGCTTGGCCGGGCGGCGAAGCTCGAGGCGCTCGGTCTTGCCGAGCAGATCGAGTCCGGCATCTGGGTCATGCGCGGCGATGCCGAAGCCGTGCTGCGTGACCTCTCGGTTCGCGGCGACATCATCAAGACCATGCACCGCGCCTTGACCCGCGATGGCGGCCGCTTCGACCCGTCGGTGCTTGCTCTCCACTGCGATGTGCCGACCGATCCGGTCATCGGCCGCCTCGTCGATCGCGGGCTTCACGACGAACTCGCCGGCAGCGCCTATGCGATTATCGACGGCGCCGACGGGCGCACGCACCATCTGCGGTTCGGTGACATGGAGATGACCGGCGACGCGCGGCCCGGCGCCATTGTCGAGCTTCGATCCTGGGCCGACGCGAAGGGGCAGATGCGGCAGTCGCTCGTGACGCGATCGGACCTGCCGCTGGGTGCGCAAGTGACCGCGCCCGGTGCGACCTGGCTCGACCGTCAACTCGTCGCCCGCGAGCCGGCGGCGAGCCATCAAGGCTTCGGACGCGAAATTCGCGATGCGATGGATGCGCGGTCGCGCCACCTCGCCGAGCAGGGACTGGCGAGCCGCCAGGGTCAGCGCGTCATTCTCGCGCAGGGTCTCATCGAGACCTTGAACGCGCGCGACCTCGACGCGGCGTTCCGCTCGATCGCCGAGCGCACCGGCCTCGCGCACAGGCCCTCGGGAGCCGATGACCATGTAAGCGGCATCTACCGCGAACGCGTCACTTTGTCTTCGGGCCGTTTCGCGATGATCGACGACGGGCTCGGTTTCCAGCTCGTTCCCTGGCGCCCGGCGCTCGACAAGCATCTTGGCCAGCATGTCACCGGGACGATGACGCCCGGCGGCACCGTCGACTGGGCGCTCGGGCGCGGCAGGGGCATCGGGCTGTGAGGCCGGGCATCCATCATGGGAGGCGAGCGTGAACGACAGGATTCTCTGGGGCCAGATAACGGCCGTGTTTCTGATCGTCCTCCTTGCGGTCTGGGGCGCGACGCAATGGACGGCGGCGGCGCTCGCCTTCCAGCCCGAGCTCGGCGAGCCCTGGTTCCGCCTTGGCGATTATCCCGTCTATCCGCCGCCGGCCTTCTTCTGGTGGTGGTTCGCCTTCGACGCCTATGCGCCGCCGATCTTCTATAAGGGCGCGCTGATCGCCGCGTCGGGCGGGTTCGCTGCCATCATCGTGGCGATCGCCATGTCGGTATGGCGCGCCCGCGAACGGCGGAAGGCCGAGACCTATGGTTCGGCGCGATGGGCGGGCCGGCGCGAGATACGCGCTGCCGGGATGCTCGGGGGCGAAGGGGTCGTGCTCGGCCGGTTCGGTAGCGACTATCTTAGGCATGACGGCGCCGAGCATATTCTCTGCTTCGCGCCGACACGGTCGGGCAAGGGCGTGGGGCTCGTCGTGCCCACTTTGCTCACCTGGCCGGGAAGCTGCATCGTCCATGACATCAAGGGCGAGAATTGGCAGCTGACCGCGGGCTTTCGCGCGCTGCACGGCCGCGTGCTGCTCTTCGATCCGACCAATGCCAAATCCTCAGCCTATAATCCCCTGCTCGAAGTGCGCCGCGGTGAATGGGAGGTGCGCGATGTCCAGAATGTCGCCGACGTGCTCGTCGACCCCGAAGGCAGTCTCGAGAAGCGCAACCATTGGGAGAAGACGAGCCATGCGCTGCTCGTCGGCGCGATCCTGCACGTGCTATACGCCGAGGAAGACAAGTCGCTCGCCGGTGTCGCCGCCTTTCTCTCCAATCCGCGGCGACCGATCGTCTCGACGCTGCGCCGCATGCAGACGACCCGGCATCTGGGGGACAAGGGCGTGCATCCCGTCGTCGCCGCGGCCGCGCAGGAATTGCTGAACAAGTCGGACAATGAACGCTCGGGGGTGCTCTCGACCGCCATGTCCTTCCTCGGCCTCTATCGCGACCCCGTCATCGCGGCGGTGACGGGCCGCTCCGAATGGCGGATTGCCGATCTGATGGCGGGGGACCGTCCGACCTCGCTCTATCTCGTCGTGCCGCCCGGCGACATCAGCCGGACGAAGCCGCTCATTCGCCTGATCCTCAACCAGATCGGACGGCGGCTCACCGAGGATCTCAATCCCGGCGCGCGGCCGCGGCGCCTGCTCCTGATGCTCGACGAGTTTCCGGCGCTGGGCCGCCTCGATTTCTTCGAAAGCGCGCTCGCCTTCATGGCGGGATACGGGATCAAGGCATTCCTGATCGCCCAGTCGCTCAACCAGATCGAAAAGGCCTATGGGCAGAATAATGCGATCCTCGACAATTGCCATGTCCGGGTGAGTTTCGCGACCAACGACGAGCGGACCGCCAAGCGTATTTCGGATGCGCTCGGGACTGCGACCGAAATGCGTGCAATGAAAAATTATGCCGGCCACCGCCTCTCGCCCTGGCTCGGTCATCTCATGGTCTCGCGCACCGAAACCGCCCGCGCCTTGCTCACGCCGGGCGAGGTGATGCAACTGCCGCCAGGCGAGCAGATCGTGATGGCCGCCGGGGTGCCGCCGATCCGGGCTGCGAAGGCACGCTATTATGTCGACCCCCGGTTCACGAGCCGCATTCTCGCACCGCCGACACCTGCCCGGACGTCGAAACGGGCGGACGACGACTGGACGCCGCGGCCGCAGGCGCCGGCGCCCGTCCTTCTGCTTCCCGGACCCGGGCCTGCCGGACGCCGGGCATCGCCAGCGGAGGACGGCGACCCGAAGGCGGCGGCGCCGGCCAGGGGCGCTGCGGCGGAGGAGGGGGCCAATTCGGGGATCCGGCGGGAGCCGGGCCTCGCCGATCATGAGAATGTGGCACCCGAACCTGTGCCCGAGGTCAACGAGTTCGATTTCGACCGCGGCGGCGAGGGAGGTAACGCGGCGCGCGACCGGCGCGCCATGGACCGGGCGATGCGGCGCAATGCGCGCAACGCATCGCTCGATCCGGGCGATGGAATCGACCTGTGAAAAAGCCCGCGGTCAAACGGACCTTCCGCCTCGATGCCGCGCTTTGCCGCGAGCTCGACGAACGGGCGCGCAGCCGGCGCATGACGCGAACCGATATTGTCGAAGCCGCCCTTGCATCCTTGCTCACACCCGATCAGGAGGAGCGGCTCGAGGCGGTGCTCGCCCGGCGCCTCGACCGCCTGTCGCGGCAGATCGATCGGCTCGAATGGCATATCGAGCTGTCGAACGAGACCGCCGCGCTGTTCATCCGATCCTGGCTGACGAACAATCCGCCGCTCCCCGATGCGGCGCTGCAGGCGGCGCAGGCCACCGGCAAGAAACGGTGGGAGGCGTTCGTCGATACGCTCGCGCGCCGAATGGAACTTGGGCCGAAGTTCCAGGAGGAAGTATCGCTGGGCACACAGCCCGGCACTCATTCCTCGCCGGCCGCGAAATAGGCGGTAAGCCGGTGGGCGACTTCGGGCGCCAGCTGGATGAAGTTTCGCCGTCCGTCGGCGGGATCCGACGTGCGGACCAGGAGCTCGGCGTCGCAGAGCCGCTGGACCAGCCTCAGCGCGCTGCTCATCCCCAGCCCCGAGGCGATGCCGAGGCTGCTCGTCGACACCAGCTTCGCCTCGCCTTCATGAATGAAGAGGTCGATGAGCATGTCCCACGCCGGCTCGCCGAATAATTCATCGTTGCCCAGAAGCTGTTTGCGCAGCAACCGCCGCCGCAAGGTCCGCCGCGCATTGGCGAGTGCGAGGTCGGCAATCTCTTTCTGCGTCTCGTCGCGATGCCCGTCCCCGAGGGTCAACGGCGGTCCCGGTCTTCCCCTCGGCGGAGCTTTGCCGGCGGCCAGCCTATGGTGCTCGCGCTGGGTGACGATAATATGGTCGATGAGTTCGACGTCGAGCGCCCGGCCGATGCCCCGCAGGAGGTCGGTGACGCGAATATCGCTGTCGCTCGGGGCCGGGTCACCGCTTGGATGATTATGGACCAGCAGGATAGCCGCCGCGTCCAGTTCGAGCGCGCGCCGGAAAATCGTGCGGGGATAAAGTGTCAGCTGCCGAACCGAGCCATGCTGCATTTGCTCGTCGGCGATGAGTCGGCGCGACGCGTCCAGAAACAGCACGCGAAGAATTTCCTCGGGCAGCGCCCCCATCGAGGCCTTGAGATATTCGATCAATTTCGGGCTGGAGGGTTCGATCACGCGACCGAGCAATTCGGCGCGCATGGCTTCGAGGCCGGCCTCGCGCGCGGCAAGCAGAAGGCCTATGACCGGACTCTTTTCCCCGAGGACCCGCGCGAGCGCCTCGGGTGACCGCGACCAGATGCGATCGAGACTATGGAACTCGGCAAGTAGCGTTTCGGCTATCGATTGGCTGTTCTCGGGATCGATCGACGCGACGAGATGTACCAGGACGGCTCGCTGTCGCCGCGCGCCAGGCGTCGCTGGTGCCGCCAGGTTGCGAGGATGAGGATCGGCGGAATCAGCCACGAGGTCGCAACCTGCATCGTCAGATAGGCTGCGGGATGAATCTCCACATCGAGGAACCGGCTCGTGTGCGCGAGGAGCGGCAGAATATGGAGCACCGCGACGCACATGGGCCAGAAGCGATGCGCAAAAAGCGCGAGCAGGGTGGTCGCGCTCGCGCCGAACAGGTCGATCGCGAGATGGCCCGTGTCCAGCGATGCGAATTCGACCGGTACGAAAGCGTGGAGCATCTTGTCCGCTCCCACCATGGTCAGCGCGATCGCCGCCATCGCGCGTTCGGGTCCGCCCCCGCGCCAGGCCGCATAGCCAAGAGCAACCAGCAAGAAAGCGAGGAAAAATGCCATGCGCATCGCCCGAACCTTTCATGCTGGCTGCTCCCGGTCAATCGGGGTCAGGCGGCCGCTGGAAGAGGCTCGGAAACCGCGCCGGCGATCGCCGGGCATTCATGGAGGTCATAGCCCGCCGTCTCGCGACCGATTTGCACGAGATCGCCATGGACGCGAAGAATGTCGCCGCTCACATCGACCAGCGCCATCTGCGCCTTCGCGAGCCGCCGGATCGTCGCATGGCCGCTGGTGGCCGGCACGCCGATGGTATCGCGTCGCGCGGTAACGACACTTGTCATCAGCGAGGACACCGCGATGAGGGCATCATCGACTCTGCCTTCCGCAGCCGGGACGTCGCGCTCGAGACGAGCCGCTGCGAAGTTGATTTCTTTGGACATGACTTCTCCTTTTCCGGAACGCGGGGGCGATCCGGCAATTGTTTGGGCACAAGGGAAAGGGATCAGCCGGAGATCAGCGTCGTCAGCGCCTGGGCGATGGCGAGCCCCGAGAGGATGAGCAGGACCAGTGCGACCAGCATGGCCGCCATGATCAGCGCTCGCCTCGTCCGGGCATGGTCATGCCTCCAGAAATCCCTGGACGGCGGGCTGGTCTCCATCGGCCCGCCCGCCGCCAGGGCACTGTCATTCAGCGCCATCGCGTCGGCCGGGCCTCCGTCCGGGAAGTGGGATGGCACGAGCTTAGGCGGCCGCGGAAGGTCGATCGGATCGCATGTGATCCGGTCATAGGTCTGTTTGAGACGGGCATAGACGATCGCGGTCTCGTCCCGGTTCGCCGTCCCCAATATATCGCGCGCCTTGGTCAGCCGGAGATCGACGGTGGGCTTGGCGATTCCGAGCTGCCGCGCGATCTGCTTCGAGGTCTGTCGCTCGATCAGGAGATCGAGGCAGGCCCGCTGCTTGTCGGTGAGGCGCGCCCAGCGTTCGGCGTCCTCATATGTGTGCGACCTCGAATCACTCATGTTCACACTCTTGTCAAAATCGCCTCCGGCACAAGCCCCGGGGGTGATTCGCGGAAGCGCGGCCGCTTCCCGCGATGACGGCGCCTACGCCATAGCCTGTCTTTCGACGCCACGGTGCGACGCGCTCAAAAGCTTGTTGAATTGGAGCAATCCCTGCGTCTCTTACTCGGCCCCGTCGCACGGACATCCGGTCCGGCGCCGCGAAACGGGGTCCTCTCATGGCAGCAGAACCGATCCGGCTCGAAGCGCGAAATCGCAGCGCGCGCATGTTGCAGACCGCATTCGGGGCGGCGATCGCCGGCTGGCTTGCCGACCCGCAAGTCGTCGAGATCATGCTCAATCCGGACGGCCGCCTCTGGGTCGACCGGCTCGGCGAGGGCATCGCGGACAGCGGTACATGGCTGAGCGCGGCCGATGGCGAACGCATCATCCGCCTCGTCGCGCATCATGTCGGCGCCGAAGTTCATGGCGGGAGTCCGCGCGTATCGGCTGAACTGCCTGGCGGCGGCGAGCGGTTCGAGGGATTGCTGCCGCCCGTGGTGATCGCTCCGGCCTTCGCGATCCGCAAGCCTGCGGCAGCCGTTTTCACACTCGACGATTATGTGGGGGCGCGCATCATGGCGCCGGCTGCCGCCGCCTCGCTGCGGCATGCGGTCGCCGGGCGGATGAACATTCTCGTCGCCGGCGGCACCGGAACCGGCAAGACGACGCTCGCCAACGCGCTGCTCGCAGAGATCGCCGGCACCGATGACCGGATCATCCTCATCGAGGATATACGCGAGTTGCAGTGCGCCGCTCGCAATGTCGTCGCCATGCGCACCAAGGACGGAGTCGCATCGCTCACCGACCTCGTGCGCTCGTCGCTCCGCCTCCGGCCCGATCGCATTCCGATCGGCGAGGTGCGCGGCCCCGAAGCGCTCGATCTGCTGAAGGCTTGGGGAACAGGGCATCCGGGCGGGATCGGTACGATCCACGCCGGAAGCGCGCTCGGGGCGCTCCGCCGCATGGAGCAGCTCATCCAGGAGGCGGTCGTAACCGTGCCGCGCGCGCTGCTTGCCGAAACGATCGACCTTGTTGCCGTCCTCGTCCGCGATGGGACCGGCCGGCGCCTGTCCGAACTTGCGCGGGTCGAAGGACTCGATCCCGCCACCGGCGAATATCGCCTGGTCCCGCACACACAAGAAGGAGAAAGCTCATGATCCGTGCCGCCCGGCATGGCGCCCGCCGCGCCATGCTCACCTCGACCGCGATCGTCGTCGCGATGATCGTCGCCGTCCCGGCCCATGCCGGCGGCTCGTCGATGCCCTGGGAAGCCCCGCTCCAGTCGATCCTCGAGAGCATCGAGGGTCCGGTCGCCAAGATCGTCGCGGTAATCATCATCATCGTCACCGGCCTGAGCCTTGCCTTCGGCGATACCTCGGGCGGTTTCCGCCGGCTGGTCCAGATCGTCTTCGGCCTGTCGATCGCCTTCGCGGCATCGAGCTTCTTCCTCTCCTTCTTCTCCTTCGGCGGCGGGGCGCTCGTCTGATGGCACAGGAGGCCGACATTCCGGGTTTCTTCGCGCCGGTCCACCGCGCGCTTGCCGAGCCGATCCTGCTCGGCGGCGCGCCGCGCAGCTTGGCGATCGTCAACGGAACCCTCGCCGGCGCGATCGGGCTTGGCCTTCGGCTCTGGATCGCCGGCCTTGCCCTCTGGGCGATCGGCCATGCCCTTTCGGTCTGGGCGGCGCGGCACGACCCGCAGTTCGTCGACGTCGCCCGCCGTCACCTCAAATTTCCTGTCTGGATGCGCCCATGATGAACCTCGCCGAATATCGCACCAAATCCGCTTCCCTCGCCGACTATCTTCCCTGGGTGGCGCTTGTCGCCGAGGGCGTGGTCCTCAACAAGGACGGCTCCTTCCAGCGCACTGCGCGCTTTCGCGGTCCCGACCTCGACAGCGCGACCCCGGCCGAACTCGTCTCGGTGACCGCGCGGCTGAACAATGCGCTGCGGCGGCTCGGCTCGGGCTGGGCGGTCTTCGTCGAGGCGCAGCGTGTTCCCGCGATATCCTATCCGGTCTCGGATTTTCCCGACGCCGTCTCGGCGCTGGTCGATGTCGAGCGCCGCGAGCAGTTCCGCGAGGAAGGCGCGCATTTCGAAAGCTTCTATTATCTGACCCTGCTCTGGATGCCGCCCGCCGAAGAGGCTGCGCGCGCCGAGGCCTGGCTTTATGAGGGGCGCTCGGAGGCGGGTGTCGATCCGAAAGAACTGCTGAAAGGCTTCGTCGATCGTAGCGGGCGGCTGCTCCATCTGATTGAAGGCTTCGTTCCCGAGGCCGAATGGCTGGGCGACGGCGAGACACTCACCTATCTCCACAGCTGCGTCTCGACCAATCGGCAGCGCGTCCGCGTCCCCGAAACACCCGTCTATCTCGACGCGCTGCTGACCGATCAGCCGCTCGTCGGCGGTCTCGCGCCGCGGCTCGGCGAGCATCATATCCGCACGCTGACGATCACCGGCTTTCCGACGGCGACCTGGCCGGGCTTGCTCGACGAACTCAACCGGCTTGCTTTCGCCTATCGCTGGTCGACGCGCGCGATCATGCTCGACAAGACCGACGCGACGAAGCTGCTGACCAAAATCCGGCGGCAATGGTTCGCCAAGCGCAAATCGGTCGCCGCGATCCTCAAGGAAGTGATGACCAACGAGACGTCGGTGCTCATGGACTCGGACGCCTCGAACAAGGCTGCCGACGCGGACATGGCATTGCAGGAACTCGGCGCCGACCATGCGGGCATCGCCTATGTGACCGCGACGCTGACCGTGTGGGATCTGGATCCCGCCATCGCGGCCGAAAAGCTGCGGCTCGCCGAGAAGGCCATCCAGGGCCGCGATTTCACCTGCACGGTCGAGGGCATGAACGGGGTCGACGCCTGGCTGGGGAGTCTCCCCGGTCATGTCTATGCCAATGTCCGCCAACCCCCCATTTCGACGCTCAATCTCGCCCACCTCATACCCTTATCAGCGGTGTGGGCGGGGGCGGAACGGGACGAGCATTTCGGTGATGCCCCCTTGCTCTATGGCAAGACCGAAGGCTCGACCCCGTTCCGCCTCACTCTTCATGTCGGCGACGTCGGCCACAGCCTCGTCGTCGGCCCGACGGGCGCCGGCAAGTCGGTGCTCCTCGCACTGATGGCGCTGCAGTTCCGGCGCTATGAGGGCAGCCAGATTTTCGCCTTCGATTTCGGCGGCTCGATCCGCGCCGCGACGCTCGCCATGGGGGGCGACTGGCAGGATCTGGGCCGCGCCTTGCAGGATGACGGCGGCGGCGTCGCGCTGCAGCCGCTCGCGCGCATCGACGAGGCGGGCGAACGGGCATGGGCGGCCGAATGGCTGGCCGCGCTCCTCGCGGGCGAAGGCGTCGCGGTCGATCCGGCCGCGAAGGAACATCTCTGGTCGGCGCTGACGTCGCTGGCCACCGCGCCGGTCGCGGAGCGGACGCTGACCGGGCTCGCGGTCCTGCTGCAATCGCAGGAATTGAAGCAGGCGCTGGCGCCCTATCTGGTCGGCGGACCCTGGGGACGCCTCCTCGACGCCGAGGTCGAACGCCTCGGCAGCGCACGGGTGCAGGCGCTCGAGACCGAGGGCCTCGTTGGCGCCGCCTCGGCCCCCGCCGTGCTCGCCTATCTCTTTCACCGCATCGGGCAGCGCCTAGATGGCTCGCCGACCCTGATCATCATCGACGAGGGCTGGCTTATCCTCGACAGTCCGGCCTTCGCCGCGCAGCTGCGCGAATGGCTGAAAACGCTACGCAAGAAGAATGCGAGCGTCATCTTCGCGACGCAGAGCCTCGCCGACATCGAGAGTTCGAGCATTGCGCCCGCGATCATCGAAAGCTGCCCGACGCGCATCTTCCTTCCCAATGAGCGCGCCGCCGAGCCGCAGATCGCGCGGGTCTATGAGCGCTTCGGCCTCAACGACCGGCAGATCGAGATATTGAGCCGGTCGACCCCGAAGCGCGATTATTATTGCCAGTCGCGCCGCGGGAACCGGCTGTTCGAGCTGGGCCTCGGCGAGATCGCGCTCGCCTTCACCGCCGCGTCTTCCAAGACCGATCAGATCCGCATCGGCGAACTCGTCGCCGAACATGGGAGCGACGGCTTTGCCGCCGCCTGGCTGCGTGAGCGCCGCCTCGACTGGGCGGCCGATCTTCTCGCCAATCTCGAATTTTCCACCCTGAAGGAGTGAATGACCATGAAGACCCCGATTTTCCATTGCGCGGCCGCGCTGCTCGTCGCCGGGTGCGGCATCGCGGCTGCGGCCGTGCCCGCCCCGGCCGCGGCCCAAGTGGGCGGGATCGTCCACGATCCCCGCAATTACGCGCAGAATATCCTGACCGCCGCGCGCACGCTCGAGCAGATCAACAACCAGATCAAGCAGCTGCAGAATCAGGCGACATCGCTCGCGAACGAGGCCCGCAACCTGTCGGGCCTGCCGGTCTCGACGCTCCAAGAGCTGCAAGGGCAGGTCGACCGGACCCGCACCCTGCTCGGCGAAGCGCAGCGGGTCGCTTTTGATGTCGGCGACATCCAGAAGGCGTTCGACGCGCGCTACAAGGGCGGCGCACTGACGGGCACGCAGGCGGAAATGGTCGCCAATGCCGAGGCGCGCTGGACCGACAGCGTCGGCGCCTTCCAGGATGCGATGAAGGTCCAGGCGGGCGTCGTCGGCAATATGGGCGATGCGCGCCGCTCGATCACGACGCTGGTGACCGCGAGCCAGTCGGCGGCCGGCGCCCTTCAGGCGGCACAGGCGGGCAACCAGCTGCTTGCGCTCCAGTCGCAGCAACTTGGTGATCTTGCCGCTGCGATCGCCGCGCAGGGGCGGGCACAGATGCTCGATGCCGCCCGCGCGGCTGCTGCCGAAGCCGAAGGACGCGAGCGCTTCCGCCGCTTCCTCAAAGGCAATTGAGATGGGTCGGGCGGCCAGGATCGCAGGCGCGGCAGTGCTGGGCGGAATCGCCATGACGCTCGCGCTCGTCGCCGCGACCTGGCCGCCCGCGCCCCGTGCGTCCGTCCCCCAGGTCTCCGGGGCGGACGCACACCCGGCGCCGGACGATAGGCTTCGCCGCTGCCGGACCGTCACGACGGTCGACCCAGATTGCGAAGCGGCATGGGAAGCGAAGCGTCGCCGGTTTTTCGGTGAGCGGAGGAACGAGCGATGAACGACACGGGCGTGATCGACCAATTTCTGTCGGTCTTTTCGACCTATATCGACAGCGGCTTCGGGCTGCTCGGCGGCGAAGTCGGTTTTCTGTCGACTACGCTCATCGTCATCGACGTGACGATCGCCGCGCTGTTCTGGGCGTGGGGAGCCGACGAGGATGTCCTTCAGCGCCTCGTCAAGAAGACGCTTTATATTGGCGTCTTCGCGTTCATCATCGGTAATTTCCAGAGCCTGGCGACAATCATGCTCGAAAGCTTTGCCGGTCTCGGGCTGAAGGCAAGCGGCGGCGCCATGGCGATCGGCGACTTCATGCGCCCGGGCGTCGTCGCGGCGACGGGCCTCGATGCCGCGGAGCCGCTTCTCGATGCGAGCAAGGACCTCCTGGGGCCTATCGGGCTCTTCACCAACTTCGTACAGATCTTGATCCTGCTGATCGCCTGGGTGATCGTCGTCCTCGCCTTCTTCATCCTCGCGGTGCAGGTCTTCGTGACGATCCTCGAGTTCAAGCTTGTCACGCTCGCGGGCTTCGTTCTGATCCCCTTCGCCTTTTTCGGCCGCACCGCGTTCATGGCGGAGCGCGTCCTTGGCCATATCGTCTCCTCCGGCATCAAGGTGCTGGTGCTCGCCGTCATCACCGGGATCGGCACGACCCTCTTCGACCGCTTCATGGGTGCCCAGATTGGCGCCGAGCCGGACATCGAGCAGGTTATGGCGATCGCGCTTGGCGCGCTCACATTGCTGGGTCTCGGTATCTTCGGTCCTTCGATCGCCAATGGCATCGTCGCGGGCGGCCCCCAGCTCGGCGCAGGCGCTGCGGCCGGCACGGCCGTCGCCGCCGGCGCCACGCTCGCCGCGGGCGCGGCGGGTGCGACGCTGGCTACCGGTGCCGCCGCCAGCTTTGCGCGCGGCGCTGCGGCTGGCGCTACCCGCACTGCGGGCAGCGCATCGGCCTCCTACGCCGCAGGCGCGGCCGGGAAGAGCGGGGCGCAAGCGGTCGGTGCGGGTCTCGCCAATGTCGCGCGCTCGGCGGCGAGCGCTGCGGCGTCCCCGCTTCGGCGTGCCGCCGAGCGGACCCGCGAGCAGTTTGCGGCCGGCCGCGCGGGTCAGGCGGCGAAGGCGGGACCGGCACCTGCTGCCGGTACGCCGCCGGCTTGGGCGACCGCGATGCGGCATCGGCAGTCGGTCGCGCAGGGCGCGATGGTCGGCGCGCAGACCCTGAAGGGCGGCGATAGCCACGGCGGCGGCTCCGCACCCGACATCAGCGAAAGGGATTGATATGATTTTCCGCAGGCCCTCCAATCATTATGGGATCTCGCCCGTCCCGGTCACGCCGCATCAGCGCGCGGGGCAGGTCTGGGACGATCGCATCGGCTCGGCGCGCGTCCAGGCGAAGAATTGGCGGCTCGCCTTTTTCGGCACCCTGCTTCTGTCAGGCGGTCTCGCCTCGGCGCTGGTCTGGCAGTCGCTGCGCGGCACGATCACGCCCTGGGTGGTCGAGGTCGACAAGCTCGGCGAGGCAAGGGCCGTCGCGCCCGCAGACGCCGACTGGTCGCCGACCGATCCGCAAATTGCCTTCCATCTCGCGCGCTTCATCGAGCATGTCCGGTCGATCCCGGCCGACCCGGTGGTGCTGCGCAAGGACTGGCTCAGCGCCTATGATTTCACCACGGCTAGCGGTGCGCAGGCGCTCAATGAATATGCCCGGCTGAACGATCCCTTCGCGGAGATCGGCAAGCGACAGGTCGCGGTCGATGTGTCGAGCGTGATCCGCGCCTCCAAGGATAGCTTTCGTATCGCCTGGACCGAGCGCCGCTATCAGGACGGCAGCCTTCTCGAGACGTCGCGCTGGTCGGCGATCGTCACCGTGACGGTTCAGCCGCCCCGCACACCCGATGCTTTGCGGCGCAACCCGCTCGGAATTTTTGTCACCGCCGTAAATTGGTCGAAGGAGCTCAGCCAGTGACGCGTTTTATCTTTCTCGTGACCGCAGCCGCGCTCGCATTTCCTGCGGTCGCCGCCCCCTCCGATGTCAAGACACAGGTCGGCCGGGCCAATGACGCGGCGCGCGTTCAGCCCGATCGCGCGAGCTTCCAGGGCGCGATCCAGAAATATGCCTGGGCCGATGGCGCGCTGTTCCAGATCTATACGGCGCCGGGGCAGGTCACCGACATCGCGCTCCAGGAAGGTGAAGAGCTCGTCGGACCCGGACCGGTCGCCGCCGGCGATACGGTCCGCTGGGTCATCGGCGACACGCTGAGCGGCGCCGGTACGTCGCGGCGCGTTCATATTCTCGTCAAGCCGACCCGCCCCGACATCATGACGAACCTCGTCATCAACACCAACCGCCGCACCTATCATCTCGAACTGCGCGCGACGCCTTCGACCTATATGGCCGCAGTCAGCTGGTCCTACCCGGCCGATGAGCTGATCGCATTGCGAGCGGCCGAAACCGAGCGGGAGCGCGCTGCACCCGTTGCGGGCGGCATCGACTTTGCGGCGCTCAATTTTGGTTATCGGATCAGCGGCGACAAGGTGCCCTGGCGCCCGCTGCGCATCTTCGACGACGGTCGCCAATTGTTCGTCGAGTTTGGCGACGGCATTGCCGAGGGCGATATGCCCCCGCTCTTCGTGCTCGGTGACAAGGAGGGTGCGGAGCTCGTCAATTACCGCGTGCAAGGCCGGTTCCTCATCGTCGACCGCCTGTTCGAACGCGCCGAACTGCGGCTTGGCAACGGGCGCGGCGCGAAGAAGGTGCGAATCGAGCGCGACGACAAGCGCCGTCGGGGGCGGTCATGAGCGGGCCGGAACGGGAAGGGAAGGCAGAACCGCCTCCTGAAGCCCTGGCGGCGGAACGCCCCGTCGCGCCGTCCAGCCCCGACGGGTTCCGGCTTGAGGGCGAGATGCCGCCTGTCATGCGCCTCTCGCGCCGGACGCTCGCGATTATCGGCGGCGCGGCAGGCTTTGCTATCGCCGGTGCTCTGCTCTGGGCGCTGCGGTCGCCTGCTCCCCAAGCCGACAAGAATCTCTATGAGACCGATCGCCCCAACCGCTCGGAGGTCATTACGGGCGCGCCCGCGGATTATGGCGCGGTTCCGAAACTCGGGCCGCCGCTTCCCGGTGACCTCGGGCGACCGATCGTCTCAGCGCAGAAGGAGGGCGGGATGATAACGCCGCCGCCCATGGTGGCTGTTCCACCGCCGGCCGATCAACGACAGCGGGCGGTGGATCAGGCGCGTGAGCGCCGGATCCAGGAAAGCGACGCGGCGCGTTCCAGCAATCTTTTCCTGGCAAGCGGGGGAGGCAGCGCCTCGGCCAGTACCGCGGAACAACCTGCGCCGCCCGCGGCGCAGGCGATCAATCCATCGGGCGCAGAAGCCCCGGCTCGTCCCTTTCTGAGGGGAGATGGTCCGCGCCGGACAGACAGCGGCGAACGCATCGTCCCGCTCGCTTCGCCCTATGTCGTGCAGGCCGGGAATATCATTCCGGCGGCGCTGATCACCGGCATCCGTTCCGATCTTCCGGGCCAGATCACAGCGCAGGTGACGCAGAATATTTATGACAGTCCGACGGGACGCATTCTCCTGATCCCCCAAGGCTCGCGCCTGATCGGGGAGTATGACAGCGAGATCGTGGCGGGACAGAATCGCGTGTTACTGACTTGGGATCGGTTGACCTTTCCCGGCGGTCGCTCGATCGCACTTGGCCGGCTCCCCGGAGCGGATGCCGGCGGAATGGCGGGGCTGGCGGATCGCACCGACTATCATTGGGGCCATATGTTCAAGGCCGCGCTCATATCGACGCTGCTCGGTGTCGGCGCCGAGCTCGGAGCGGACGACGACGATCGGCTCGTTCGTGCGATCCGGTCGGGATCGCAGGATTCGATCGGTCAGACCGGCCGGCAGATCGTCGACCGGCAACTCGCCATACCGCCCACTATCACCATCAGTCCCGGTTTCGCGTTTCGGGTCATCGTAACCCGTGACCTGGTGCTGGAGCCGCTTTTCAGCGGCGAATCCCGATGAGCAAGCTGCGGCTCGGACCCATCGCCGAGGATCGGCCGGTCAAGGTCACGGTTGAACTGTCGGGAGGCATTATGCGCGATCTTGCAGACTATGCCCGCATCCATGCCAGGGCCAATGGGCTCCCCGAGCCTTTGCCGGCGGAGCGGCTGATTGCCCCGATGATCGAGCGCTTCATGAGCGGTGACCGCGAATTCGGCAAGCTGCGGCGTCGATCCTGATCGGCACCAGTTCGCGGCCACAAGACATCACGCCCCCGGCAATTTGGCCAGCTGTGCGGGTGTCAGGATAGGGGCGTTGCGATCCCTGCGCTCCGAATAGCGATCGACAAGCTGGTCGGCGTGGCCGCGCGTCAGCACGGTGAACCGCACCAGCTCCTCGGCAACATCGACAATCCGGTCATAATAGCTCGACGCCAGCATGCGGCCTGCCTCGTCGAACTCCGCATAAGCTTTGGCAACGCTCGACTGGTTGGGGATGGTGATCATCCGCATCCAGCGGCCGAGGATGCGCAGCGTGTTGACGCTGTTGAACGACTGCGATCCCGCCGAGACCTGCATCACGGCGAGAGTGCGGCCCTGCGTGGGACGCAGACCTCTATAGGCGAGCGGCAGGTGATCGATCTGCGCTTTCATTATGCCGGTGATCTGGCCGTGGCGCTCGGGGCTGCACCAGACCTGGCCATCTGACCAGAGCGAATGCTGGCGTAGTTCCTCGACCGCGGGATGATCGTCATCGGCGATGAGGTCGGGCAGTGGCAGGTCGGAAGGATCGAAGATGCGGGTCTCGCAGCCGAAAAGCTGGAGCAGACGCGCCGTTTCCTCGACAACGAGGCGCGAGTAGGAGCGCTCGCGCAGCGATCCGTACAGAAGAAGGATGCGCGGCGCGGGATCGAGCGGCCCCAGACCAAACGCCGGCTGTGCGTGGAGATATTCGGGGCTCAATGCGGGAAAATGGTCTGCGTCGGAGAGCGCGCGCAGGCGGCTGTGGGTCTGTTCTGTCATGATACTCAGACTTGTGAAGGAACGCTCGCCGGGAACCAGCGACGTCCGAGGCGGAATGCGACGCTGACGAGGAGGATGAGGACCGGCACTTCGACAAGCGGGCCGATGACCGCCGCGAAGGCGACCGGCGAGGCGAGGCCGAAGGCGGCGATCGCGACCGCGATCGCGAGCTCGAAATTATTGCCCGCGGCGGTGAAGGCGACCGCGGTCGTGCGTGGATAATCAGCCTCGATCAGCTTGCCCATCCAGAAGCTGATGAGGAACTGCACGACGAAATAGATGGTCAGCGGGATCGCGATCCGGATGACGTCGCCGGGGATGGTGACGATCTCGCCGCCCTTGAGGCTGAACATCGCGACGATGGTGAAGAGCAGTGCGACGAGGGTGATCGGCGCGATCCTCGGCAGGAAGTGCGTCTCGTACCAGTCGTTGCCCTTGGCGCTGGCGAGCCATTTGCGGGTGAGATATCCTGCCATAAACGGGATGCCGAGATAGATGAGCACCGCCTCGGCGATCGTCCAGAAGCTGACGTCGATGACGCTGCCTTCGAGGCCGAAGAGCGGCGGCAGGACCGTGAGGAAAAACCAGGCATAGACGCTGAAGAAGAGGATCTGAAAGATCGAATTGAACGCGACGAGCGCAGCGACATATTGATTGTCGCCCTTTGCGAGCTGGTTCCACACGATCACCATTGCGATGCAGCGCGCGAGACCGATCAGGATCAGGCCAGTCATATATTCAGGCTTGTCCGCGAGGAAGACGACCGCGAGCGCGAACATCAGCACCGGCCCGATGATCCAGTTCTGGATCAGCGAGATGGCTAGGACGCGCTTGTCTTCGAACACGCGCGGCAGCTCGTCATAGCGCACGCGTGCAAGCGGCGGATACATCATCAAAATGAGCCCGATGGCGATCGGGATATTCGTCGTTCCGATCGACATCGCGTCGATCGCAGCGGGGAGGTCCTTGAAAAGCGATCCCAAGAGGACGCCGAGCGCCATTGCAAGGAAGATCCAGAGTGTCAGATAGCGATCGAGGAAGGACAGGCGTTCACGCTTTGCGGCAATCATGATGATCCCCTCAGGCATGGACGCGGTTGCCGCCGGCATCGACCACCTGTTCACCGTCTTCCTTGGCGAAGGCGCCAAGCTGGCGGGCAGGGATGATGTCGAGCACCGCTTCGGACGGGCGGCAGAGCTTCACCCCGAGCGATGTGACGACGAGCGGGCGATTGATGAGGACCGGATGCGCCATCATTGCATCAATGAGTGCGCCATCGGTGAGATCGGGGTTGCCTAGGCCGAGTTCCGCATAGGGCGTGCCTTTTTCGCGGAGGAGCTCGCGCGGCGTGATACCGGCGCGCTCGATCAGCCGCTCGAGCAGGGCTCGCGACGGCGGTGTCTTCAGATATTCGACGACATGCGGTTCGATGCCGGCGTTGCGAATGAGCGCGAGCGTGTTGCGCGACGTCCCGCACTCGGGATTGTGATAGATAATGATGTCGGCGGTCATGCGCCTGTCTCCCGCTCGCCAGTCGCGCCCTCGATGCCGCCGATTTCCTTCAACCTGCGCGCCATTGCCATCTCGTCGATGCTTTCGTGCGGGAGCGCGAGGAAGAGCGAAATCCGGTTCGAGAGATAGTGCAGCGCACGTTCGAAAGCTTCGCGCTGGCCCGGGCCTTCGACCGCGGCGGGATCTTCGATCCCCCAGTGCGCGGTCATCGGCTTGCCGGGCCAGACCGGACAGGTCTCGCCGGCGGCATTGTCGCAGACGGTGAAGATGAAATCGAGTTTGGGCGCGTCCGGGCCCGAGAATTCGTCCCAGCTTTTCGAGCGCAGACCCTCGGTCTCGAACCCGAGCTCATCGAGAAGCGCGAGCGCCTGTGCATGGACCTTGCCTTTGGGAAAGCTCCCGGCGCTATAGGCACGGAACCGCCCCTGGCCCATGCGGTTCAGCAGAGCTTCGGCTAGAATCGAGCGGGCGCTGTTGCCGGTACAAAGGAACAGCACATTATAAATCTTGTCGGTCATCGACTTCTCCCTCAAGCGCTGAATGGGCCGATCAGCAGCAGGCAAGTTCGGCGAGCAGCGGCTCACACAGTTCAGCGCGTCCTTGGCAGCAGTCTTTTGCGAGGAAGAGCATCAGGCCGCGAAGTGCGTCGATATCCGCTCGTTGGATGATCTGCCGGCCGCGCTTTTCCGGTATCACCAAGCCCGCCTTCACCAGAACCGCGAGGTGCGTCGAAAAACTACTCTGATTGAGCCCCGACGCTTCGACGAGCTGTCCCGTCGATAGCCCTTCGGGCTCATTCTGGACGATCAAGCGAAAGGCATCGAGGCGGGTGGGATGCGCCAGAGCGGCGAGGGCGGACAAGGCGGCATCAATTTGCATGCATCGGGATTATCCGATATGTTCATGTCTGTCAATTTGTATCGGGAATATGCGATGGGTCGGTTCGGCGAGGCCCACAATCGGCCTATGACGCGGATGTGGGCGGGTTGGCAACCGGTCGGGTGTCGCAATTCTACGCAGACTGATTGCCGGCTTTGGCAGGCCGCCCGGCTTCGATGGCCCGGCGATTATACCAGAAGCCAAGGATTATGATGACCAGCGCGGCGGCTTGCATGAGGATGACCTGCAGCGTCGGATAGATACCCAGGAGCGTTACTCGAGGCCAGCCGCTCACGGGCGTTACCGAGAGCATGCCTGCCTCCTGCAGCGCCGCCGTTCCCTTGCCCGCCAGTACGGCGGCGAGCACCGCCATGAGGGCAGAGCTATACGAAAAGAATTTGCCGATTGGCAGCCGCTGACTGTAGCGGAGCATCGCCCAGGCGATGACGGCCAGCAGGACAAGGCCGGTCACGAAGCCGCCGAAGACAGCCCCGCCACTGCCCTGCGATGCCAGCGCCGCATAAAACAGGATGGTCTCGAACACCTCGCGATAGACGGCCAGGAAGGCGAGCCCGAACAGGAACCAGGACGAGCGTTTCGAGAGCGCCGCGCTCAGCTTTGCGTGAATATAGCGCTGCCATTGGTCGGCCTGAGACTTTCCGTGCATCCAGATGCCGACCGACAGGAGAATGACAGCCGCGAGCAAGGATCCGAAGCCCTCGGTCAATTCGCGGCTCGCCCCGCTGACTCCGATGGCATAGGTCGCGAGCGCCCAAGTCAGGCCCCCTGCGGCAAGGGCCGCAACCCAGCCGGCATGCACATAACGCAGCGCCTCCGGGCGCTCGGCCTTTCGCAGGAAGGCGACGATCGCGATGACGACGAGGAGTGCCTCCAGGCCCTCACGCAGCAAGATCGTCAGGGCGCCGACAAAGGCCGACGTGCTGCTCGCCTGTTCGGGGGCGAGCACCTGCTCGGCATCGGTGAAGAGCGTGTCGAGCGCCGAAATCTCGTGGCGTACCTCGGCGACGGGCGCGCCCTTCTGGATGGCCGCGCGCACTGCCCCCATCGCCGTCTCGATCCGCGCCATCAGGGCGCCATCACGCGACGCGAGGAGCGGTTCCAGGGGTTCGAACCCGTCGAGATAAGCGGACAACGCAAGTTCTCCGGCTTGCTGCCTCTTCCCCGCAGCATATGCAGCGAAGCTCTGCTCGAGCCGTTCCCGCGCCAGCGCCAGCGACCCAGCCCCCGACCCCGTGACGGCCTGCGGATTAGCCCTGAGATAGGCCATCACGGCGTCGGCCTCCGGTTGTCCGATCTTCGCACCGAGCGCCGCCGGCGTCATTGCCGTCAGCGTAGGCATGTCAGGCACCAGGCGGCGCACACCAGCGTCGGATTGCCAGATCCGCTCGCCCTGCGTCGTATCACGGAAAGCGAAGCGGCCGCTGTAGAAGGCGAGGGCCCAGCGATCGGCGGCAGGAAGGTCGGCGAAACTTTGCATTGCCGTGCCGTCGAGGCCTTGCTCGATCACTTGGTAAAGCCCGAAGACGCTGCGTTCGCGAGCGCGCGCAGCATCGGAAAAGGCGATCGGCGGTGGATCGAGCCTGGCTGCATCGGGGCCGCGGCCATCGCCCGACATGCCGTGGCACGATGCGCAATTCTGCCCATAGAGAGTAGCGCCCCTCGCAAGATCTGGGCTGCGCGCCGGCGCAAGTGGCACCGGATAGGCGTTGAGCAACGCCGCTGCGACCGAACGGGCCTGCCGTGCGACTTCTCGTGGGCTTTCCTTGGCGACAACGGCTGCCTTCAGCCGCTTCGCGTCAGCCACCAATTGCGCACGTGCGCCTTTGGGTGGCAGCGCTGCAATATTCGCGGCGGCCGAATCGGTGAACTCGAGCATTTCGGCATATTCTGCCTGGCTGATGACCCGGCCGTCATGTACCGCACCGCCATAGTCCACCGCGACATAATCGAGCAGGCGCCAGGTAGTCTGCACCGACGTCGTGTCGGCGCGTGCCACGGCCGGAAGCAGCACCAGCATGGCAAGCAAGATTGCCGCAGCGCGCCGAAGCGTGGAATATGCCCTCATTTTGCTATGCCTGCGAAGGGCGCAGCTCGGCGCGTGCATTGCGCACGATCTCCGTGGCCGAATGCAGGAAGAGAAGGGCGATGACGCCCGCCACCAGAAGATCGGGCCAGGCGCTGCCCGTCCAGCCGACCAATATGGCCGCGACGATGACGGCGATATTCGCGATCGCATCGTTTCGGCTGAACAGCCAGATGGCCCGCACATTGGCATCGCCGTCCCGAAATCGCGAGAGAACCAGCGCCGCGGTCACGTTCACGGCCAAGGCGACTATGCCGATGACGCCCATGAGTTCGGCTTCGGGTGGCTCGGCATTTAAGGCCCGCGCCACGGCAAAGGCAATCACTCCCAGCCCGAGCGCACCGAGGAACAGTCCCTGGGTTAGCGCGATCCGTGCACGGCTTGCAGCAGACCATCCCAGCGCCAGTAATCCCACCAAAGTGATCGAACCGTCGCCGATGAAGTCGAGCGAATCCGCTTTGAGGGCCTGACTGTTGGCGATGAAGCCGCCGATGATTTCGCACACACCGAAACCGAGGTTGAGTATCACCACGATCCAGAGCGCCCGTCGATAGGCGGGATCACGCTCGGCACGCACGGTATCGCCCGTACAGCCACAGTTACTGTCGTTGCTTTCGCTCATCGCATTGTCCTACATTCTCCAGTAGCTGTAGAAGCAAGGCATTTCTGAGGTGCATATGGGCCGTGAGGTAGGACTTCCCATCGGAGCGCTGGCGAGCCGGACGGGTACGAAGGTCAATACAATCCGCTTCTACGAGGACATCGGGCTTCTACCACCGGCGGCGCGCACCGCCTCCGGACGTCGCAGCTATGGTCCCGAGGATGTCAGGCGCCTGGCGTTTATCCGGAGTGCGAGGGGGCTGGGATTTTCGATCGACGAAATTCGTTCACTGAAAGCCCTCGCGGCAGGACCCGAGCAGGACTGCGCCGAGGTTCGCGCTCTGGCGGCGCGACATTTGCTCGACGTCGACGAGCGTCTGGAACGCATGGTGCGCCTTCGCGCAGAACTCGCCCGGATCGTCCAGCTCTGTGAGGGCGGCCGCATAGCCGATTGCCGGGTGATTGAGGCGATCGAGGCGACGCTGCCGTCCGCGGTCTAGCGGTGGTTTCCTCGCACTCATCATTCGGTCTTCACCTTGTTATTTCTCAAATTCAGGGGTCGTCGCTTGCGGCGCCGCGAGTCTCCTTTCGGGCATCGCGCAGAATTTCGATGCCGCCCTTGATGGCAATCAGCGCAGTGGCGAACCCGACGAGCAAGTCGGGCCAGTTCGTGCCGAGCCACCAGACGAGGACGCCGGCGATCAGGATGCCGCCGTTCGAAACGAAGTCGTTGAAGCTGAAGGTCGTTGCCGCACGAAGGTTGACGTCGGGATTCTGAATGCGCTGAAGCAGCTTCAGGCAGGCATAGTTCACCACCGCCGCGACCGCCGACATGATCATCATCGTAGCGCCGATCGGTTCGCTACCCTGAAAGTAGCGCCGCCCGACATCGAACAGGACGCCGGCCGCGAAGATCAATAGCATAACGCCCGACGCTGTAGCCGCGCGGGTCTTCCATTTGATGCCATGGCTTAGTGCGACAAGGCTCAGGGCATAGACCGCCGCGTCCGATAAATTGTCGAGGCCATTCGCGATGAGGGCGCTCGAATCTCCCAGCGCGCCGGTTATGAGAAAGGCGATGGCGATCGCCGCGTTCAGGAAAAGAACGATCTGGAGGGTCTGCTTTTCGCGGTCGGTGCTGCCTGTCTTGTCTATCATTTCACGCTCCTCATACCAAGCATCCCTAAAAGGAGGCGGAACCCCTCAGGGTTCCGCCCCTGTTCGCGGCCGGCCGCTTGCGCCCAAGCGCTGCAGCAAACCGTGAGGGCCTGGCTTCAGGTCGCAAGGCCGGGCTCACGCCGCGGCCCGGCGACTTCCTCTTCTTCGATCTTCGCGCTGCGACTGTGGACCATGAGGTACAGCGCGGGCAGGACGAGCAGCGTCAGGATCGTCGATGAGATGATCCCGCCGATGACCACGGTCGCCAGCGGCCGTTGCACCTCGGATCCTGCCCCGACATTGAGCGCCATCGGTACGAAGCCGAGCGACGCAACCAGCGCGGTCATCATCACCGGCCTGAGGCGGGTCAGCGCGCCCTCGCGGATTGCATCGACGAGCGCCTTTCCGCGTTCGCGAAGATCCTTGATGAAGGATAGCATCACCACGCCGTTGAGCACCGCGACCCCGGAGAGTGCGATGAACCCGACGCCCGCCGAGATGGAGAGCGGAATGTCGCGAAGCGCCAGCGCCGCGACCCCTCCCGTCAGCGCCAGCGGCACGCCCGAGAAGACGATGGCCGCATCGCGAACCGACCCGAACAGCATGAACAAGAGGCCGAAGATCAGCAGCAGAACGAGCGGCACCACGATCTGGAGGCGCTCGGTCGCCGACTGGAGCTGCTCGAACGTCCCGCCATATTCTATATAATAACCGTCGGGCAGCACGACATCGGCTTCGACCTTCTGGGTCAGTTCGTCGATGAACGAGCCGAGATCGCGACCACGGACATTCGCCGTGATCACCGCGCGGCGTTTGCCATTCTCGCGGCTGATCTGGTTCGGCCCCGCCGCGAGCGATATCTCCGCAAGCTCCGAAAGCGGCACGAAGCCGCCGGCCGGAAGCGCAACGGGGAGATTGCCGAGCGACGCGAGGTCGGTGCGAATGGCCTCGGGAAGCCGGACGACGACGTCGAAACGCCGGTCGCCCTCGAAGAGCTCGCCCGCCTGCCGCCCGCCAGTCGCGGTCGAAACCGCATCCTGGACCGTCTCCATGCTCACGCCATAGCGCGCAAGCTTGTCGCGATCGGGCGTGACCGAAAGCATCGGCAGGCCGGTGACCTGTTCGAGCTTCACGTCCTGCGCGCCCGCGATCCCGCCGGTGTTGATTACCGCTGAGAAGTGACCCGGGATTTTCACCGAGAAGTGACCCGCCTGTAGCTTATGTTTCGGATGTCATTGCTGGGTCAAGATGGTGTTTCTCCTTTTGGGGTTTGGCCTGCTGGGCCGAGCTGTTTTTGAAGCGGAAGCTGTCGTTGCCGGTTTCCAATATGTGGCAGTGGTGGGTGAGCCGATCGAGGAGCGCGGTGGTCATCTTGGCATCGCCGAACACGCTGGCCCACTCACTGAAGCTGAGGTTGGTGGTGATGACGACGCTGAGCGGGTCGGTCTCACCGACACCAACGTCTGCGCAGGGGAGGCCGTCCATCGCCGGATAGGCGACCTTTGATCCGGTCAGGCTGCGTAGCCGGCACGCGGACGTGACATGGTCCGCATGGATGTGAGTTTCCAGCGTATATTCAAGCGTCAGCTCCAGCTCCTGCAGGACGGCGAGATCGCGATCAACGGTCTCCAGAACCGGGTCGAGCAACACCGCTTTTCCTGTGTCGCGGCAGCCGATCAGGTAAGTGTAGGTAGAGGATTCCGGCTCGAATAGCTGACGAAATATCATCGTTCTGCTCGTTCGCCGGATGCTACTTTTCGCCTTTTCGGTACCCCAGCAACGGCAACTTCCGGATCGGCAGCAGTTTTTCCGCCCGGCACGGCCGCTGCCGATATCCGGAGGACCTCGATCCGCTCAAGATAGGCTTCCGCGAGCTTGTAGTGCGCTGCCGTGGCCTCGGGCGTCTCGGAGCGTTGCGCCATCTCGAGCTCCGCCTCGACGCGGCGCTGAAGATAGGCGAGATCATCGTCAGGCATGTCGGCCTCTCTCTGGATCGATCGGTTCACCCGCTACTCGACAGCATAGACCTTCGTGCCCCCGGCGCCGAAGCTCAGCACCTTGAACGGCGCGGTCTTCGGCCCAGACATACCAGGAGATCCCGACGGCATGCCCGGCAAAGCGATCCCGCGGATGGCGGGTTTCTCCTTCAGCATCCGCTGGACCACCGCTATCGGCCCATGCCCCTCCACGGCATAGCCGCCTACCATCGTGGTATGGCAGCCTTGAAGCGCCTCGGGCACTCCAGCCCGCGCTTTGAACGCGGAGAGATCCTCGGTCGGAACCACTTTCACGTTCAGCCCTGCACTGCGCAGCGCCGCGGCGTGGCCGTCGCAGCACTCGCAGCCGGGATTCTTGTACATCACGGCATTCGCCGGACTGGCCGCCCCTGCCGTCGCCGGGGAGGTGAAGGCAGCGCCGAGCAGGAACAGCGCCGTTAGTTGCTTCAACATCGATAAAGCTCCTTTGTTTGAAGACTATGTCTCAATCCAACACCACCGCCACGGCGGGGCTGGCTGACCTGAATTGTTGCCAGGCCTGGCGAAGTACCCGGATCGCGGAGCGGAAGAACAACACCGCGATAACGGCGCCCACGAGGATGTCAGGCCAGGCCGCGCCGGTTGCGTAGACGCCGCCAGCGGCGAGAAGAACTCCGGTGTTGGCGATGACGTCGTTCCGCGAGCACTCGAACGTGCTGGACAGGTTCACGTCGCGGTGGCGGAAGCGGTAGAGCAGCGCGAGGCAAGTCAGGTTGGCAACCAGCGCGATCAGTCCGAAGAGAACCATCGTCCCGGCGGCGGGGCTCACGCCGTTGACCAGCTTCAAGGCCGCTTCGATCATGACCCAGATCCCGAAGGCAGCGATGATTCCGCCCTTCGCGACTGCGGCGCCGGCACGCCAGCGCAGACTGCGTTGAAGTGCGTAGAGGCTTAGTATGTAGACCAGCGCATCCCCCAGCATGTCGACCGAGTCGGCCATGAGGGCGGTGGAGTTCGCCAGCATCCCGGCCGTGAACTCAGCAACAAACATGATGAGGTTGATCGCAAGGACCATTTGGAGCACGCGCTTCACGCCCAAATGAGCGCTCAAGGCGGCGATCTCCTGCTCCTTCGCCGAGCAGCAGTCGTCACCCATCACTTGCGGACGTCCGTCAGGGCTAGGGTGAGGCTCGTGAGACACGGCATCGTTGCTCGGGTCAGAGGAGCTGCCTGAGCAGCAGGCGTCGCCGTCGCGCGGCGCCCGGCGCGTGCCGTCGTCGGCGCGAGAGGTGCCGTGGAGGGCTCTGACGAGATCATCAGCGCAGTATCGCTTTTCTCGCGACTCGGGTCGCCAGCATCTCTGCAGCAATCCTCCATAGCCAACTCTCCGCATTCACAAACACAGGCTCGTCACTATGATAGGACCTCTAGCTGCTATAGGTTCAAGGGCATGGGTAAAATCCTCTCGATCGGAGCGTTGGCCACTCTCACCGGGTGCAAGGTGGTGACCATCCGCTATTATGAGCAGATCGGGATGCTGCCCGAGCCTGGCCGCAGCGCGGGTGGACACCGGGTCTATGACCGCCATCATCTTGAGCGTCTCAGGTTCATCCGGAGGGCGCGCGAGCTCGGCTTTCCGCTCAAGACCGTGCGGGGGCTTCTTGCCCTTTCGGAGCGGGCGGACGACGCGCCCTGTGCGGAGGTGGACAGGATGGCCGCCACACGTCTCCGCGAGGTCCGAGCCAAGATTGCCGACCTCAGGGCGCTAGAAGCCACGCTCGAGCGTCTCCTCAAGCAATGCGGGCACACCACCCTCGACGAATGCCGCATCCTCGACGCATTTCGAGGCGAGCCCGTGGATGCGGGGGTTTGATTAGGCAGTGGCTTCAGCATCGCGGCGACCGCCTGCACTTAATCCTGCGGTTGTGGGGTGATGCGCAAATAGGGCTTCACGGTCCGCCAGCCGTTCGGGAATTTCTGGCGGGCCTCGTCATCGCTGAGCGAGGGAACGATAATGACGTCTTCGCCCTGCCGCCAGTTCACCGGCGTCGCTACGCTGTATTTGGCGGTCAGCTGCAGGGAGTCGATGACGCGGAGTATCTCTTCGAAGTTGCGGCCCGTGCTCGCTGGATAGGTGAGGCTGAGCTTGAGCTTCTTGTCGGGTCCGATGATGAACACCGAGCGGACAGTGAGTGTGTCGTTGGCTTTTGGGTGGATCATCCCGTAGAGTTCGGCGATCCGGCAGTCAGGATCGGCGATCATCGGAAAATTGAGCGCGTGGCCTTGCGTTTCGGCGATGTCGCCGGCCCAGGCGTGGTGATCCTCGATGTGATCAACGCTCAGCCCAATCACCTTGGTATCGCGCTTGTCGAACTCGGGTTTGAGGCGGGCGACCTCCCCGAGCTCGGTCGTGCAGACGGGCGTGAAGTCCTTGGGGTGGGAAAAGAAGACCGCCCAGTCAGCACCCATCCACTCATGAAAACGGATTTGGCCTTCGGTCGTCTCGGCCTCGAAGTCCGGCGCTGTATCACCAAGCTGCAACGTCATGCGCTCTGTCTCCTCTTGTGAAAGCAGCCGGGTGGGCAGAACGCCATTGCTGCTAACCGACCTGATGTGAGTGCTATACCTACTATAGCTTCAAGAAGCGGAACGTCGAGCCGAGCAGATTATGCGGCGAGCGGTAAGTCGGTGAGTTGCGATCGGTTGTGTCCATCAGCAGGGTGTGGGGCCGGGCTGCATCGGTTAGGCGGCCTTGAGTGTAAGTTGAAGCGCCGGGTTGGACGGCGCCCACCTTGTCGATGGTCGCCGGTCGTCCGGCTCCTCGACCCCGTCGAAATCGTCGCGCCGTCGCCCGCAATGGCCGCACTGGCCATCTCGTTGACGCGATGGCTACCGTTCTTGATCGTGGGTAGCTGTTCTCGATTCCGGTCGCGAATATAAAGTAGGGGTTGAAGCTCATCGCTCGAAGTCCCGGTCGAGCGACTTGTAGTGCGCAGCGCGCTCGAGGAGAGCGAGCATGTTGCGCGCCGCCTCGACAGTTAGTCGGTGGGGCGTCGCGCCGGGCCTGGGAGAAATATAGGCGGCCATTTCTCGCACCAACTCGGATTGGCTCTCGGGTCCCCCGGCCAGCAGCGCCACGACGAGGTTTTCGAGCGCGATCAGCCGCACGCGCAGATTGCCGCCCGCTGCATCGCCTATCTCGCCGGCGACGGTGGGCGTCCGGTGCTGGTGTAAGCCGGTGAAGGCGCCGCCTTCATTCTCCCATCGGCCAATTGCGCGGTCGTGCGCCCCCGCCCTCGCATTGTCGACCTTGATCCTGTCCATCGGCACGATCACCGCACCCCTTTCACTGAGCTTCTCGAACGATGCGCCGACGCCGGGCGCGGGCGATGCTCAAATCACGTATTTGTCCCAACTCGCGTAATGTTCGGCACTGCGCTTGCCGCGGGGCAGGCTCAAGCAGACGAGGGCAAGCCCCGCGACCACCGACACGATCGCGCCGAGCTGGCCGACGCCGGTCAATAGGAACGGCGC
The DNA here is from genome assembly GCA_964502035.1 of uncultured Sphingopyxis sp. Lineage (GTDB taxonomy): Bacteria > Pseudomonadota > Alphaproteobacteria > Sphingomonadales > Sphingomonadaceae > Sphingopyxis. The sequence continues at coordinate 39,145 of CAZCUW010000003.1, read as the reverse complement.
GGCGACAAGCCAAGCGCCGAACGTAACGTTGATCAAGCGGAGGGCGCGGGCGACTTCTGCCGTCGCAATGATGGTGACGGTAATGACCAGCGCGCCGACGATATGGTCACTGTTAGCCATGCCGCCTTCCGTACCGAACAGCACCCGCGTCAACATCAGCAATACGCCGATGAAGATGCTCGCCGCGAGCGTCCATGGCAGCGTCAGACCCTTCTTCGCGTCCGCCCACAATGCCGCCGGTGATGCCATGGCGTCGGACGCGTCCACCTCGCCCGCCTCAATCGCATCGCCCTGGAAGAAGGTGCGGATCAGTGGCTTGCCCTTGCGCCTCGCCCAGCCCAGGAACTGGCCCATAGCGATGACTTCATCGAGAGCGAAAGGAATCATGATCAGCATTGCCAGCGCCGCGATCAGCGCGAGCGTGCTCCACGTACCGATGACGATAGGCTGGCTGATGATGAAATAGATACTCACGATGCCGAGCGGGATGACGAGAATGCCGAAGAAGGTCACCATCCACGGCATCGTCCGCCAGCGGTCGCGGGTACCCATCACCGCCATCAGGATTTCGAGCACGTAACTGATTGTGCCGAGACCTCCATCCGGGATTGGCCAGGCTTTCGACATGGCCGAGGTGATAATTTCCTCGGTGCCGTTACGCGGATCGGCAAGTGAGCCAACGAAGAATGGCTCCCATGCAGTATCGATATGGCCTAACTGATAGGCGGTCAGGATACGCGAGGTGAGCAGGCCGATCAGCCCCATGGCGACGATCGGCAGCCGCTGCGCGTCCGTGGATGGCGAATAGGTCCAGCCCGGCGGGATGTTCTTGGGGTCCATCATGCCCGCCATGCTCATGCCTGGCATCATCGGTACTAGCACCGACAGGGCGATCACCGCCGAACCTATGAGCAAGTTGTTGTTGTACTGCGCAGCGCTCGGGCTCCAGAAGACCAGGGGTGCGAACAGCAGCCAAATGCCGACAAAAGCTACCGCCCATTGCGCCCATGTCTTGGTGCGTGCGGAGAGCGACAACGCACCGAATAGCGCAATCGCTAGACCGCTGACGAAATCGCTGATGCTCAGCGCGTTCGCGCGCCACTCTATCGACGGCAGCCCGCGATCAACCGTAACAAAGCGTGCGGCCTCGCCGACGCTCTGTGTGGTAACGGAGTCGTAAATGAGCGGGCTGGAGGCGAGCCAGAGACCGAGACCGATGTTGGCGTAAAGAGCCCAGCGGGCGCGGCGCTCATCGCGGTCCATCATGGCCATGTAATCGCCATGTGCACCATGGCCGGGTTTTGCCATGTCCGCAGCGCCAGGTCCGTGCCCCATGGCGGCGTGGTCCATACTGCTATGGTCCACAGCCCCGTGATCCATCCCGGCCATCCCGTCGCCTGCCGCTGCGGGCTGGTGGCCTAGCCCTACAGGTTCTGCCTCTGGCCTATCGTGCCAGGCAACCAGATTCTCGTTGAGCTTGTTGTTCCGGTACCAGGCCCTTGGATGGCGCTTCAACGCGGCAACGATCGCGGGCAGGGTGTCGCGAAGGCTGTGTTTCGGCTCCCATCCGAGCAGCGAACGCGCGCGGGAGATGTCGAGAATATAGTGGTCATTGCTGCTGTCGATCATCCAGGGCTGGATGAAGTCTTCCCTGCCGAGCGCTTCGTTCTGCAGAATGATCCCGGCCTTCGCGAGCGGCTGCGGAATGCGGATCGTCTTCCACCCCTCGCCGTGGAGCGCCTCGCCGACGATGTCCTGAATCTCGGCATAGCCGGGCGCTTCGGGCTCGCCGATGAGCAGCGGCAGCTCGGTCGGAAGATCGTGCCGCCGGTCCACCAGACGCAACACGGCATCGGCTAAATCGTCGCGGTGCACTGATGACTGCGCCGCACACAGCATGCCGGGATAGAAATGCGAAATCAGGCGGTGCTCGTATATCTGAGATATCTGCTGGGCGAGAAACGCCGAGCGTCCATCGTCGTCGTAAACTCCCGCAGCGCGCAGGTAGACGACGGGAATCTTCCCGTGATGCTCATGCAGCAATGCTTCGGTGTCAACCTTGGACTGTGGATACGCCCAGGACGCACCGATCGACGATTCTTCGTTGATACGCTCATCCGGGGTAGGGGTCGGTTTGTGGACCAGCATCGTGCTGGCGAAGACAAACTGCTCGACCTCGAACGACTGCAAGCCATCGATCAGCCGTTGCGTCCCCTGCACGGTGATCTTGTCGTAGAGAGGGTTGGGCTCGCCCGTAATGTCATAATAGGCGGCGAGGTGGATCACCGAAGCGATACGGTTGCCATAGCGGGCACGGACTTCATTCAGCGCGGCGCGCACCGCCTCGTCAGAGCCAAGATCGAAATCAACGGACGCAGCGGGTGGCGGCGGGTCGGGAGGGCCGGCGCGATCGAGGCCGACGACCGTGTAGTGCTCGCTAAGTTTGGCGATCAGCGCGGCGGCGATGAAGCCGCTCGCGCCCGTGATCAGAACGACGTCGCGGCCACCTTGGCCGCTGCCGGCTTCACTGTGTTTGACCTCGGTCATGACTTGCTACCCTTGTTCGTTCCTCTTCACATCACCGACAGACCCACCGCACATGACGCGCGTGCCCGGCGGCGGAATGCGCGCGGCTTCCACCGCACGATCTCCTTATGCGACAGCCCCGTCAATCCCTAAGCCAGTATCAGTTCTTTTTACGTGTGGGGTATCCGGTCATAGAACTCGACCCTGCATCCGTAGCTGTCGGCGTGGTCCGACAAAATGGGGTTGGTCCGGGAGTTGAGGCGACATTTTGAAAGTGCTCCGGAGATGGTGTCAGGTCGGATCGACATGATCTGCCCCCTTCTGAGTGGTCCAAAATCAATGTTATTTTGGATCATGAAGGAGATTATTGGCAAGCTGAGTGAGGCGGAGGTCGTGCTGGCGCCGGGTGCGATGACCGCTGAGGCGTGTCGGCGGATGCGGTCAGCGAACAGACCTAATTATAGGTGGCGCAAGGAATATGGCGGGCGGAAGACCGACGAAGCGCGTCGGATGAATAATCTGGAGAAGGAGAATGCGCGGCTTTGGCGTGCGATCCCGGACCTGACGCTGGACAAGCTGATCCTGCAGGAAGCTGTCCGGGGAAACTTCTAAGCCCCCCGCCGAGTGCGGCCATGCGAGATCCCAGCGCTACCGGCATCGACGATACCTAACACCGGCCATTATGTATGTTTTCTGTTCGTTGCTACTCAAACCCCGGTCTGTTCTTGCCTGCCCAGTGTCTCGGGATGTAAGCGATAGTGCCTCCGGCCATGCGCTGACGAAATCTTACCGTGGCGCTATCTTGAGCACGTGCTGTGCCGCCAGCGGCGGCACAGCACGTGCTTCTACTGCTTGGTAATCGCTGTTATTTCGCCGGTGCCATTCTTCAGCGCGAGGTCAAATCCAACCTTGTCACCGACTTTCACGCTGTCCACAAGTTCGGGCGGCGCCTTGAATGCCATCGTCATGGCCGGCCAATTGGCCTCGGCAATGGGGCCGTGTTCGAGCGTGATCGTGCCGGCCGCCTTGTCGATCGCCGTAACCGTACCCGTCCCTTTGGCGGTCTTTGCAACGGCGTCGGCCGGCATGGCCATGTTGCCCATATTGCCGGTCATCTCGGAAGTGTTGTTTGCCGCCGGAGCATTGGTCTCCTTCTTATCGCCACAGGCTGCGAGGGACATCGCGAGGCTGAGTACGGTCATTAGCTGCAGTGGTCTCATGGTCTTCTCCTTCAAGGTTAAACGGTGGCTTGGTAGTGCACGTCAGACGTGTTGAACGATCGGGACGGCAATCATCGCGGCAGGTCCACAGCAGTTCATCATCCTCATTTCCTTTCATGGTCTTAGGTCAGATTGATCGGGTGCTCCTTAGGCGGTCTGCGGGCTGGCGGCGGGCTCCTCCTCTTCATCCGCAGGCGCGCGCAGAAAGTGCCTCACGCCAAGCAGCTTGTAGATCGCGGGCAGCACGAAGAGCGAAAGCAACGGCGCCGTAATCATCCCGCCGACCATGGGGGCCGCCAATCGTTGCATGACCTCCGAGCCGGTTCCCGTGCCCACAAGAAGCGGGAAGAGACCCGCCAGGATCACGGCGGCCGTCATCGCCTTTGGGCGTACACGGAGGACCGCGCCTTCCATCAGCGCGTCTTCCAGATCCTCCTCGCGGGCGAATTTGCCCTGCTCAATCCGCTCCTCGATGGAGCGGTCGAGATAGACAAGCATGATCACGCCGAACTCAGCGGCGAGACCCGCCAGCGCGATGAAGCCGACTACGGTCGCCACGGAGACCGCATGGCCCAGCAGGTAGATAAGCCAAACGCCACCAACGAGGGCGAAGGGCAGTGCGAGCAGCACGATGAGCGGCTGGCGTATCCGCCGGAACGCCATATAGAGCAGCAGGAAGATGATCCCGATCGTGAGCGGCACGATCCAGGCCAGTCTTTTCGATGCGCGTTCGGCATATTCGAACTGGCCCGACCAGGAGAGCGAGTAGCCCGACGGCATCTTGACTTGGTTTGCGACCATTTGGCGGGCCTCGTTGACGAAGCCCACGATATCGCGGTCGCGGACATCGACATAGACCCAGACTGAGGGCCGCGCGTTCTCGCTCTTGATCATGACTGGGCCATCGACGACCTGGATGGTGGCGACCGCGCCCAGAGGCACGATCCCGCCGGTTGGTGCGACGATCGGCAGATTCCGTAGCGCCTCCACGCTGTCGCGCGTTTCGCGCGGAAAGCGCACGTTGATCGGAAAGCGCGCCAGGCCCTCAAGCTTCTCGCCGACCGGCATGCCCCCGACGGCCACTGCGGCTGTGTTCTGGACGTCGCTGATCGCGAGTCCATAACGGGCCGCAGCCAGACGGTCGACCTGGACGTCGATATAACGACCGCCCATGATGCGGTCCGAGATCGCTGAAGTCGTGCCGGGTACCGTTTTCACAACCTGCGCGATGTTGGCCCCCAGCCGGTCGAGCGTCGCCAGGTCTGCGCCGGTGACCTTGACGCCTACTGGGCTCTTGATGCCTGTTGCGAGCATGTCGATCCGGTTACGGATCGGCTGGACGAAGACATTGGCAAGCCCCGGGACTTTGACGCGGGCATCAAGCTCGGCGATGATCTTGTCCATCGTCATGCCGGGTCGCCATTCGCTTTCCGGTTTGAGCTGGATCGTCGTCTCAAACATCTCAAGGGGCGCCGGGTCGGTCGCGGTCTCGGCTCTGCCAGCCTTGCCGAATACTGTCTTCACCTCGGGAACCGTCTTGATCATCCGGTTGGTGATCTGGAGCAGTTCGGAAGCCTTGGAGGCCGAAAGCCCGGGAAGGGCTGTGGGCATATAGAGGAGATCGCCTTCGGCGATCGCCGGCATGAACTCTCCGCCCAAGCGCGACAACGGCCAGGCGGTGATGAGGAGCGCACCGAGGGCCAGCCCAAGCACGAGCTTTGGCCAGCGCATCACCCAGGCAAGTCCTGGGCGATAGGCCGCGATCAGCGCCCGGTTGATCGGGTTCTTGTCTTCGGGGCGGATCTTGCCCTTGATGAACATCACCATCAGAACCGGGATAAGCGTCACCGACAGGCCCGCAGCAGCGGCCATCGAATAGGTCTTGGTCAGGGCCAGCGGCTTGAAGAGCTTACCCTCCTGTGCCTCGAGCGAGAACACCGGCAGGAAGGACAGCGTGATGATGAGCAGCGAGAAGAAGAGCGCGGGACCGACCTCTGCAGCGGCGTCGACGATGGTGCGCCGCCTGAGCTTCTCGGTCATTCCTCCATGCTCATGCTCGACATGTTCCAACCGCTTATGCGCATTTTCGATCATGACCACGGCCGCGTCGACCATGGCGCCGATCGCGAGCGCGATGCCACCCAACGACAGGATGTTCGCATTCACCCCCTGAAAATACATCACAATGAAGGCGGCAAGCACGCCCAGCGGCAATGTCAGGATCGCAACCAGCGAAGAGCGGAAATGCAGCAGGAATATGGCGCAGACGATCGCGACGACGATGAACTCTTCGGCTAGCTTGTGCGTCAGGTTTTCGACCGCGCGGTCGATCACGCTGGACCTGTCGTAAACAGGTACGATGTCGACGCCTTTTGGCAGCGAGGGCTTGAGCTCCTCAAGCTTCGCTTTGACCGCGTCGATGACCGCGCGCGTGTCGGCGCCGGCGCGCACGACCACGACCCCCCCTGCAACTTCACCCTGCCCGTTGAGCTCGGCGATGCCGCGTCGGAAATCGGGGACGATCTGGACGCGCGCTATGTCGCCGATCGTCACGGGAACGCCAGCTTCGCCGACCTTGAGTGGAATATTGCGGAAATCGTCAAGCGTATTCAGATACCCTCCGACACGGATCATGTATTCGGCTTCCGCGCGTTCGATCACCGATCCGCCGGTTTCATTGTTGGCGGTCTTCAGCGCCTCCATCACGTCATTGACTGACAATCGGTAAAGCTGCAGCCGCTCGGGATCGACCTGGACCTGGAACGCGCGAACCATTCCGCCAACGCTGGCGACCTCGGCAACGCCCGGCACTTCCTTGAGCTGATACTTGAGAAACCAGTCCTGCAATGCCCGAAGCTGTCCCAAGTCATTGCCGCCCGTGCGGTCGACAAGCGCATATTGATAGGCCCAGCCCACGCCTGTTGCGTCGGGACCGAGCGCAGGCGTCAAACCTGGCGGCAGCCGGCCGGTTGCCTGGTTGAGATATTCGAGCGTCCTCGACCGTGCCCAGTAGAGATCGGTGCCGTCCTCGAAAATGACGGTAACGAAAGAGTCCCCGAACATGGAAAATGCGCGCACGGCCCGTACCGCGGGCGCCGAGAGCATGGTTGTTGCGATCGGATAGGTGACCTGGCTCTCGACAATCTGGGGCGCCTGCCCAGGATAGGGGGTCCGGATGATCACCTGCACGTCGGAGAGATCCGGAATCGCATCGAGTGGCGTGCGACTAACCGCGAACAATCCTGCGGCGGTGATGAAGGCGGCAGCCAGCAGAACGATCATTCGATTGGCAGCCGACCAGCGGATGATGCGCTCGATCATTGCGCCGTCTCCAGCGCCATCCGCTCGATGACAGGGGTTTGTCCTTGTTGGGGCTTCTGAAACGAGAACCGCACGCGCTCGCCGGTCTTGCGGCCGCGTAGAAGCGCCGCATTCTTGACCGGGAAGGTCATTGTCATCGCCGGCCACTCGATCGCGGGGATCGGCCCGTGCGACAACGTGACCCGGCCGGCTCCGAGATCGAGCGCAGTGATAACCCCGCGCCCTTCAATTAGGCTCGTTTGCGCTTGCTGCGGCGCTGCTGCGGCCTGCCCTTGCGACAGGCGTTCGATCACACCCGCCAGCGAGGCTTCGGAATCAATCAGGAACTGCCCTGAAACGACGACGACGTCGTTCGCCGCCAGCCCGCGCCGGATTTCGGTCTTGTCTCCGACCGTTCGCCCAAGTTCGACCTCGACGGGAATGAAGACACCGCCACGCTGGACGATCACCACGTTGCGCTTGCCTGTCACGATAACGGCTTCTGTTGGCGCGACGAGCGCGCCTGTCGGACTGCCGGCTATCTCCAGATTGGCGAACATGCCGATCTTGAGCCGTCCGGCCGGATTGGGCAGCGCGATCCGCACACGGACGGTGCGGGCCTCGGCATCCAGCGTTGGGAAGATATAATCGATCCTGCCCTCGCGGGTCTCTCCGGGATAAGCCGGAAAGGTGATCTTTACCGACTGACCGACGCGGATCTGGCCGAGTGATATCTCTGGAACTTCGGCCACGACCAAAACTTGTGACAAATCAGCAAGCGTAAGAATGGATTGGCCCGGCTCGACACGCGCACCGGGTCGTGCGCCGATTGCCGTGACAATGCCTGATCGCGGTGCGAAAACGCCATAGGTGCGCTGTGGATGCCCGCCGCGCTCCAGGTTGCGTATTGCGGGTTCAGGCAGCCCTAGCAGCACGAGGCGCTGGCGGGTCGCACGCCTGAGGTCGGGCGTAATGACCGATCCGGGTATCTTCAGAAGCGCGACATATTCGTTTTGCGCACCCAGGAGGTCGGGCGCGTAGACAGCGGCGACGCGGCTTCCCCTCGTCACTGCTTCGCCGACCGCGCGTACACTGAGTTGCTCGACAAAACCTGCAGTGAGCGTCTGCACCTCGACAATACGCCGCTCGTCAGTTTCGACTCGGCCGATAGCGGTGACCGCAGGCGCCAGCCGATCGAACACGACACGCGCAGTCCGCACACCCAGATTTTGCTGCGTTTGCGAGGATACCCGGATACCGCCGCTATCGCCCCCTTCATCCGCATATTTGGGCTGAAGGTCCATGTTCATCGACGATTTGCCCGGGGCATTATAGCGCTCCATCGGCACCATCGGGTCGTACCAATATTTTACGACTCGCCCGGAGCCATCCTGGGCAACACCGTTCACGACGTCACCCTTTGCGCTTCCGGCGGACGGCTGTTCGCCCATCGAGAACCAGTAGCCCGCAGCGGCGAGGGCCACCACGAGCGCGACGCCGGCCGCAAGGATCTTTTTGTTCTTGATCATTTCACGATATCCTGGGTCAGATAGACGATTTCAGCTGCTGCGCGCCCACGCCGTGCCTGCAGTTCAAGCGCTTGCATCGTCGTTTCCACATATCGCCGCACGAGCGACAGGGGCAACTCAAGTGTGCCTTCGCCGGCGCTGTAACGTGCCTCTGCGGCATCGAAGGAGGCCTCGAGCGAAGGTACGGACTGATTAACCAGAATAGAAAGCTGGGCATCAGCCCCCCCATAGTCCGCTATCGCCTTGCCCAAGGCGCCGCTGAGATCTCGCCGCGCGTCTTCGGCCCGTAGCCGTGCCGCGTCGGCGCGCGCAGATGCCTCGGCGATGCGGCGGTCCTGGAGACGGGATCGGTTGATCTGGAGCGGGATGGTAACGCCCACCGTCACCATATCCCCAAGATCGGGGCGCCAGCCATACATCGCCGACCAGGTCAGATTAGGCTTGCGTTCCCGCCGTGCAACATCGACTTGTCGCAGAGCGGCCTGCTCCTGCGCGTCAGCGAGCCGTATCTGCGGGTGAATTGACAGATCGACGGCTTTCTGGGCGTTCGCTGGAAGCGCGACCGCGGGAATGCTGTTTGGGAGTGGCCGCTGCGCGGCGCTGCCGATCCAGCGCGAGAGTTCCGCTCGCGCCCGCTGTTCTTGTCCCTGTGCGTCTGCCAACTGAGCCCGGGCGAGCGAGATTTCCGCCTGCATCTGAAGCGCATCGGCGGGCGTCGACCCTTTGGTCGGAACACCCGCGACCATAACTCGATAAGCGACACTGAGGTCTTCCATGATCCGATCGAGAAGCCGCTGCTTTGCCTGAGCTTCGACCGCGTTTATCCAAGCGACCATCACGTCGCGCGCAATCCGTCTTTCCTGGACGGTGGCTTCGGTGCGGCTGACGACCGCTTCCGCGCGCAGTCGCGCGGCTTCTGCCTCACGCTTCGAACGACGCACCTGCTCATGCATGATACCGATCGTGTGCATGGTCATAAAGTCGGCCGATGGATCGAAGGCCATGCGCCCGGTGACCGGAAGATTCTGCGTCCCTAAGGTTAGCTGTGGATCGGGAAGCGTCCGCGCCGCGATCGCAGCCTGTTCGGATGCGTCCGCTTCGCGTTCAAAGGCGGCAGCACTGGGCTGGTCGCCCAAGGACACATCAACGGCCTCGTTGAGGGTAAGTATAGGCTCGGCGGCCGGCAATGCGATCGCAGGCCGTGGTACTATCTGTCCAGGCGCAGATTGCGCGAATGCCGCGGTTGTCCAGATGAGCGTCAAGGCGAGCGCAGTGCCGCCTAGGCCGCCTCTGAGGCAACGGTGTCGATCTTGCCCATGATCTGGACTGTCGTGATAAAGGCTGGAGTTCATGATTAGATTGCTCCTTGCGAAGTGCTGTGCCGATCGGTAGTCGCATAGCACTACTTCAATCGCTGCCGTTAGCTCTCGGCGACCCACGCAGCGTCGGTCACAGATGGTGCCGACGGAGCGGGTTCTACACTCCGCCGATACGTTGGGGCTGACCGTCATATGGGAGCCATGCTGGTCAGTTGCGCGGTAACGGTACTGGGCGCGGCAACCTCCCTTTGCCCTGTTCTTCGCCGCCGGCAGCGCAAGCAAAGCCGCCGCGAAGAATAGGCGCATGATGTCCCCCTTTGTGGACCGGGCAGGACCGTCCCCGGCGCAAGGGCGCCGGGGACGGAGAGCTTTACGCTCCGGGGTGCGCCATGTGGTCGCCAGACATCTTCTTCATGCAGTCGGCCGGACTGGACTTCATCATGTCGCAGTTGCATTCAGCCATCTGCGCCGATTTGTCCTTCACCCAGACGCGGACCCGCGAAGTTGTGTTGGACTTGTTCGGTCCCGGCACTTGGCGGGTCTGCCATTCATAATGGCCGTCCGGCGCTTCCTGCGCGAGAACGGGAGCGGCAAGGGTTGCGGCGGCGAGCGCGGCAACGGCAAATATCGTCTTCATGTCGAATTCCTCGGTTGAAAAGCTGGGAAGTGCGCGCCGGAATGGCCGACGCGCCTTGTGCAATTCAGCCGAGGAGCAGGGGTGGATCCGGTTCGGGACCGATCATCCGGCCAGCGAGCCGCCAGATCGGAAGCGGATCGAGCAAGCCCGGCATGTGAGCCGCGATCGCGAGCGGCACAGCCGACGATACCACCGCGGGTGGAACCGCGCAGCCCATCTTGGCGATGCAGTCGAGCGTGAGGCCCTGGCAGGGCTCCTTGTCTTGCGACTTGTCGATGCCCATCATTTCTGCGCATTCGGCGCTCATCGTCGGCGCAGCGATCGCGGTATCTTGCATCGGCATTGCCGGCGCGGAGGCGAACGCCGCTTCCTGGGCAAGAAGACCCAGCAAGGCTCCGATAAGCAGCAGAAGAGATATCCGACGTTTCACGTTAAAAGTATGATCCTTGGCGTTTCCCGCGTCAACTCGATTCTGGCGGGTCGGACCAATCGGTAGATGCAAGGCTGTGAATCTGGAGTCCTCCGCACTATTTTTAAGGGGTGAGCAGTTCTGGTGCGTAGTCAATCTCAGTAGGGGTTGTTGAGTGCTCGAACCCGGAGGTCGTAATCAGCGGCTTGCGGGCGTGTATGGCTTTGTCCTCGACTTCCCCGAACTTCATTGGGCTGCGCAATCGCGTGGTTTTCTAAACAGGGGAAATATAATGAATATTCGATACTATCGCGTGTCAAAGAGTCGTGCGGTGCATGGCGCTTCGCTGGCGGCGATCGCAATGGGGTTTGCGATGCCCTCGCACGCTCAGGAAAGTCAGTCTGAGGGCCTTACCGAGATCATCGTAACCGCTGAGAAGCGTGAGGAAAATTTGCAGTCGGTTCCGGTCTCCGTGACGGCAATGACCGGCGAGGCGCTCACCGCGACGGGCATATCCAACGTCGAGGACCTGCAATTCTTCGTGCCGGGTGTTTCGATTACCAACGACTCAATGGCGATCATCAATATTCGCGGGATTGGGACTTCCGCGTTCGGCGTCGCAACCGACCCCAGCACGACCGTCCATTACGACGGTGTCTATATTTCGCGCCCGACAACGAGCTATCAAGACCTGTTCGACGTCGAACGCATCGAGGTGCTGCGCGGCCCGCAAGGCGTGCTTTTTGGTCGCAACTCTGCCGGCGGCACCCTCAATATCATCTCCAAAATGCCGACCGAGGAACTGAGCGGCACGCTTGGACTCACCATCGGCAATTATGAGAAGCGCTCCGCCAGCGGGACGATTTCCGGGCCGCTCGGTGAAGGCGTCCGGGGCCGCATCACGTTGCTCGCGAACCAGCGCGAAGGCATCTACCGCGACATCGTCTCGGGGCGGCGCTATCAGAATGAGGACAATCTCGCGGGGCGGTTGACCCTGGCTATCGACGCCAGCGATCGTCTTGAGATCGTGCTGCGGGCAGATGCGAGTCGTGATCGCGAAACCGGAGCGCGGTCGGTGCGGCCCTTTTATCCGCAGGGTTTCATCGATGCGGGTGCGACCATCCCGGCCAATTACAGGGAGGCTGCGCTCGACCGCCTGCCGCGCTACGATGTCGATGCCTGGGGCGCCTCCTCGACGATGAACTGGGATGGTGGACCGGTCACGATCCGCTCGATCACCGCGCTCCGCAAAAGCAAGGTCGTCCAGGCACTCGACGTCGATTCGACCGACCTCTTCCTCCGCGACATTGAGTTCTACGAGCGCTCGCGCACCTTTACGCAGGAGTTCCAACTCCTCAACAACGATGCAGACAAGCTGCGCTGGATCGTCGGCGCCTTTTATCTCAACGAGAAGGGCAATGATGAAATCCGCATCATCGAGCCTGGACGCCGGCTTGCGATCCCAGAGAATAACACGACAAATGCCTTCGCGCTCTTTGGCCAGGCAAGCTACGAATTCTTCGAACGGCTTCGGCTGACGGGTGGTCTGCGTTACTCCTATGAAAAGAAGGATTTTGCCTATCAAATCTTCCTGAACGGGAACCAGGTCGATGCCGGCCAACCCAAATCATCGTGGACCGCCTGGACCCCGAAAATCGGGATCGATTACGATGTCAGCGATGATGTCATGGCCTATGCGTCGGCAACCCGCGGATTCAAGTCGGGCGGATTTCAACTGGGCGACGGCAACCCGTTCCTGCCGGAATATGTATGGAGCTATGAGGTCGGCCTGAAATCGACCCTCCTTGACCGGCGGCTTCGCGCGAACTTCTCGGCCTTCTATTATGATTATACCAATCTCCAGGTGGTCGAATATAACAATGGCGTCGCCAGCACGACGAATGCCGGTAAGGCGACGATTAAGGGGGTCGAGGCCGAGTTCATGGCGCGTCCGCTTGATCGGCTGACGCTCACATCGACGATCGCTTATCTCGATGCCCGCTACGACGTCTATTTTGATGATGTTGGTGGGAGCCTCAGGGGCAACCGCCTGCCGAATGCGCCGCAGTGGAACATCACCCTTGGCGGCGAATATAAGGCACCACTCGGGGACGGAACGCTGACATTGCGGACCGATGTGTCATGGCGCGACAGCGTCTTTTTCAAGCCAAACAACAATCCGCTCTTCTCAGGAAACGCTACGACACTCGTCAACGGTCGTGTTGCATGGCAGCCTGGGAGCGAGGCTTGGGAAATTGCGCTTTATGGCCGAAACCTGACCGACGAGCGATATGTGAGCTACAGCACGATCGGGACGGACGCGAACGGTGTTTCGAATCCGACCCTGCCGCTCTACATCTACGGCGAGCCGCGTCAGTACGGACTGCAGCTGCGCTATTTCTTCTGAGCTCCTCGTTCTGCGAGGTCCCCGGCGGCACCCCTGCGGCCGTCGGTCCTCCCGGGCGCTAACGTGCCCGGGAGGAATATCTCTTCTGGACGCAGGTCATCGTATGCTCGTCACTCCAGGGGCGCTGTCGCATGGCCACATCGGGAACAAGGATGATGGGACGCTGAGCGGGTCAGGGCGATTTCCACGAGCAGATCAGAGCAGTCTGATCCTGAACGCCTGCCACGCGTGAAATTTTCGTGTTTTGCGAGCGCCGCGAACGTCACAACGATGCAATGATCGATTGGTTTGGAACGGAACCCTGTTCTCGGAGCCTCAAGGCAATTGATGGGCAATCGCCTTAATCGCCTTCAGGCCCGATCCGAAGCGGGCGATGGCGGTCCGGTGCCGCTCGAGTTCGCTATACGGCAGGTAGGAGATGTCGAGATCTCCGATCCGGCTGAATGCCGGGCGTCGGAGCTGGGCGCGGACATCTGCTTCTCGGGCGTCGGGTGCAACAAGGAAAAGTGCCGTCGATAAATGAAGATTCTCGCTGCTCAGCGCGAGATCGAGCATGCGGACAATTCCGGAATAGATGGATGTCGAATGCTCTACTTCGAATGCCGCCGCGACCGTAGCGGTCGAGTGATCGAGCCAAAGAACGTCGATCAGCCTTATTGCATCGCTTCCCTTGGCGGTTGCGATGGCATGCGGCAAGCTATCGAGACATCGAGAACCGAGCGGCAAGCCCTCATGAAGGCGCCCCCGGTCGTTTGCCGCTATCCAGACGTCATATCCCAGTGCAAGCCCGAGATCTCGAAGCCAGGATTGGATTTCGCCGTGCGTCCGGTCGCTCTCTTTCTGATTTGCAATAGCCTTGTCGAGCTTTTGCGTCTGCGCGCGCGTTTCGTCCAGCATGGCAGTCCAGTCGCGCGCGTTTTCGGTCGAATCGCTGCGCGGCGGGGCCGGAAACCTTCCCGATCCGATATCGAACAGCAGCCCGCCAATGGCCCCCAAGTCGTTGGAGAGAAGATCACGGTAGCGGTCGTTGAGATCGAGTATGCCAGCGCGCATGGCCAGGAAATGCTCCCAGCTGCCAAGCTTCACATTGGCACCCGTCACCGCGTTGTAGCCCTTGACGATTGCCGTGTTGAAGGGAGGCACAAGAGTGGGATGCAGAAAATAGAGAAGATTGGCTACCGCGGGACCCAACCCTTTGATCTTCTGTCTATCGATTGCGTGGATCCCGGCGACGACTTCTTCCGCAGTATCGCAGCAGGAGCAATGGTGAAGAAGTCTGCCAAAGGCTCGTTGATTGTCGGCGTTCTCGTAGATGTCGGGGATTCTGAGTTTGGGCTTCCACAAGAAGGCATGATCCGCACCTTTGAAAATCTGTCGTTGTTCGGCGACCGAATGAACAATGATCTCCAATGACGAACCCCGATATGCCGCTCCGAAGGTGCCGGCCTCGATTTCGGCGACGACCTGCGAGATTCCTCTTCTGATCGAACGAAAATTCTTCAGTCGTTCCTCCCATAGGAACCAGCTTTGATAGGTCGAGCCGGGATCGCCGCGCCAGCGCTCGATCAGTTCGCGGACAAGGTCGCGCTCCATGTGCATAGCCCCGCTAAATCCATTCCGAATTGCTGTTTTCCACCTGCGACTAGCCGCGCCAAGACAATTCGCTGGCTCCGGCCCGTAGCGAAAGTCGAGACCTTCCGTCCCACCGGCAAAGTAGAGGGATGTCGGAGGTCGGAACGTGTCGATTCACCCCGGTGCTGTATGATTGTCGATGACGTCAGTGCCCAGCGTGTTCGCCCGCCCCACTTGGTTCCTGACTCGCGCCTTCAGCCTTGGTCATGCCCTTCATCATCGCGTCGTGGTCCATTGGCGCATCCTGCGTCATAGCCTGATACTGTGCCGGCGACAGGCCCGGGAGTTTTCGGACAAACGCGACCATATCCCAGATAAGACGATCATCATGCGTTTTCCCCCAAGCCGGCATGGCGGTCATCTTGATTCCATGCTTGATAATCCAGAATTGCTCCGAAGCCGAACGATCCGAACCTTTGAACAGGATGGGCGCCTGCGGATACAGCCCTTGACTCATCTCGGTTTTTTCCATTCCAGGCGCCAGATGGCAGCCGCTGCACATCTCCGTGTACAGTCCGGCGCCCGATGCAATTCGCGCCGGAGCCGCCAAATCCGCCGGCACCGCGATCGATCCGGACCGGGCTGCGATGGATTGCTCCCTGAATGTTTCGATGACGCTGTAAGTCAGTCGGCTATGAGGTGCATCGGCCGCTATATTGTACAGGCCGAGATAGACGGTGATTGCTCCAGCGCCAGCTATGACGGCAACGGCCACGAGCGTGAACGCCAAGCTAGGCATGTGCTTCCGGAAATCGAAGTTTCGAAAACGCTCCATCGTCTATCTCCCTCAAAACAAGCGTCGAGCTGTGAAGCCGAACGCGATGCAAAGGCTGTTCAACAGATGATACGCACCGCAACAGGTTTTCCCTTGTCGCAAAGGAGACAGGTGGTTTGCGTACTTGCCGCGTCGAGGTAATTCCGGGCGCCCCTTACTCGATCGGACTTATGCGTTTCGTTCAGGCGCGGGCTCGGCGAGGCCTCAGGGCCCGCCCGGGCCCGCGAGCCTCGGGGGCGAGCCCTTTCTTCACGCGATCAGGCGCCGCCCGCCGGCCGCACCTTGGGCTTGCGTGAGGAACTGTGCAGATTGACGATCTGCCACTTTCCGTTTTCCCGTTTGAGGACGCTCGTAGCGACGCCATCCCGTTCGATTGTCTCGCCGCTCCCGAGCACGATCGAGAAGCTATAGGTCTCGGTCGCGATCGCTACATCGCCTTCGCCCCGAACCGATATCTTGTAGTTGCGGAAGGCAAAGGATCTGAACTCCTTGAGTTCGGGACCGAGGTGATGGTCGCGATAGTGGGCGAAATTCCCTTCGACGCCGCCCGACTCGAATATCTGGGCGTCTGGCGAAAAGAGTGCCTCGACGCCGGTCAGGTCCCGCTTTTCCATCGCTGATTTATACTGCGCGAGCGCTGCCGCCGCGCCCTGATAATCCACAGGCTCGGTCGCCTGAGCCGGGACGGCCACCAGCATGGCCAATGTGATTGCTGTAATCGTCAGTCGTCTCATATCATTTCCCCTTATTGCGTCCGAACTTCTCCGGTGGTTTCGATCAGATTCTGGCAAAGCGCAGCCGCAACGAATTGGCGATGACGCTGACGGACGAGAGTGCCATCGCAGCGGCGGCAATGACCGGCGAGAGCAATAGTCCGAAGACCGGATAGAGCACGCCCGCAGCGACCGGAATCCCGGCGACATTATAGGCGAAAGCGAAGAAGAGATTCTGGCGGATGTTCGCCATCGTCGCATGGCTGAGATGCCGCGCCCGCACGATGCCCAGAAGGTCGCCGCGCAGCAGCGTCACACCCGCGCTTTCGATGGCGACATCGGTTCCCGAGCCCATCGCGATGCCGACGTCAGCGGCGGCGAGCGCGGGGGCGTCGTTGACCCCGTCGCCGGCCATCGCGACGATCCGGCCCTCTTCGCGCAGCCGCTGCACGACCGCACTCTTCTGGTCGGGGAGGACGTCGGCCTCAACGTCGTCGATGCCGAGGCGCCGCGCGATCGCCTCGGCGGTGACGCGATTGTCGCCGGTGAGCATGATGACCTTGATTCCGGCCTCGCGCAGCGCCGCGAGCGCGTCGCCCGTCGTTTCCTTGACGGGGTCGGCGATGGCGATGACCCCGGCCGCCTTGCCATTGACCGCGATGTAGATCGCCGTCGCGCCGTCTGTGCGAAGGCGGTCGGCTGCCTCGGTGAGCGCGCCCAGATCGACGTCATATTCTTCAAGAAAGCTCGCATTGCCGAGGACTATCGCCTTGTCGACGACGACCCCGACGATACCCTTGCCGACCGGCTGGTCGACCCCCGATGGCTCGACCAGCGCGAGGCCCCGGTCCTCGGCGGCCTTGACGATCGCGGCCGCCAATGGATGTTCGCTGCTGCGCTCGAGGCTCGCGGCAATCCGGAGCAGATCCTGCTCTTCGAAGCCTTCGGCGACTTCGATGGCGACGACCGAGGGCCTGCCTTCGGTCAGCGTCCCGGTCTTGTCGACGACGAGGGTGTCGACCTTCTCCATCCGTTCAAGCGCCTCGGCATTTTTGATCAGCACGCCGGCTTCGGCGCCACGCCCCACGCCGACCATGATCGACATCGGCGTCGCGAGGCCGAGCGCGCAGGGGCAGGCGATGATGAGCACCGAGACGGCGGCGATAAGGCCGTAGGCCATGGCGGGCGCGGGGCCGAGAAGCGACCAGACAATGAAAGCGACGATGGCGACGACGATGACGCCGGGCACGAACCAGCCCGAAACGGTATCGGCGAGACGCTGGATCGGCGCCCGGCTGCGCTGCGCGTCGGCGACCATTTGTACGATCCGCGCGAGCATCGTGTCGCGCCCGACCTTCTCGCTGCGCATGAGCAGGCCGCCCGTCTGGTTGATCGTCCCGCCGATCAGCGCCGCGCCGGCCGCCTTGGTGACCGGCATCGATTCGCCCGTAACCATCGATTCGTCGACTGTGCCGCGGCCTTCTACGACGATGCCATCGACGGGGACTTTTTCGCCCGGACGGATGCGCAGCATGTCGCCGACCGCGACTTCCTCGAGCGCTACCTCCTCGTCGCTTCCATCGCTGCGGACGCGCCGGGCGAGCTTCGGTGTCAGGTCAAGGAGCGCGCGGATCGCGCCGCTCGTCGTTTCGCGGGCCCTGAGTTCGAGCACCTGCCCGAGTAGCACCAGGACCGTGATGACTGCGGCGGCCTCGAAATAGACCGCGACCGAACCATCGGCGGCGCGGAAGGCTGCCGGGAAGATTTGCGGGAGAATCGCCGCCATCATGCTGTAGCCCCAGGCAACGCCCGTCCCCATCGCTATGAGGGTGAACATGTTGAGGCTCTTGTTGCGGATCGAGAGCCAGGCGCGCTCGAAGAAGGGCCAGCCAGCCCATAGCACGACGGGGGTCGCGAGCAGCATCTGGATCCAGTTGTTCGTCTGGCGGCCGACATATTGGTGGAGGCCCGTCAGATGGCCGCCCATTTCGAGCGCAACCACCGGAAGGGCGAGAAGGAGCCCGATCCAGAAGCGCCGCCGCATATCGCGATATTCTTCGCTGGGGCCGTCCGATGCTGTCGGCATGACGGGCTCGAGTGCCATGCCGCAGATCGGGCAGCTTCCGGGGCCGGCGCGCTGGATTTCGGGATGCATCGGGCAGGTCCAGATGGCGCCTTCGGGTGCATCGGCTGCGGTCGGCTCGCTTTTTGCGGCATAAAGATCGGGATCGGCCTCGAATTTGGCGAGGCAGCCTGCGCTGCAGAAATAGTGATGCTTGCCGCTATGCGTCGCGGTGTGAGGTGTGGTGGCCGGATCGACCGTCATGCCGCAGACGGGATCGGTCGTGCTCCCGCTGCCTTTTTCTGCGCCCTGATGATCGTGCATCGCCGCCGCTCCCGTATGTGTCGGATGCCCGCCTCGCGGCGGGGCGGTCCAAACGCCACCGGTCGAGTTCGCCGCTGGCGTCGTTCCTGGCGGTTCCAGAATGGAGCCGCTTCTATCGATACGCAAGAAAGGCGATTATCCCTTGGATTTTCTTTGCCCTGTGCCGTCAGGTCCCGGGCTTTCGGGCCTCGATGATCGCGATCGCACCGGTTGGCGTGCGGAACGTCTCAAGTTCGCGAACATCGCAAAAGCCTGCCTCTCTCATCAGCACCGGGAGCAATCCATCGGCGTTGGGTTGGGTGTCCTGGACGCCGTCGAGCTGCTGGATCGTCAGGCGGAACAGCAACCGCATGAGGCGGCTGCGCTGTTCTCCATAGTCGGTGACATAGAGTTTGCCGCCCGGCGCGAGCACCTGCCGGGCCTCGCGTAGCAGACGTGCCTTTTCCTCAAGCCCGACCTGATGAAGGACGAGGCAGATCGCAATCTTGGAAGGCGAGGGCCAGTCATCGATCGCCGAAGCCGCGAAAAAGCCAACTCGAAACTCCGGCGGTGGAACAATCTGCGCGGTCTTCGTTCGGGCAATTCGCGTCGCGGCCTCGTCGGGGTCGAAACCAAGATAGCGGACGTCCCGGCTATGGCGAGCGATCGCCAGCGCGAGATTTCCCGTACCCGAGCCGATATCGAGAATGACGTCACCCTCGCCGAGCGCCATATGGCGAACGAGACGGTCGCGCCACACGCGCTCGCGCGTCGTCACCGCGACGCCGAAATCATAAAAGGGCGTCAGGAAGTGATATCCTGCCGCTGGCGTGTAGGATCTTGCTACGGGTTTCGGGTCGGGCATGGCCGTCTCCTTTCGACGCTTTGGCTTGCCGCCGGATTGCGGCCGCACTCGCCGGTCTCGAGGAGACGCTTAGGGGCAAGCAGGCGCGGCGGTCTTGAATGTTTCGCCGGAGCGACGCGGTGCGAGGCGCATCCGGCTCAGGGCACGATTTCGAACGCGAAGGCGCTAAGGCCAGCCGAAGGCGTCACGCCTAGCCATTGAGCGCAGCGGCGCGTGAAGTGCGACTGATCGGCGAAGCCTCCCGCCGCCGCTGCGTCGGCGAGACCTCCGCCGCCGACCAGCGCCCGCACGGCGCGTTGAAGCTGGAGCCACTGCAGCAATTTGGCCGGAGGCACGCCGAAGTCGCGGCAGACGATTTCGCGAAGGCGCGAGGGCGAGAGGCAGGCGACGTCGGCCAACGCGCGCGCGGTCGACAAATCACTAGGGGCCGCGAGCGCCTCGGACAGGCGTGCATCCACCGGACGCACCTGCGACCGGTCGAGATAGTCGGACGCCCAGCGCTTCGCGTCCGCGCCGCTAGCGATATCGCATAGTCCGGCCGTCTCTACTGGTGTCAACAGGACGGGCGCCGATCCGGCGGACAGCCGCGCGTCGGCACGAAAAAGCGGGTCGAGATAAAATGATCGCACGAGGGCGCCCGGCGGTCCCAGGCGGTGCCGGACATGCGATGCGATGGCAATGGCGTGTCCGGCAGGGACTATCATGTCGGCATCACCGGAAATTTCGAGGTCTCGTTCGACGGCGAGGCTGATCTGATGCGCCACATGGCTATGAGGACGGCTGCTCCCGATGCGTGCGTCAATCAACGCCCAGCCGGCCCCGAGCATGATCGAACCGGACCATGAGACGGTGCTGGCGGTCAAACCGGATCGACGGCGACGAAGGGTTCGAGCGTGCCGAACCAGGCGACCAGCGCGAGTATGGCGAGCGCGGCCGACGCTTCGATGACCAGGCTTCTGCGCATGGCTGCGATCGCGAGGTCGGGGTCGGCGGCGACATTGTCGGTATTGGTCTCCGGGACGGCGGCCGCGAGCGCCGGGGTCAGCTGCCAGCGGTTCGCCGCCGCGAGCGCTAACATCAGTCCGAACAGCGCAAGCTTGGCGAGGAGCAATTGTCCATAGGGCGAGCCGAGGGAGCGGCCGAGATTCTCGGCGCCGACGATCATCTGGCTGTTGACGAGGCCGGTGGCGGCGATGACGAGGACGCAGATCGTACCGACGCGCGAGAATTGATCGAGACTCCGCGACGCAATTTGGAGTCCCCCCGGCCATTCGCGGAGGCGCTGGGGCGAGATCAGCATAAGAAAGGCGCCGATTGCGCCGATCCAGACCGCCGCTGCGATCAGGTGCAATATGTCGCTGGCCCGATGCAGGGTGCCCGCCGCGCCCTCGGTCGCGCCCGCATGGCCCGACCAGACCAAGGTCGCGACGGCGACCGAGCCGGCAAGAGTGAGTATGGCGGCTGCGATTGTCGGCCGGCGCGTCATCCAGACTGCCGCCGCCAACGCAACGAGCAGCGCGGCGCTCCGGTAGATCCAGGCCATGCCGACCTCGGTTTCGCGAACCAGATCCCAAAAGGGTTGGAACTCCAGGGAGAGGATGCCCACGCCCTGCATCGAGGCCGCGAGCACGCCCATTCCGAGGCTGGAGACGAGCAGCCCGATGGCGCAGAGCCATCGTTCTGCGCGCCAGATCGCGGCCATCATCGGCTGCGGCTCATGGCGTTCGCTCCGCGTCAGCGCAAAAAGCGGGAACGCAGCAAGGCCGGCGATGAGCATCAGGTCCGCATAAAGTGCGAACCTGATGCCGATCAGAACGGGGTCCCCCACCGTCTTTTACTTTACGGTGAAGCTGAATTCGCTGCCCATGCGGTGGGTATCAGCGCCCGCCGCCGACCATGTGACCTTGTAGGTTCCGGCTGTCAGCGGCCGCTTGAGCATCAGCATCGCCGACTTGCCCTCTTTGCCCATCATCGACGAGTAAGGCACCTTCATCGGGGCATGATTGGCCATGCCGGGCATGCCGGTCATGACCAGCTCGGTCTTGAGGGTCGAGGCGACGATCTTTTCGTTGAACTGAAGATTGACCGACGTGACCTTCGAAACGGTCGAATTGGCGGCGGGCGTCGAGCTGACGAGCTTGGTGTGCGCGCTTGCCGTGGCCGGCATGAGAAGCAGAGCGAAAGCCGCCGCTGCAGAGGGGAGAAGAGACTTGAACATGAACACCTCCAAATGCGTGTCTGTCCTGCTAATACGCAGGATATCGGCATGGCCCTCAAATATTCCGGAATAATATTCTGGTGTGAGGGGTGAGGCGCTTCGGCGCGTATGTACAATGATGGAAAGGTTTGAAGAGACGATCGATGGATAAGGAGCTTCGCATTTTGAACAGGATCGATCTGCCCGCAGCGCTCGATGCGCTCGATGATCGCATCATGGGCGCATTGGCGATCCGCCGGCGCGAAGCGGTAGCGATGCGCCGCCTGATGGCGCTCGCGGCCTTTGTCTCGCTCGGCGGCGGTGTTTTTGCGGGGAGTGCGATTTCCCAGCCGGCGGTCGCGGCAAGCCCCCTGACCCCATTCGGCCCGCCTAGCGCATTGGTGCCTTCCACCTTGCTGGATGTACAGTAGCAATGCCGTCGCGCCGTCTTCTTCTCTTGGGGCTCATTGCCTTCGCCGCGGCGATTGCCGGCGTGTTCATCGGCCGTCTGGTGGCCGATGCGCCCAAAGCCAGCGAAACCGAACTTCATGCGCTTCTCCACGGCCAACTCGACCTGACCCCGGAGCAGGAAAAGAAACTCGAGCGGATCGAAGCCGACTTCGCCGGTCGCCGCCAGGCGCTCGAACTCGAGATGCGCGCCGCCAATGTCCGGCTCGCGCAGGCGATCGAAGCCGAGCATGGCTATGGACCGCGCGTCACCGAGGCGATCGACGAGACGCATGAGGTGATGGGGACATTGCAGAAGGAAACGCTCCAGCATCTCTTCGCGATGCGCGGGGTTCTCAACCCCGATCAAGCGGAAATGTTCGACAAGAGCGTGGTCAAGGCGCTGACCGCCGATGCGCGGTGAGCGCCGACCTATCGCAATGTAGCGACCAGGATCTGGCGGCCTTTGCGCGCGCGCACCGCGAAGACGCCTATCGCGAGTTGCTGCGCCGTTACAAAACGGGCGTCTACCGGCTCATCGTAAAGCAGATCGGCGATGCCGACGAGGCGATGGATCTGACGCAAGAGACGTTCGTCTCCGGCTTTTCGGCGCTCGATCGCTATGATGGCGAACGCCCCTTCCGCACATGGATCGCCCGTATCGCGCTCAACAAATGTCGCGACTGGGCACGACGGCGAAAGGTGCGCGCCTTTTTCTCCCGCGCGCTCCCGCTCGAAAATGCGCATCACGTAGCAAGCGATGGTCCTGGGCCCGATTCCGCGGCGACCGACAGGCGAGAGCTCGCCAAGGTTCGCGGGGCGATCGATCAGCTGCCGCAGAATTTGCGCGAAGTGTTGCTCCTCCGCGGTGTCGACGAGGTCAGCCAGGCCGAAACAGCGGTCATTTTGCGCGTCAGCGAGAAAACAGTCGAAACGCGCCTCTATCGAGCGCGGACCAGGCTCCGGGAATTGCTCGCGGGAACATCTGCGAGCGCCGAGGGTTGAGGGTTCGACCGCTCGTTCAGGCGGCATCTCCTCATCGTCCGGCATTTTTATTGAGGGGCAGCCGTGCCGCCTGCGTATAGCTTTAGGAACAGTCAGTAACGGTCGGAAAGAATATGCAGATGGAAAGGCGTCGGTTCGTCAGTGGAGCTTTGGGTGGAGGGGCTGCTGCGGCGATGGCCGCATGGTTCCCGGCCTGGGCCCAGTCGGTGTCGTCCGGCATCACCGCGCCGCTTCCGACCGTATCCGGCAATGACATAACGCTGCGCATCGCCCGGCAGACGATGCGGATCGACGGCAAGGTCAGCCGCGCGATCGGGATCAACGGCACCGTGCCCGCGCCGCTCGTCCGTCTAAAGGAAGGGCAGACAGCGCGCCTGACCGTCGTCAACGATCTCGACGAGGACAGCTCGATCCACTGGCACGGGCTGATCCTGCCGTTCCAGATGGACGGCGTGCCCGGCGTCAGCTTCCCCGGCATCAAGCCGCGCTCGAAGTTTGTCTATGAATTCCCGGTCGTTCAATCGGGGACTTATTGGTATCACAGCCATTCGGGGCTTCAGGAACAGCTCGGCCATTATGGCCCGATCGTCATCGATCCCGCGGGCGCCGACCCGATCGGCTACGATCGCGAGCATGTCGTCGTCCTGTCCGACCACAGTCAATTGTCGCCCGAGGCGATCTTCCGCAAGCTCAAGGTCAATCCCGGCCATTTCAACATGCAGCGCCAGACGCTGGCGGGCCTGCTCGCCGGCAAGGATCAACCGCTCAAGGAGCGGATCGATTGGGGCAAGATGCGGATGGACCCGACCGACGTCGCCGACGTCAATGGTTCGACCTACACCTTCCTCGTCAACGGCCATGGTCCGCGCGACAACTGGACCGCGCTCTTCAGCCCGGGCGAGCGGGTACGCCTGCGTATCGTCAATGCGTCGGCGATGACGATCTTCAACGTCCGCATCCCGGGCCTCAGGATGACTGTCGTCCAGGCTGACGGGCTCAATGTCGTGCCGACCGAGATCGACGAATTCCAGATCGCGGTTGCCGAAACCTATGACGTCATCGTCACGCCGGTCGAGGACCGTGCTTATACGCTCGTTGCCGAGGCCAACGACCGCTCGGGCATGGGACGCGCGACGCTCGCACCGCGAGCCGGCATGGTCGCCGAGGTGCCGCCGCTCCGCGAACGGCCGCTCGCGACCATGAAGGACATGGGCATGGGCGACATGTCGGGTGGCTCGATGGCGGGTATGGACCATTCGGGCGGCGGTATGGGCGCCATGCCCATGCCGGCGAGCGACCCTTCTTGTCCTCCCGAACATGCCAAGATGGGCCATTGTACGCCAGCGGGGGAAAGCGGCGCGATGGCGGGCATGGATCATGGATCGGGCGGAGGCATGCAGCACAGCATGCGCGACTTCAGTGTTGCGCCGCAGGTCAAGCGCGATCCCAGCGTTCAGACGATCTCACCGATGCCGATGGATCGCATGGGCGAGCCGGGGCAGGGGCTCGAAGACGTCGGGCACAAGGTGCTGACCTATCACGACCTTGTCGCGCTAGAACGCAATCCCGACGTGCGCGCGGCGTCGCGCTCGCTCGACATCCACCTTACGGGCAACATGGAACGTTTCATGTGGTCGTTCGACGGCATCAAGATGTCCGACTATCACGAGCCCATCCCATTCATCGAGGGCGAGCGCGTGCGGATCAACCTCATCAACGATTCGATGATGAGCCATCCGATTCACCTGCACGGCCATTTCTTCGAGCTGGTCACGGGCAAGGGCGACCGTTCGCCGCGCAAGCATACAGTGCTAGTCCAGCCGGGCGGGACCGCGAGCTTCGATTTCACCGCCGACGCGCTCGGCGACTGGGCGTTCCATTGCCACCTTCTCTATCACATGCACGCGGGGATGATGCGCGTCGTCAGCGTCCGTCCGAAGGGAGATGGCGAATGACCCGGGTCGCGCTCCTCCTCGCGGGTATCGCCCCGCTGGTCTTTGCTGTGCCTGCCGCGGCACAGTCGATGGATCATTCGATGCATGGTGCGGCGCCCGCGCCGACACCCGCTCCCTCGCCAACGCCAACGCCAGCGCCGGTAGCGCAGCCCGCGCCCGAAGCGCCGGCCGAAGGATCGATGGAGCAGATGGACCATGGGAACATGCAGGGCATGGACATGGAACCCGAGGCTTCAAGCTGCCCGCCCGAACATGCCGCGATGGGTCATTGTACGCCTGAGGCAGAGGCTCCAGACAAGGGCGCTTCGGACATGGGTGCGATGGATCATGGTGCACCGCAGCCGTCCGATCCCGATTGCCCGCCCGAACATGCCAAAATGGGCCATTGCACCCCGAAGGGCGGATCTGCGGACGCGATGGCCGGAATGGAAGGCATGGCGACCACGAGCAGCGCTAGCGGCACCGATTTGCCGCCGGGCGATGCTACCGCACCTGCGCCTCCCGGCGACTGGTATGCCGATCGCATCTATCCCCAAGCCGAAATGGAGCATTCGCGCCACGACATGATGAAAGAGAATGGTGCGCAGACCATCGCTTTCATCAGTTTCAACCTCGCCGAATATCAGGCGCGCAAGGGCCGCGACGGATTCCGCTGGGACGGCGAGGCTTGGTACGGCGGCGACATCAACCGGCTGACGCTCAAGAGCGAAGGCGAGGGCGTGTTCGGCGAAGGCATCGAAGGCGCCGAGGTACAGGCGCTCTACAGCCGGGCGATCGGACCCTATTTTAACGCGCAGGCGGGTATCAGGCAGGATCTTGGACCCGGCCCCGACCGCACCTATGCGACGATCGGCTTCGAGGGGCTCGCGCCCTATTGGTTCGAAGTCGAGGGCGCGCTGTTTCTTTCGAACAAGGGTGACCTGCTCGCCCGGCTCGAAGGCTATTACGACCAGCGCATCACCCAGAAACTGATCCTCCAGCCGATGGCGGAGGTCAATTTTGCACTCCAGGATGTCCCCGAGACCGGCGTTGGTTCGGGGCTTTCGGATTTCGAGCTCGGGCTTCGCCTGCGTTACGAGGTCGTGAAGGAATTCGCGCCTTATGTCGGCGTCGAATGGGCGCGCAAGGTCGGCGATACCGCGCGTTTCGCCCGCGCGGCGGGCGAGGATGCGAGCGGTGTCAGTTTCGTGATGGGGGTGCGGGCCTGGTTCTAGAAGTTTCGCGGGGTGGCGACACGTCGAGGAGAAATGCCGTGAAACCAGCCTATCGCAGCCTCGCGCTGCAGACGATCGTCAGCGGCGTCATCATGTATTTGGTGATGTTCGTCATGATCGACCGCCTCTCGAGCTTCTACAATAATCTCAACATGCTCTACATGACGCTGATGATGGTCTCGCCGATGGTCGTGCTGATGATCGTCGCAATGCCGGGCATGTTCCCGTCGAAACGTCTCAATACGTTCCTGCTGCTGGGATCGGCAGTTGCCTTCTTCGGGAGCTTCGGGCTCATCCGGACACAGACGACGATCGGCGACACGGCCTTCTTGCGTTCGATGATCCCGCATCATTCGGGTGCGATCCTCATGTGTGAACAGGCTTCTCTCAAAGATGCCGAGATACGCGAACTCTGCCGCGGCATCATCGCGGGGCAGGCAGCCGAAATCGAACAGATGAAATCCATTCTCGCGAGGAAATGACATGAAAAATCCGATGACGCGCCGTCATCTTTTCGGCCTGATTGCGGTCGGATCGGGGATGGCGCTTGCGGCATGCAATTCTGCCTCGGGCCCGGCGGCGACCAGCGATAAGAATGGCGCGGCGCCCGCGCCGGGCGCCGAGACGTCCAGCCCCAAGCGAATGCTCGTTTATCGCGATCCCGAATGCGGCTGCTGCGAAGCTTGGGCGGATATCGCGCGCAAGGCGGGTTATGATGTGACTGTCGAGAACCGCTCTGACATGGCCGCCGTAAAGACGCGATATGGCGTGCCTGGCCAACTGGCGTCGTGCCACACGGCCGTGATCGGCGGATATGCGATCGAGGGTCATGTGCCGATGCGGCATGTCGCGAGGCTCCTTCACGACAAGCCACGCGACATTCGAGGGATCGCCGTGCCCGGCATGCCGCGCGGCTCACCGGGAATGGAAATGCCGGACGGAAGCGTGGACGCATTCGAAGTGATGGCGTTCGGCAGCGACGGTAAGGTTTCTGAATTCCGCACATGACCTGCCGACACGAAAGAGGAGACGGATATGACGCGATTCATTCCCTTGGCGAGCGCCGCCGTGCTGATATTTGTTCTGGCAGGATGCGGCACTGAGCCTGCGCAGCAGAGCGACGTCGCACCGGAACAGAGTGAGGTTACTGCCGGCGAGTCCCCAGCAATGGTGGAGACCATGCCTATCGCGGAAGAGACGGCCACTGCGTCTGCCCCGGCGGCGCCGACCGAAGAGGCAGTGCCTCCCGAGAAATCCCGCCCCAAGCAAGAACCTGCCGCGAAGGCCGCTGTGCCGCCGCGGGCAAAGGCCGCGCCGGAAGCGCCGAAACCTGTCGAACCCGAACCCGATCCTCATGCCGGGCACGATATGGACAAAAAATAAGGGCGTGTGCCGGCACGGCATGTCGCCCGGGCGATCGAGGACAAGCTGCGCGAAGTGTCCGGCATCGCCGTGCCCGGCATGCCGCGCGGTCCGTGCTGCTCGATGCTGCAGCGAGAGATATAACCATATGGAATAACCATCTCGTTTATAGCGATGAGTGGTGATTATTTCTGGTCATGCCAAGGCCGCGAAGATAGCTCGGTGGCGAAGCCAAGAGCTTTCGCAAATGGAGGGGACCATGAGGAAATTGCTTCGCACGAGTGGCTCGATTATCGCCGTCCTGGCAGGCATGTCGGCCGCCGCCGCCTTCGCGCAGGATAACGCCAAAGAGGCGCCGCAGCCAGGCGCGTCGCAGGGCGAAATCGTCGTGACGGGCACGCGGCGGAACGATCTCAAGGCGGCTGATTCCGCTCAGCCGATCGACATCATCACCGGCGCCGAACTGCTCGAAAAGGGCACGGCCGACATGAACGATCTTCTCCGCACCGAGGTCCCGTCGCTCAACGTCCAGCGCCTCGTCAGCAACGACGGCGCCGTTTTCACTCGGCCTTTCTCGCTGCGCGGCCTGCCGCCGGACCAGACGCTGGTGCTCGTGAACGGCAAACGGCGCCATCGCGGCGCGACGGTCCAGTTCACCAATGTTCCCTATATCCGGGGATCGCAGGGTCCCGATCTCTCGGCGATCCCGTCGATCGCGATCGGCCAGCTCGAGGTTCTGCGCGACGGCGCATCGGCGCTCTATGGATCGGATGCGATCGCCGGCGTTCTCAATTTCGGTCTGCGCCGCGACCGCGAAGGCGGATTGCTGATCGCCCGCTATGGCCAATTCTACAAGGGCGACGGCGAGGATTTCCTCGTCCAGGGCAATGTCGGGCTTCCCTTCACCGACGCCGGTTTCGTCAACATCAGCGGCGAATATGTGAACGCCAGCACGACGTCGCGCGGCATCCAGCGTCCCGACGCGCAGGCGCTCATCGATGCCGGCGTGCAGGACGTCCCGGTCCCGGCGCAGCGCTGGGGAAATCCCGAATCCGAGGCGGCGCGCATCTTCGTCAATGCCGGCATCGAACTGTCGGACGAGATGGAATTCTACACCTTCGGCAATTATAGCTGGAGCCGCGGCACGACGGCCTTCTTCTACCGCAATCCCAATGCCAGCTTCATTTCCACCTCGATTCCGCTCACCAATACGCCCGGAGGACAGCGCTTCAGCTTCCGCCAGCTCTTTCCCGGCGGCTTTACCCCGGATTTCGGCGCGACGGTGACCGACGCCGCGCTTGCGGCCGGCCTCAAGGGCGAATTCTCCTCGGGCCTGACCTATGACCTCAGCGCTTCCTATGGTCAGAACCATGCTTCCTACCGGATCGAAAATACGGTCAATCCGTCGCTTGGCCTCGCGTCGCCAACATCCTTCAAGCCGGGGCAGCTCGAGCAGCGCGAACTCGCTTTCAATCTCGATCTCACTTACCCCATCGCGATCGGCACCTCCGATCCGCTGACGCTTGCCGGCGGTCTCGAGTATCGGCGCGAGACATATGAGATCACGGCCGGCGACATCGCATCATGGCAGGTTGGTCCTTTCGCGTCGGTTATCGATCCCGATACCGGGAACCGCGTCGGACTGCCGGTCGGCTCGAACGGCTTCCCGGGCTTCAGTCCCATCCAGGCGGGCGAGTTCGCGCGCAGCAACTGGGCCGCCTATACGTCGCTCGAAGGCAATCTCACCGACGCTCTCCAGTTCGGCCTTGCCGGCCGTTACGAGAATTATTCGGACTTCGGCTCGAAATTCACCTGGAAGGTCAACGGGCGATATGATTTCTCGGACGTCTTCGCGGTGCGCGGATCGGTCAACACCGGCTTTCGTGCGCCGACGCCGGGTCAGTCGAACGCCTCGCAGGTCCAGACCAACATCGACTCGATAACCGGGGCGCCGCTGACCGCAGGCATTATTGCGCCCAACAATCCGGTCGCGCAATTCTTCGGCGCGACGCCGCTTCGGCCCGAGAATTCGTTCAACGTCGCCGGCGGCATCGTCGTGAAGCCCTCCAATCGCATCACCTTCACGCTCGACTATTTCAACATCAAGGTCGAAGACCGGATCGCCGTATCGGGCAATTTCAATCTCACCCCGGCGCAGCGCGCGCAGCTCGCGGCGCTTGGCATTCCCGGTGGGGATTCCTTCCAGCAGGTGAGTTTCTTCACCAACTCCTTCGACAGCCGCACCCAAGGCGTCGACGCCGTGCTGACGGTCGGCTTCGACCTCGGCGGCGGCAAGGCCACGCTCGGCCTCAACGGCAATTATACCAAAACCGATGTCATCAAGGCCTCGCCGGTGATCACTGCGGACCGCGAGCGGCTGCTCGAACTCGAGGGCTTCGTTCCGAAGTGGAAGGGCAATGCGTCCTTCACTTATGCGGGCGAGCGCTTCGGCTTCGTCGCGCGCGCGAACTATTATGGCAAATGGACCGACTATGGCGCCGCACCGGCTGCCGACCAGACGGGCGGCGCCGAACTGCTGGTCGATCTCGAGCTGTCCTACAAGGTCAGCGACATGCTCAAGCTTGCGGTTGGCGGCGAGAATATCTTCGACAATTACCCCGACGTCGAGGCGCGGCAATCCCAGATCAACAACGGGATCCGATATCTCCGCTTCGCGCCGACGGGGTTCAACGGGGGCTTCTGGTACGTCCGCGCGACCGCCTCCTTCTGATCGGTGGCCGTGAGGGCCGTGCGGCGTCTTGTGTCTTCAGCTGGCGTCGGAGCCGAACATCGCGTCGCGGTGGGATTCGAGCACCGCGATAAAGGCCGCAGCGACTTGGGACATCGGCCTCAACTTCGGCGTGAAGAGCATATATTCAAAATGGACCTCCGGCGCGAAATCACGGACCGTAAGGCCCCGCTCGGCATAATCCGCTGCGGTCACGGGGTTGAGAATCGAACATCCGACCCCCTGCATGACAAGCGCGCAGATGGTCATCGCATATTGGGTTTCGATGACCATCTCGCGGTGGACGCCCGCGTCCTCGAAAATGCGGTCGATGCGGTGACGCACGCCGTCCTCGAGCGCGAGCGAAATGAAGGGCTCGCCCTCGAGATCGGCCGGCCGGATGACGTCCTTGACGGCCAAGCGGTGGCCGGCAGGGAGAACGCAGGCGCCGGGGCAGCGCAGGAAGCGCTCCATCCTTATGCCGGGCAATTCGCGCGCCGGCGTCGCGAGCCCGATGTCGAACTGCTGGTTCGCCATCCATTGCCGCACCGTCGAGGAGCTGCGGGTCTGGAGCTGAACGGTGACGCCGGGATGTGTCTCGCGAAAGGCCGCGATCACGCGCGGCAGGAAACTGACCGCGAGCGCCGGGAGGGCGGCGATCCGGAGCGTGCCGGTCGCCATGTTGCGGATGTCTTCCGCTACCCGCTTCAGGGCCGCAATACCGGAGAAGCTCCGCTCGACTTCGTAGAAAAAGGCGTCGGCTTCGGGCGTCACGGTGAGCGCGCTGCCGCGCGAACGCAGGAAGAGCTGAAAGCCCAGCTGATGCTCGAGCTCGGCAAGCATCTTGCTCACCGCGGGTTGCGACAGGTTGAGCGACTGCGCGGCCTGGGTGACCGATCCCGAGAGCATCACGGCCCTGAAGGCTTCGAGGTGACGCAGGTTCATCGGACATCGCTCCCTATAGCTATTTCTTATGGCGCTAGCATTGAAAGCCTCGTTTATGAATAGGTCGCACGCATCGCGCCGCTGGTTACCGGCGCTGCTCGCCGCAGGCGCCCTGTTACTCGGCGGCTGCGGCCGCGAGCCCGCCGGCACCGGTGGGCATGAAATCGCCGCGGCGAAGGGGTCGACGCTTGCGCGGATTCGCGCGCGCGGAACGCTCAATTGCGCAATTCATACGGGGCAGCTCGGCATGTCCTATCTCGACAAGCGCGGACGCTGGCAGGGCTTCTTCGTCGATTACTGCCGGGCGCTCGCCGCTGCGGTCCTCGGCGATGCCCGCAAGGTCCGGTTCATGCCGGTCGCCTCGAACAAGCGCTTCACGATCGTGCAGACGGGCGAGGCCGACGTCCTGTCGCGGACGACCACATGGACGCTGACGCGCGACACCGACCTCGGGGTGAATTTCGTCGGCACCATGTATTATGACGGGCAGAGCTTCTTGGTGCCCCGGCGATCGGGCGTGCGGCTTCCGACGGATCTCGATGGCGCATCGATCTGCATCACCAAGGGGACGACCTCCGAACTCAACACCGCCGAATATTTCGAGCGCAAGGGGCTGCGTTTCCTGTCGGTCGTGTTCGAGAATCCCGAGGAAGCCAAGCTCGCCTTCTTTGCCGGGCGGTGCGACGCAATGACCACCGATGCCTTCACGCTGACGGTGATCCGCCTGGCCGACACCGCACATCCCGACGATTATGTGGTGCTGCCCGAGCGGCTCACCAAAGAACCGGTCGGCCCAGTCGTGCGCAGCGACGACGAGCAATGGTATGAGATCAACAAATGGGTGCTGAACGCGCTCTTCGCTGCCGAGGAAATGGGGGTCACCCGCGCGAATGCCGCGCGCATGCGTATGGCCTCGCGCGACCCTGAAGTGCGCAAGATGCTCGGCGGCTTGCCCGGATTCGGCAAGTCGCTCGGCCTCGACGATGACTGGGCGTACCGGGCAATCGAGGCGACCGGCAATTATGGCGAAATCTTCGACCGGCACATTACGCCGCTCGGCGTCGAACGCGGACAGAATAAGCTCTATCGGGACGGCGGGCTGATCTACCCGTTGCCGATGCGATGAACCATAAACACAGGCGGCTTGCCATCGCTGCGTTGCCCTGGCTGCTGATCGCGGGCGGGCTTGTGGTCGCCTACGGCCTGTTTGCGACATTGGCGGACAATCTAGCGGACCGAAACATCCGGACGGGGTTCGGTTTCCTGTTCGACCGGGCGGGCTTCGCGATTGGCGAAACGCTGATTGCTTACGCGCCTGGCGATTCCTATGCCGCGGCGCTGGCGGTGGGTCTTCTCAACACGCTCCTGATATCGGCGCTCGGCATCATCTTCTCGACCTTGCTCGGCCTCGCGGTCTGCATGGCGCGCCTGTCGTCCAACTGGCTGCTTGCGAGGCTCTCCGGCCTTTATATCGAGCTGGTTCGCAATATTCCCCTGCTGCTCCAGATGTTCGTCTGGTACGCCGCGCTGCTGTTCGGTCTGCCCGGACCCGGCCCGGGCGCCGTCGGACCGTTCGACCTCGATAATCGGGGATTGCACCTCCCCGCGCTCTCCTTGGCCGATCCGGGACGGCCGGTCTTGCTCATCGCGATCGTCGCCTGTGCGATCCTGCTGGGTGCCGTGCGGCGAGGAGCCGTTCGCACGCGCACTGCGCTGGCCTTCGCCGGCATCTCCCTGGTGCCGCTCTTGCTGTGGGGCGGGATCGATCTGCCGCGGGCGGGGCGCTTCGGAACCGTCGGCGGACTGTCCTTCTCAACGGAGTTTCTGACTCTGGTCACCAGCCTTTCGGTCTATGCCTCGGCCTATCTGGCCGAGATATTCCGCGGCGCGATCCTCGCCGTTCCAGCAGGGCAGAGCGAGGCCGCCAAAGCGCTCGGCCTGTCGCCCGCGCAAACGATGGGACGGATCGTGATCCCGCAAGCGCTGCGCATTGCCATACCGCCGATGACGAGCTGGCATCTCAACACGATCAAGAACAGCTCCCTGGGCGTCGCGATCGGATATCCCGAATTTGTCTCGGTGGTCGATACCGTCATCAGCCAGACAGGTCAGGCGATCGAAGGCGTCGGTCTGATCGTCGCGACGTTTCTCCTGCTCTCGCTGTCCTTGGCGTTCGTTACCGGCCGCTATGCCCGCCGGTTGGGCTGGACCGTTGCCGGGCAGCCCGGCCGCAGCATCCAGTCGGCGCCCCTCGAACCCTTTCCGCTACGCTCGGCGGCGGCCTGGCCGTCGTGGATGCGGCGCAATCTGTTCAGAGGAGGACGCCAGTCGATACTGACCATCGCGATCCTCGCCATGACCGCGGCTTTCGTCGGCAAGGGACTCTCGTGGCTGCTGTTTGAGGCGACATTCGCCGGGGGCGCGGCCGATTGCCGTTTGGCCAGCGGTGCCTGCTGGCCATTCCTCCGCGAAAATGCGCGGCTTATATTGTTCGGAACCTATCCCGAAGCCGAGCAGTGGCGGTCCGCAGCGGCGGCGGCGGCGCTGCTTTCCTGCCTCGCGTTCTCCTTCGTCCCGCGATTTTGGCGTAGCCGCCTCGGCCTAGCCTGGCTCGGCGCGATCGCGGTGGCGGTACTTCTGCTACGAGGAGGATTCGCGGGCCTTTCCTATGTCCCGATGGAGAAGTGGAGCGGCCTGCCGGTCACATTGCTGCTCGCGAGCCTCGCGGTTGTCGGCGCGTTTCCGCTGGCCATACTCCTCGCGTTCGGCCGCAGGTCGACGCGGCGCGGCATTCGCTGGCCGAGCGTCGTCTTCATCGAGCTGGTTCGCGGAACGCCGCTGATCGGGGTGCTCTTCCTCGCTGCGGTCCTGTTTCCGCTGTTCGTGCCCTCTTATCTCTCGATCGACAGCCTGCCGCGCGTCCAGCTCGCGCTCATATTCTTCACTGCCGCCTATATGGCCGAGGTCATCCGGGGCGGCCTGCTGGCGGTTCCCGTCG
This sequence comes from uncultured Sphingopyxis sp., assembly GCA_964502035.1. GTDB lineage: Bacteria > Pseudomonadota > Alphaproteobacteria > Sphingomonadales > Sphingomonadaceae > Sphingopyxis. Next base: position 4,597 of record CAZCUW010000003.1, on the reverse strand, counting down.
GGCAGGCCGAGGCCGCGCACGCTCTCGGCCTCACCAAATGGCAGGCGCGGCGCCATATCCTGTTGCCGCAGGCGCTGAAAGTCAGCGTACCCGGACTGGTCAACACTTCGATTAGCGAGGTGAAGAACACGACGCTCGTCCTCATCGTCGGCGTCTTCGATTTGTTGCAGACGACCCGCCTCTCCTACGTCGAGGCGCAATGGCGACCCTATTTCGCCGAAGCCTATCTTTTCACCGGGACAATCTTCTTCCTCCTCTGTTTCTCCCTGTCCCGGCTCAGCATGAAGATCGAACGGAAACTAGACTATGCAGGATAATCATGACGGAAAATGGCTCGAGGAGCCGGCGAGCCCGAAAGGGCACGCTTGGCAGGATCCGACGCGTGCCGTGCACGGCGGTCCCCGCCCGCGCGATCAGCGGGGCCTCATCAATCCGCCCGTCGATCGAGCCTCGACCATTATCTACGACAGCGTCGAGGCCTATATGGACCGGCACCAGGGTCTCTACGATGAGGTCATCTATGGCCTGTACGGAACGCGAACGACCTTTGCGCTCGCCGAGGCTGTCAGCGAACTTGAAGGCGGCTGCAACACCGTCATCACCTCGTCCGGAACCAGCGCGATCGCGCTGGCCCTCACGGCTTTCGTGGCCGGGGGCGATCATCTGCTCGTTGCGGATTGCGTCTATGGGCCGACCCGCAAGTTTCTGACCGACGTTCTCGCGCGTTTCGGGGTCGAGGTGGAATATTTCCGGCCCGATATCGGAGCGGAGATTGCCGGGCTGTGCCGCAGCAACACCCGGCTCATCTATATGGAGACCCCGGGCTCGCAGACATTCGATATGATCGACGTCCCCGCGATCACGGCCGTTGCACGCAGCCGGGGCATATTGACCGCTCTCGACAACACCTGGGCGACGCCGCTTTTCTTCAAGCCCTTGGCCCACGGGGTCGACATCTCGCTTGCTTCGGCAACCAAATATCTCTCGGGGCACTCCGACTGTCTGCTCGGCACGATGACGGCCGCCAGTGATGCCGTCTACCGCCAGCTCAAGGACGCGGCGGCGCGCTGGGGCAACTGCGCGAGTCCCGACAATTGCTATCTGGTCCACCGGGGCATCAGGACGCTCGATGCGCGCCTTGAACGCCACCAGCGCACCGCAACGACGCTGATCGAATGGTTCGCCCAGCAACCCGAAGTGGTTGCGGTCCGCTATCCGGCTCATCCCGCCGACCCCGGCCATGCGATCTGGAAGCGGGATTTCACCGGTGCGTCCGGATTGTTCGGTGTTCAGCTCGACGGTCTTACCCCGCCCGAAACTAGCGCCTTTTTCAACGAATTCTCGTTATTCCAGCTGGGTTCGAGCTGGGGCGGCTTCGAAAGTCTCGCGGTTCCGGCGTGGCCCGCTCCGATCCGCGATTTTCCGAATGGCGAGGCAGATGGGGCGCTGATCCGCATTCACGCCGGACTCGAAGCGCCGCAGGATCTGATCGCCGACCTCGCCGCAGCCTTCGCGCGGGTACGAGCGCTACGCGGCCGGGGGCAGGCGTCATGACCGACGCCTCGGGCCACGCGGCCGTCAGCTTGCGGCAGGTCGACAAATATTATGGCGCCTATCATGCGCTCCGCTCGATCGACCTCGAAATCGCCCCGCGCGAGCGGATCGTGATTTGCGGGCCTTCGGGCTCCGGCAAGTCGACGCTCATTCGCTGCATGAACAGGCTCGAGGTGCCCGACTCCGGCGCCGTCCTGATCGAGGGGGCCAAGATTACCGACGCGTCGCGGGAGGCAGTTGCGGCGCTCCGCGCCGTCGGCATGGTCTTTCAGCAGTTCAATCTGTTTCCGCACAAGACTGTGCTCGAGAATTGCACCCTCGCGCCCGTCCTGCTCGGCGGCTTGTCTCTTCCGGAGGCGGAGGCGCGCGCCATATCCTATTTGGACAAGGTGAGGATTGGCGACCAGGCGGGCAAATATCCGGGGCAGCTCTCGGGAGGGCAGCAACAGCGGGCCGCGATAGCCCGCGCTCTGGCGATGGAGCCCCGGATTCTTCTCTTCGACGAGCCGACATCGGCGCTCGATCCCGAGATGATCAAGGAGGTACTCGATGTGATGACGTCCCTTGCCGGCGAAGGACGGACGATGGTGTGCGTGACGCACGAAATGGGATTCGCGCGCGAGGCGGCCGATCGCATGCTTTTCATGGATCAGGGCCAGATCATCGAAGACGCAAGGCCGGCCGATTTTTTCGCCGCGCCGAAAAGCGAACGCGCACGGACCTTTCTCGAACAGATACTTTCGCATTGAGCGGCTCAAGTCGGTCGCGCCCCCAAGCTGTGCCGACCCACTTAATCATGTCATTTCATAAGCAAGCCGAGGGAGGGGCCCGCCGGCTCCTTGCGCGAAAAGGCTCAGGCCGGAAAAAATTTCAAAATTGATGAGGGGTAGAGCTTTGGGGTGCGTATCTAGTAAGTATCATGCGCCCGGAATTTACTTCATAACCAATTGATATGATTCAATAAATTCCTATTGACCTGTATATACATTTGATGCTCTCTGAGGGGAATCAGCCAACCATCAGGGGGTTTCGCTATGATGACCAGGACAATTTTGCTCGCCAGCGCCGCAGCGGTCGCGACCTTTGCAACGCCAGCGCTCGCGCAGAGCGATGCTGCGACGCAGTCACCCGCCGCGGAGGATGCTCCGAACGGATCGGACATCGTCGTGACCGGCTCGCGCATTCGTCGCCAGGATCTCGCGGGCGTCGGCCCCGCGACCGTCGTGTCGGCCGAGCAGATCGAGAACACCGGCGTCGTCAATATCGAGACGGTGCTGCAGCGCCTTCCCGCCAACGCCGGCTTCGCAGGCAACCAGACCTCCGCCTATTGGGCGAACAATGGATATGGCACGGCGCAGGTGAACCTGCGCGGTCTCGGCATCAAGCGCACGCTTGTTCTGCTCAACGGCCGCCGCCTCGTCGCGGGCGGCACCGGCGCGAACTCCTCGCCCGATCTTAACATGATCCCGGTCGCGGCGCTCGCGCGCACCGATGTGCTCAAGGACGGCGCCTCGGCGATCTATGGCGCCGACGCGATGGCGGGCGTGGTCAACCTCGTGACCCGCACTGACTATGAAGGCCTCGGCCTCAGCGTGCGCCAAGGCATCACCGAAAAGGGCGATGGCTCGGACTTCACCGCCGACCTCCTGTGGGGCGTCCGCAACGATCGCGGCGGTTTCATGGCGGCGGTCACCTATCAGAAGACGAGCGCGGTCAATATGGCAACGCGCGCGCCTTGCTCGCTTGCCGAAACCACGCCCGGCATGCTGAGCTGCGTGAACAGCGCCTCGACGATCGGCGGCCGCGCGGTGCTGCCCAATGGTCAGCAGATCAACTTCAATCAGGTGCTGGGCGGTAACGGCAACTTCTTCGAGCCGTACAGCGCGGCGAAGCATAATTTTAACTCGAACCCTTTCCTCAACGCGGTGAGCCCTGTCGAGCGCGTCAGCACCGCCTTTTTCGCCGACTATGATCTGACCGACAATATCGAGGCATTCGGCGAGTTCCTCTATACCTTCCGCAAGTCGAACCAGATCGCGACGCCGGGAACGCTGCGCAATCTGGCGATTTCGGCAAGCAACCCGACCAACCCCACAGGTCAGAACATCGTCCTCATCCAGCGCCGCCTCGCCGAGCCCGGCCCGCGCCAATTCTTCCAGGAAACCGATACCTGGCAGGGTACGTTTGGCCTCCGCGGCAAGCTCTCGAACGATTGGGGATGGGAAATCGCGGGCGCCTTCGGCCGCAACACCGCGGTCGATGGTTCGACCAACATCGCCAATCTCGAGCGCGTCGCGAATTCGCTCGATACGACCAAGTGCAGCCTCGCGGCCGGTGCGACGATCCCCTGCGCCGACTATCTTGGCTTCGGCGACCTGACGCCGCAGGTTCTCGACTATATCCTCTTCACCTCGCGCGATCGCGGCGGCAATGAACTGGCGACAGTTACGGCCGACATCAATGGCGATCTGTTTAAGCTGCCTGCAGGTCCCGTCTCCTTCGCAGCAGGTCTCGTCTATCGCAAGGAGAAGGGCTGGCGCGACCCCGATCCGCTGACGGTGCTCGGTATCGCGAACACCAACCAGCAGGATCCGATTTCGGGAACGAGCACCGCGAAGGAAGCCTATATCGAGCTGTCGGTGCCCGTTCTAGCCGACACACCCTTCTTCCAGTCGCTTACCCTCGACGGCGCGGTTCGCTACTCGAACTACGACCTGTTCGGCAGCGACTGGAACTACAAAGGGAGCGTCGACTGGGTCATCAATGACAGCTTCCGCCTGCGCGGCACATACGGCACGGGCTTTCGCATTCCGAATGTCCCCGAATTGTTCGGCGGCGTCTCCGAGGGCAATCTGACCACCACCGACCCCTGCTCGCGTTATGCGACCAGCGGCAATGCGACGCTGATCGCCAATTGTCAGGCGTCGGGCGTTCCAGCCAATTATGTTCAGCTCGGTACAACGATCCTGACGACCGTCGGCGGCAATGAGAATCTGAAACCCGAAAGCTCGACGACCTGGACGGTCGGCACGGTGATCACGCC
>CAZCUW010000002.1:0-134906 GCA_964502035.1 uncultured Sphingopyxis sp. | reverse complement strand
CGTGTTCGTCACCGCATTCAACGATCAGGCGTTGCGCGCCTTCGATGCGCGCGCGGTCGATTATGTCACCAAACCGATCGAAACGGGACGGTTCCAGACCGCAATGGAACGCGCGCGCGCCGCCGTCGATCAGTCGAACAGCAGCGACCGCATCCGCGAGCTGGAAGAGGTGGTCGCCAATCTGCGCGCGACCGGCGACAGCGGGCGTCAGCACATGGCCGAATTATGGGTGCGGGCCAGCGGCGAATATATCCGTATCAAGCCCGAGAGCATCAGCCATGTCGGCGCCGAGCGCGACTATGTCCGCCTCCACGCCGACGGCCAGAGTTATTTGTACAACGAAAATCTTGCAACGCTGGAACGGCTGTTGCCTGCCCAGCAATTTCTGCGCATCCATCGCAGCACGATGGTGCGGGTCGACGCGGTCGAGCGCGTCAAGAGCGGGCAGTTTCATTCGCTGATCGCCGTGCTGAGCGATGGCACCGAGCTGCGGGTCGGCCGCACCTATACCGCGGCAATCCGCGCCCGGCTGGTCCACCGGGCTTGACCGCTGCGGGGTTGCCGCCGCCAAGTTTTTCTTTGCCGGCCACCAGCCTGCCGCCGCTTGTCTCGCATTGCATGCCGTGCAAGGGACGCGCACGGGCAGCGGGAGAGGACGCGATGCACTTCGACGTGGTGATAGTCGGCGCGGGACATGGCGGCGCGCAGGTCGCGATCATGCTGCGGACGCAAAAGTTTGCGGGCACCATCGCGATCATCGGCGACGAGCCCGAGCTGCCCTATGAACGGCCGCCGTTGTCGAAGGAATATTTCGCGGGCGAGAAGGAGTTTGAGCGCATCCAGCTGCGTCCTGCCAAATATTGGGACGAGCGCGAGGTGGCGATGCTGCTCGGCCAGCGCGTCGTCGCGGTCGATCCGGCGGGCCATAATGTCACGACCGATAGCGGCGAGACGATCGGTTATGGCAAGCTCGTCTGGGCGACCGGCGGCGCGCCCCGGATGCTGCCGATCCCCGGCGGCGATCTGCCTGGCGTGCAGGGGGTGCGCACCCGCGCCGACGCCGACACGATGAAAGCGGCCTCAGAAACCGCGAACCAGATCGTCGTGATCGGCGGCGGCTATATCGGGCTAGAAGCCGCGGCGGTGCTCCGCAAGGCGGGCAAAAAGGTCGTGCTGCTTGAGGCGCTCGACCGCGTCCTTGCGCGCGTCGCCGGGAACGAACTGTCACGCTTTTATGAACGCGAGCACCGCGACCATGGCGTTGACCTCCGGCTCGGCGTGGCGGTCGAAGCGATCGAGGGTGACACCCATGTCACCGGCGTTCGGCTCGCCGACGGCGAGGTCATCGCCGCCGATCTTGTCATCGTCGGCATCGGCATCGTGCCCGCGGTCGAGCCGCTGGTCGCGGCGGGTGCCGCTGGCGGCAATGGCGTGCTCGTCGATCGGCTGTGCAAGACGAGCCTGCCCGACATTTATGCGATCGGCGACTGCGCTGCACACGAGAATGACTTTGCCGAAGGCGTCGTCATCCGGCTGGAATCGGTACAGAATGCCAACGACCAGGCGAATGTCGTTGCCAAGGGCATCGTTGGCGAGGAAGCACCCTATCATGCCATCCCCTGGTTCTGGTCGAACCAATATGATCTCAAGCTCCAGACCGCGGGCTTGTCGACCGGCCACGACCGCGCGGTGCTGCGCGGCGATCCGGCGACACGCAGCTTCTCGGTCGTATACCTCAAGACGGGCAAGGTGATCGCGATCGACTGCGTCAATGCAACCAAGGATTATGTTCAGGGTCGGATGATCGTCACCGCCGGGCTGACGGCAAGCGCCGAGCAACTGGCCGACACCGAAACGCCGCTTAAGGCGCTGTTACCTGCATAACAGACCTCGTCATTGCGAGGAGCCGAAGGCGACGCGGCAATCCAGCGTGGCGTAAACCGCTCTGGATTGCTTCGCTTTGCTCGCAAGGCCGAAGGTTAAGGCGCCGGCGGTAGCCCATTCGCCGTTGGCGGTTCGTCGCCCAGCGCGCGCTTCAGCGTCGCCTTGATGTTGCGGAGCAGGCGGCGCAGCGCGATGATCACCACGACCGCGGCGACCGCCATAACGATGGCGATGACGATCGCGACCGGCGGATAGGCGATCGCCAGCGCCAGCAGACCGCCGGTCGCGACATCTTCGCCGGTCGATACCACCGCATTGCTGAACGGTTCGGGGCTGGCATTGACGACGGCGCGCGTTGTCGCCTTGGCGCCGTGGCTGAGCAAGGCGCCGCCGCCGCCGAGCAGAAAGGCGATCACCTGCCATGTCGGATCCGACGCATCGACGAGCGCGAGGGCGAGCAGCGCGCCGCCGAGCGGGCGGATGACGCTGTGGATCATGTCCCAGATCGAATCGACCCAGGCGATTTTGTCGGCGAGGAATTCGGCCAGGGTGCCGACCGCCGCGACCCCCAGCACCCACGGATTGGCCAGCACCTGCAATGCTGCCAGATGTTCGGGCAGCGGCAGCCAGCCGAAATGCATCGCGGTGCCGGTGGCCAATATGGTCAGGTAGAGCCGCCACCCGGCAAGGAGGCTGAGACTGCCGGCGACGCCCAAAATCTCGACGATTCCCAATATCCTGCTCCCCGTCCTTTCGATGCCCTTCTTGCACCCCCTTCGCGCACCCGCAATGCCGAGATGACAAGCGCGTACCTCGCGGTTATCGCTTTGATCATGACCAGTACTGCCCCGCCGTCCGCCTCCGTGGAGGCCTTGCCCGAAGGCGCCATTCCCGCCGCCACGCTGGTCATCATGCGCCCGGCGGACGGCGGCGGGGCCGATGACATCCTCATGGTCAAACGATCGACGACGATGGCCTTTGCCGCTGGCGCCGTCGTCTTTCCGGGCGGCCGGGTCGATCCGGACGATTATCTGGTCGCCCGCCAGCACGCGCCAGACCTTGCCGAGGCCGACGGTGCGGCGCGGGTCGCGGCGCTCCGCGAGACGCTGGAAGAAACCGGGCTGGCGGTCGGCTGGCCGGCATTGGCCGAGGGTGATGTCGCCGCGGTGCGGCAGGCGTTGCTGGCCGGCACGCTGCTTTCCGACATCCTCTCGGCGCGGGGGGATCGAATCGCGCTGGAATCACTGGTGCCTTTCGCGCGCTGGTGCCCCAATTTCAAGGAAGCGCGGACCTTCGACACACGATTTTATGCCGTCGCCGCGCCGCCGCACAGTCATGAACTGACGGTCGAAGAGGCCGAACACAGCCATATTTTCTGGGCCAGCGCGGCCGAAACGCTGGCCATGGCCGACCGCGGCGAGGTGTCGGTCATTTTTCCGACCCGCCGCAACCTCGAACGCCTGGCGCAGGTTACGGATTTTACAGGGTTTTCGGTGCATTCGGACCAGTTTCCGGTCGAATTGATCACGCCGTGGATCGAAAATCGCGACGGGCAGGCGTTTTTGTGCATTCCGGGGCATTTGGGCTACCCCGTGACCAGCGAATCCTTTGACCATGTTCGCCGCGGATAGTGGCCTCGATGCAACAACTTTCTCTCTATTTAGCAATTTGGTAAGAATTGGCGAGCTAGGGCAAATCGTCGTTGCATTTGCTGAACGCTGTGCCTAAGACGGCGCTGCAGAAGCAGACCGGGGGTTCCCTCGGTGTGATTCGACAAAACTAATCCAGTGGACGGAGAATATGATGAACCTGCTTAAGAAGGCTGCGATCTCCCTCGCAGCGACCTCGATGATTGCAGCCCCGGTTGCCGCATCGGCCGCTCCCGCAGCACGTGCAGCTTCGGCCGTTGACGGCCAGAGCGAACTCGAAGGCAGCACGAGCTGGATCATCGCTATCGTCGCGCTTGCTGCCATCATCGGCGGCATCATCATCGCGTCGGACAACAACGACGACTCGCCGACCAGCCCGTAATTACGGCTGATCGATACTGATACCAAAAGGCTCCGAGCTTCGCTCGGGGCCTTTTGCGCGTCTATGATATTTGTTTGCGCGGGTTGAAGCGGGGCTGCCGCGGCTGGCGCGCCGGATAGATGCCTGTCGATGGGCGCTAAGGCGTAATGTTCCGCATCGCCCGCGATCGCGCCAACGGGATCGCCGTGCGCGCGCGCTCTGCCGCAGCCGCGTCGATCGGCGCCAGGACCGTTTGATAGCCCCCCTCGCTTGCGGCGGCCGCTCCGGCATCGGCCAGCACCGCGCCCCACGGATCGACGGCCAGGCTGTGGCCATAGGTCGATCGGCCATCCTGATGACCACCGCATTGCGCCGCCGCCAGGATGTGGCAGCCGGTTTCGATCGCGCGGGCACGCATCAACACGTGCCAATGCGCTTCGCCGGTCGATACGGTGAAAGCGGCGGGGATCGCGATCAGCGCCGCCCCCTGATCGACCAACGCGCGGTAAAGTTCGGGAAACCGCAAATCATAACAGATGCTCAGCCCCAATCGGCCGAGCGGCGTATCGACGACGACGATTTTGTCGCCGCCCACATAGGCCGATGATTCGATCCAATTCTCGCCCGAAGGCAGGGTCACGTCGAACATGTGAACCTTGTCATAGGTCGCACGGACGCTGCCATCGGCGGCGATGACATGGCTGCGGTTGACGCGCCGTTCGCCGTCGTCCGCCAGCACCGGGATCGATCCCGTATGGAGCCAGAGGCCATGCTTCTGCGCCATTCCCTGCAAGGCCGCGCGCCACGGGCTGTCGGCTTCGCGGACAATATGCGGCGCCGATCGTGCCCGGTCGCGATCCAGGAGCAGCGACATTTCGGGTAAGAATGCCATCGCCGCGCCTGCCGCCGCTGCCTCTGCCATTGCGCGATCGATCGTTACCAGGTTGGCCGCGGGATCGATTCCGCTTGTCATCTGGATCAGAGCAGCGATCGGGACGGCGGGTGGGGGAGGGGGCGTTGCGGTCATCCCATCTGGCTAAGCCGATGCGGCGGGCAGGACAAGCGCCGCGATAGTTCAGTGGCCAGCAAGGTTCGAAGGCGATAAGATGGCCCGATGTCCAGTTCCCCCGTGCGCATGTCGCTTCGTTTCACCCGCTTCCTCCTCTGTGCCAGCACCGCCGCGGCGCTGTTGCTGCTGCCAGCGACCGTCATTGCCCAAGACAGCACGGCAAAGACGACGGCGAGCCGCCAGGCACCCAGCGGCGACTGGCTCTATGTCGGCAGCGACATTCCGCGCGACACCGCCTGGCAATTCGGCGTCCTGCCCAATGGCGTACGCTATGCGGTGCGCAACAACGGGGTGCCGCCGGGGCAGGTGTCGATCCGGGTGCGGATGGACGTCGGATCGATGTTCGAGACCGAGCAAGAGCGGGGTTATGCCCATCTGCTAGAACATCTCACCTTCCGCGGCTCCGAACATATCCCCGACGGCGAAGCCAAACGCATCTGGCAGCGATTCGGGGTAACCTTTGGCAGCGATTCGAACGCGCAGACCACTCCGACCCAGACCGTGTACCAGCTCGACCTGCCGAGCGTGACCCCGGCCAACCTCGACGAAAGCATGAAATTGCTGTCTGGCATGGTTCGCGAACCGCGGATTTCGGAACTGGCGGTCGCGGCCGAACGCGGCGTTGTGATGTCCGAACTGCGCGAATCGGACGGGCCGCAAAAACGGATCGGCGATGCGACCAACGCGCATCTGTTCGCGGGCCAGCTCCTCGGCGATCGCTCGCCGATCGGTACGACCGCTTCGTTGGGCAAGGCCAGCGCGACATCGGTCACCGCGTTTCACGATCGCTGGTACCGTCCTGAGCGGGCGGTGGTGGTCATCGTCGGCGACGCCGCCCCCGCAGAATTGGCGCGGCTGGTTGCAAAATATTACGGTGACTGGCGCGGTACCGGGCCGAATCCGGCGGCCCCCGATTTCGGCAAACCCGATCCCAAGGCGCCCGCAGCACTCGAGATCGTCGAAGCGAACCAGCCACTCGCGCTGACGCTGGCGATGGTCCGCCCGTGGCAGAAACGCATCGACACCGTCGAAAACACGCGGCGGCTTTATCTGGAATTCATTGCCCAGGCGCTGGTCAACCGGCGCTTGGAAAACCGCGCGCGCAGCGGCGGCAGCTATCTGGTCGCGACGGTCGAGCAGCAATATGTCAGTCGCAGCGCCGACGTGACGATGGCGTCGATCGTTCCGCTCAGCGATTGGAAGGCCGCGCTCGCCGACGTGCGCGGCGTGATTGCCGATGCGGTCAGCACCCCGCCCTCGCAGGCCGACATCGACCGCGAAGCAAATGAAATCGAAGCGTTCCTGCGCAAGGAACTGGAAAATGCGCGCAACGAGCCGGGCGCGCGGCTGGCCGACGATATGGTCCGCGCGGTCGATATCGGCGAGACGGTCACCAGCCCGCAGGGACAGGTCGACATGTTCGCGGCGATCCGTGCGTCGGCGACGCCGAAGGTGATGCTGGAGATCAGCAAGGCGATTTTTGCGGCGCCGGTGACGCGCGCCGTGCTGACCACCCCGACCGCGGCGGGCGGCAATCCTGCTGTCCTTGCCGCGCTGAAAGCGCCGGTGACCGCGCGCGACGATCGGCTGGCGACAGTCGAGGCCGATTTCAAACAGCTGCCCGCATTCGGTCAGCCGGGGACGATCGCATCGACGACAAATATTCTCGGCCTGCGCGCCGAGCGGATCGAATTTGCCAATGGCGTGACCGCGCTGGTGTCGAACAACAAGGTCGAACCGGGCAAGGTTCGCGTCAATGTGCGGTTCGGCGCCGGCAACCGCAGCGTCGCTGCCGACGCGCCCAACCTGTTGTGGACCGGCGACTATGCGCTGGTCGCGAGTGGGATCGGGCCGTGGGGGCAGAACGAGATCGATCAGCTGACCAACGGGCGTCAAATCCAGCTGAACTTTGCGATCGACGACGATGCGTTCGAATTGTCGGCGGAAAGCAAACCTGCGGATCTGGCCGACCAGATGCGATTGATCGCGGGCAAGCTGGCCCAGCCACGCTGGGACGCGGCGCCGATCGAGCGGCTCCGCATCGGGTATCTCACCGGCTACGACCTCAACGACGCCACCCCCAATGCGGTGCTCGACCGCAATCTGCGCGGCTGGTTGACCAACAATGACGCACGCTGGGCCGCGCCCGACAAAGCACAGATCGAGGCGCTGACGCCCGCGGCGTTCCGCGCCTTCTGGGAACCGCGGCTCGCCAGCGGTCCCATCGAGGTGCAGATTTTCGGCGACCTTGAATCGATCGACTATCGCAAGATCCTGAGTGAAACGGTTGGTGCGCTGTCGCCGCGGCCGACCCTGGCGCCGGCCAGCGGCCAGCGGGTCGATTTTGCCAAACATGTGACGGTGCCCGAAATCGCCTATCATCGCGGCGAACAGGGACAGGCGGCGGCGATGACCGCGTGGCCCACCGGCGGCGGCTTGGCCAATCCGCGTGATGCGCGCGGACTCGAGGTGCTGGCCGCGGTGTTCAATGACCGCCTGTTCGACCGCCTGCGCGCCGAACAGGGGGCGAGCTACGGCCCGGTGGTCGACAGCCATTGGCCGACCGGATTTGACAGCGGCGGCTATCTGCTCGTTGGCAGCCTGCTCGCGCCCAAGGATCTCGACCGCTTTTATGGCATCGCGCGCGACATCGCTGCCGACCTGGTCGCAAAACCGGTCAGCGCCGACGAATTGACGCGCAACGCGGTGCCGATCCGCGAGCAGGTCGCGCGCGCGTCGACCGGCAACGTCTATTGGATGTTCCTCCTTGAAGGCGCGACACGCGATCCGCGGGTCACCGCCGCGGCGCTGTCGATCCAGGACGATATTTCGGCGGTTACTGCCGCCGATGTTCAGCGGCTGGCGCAGCAATATCTGACCCCCGCGCGCCAATGGTCGCTGGCGATCCTGCCCAAGGGCATGACGCTGGCCGACGCGTCGGCACTGGGCGCGGCAACCGCACCGGCGGCACCGACGGCGGGCGGCCGCTAAACGGTTTCGCTGCCGGGATCGGGGCGGCGCACTTTGCGGATGCGGGGTTCGCGCTCCAGATCGCCCTTGGTCATGATGTCGCGCCGCATCCTCGCGCGCACGTCGTGGATCGACGCGATCACCGGCCCCATCGCGACGCCCAGGTCGATCAGCACCGCCTCGGCAAGCTGCAACGAACTTTCGAGGGTTTCGGGCACCGCATCGCTTGCCCCCGCCTGATAAAGTGCGGCGGCGTGGTCGGCGTCGCGCGCGCGGCTGATGATCGGCAGGCCGGGATATTTCAGCCGCATCTGCTTGGTCATCCGCAGTTGCTGAACTGGATCATCCATCGTCAGCACGATCGCGTCGGCGCTCTCGATCCCCAGTTTGTCGAGGCTGCCAGGCCGCGCGACATCGGCGAAACGCACCGAAAAACCGTCGCGGCGCGCCGCCGCCACGGTGTCGATATCGGCATCGACCGCGACATAAGACCGGCCATGGTCGCGCAGCAATTCGGCGACGGTGCGCCCGACGCGGCCAAAGCCGACGATCACGGTGCGCGCCGTCGCGGGTTCTTCGTCGGGCGTGTCGCCGCTGCGCATCTCGATCCGCCGGGCGATGTCATGGCCGACGCGCGCCAGCAGCGGCGTGATGGTAAGCCCGATCGCGGTGACCAATTGCCAGAAACTGGCGGTTTCAGGGTCGATGATCCCTGCCGTGAGCGCGGCGGTCAGCACGATCAACGTGGTTTCCGACGGGCTGGCCATCAACAGGCCAACCTCGGCGGCGGTGCCGCGGCGGGCGCCCGAAAAGCGCAGGAGCAGCGCGGTGACCACCGCCTTGACGGCCACGACCCCGACGACGGCCGCGACGAGCATCGGCCATTGCTCGGCGATCGTCTTGAGGTTGAGGCCCATGCCGACGCTGATCAGGAACACCCCGAGCGCAAGGCCTTTGAACGGGGCGGTGATCGCCTCGACCTCGCCATGATATTCGGTTTCGGCGATCATCAGCCCGGCGAGCAGCGCGCCGACGATCGGCGACAGGCCGACCGTGGCGGTGGCGAGGGCGGCGACGATGACGACAAGCAGGCTGGCGGCGAGGAACAGTTCGGGATCCTTGGCGCGCGCCGCCTGAGCGAAAATGCGCGGCAGCAGAAACCAGCCCGCGACCGCCAGAACGGCAACGACCAGCACCCCTTGCCACAGGGTCGTGAGCAGCAGTTCGGTGCTGTCGCCCGCGGCATTGGGCGCGAACGCGCCGAGGATGAAGATGATCGGCACAATCGCCAGATCCTCGAACAGCAGCATCGAAAAAGAGGCGCGTCCGACCGCGGACTTGGTGCCCACCATCGGCAACACCAGCGCGGTCGAGGACAGCGCCAGCGCGATGCCAAGGCCGAAGGCGGCGGGGGTCGAGAGACCGCCAAGCAGCCACAGGCCGCCGCCGAGGATCGCACCGCTGAGCAGCAGTTCGGCGGCGCCGACCCCGAACACCAGTTTCCTGAGCGACCACAGGCGGCGGAACGACAGTTCGAGGCCGATCGAGAAGAGCAGCAGGATGATGCCGAATTCGGCGAACAGCGCGATATCGTCGGCCGAGGCAATGGTGACGTGCTTGAGCCACGGATAATCCCCGGCCAGCGAGCCCAGCCCCGATGGCCCGACCAGCAGGCCGACGAGGATGAACCCGATGACGGGCGGCAGGCGAAAGCGCGCGAACGCCGGGATGACGATTCCCGCGGCGCCGAGCACCACCAGCGCGTTGCCGATAGCCGAGGTTTCTGTTTCCGATACCATAAGGGCCGACCTTATGCAGGCCGGCCCCGATTGGCTAGACGTCTATCTCAAGTAAAACGCTTGTTTACGCGCCCATCTTCTTTTCGAGATTCTCGACGATCGCCTCGAAAAAGCCTTCGGTGGTCAGCCAATTCTGGTCGGGGCCGATCAGCAGCGCCAGATCCTTGGTCATCTTGCCGCTTTCGACCGTCGCGACGCAGACCTTTTCGAGGTCGTCGGCGAATTTGATCAGTTCGGCGTTGTCGTCGAGCTTGCCGCGGTGCTTGAGGCCGCCGGTCCACGCAAAGATCGACGCGATCGGGTTGGTCGAGGTCGCCTTGCCCTGCTGGTGCATGCGATAATGGCGGGTGACGGTGCCGTGTGCGGCTTCGGATTCGACGGTCTGGCCGTCGGGAGTCATCAGCACGCTGGTCATCAGGCCCAGCGAGCCAAAGCCCTGGGCAACGGTGTCCGACTGGACGTCGCCGTCGTAATTCTTGCAGGCCCAGACGAATTTGCCCGACCATTTCAGCGCCGATGCGACCATGTCGTCGATCAGGCGATGTTCGTACACGATGCCCGCGGCGTCGAACTCGGCCTTGAATTCGGCGTTGAACACTTCTTCGAACAGATCCTTGAAACGGCCGTCATAGGCCTTCAGGATCGTGTTCTTGGTCGACAGATACACCGGCCACTTGCGCGCGAGGCCATAGTTCAGGCTGGCGCGGGCGAAGTCGCGGATCGAATCGTCGAGGTTGTACATCGCCATCGCGACGCCCGATGAGGGGAACAGGAACACCTCTTCGTCGATGACCTTGCCGTCTTCACCCTCGAACACCAGGCGCAGCTTGCCGGGGCCGGGGACGCGGAAATCGGTCGCCTTATACTGGTCGCCGAACGCATGGCGGCCGACGACGATCGGGTCGGTCCAGCCGGGGACGAGCCGGGGCACGTTCTTCATCACGATCGGTTCGCGGAACACGACGCCGCCCAGGATGTTGCGGATCGTGCCGTTCGGCGATTTCCACATTTTCTTCAGGCCGAATTCCTCGACCCGCTGTTCGTCGGGGGTGATCGTCGCGCATTTTACGCCGACGCCATATTTGGCGATCGCGTTGGCGGCATCGACCGTGATCTTGTCATCGGTCTGGTCACGCATTTCGATGCTGAGGTCGTAATAATGCAGGTCGATGTCGAGATAGGGAAGGATCAGCCGCTCGCGGATCCACTGCCAGATGATCCGGGTCATTTCGTCGCCGTCGAGTTCGACGACCGGGTTGGCTACCTTGATCTTGCCCATGCTGTACGCCTTTATCCTTGGGGAGTCGGAGTTGCAGCGGGCCTTAGGCAAAGCGGCGCGATTGATCAATGGTCGTGGTGGAACCCGCGCCGCGCCTTATCCATTGTCAGTCATAGGTGTGCACCCTAGAAGAACGGCCATGTCCAACATCATCTCTTCCAACCGCCCCGGTGGCGGCATCAAATGGCAATGGCCGTCGATCCATCCCGAAGGTCGCAAGTTCCTTCTGATCGCCGGCATCATCACCCTCTGTTTCTTCCTGCTCGGCTGGCCGATCCTGCCGTGGCTCATGCTGGGCGTGACATTGTGGGTCGGCGCCTTTTTTCGCGATCCGGTTCGCATCACCCCGACCGGCAGCGATATCGTTATTGCGCCCGCCGACGGGCTGGTGACCCAGATCGCCGAAGTGCCGCCGCCGCCCGAGATCGCCGGACCCGACGGGCTGGGCGACGCGCCGATGCTGCGCGTATCGATTTTCATGAGCGTCTTCGACGTCCACATCAACCGCACCCCCGTCGCGGGGACGCTGCGCAAGCTCGTTTATATTCCCGGCAAGTTCCTCAACGCCGACCTCGACAAGGCGAGCGAAGAGAATGAACGCCAGCATTTTGTGGTCGAACGCGCCGACGGGGTGCGGATCGGCTTTACCCAGATCGCGGGCCTAGTCGCGCGGCGGATCATGCCGTTCGTCACCATGGGCAACGAGCTCGCCACCGGCCAGCGCGTCGGGCTGATCCGTTTCGGCAGCCGCGTCGATGTCTATCTGCCCGCCGGCACGACGCCGCAGGTCCTGCTGGGTCAGCGGACGTTGGCGGGTGAAACCGTCGTCGCGCGGATCGGAAAGGCCGACATGATCGACGGCATCGGGCAATAGACAGGGTGGCGGACGACAATCAGTTGCCGGCCGACGCCGCGGGACGCCGTATCGGCGGCATCGGCCTGCGCGCCTTTGCCCCCAATGCGATCACGGTGCTGGCGCTGTGTTTCGGCCTGACGGGGGTTCGCTTTGCCATCGGCGGGCAGTTTGAACTGGCCATTGCCGCGGTGATTTTCGCCGGGGTGCTCGACGGCATGGACGGGCGGATCGCCCGGCTGCTGCGGGCGCAGAGCAAATTCGGCGCCGAGCTCGATTCGCTGTCGGACGTGATCGCTTTCGGCGTCGCGCCGGCGATGATCCTGTTCCTGTGGTCGCTGACCGATGCGCCGAAGTTCGGCTGGACGGCGGCGCTCGCGCTGGCGGTCTGTTGTGCGCTGCGCCTCGCGCGCTTCAACTCGCGGATGGACGCCGATTTTCAGCCGCATAAATCAGCCGGCTTCAACACCGGCATTCCCGCGCCCGCCGGAGCGGGGCTGGCGTTTGTGCCGGTCTATCTGTGGCTGACGACGGGCAATGATCTGTTCCGCGAATGGTATCTCGTGATGCCTTGGGCGCTTGGCGTCGCGATGCTGATGATCTCGGCTATCCCGACCTACAGCTGGGCGTCGATTCGCCTGCGCCGGTCTTGGCGATTGTTCGCCTTGGCAGGGGTGGGATTGCTCGGCGCTGCGCTGGTCACCGCACCATGGCTGACGCTGCTTGCCGTATGCGCACTCTATGCGGCGACGCTGCCGTTCGGCCTCGCCAGCTATGCGAAGGTCAGGCGGCGCGGCTGAACTGCGGGCGGATGATGACGGCGCGCGATATGTGGCGACGCGGCGCCGATGGGCGCAGCTTGATGACGGTCGCCGGACCGGGCTGCGGCGCGGCATCGGCCGGAAAGGCGCCTTCGCCGAGCAGTGCCGACAGAATCGCGGTCTCGTTCGATTTCAGCATCGCGAGGATCACCGTGATGCCGAGGCCGACGGCGAGAGCGAAGAGGAGTGCGACTGCGACCTGAACCATGATCTGTCCTTCCGGGTTTTCGTTCACGAAACCTTTTCCAGCAAAGGACGGTTTCGCTGGGCTTTTCGTTCCATGTTCCTGATTTGTTCTCAATAGTTTTGCGACGAACCGAGTCAGATTGTCGTTCAACCGAATGACGATGCGGCGCCGCCGCTCGTCTCAAAGGCGCGCTCGGTGCTTGCTTTTGATGGCCAAGCCCGCTAACGGGCCGCCCATTCCACATGGAAAGCGCACATAAACCGGTGCCGGGACCATCCGCTTGCGGAACCCGGTTCTTGCTTTCCAGAGGACCAACCGGAAGGAGAAAGACCATGGCGGCACCTGTCGTCACGATGCAGAATCTTATCGAGGCTGGCGCCCACTTCGGCCACCAGACCCACCGCTGGAACCCGCGCATGAAGCCGTATATTTTCGGTGCGCGCAACGGCATCCACATTCTCGACCTGTCGCAGACCGTGCCGCTTTTTGCGCGCGCGCTCGAATTCGTCGCCTCGTCGGCCGCTTCGGGTGGCAAGGTCCTGTTCGTCGGTACCAAGCGCCAGGCGCAGGGGCCGATCGCCGATGCCGCACGCGCGTCGGGTCAGCACTTCGTCAACCATCGCTGGCTGGGCGGTATGCTCACCAACTGGAAGACGATTTCGGGTTCGATCAAGCGTCTCAAGACCCTTGAGGAACAGCTTTCGGGCGACACCTCGGGCCTGACCAAGAAGGAAGTGCTCAACCGCACCCGCGAACGCGACAAGCTCGAAATGTCGCTCGGCGGTATCCGCGACATGGGCGGCATTCCCGATGTGATGTTCGTCGTCGACGCGAACAAGGAAGAGCTGGCGATCAAGGAAGCCAACGTCCTTGGCATCCCGGTCGTGGCGATCCTCGATTCGAACGTTTCGCCCGACGGCATCGCGTTCCCGGTTCCGGCGAACGATGACGCGGCGCGCGCGATCCGCCTCTACTGCGATGCGATTGCCCAGGCGGCAACGCGTGGCGGCCAGCAAGCCCGCGCCAACCGCGGCGAAGATCTGGGCGCAGCGGTCGAACCCGTTGCCGAACCGGCGCTGGTCGAAGAGGCTGCCGCCCCGGTTGCCGAAGAAACCGCGGCTGTTGAAGCCGCACCGGTCGTTGAAGCCGCTCCGGCCGCTGATGCGGCCCCGGTGACCGAGGACGAACAGGTTCCGGCCGAAGCCGCAGCCGAAACCGAACGCCAGAGCGACGCCTAAGCGCGCCTAATGACCGGGCGGCGTGCTGCGACAGTGCAGCCGCCGCCCTCGGTCATCGTTTTGACTTATCGCGCCGCCACGCGTGCGGCGCAGCAGTCCCGTCAGGATTGCTCCACTTTGGAAAGGATCACCCATGGCTGAAATTACGGCCGCTCTCGTCAAGGAACTGCGCGACCGCACGGGCGCAGGGATGATGGACTGCAAACGGGCGCTCGCCGAAAATGGCGGCGACATCGAAGCGTCGATCGACTGGCTGCGCACCAAGGGCCTCGCCGCCGCCGCCAAAAAGGCCGGCCGCGTTGCTGCCGAGGGTCTGGTTGGCGTCGCCACCGATGGCACCCGCGGCGCCATGGTCGAAGTGAACAGCGAAACCGATTTCGTTGCCAAGAACGAGCAGTTCCAGGGTTTCGTCCGCGACGTGACCAATATTGCGCTCGCCGGCAGCATCACCGACATCGACGCACTGGGCGCGTCGGCCTATCCGGCTGGCGGCACCGTCACCGAAGCGCTGACCCAGAACATCGCCACGATCGGTGAAAACCAGTCGCTGCGCCGCAGCGCGATCATGACGGTGAATTCGGGCGTCGTCACCGCTTACGTCCATAACGCGGCGGCTCCCGGCATGGGCAAGATCGGCGTGCTCGTCGCGCTCGAATCGACCGCCGGCGCCGATGTCCTCGAACCGCTGGGCAAGCAGCTGGCGATGCACGTCGCCGCCGCGAACCCGCTGGCGCTGAACGGCGACGATCTCGACCCCGAGCTCGTGGCGCGCGAACGCGCGATCGCTGAGGAAAAGGCTGCCCAGTCGGGCAAGCCCGCCGACATCGCGGCCAAGATGGTCGACGGCGGCATCGCCAAGTTCCGCAAGGAAAACGCGCTGCTGTCGCAGCTGTTCGTGATGGACGGCAAGACCCCGGTCGCCGAAGTCGTCGCCGCTGCCGGCAAGGACGTTGGCGCGACGATCACGCTGAAGGGCTTTACCCGCTTCCAGCTCGGCGAAGGCATCGAGAAGGAAGAAAGCGATTTCGCGGCGGAAGTCGCGGCGGTCGCCGGCGTCTAAAAAGAAACGCGGAATTGCCGTGCGCTTGCGCGGCAGTCCGCTTGGCAATGGCGCGCGCCTTCACTAGGGTGCGCGCCATTCGCGTATCTAATCCCCCAAAGAGGTTCCCCCGATCATGGCATTGCCCGGCATGAAACGCATCTTGCTGAAACTGTCGGGCGAGGCGTTGATGGGATCGACGCCATTCGGCATCGACCCCGAAACCGTCGCCAGCATGGCGGCCGAGGTCAAGGCGGCCAAAGGACGCGGGCTTGAAATCTGCCTCGTCATCGGCGGCGGCAACATCTTTCGCGGCATGGCGGGCGCCGCCAAGGGCATGGACCGCGCCCAGGCCGATTATATGGGCATGTTGGCGACGGTGATGAACGCGCTCGCGATGCAGAATGCGCTTGAGCAGATCGGCGTCGAAACGCGCGTCCAGTCGGCGATCGAAATGGACAAGGTGTGCGAGCCGGTGATCCGCCGCCGCGCCGAACGCCACCTCGAAAAGGGCCGCGTCGTGATCTTCGCCGCGGGGGTTGGCGCGCCCTATTTCACCACCGACAGCGGCGCGGCGCTGCGCGCCGCCGAAATGAAGTGCGACGCGTTGCTCAAGGGGACCAGTGTCGATGGCGTCTATAACGCCGATCCCAAAAAGGATAAATCGGCGGTCCGTTACGATACATTGAGCTATGACCGCGTGCTCGCCGACAATTTGAAGGTGATGGACGCGAGCGCCGTGGCGCTGTGCCGTGACAACCATATTCCGATCGTCGTGTTCAACATTCGCGAAGCCGGAAATCTGGCGCGGGTGTTGGCGGGCGAGGGTGTTTCGACGATCGTCGGCGATGCCGACTGAGGGAAGCGCGCTCGGCGACGCCTGACAAAATAAGAGAGGACAAGACGATGGCGAAATATGACAAGGCCGACCTGGAGCGCCGGATGCACGGCGCGGTCGAGGCGCTCAAAAGCGACCTCTCGGGCCTGCGCACCGGGCGCGCACACACCGCGCTGCTCGATCCGGTGACGGTCGAAGTCTATGGGTCGCACATGCCGCTCAACCAGGTCGCCTCGGTCAGTGCGCCCGAAGCGCGGATGCTGACGGTGCAGGTGTGGGACAAATCGAACGTTGGCCCGGTCGACAAGGCGATCCGCTCGGCGGGCCTGGGCCTCAACCCGATCGTCGACGGTCAGATGCTGCGCCTGCCGATCCCCGAAATGACGCAGGAACGCCGCAAGGAATTGTCCAAGCTCGCCGGAAAATATGCCGAGGCGGCGCGTATCGCCGTGCGCAATGTTCGCCGCGACGGGATGGACAATCTGAAGGCCGACGAGAACAAGAAAGAAATCAGCGAGGACGAGCGCAAGCGCCACGAAACCGAGGTGCAAAAGCTGACCGACGCGACGATCGCCGAACTCGACGCCGCCGCGACCGCGAAGGAAAAGGAAATTCTGGGCTAAGCCGATGCGCGAGCGTGCGGTCATCGCGATCCTCCCCGGAACGGGGAGGGGGACCATGCGAAGCATGGTGGAGGGGGCTCGCGTCCTTACGCAGCATAGCTTCATGCCGCACCCCCCCTCCGTCAGCGCTGCGCGCTGCCACATCCCCGCGAGCGGGGAGGATTTATGAGCAACCACGGCGCGCGCCACGTCGCCATCATCATGGACGGCAACGGCCGCTGGGCCAAGAAGCGCCTGCTGCCCCGCGTCGCCGGTCACAAGGCCGGGGTCGAGGCGGTGCGCACGATTGTCCGCGCGGCGGGTGACCTGGGCATCGAGGCGATGACGCTCTATGCCTTTAGTTCCGAAAACTGGAAACGGCCCGAGGAAGAGGTCAGCGACCTGATGGGGCTGATGAAGCGCTTCATCCTGTCCGACCTCGACGAATTTGCTGCCAATGACGTCAAGCTGAAGGTCATCGGCAATTGGCGCGCGCTGGCCCCTGATGTGGTCAAGCTGATCGAAAATGCCCTTGAGCGGACGTCGGGCAACAAACGCACGACGCTGGCGGTCGCGCTCAACTATGGCGCGCAGGACGAACTGGTGCGCGCTGCCCGGGCCGCCGCCGCGGCGGGCGAGATCAGCGAGGCGACGATCGCGGCGCATCTCGACACCGCCGACATGCCCCCGCTCGACCTGCTCATTCGCACCTCGGGCGAAGTGCGGCTGTCGAATTTCCTGCTGTGGCAATCGGCCTATGCCGAACTCTATTTCACCGACATTTTGTGGCCGGATTTCAAACCGGCCGACCTGAAGGCGGCGCTCGACCATTTTGCGCGCCGCGATCGTCGTTACGGGGGACTTTAGATAATGACGGCGGGCAAATCGGACCTGTGGGTGCGGATCGGATCGGCGATCATCTTGTTTGCGATCGCGGGCACCGCGTTGTGGTTCGGCGGGCTGGCGTTCGGCCTGTTGCTGTTGGTCGGCGGCGCGCTGGTCATCGCCGAATGGCTCGCGCTGGTCCGCACCATGACCTTGAGCCGCGGCGCGAAAGGGGTGCTGATCGCGCTTGGGCCGGCCCTTACCCTTGGCGCCGTGGCAGGGCTTTGGTTCATCCGCGACCAGCTGGGCATGACGGCGGCGCTCTGGGTCTTCGGCATGGTGTGGGCGACCGACATTGGTGCCTATTTCGCGGGCCGCGCCTTTGGTGGTGCGCGCCTGGCGCCGACGATCAGCCCCTCGAAAACCTGGTCGGGACTGATCGGCGGCATGATCGCCGCGCTGATTGCCAGCGCCACCATCGGCGACCGTGCCGGTATCATCGGGGTGCCGCTGTGGATCGGACTGTTCATGGGATTGCTCGCCCAGCTGGGCGATCTGGCGCAAAGCTGGATGAAGCGCCGCGCCGGGGTCAAGGATTCGGGCAAGCTGATCCCGGGGCATGGCGGCCTGTTCGACCGCGTCGACGGGGTGCTGCCGGTGGCGCTGCTGCTCGGCGGGCTCGCGTTCGTCGGGCAGATTACGATCCGGGCGGGCGGCTGACATGACCCGCCGCCTCTCGCTGTTCGGCGCCACAGGGTCGGTGGGGCAATCGACCCTCGACCTAGTCCGGCGCGATGGTGACGGGTGGCAGGTAAGCGCGCTGACCGCGAACAGCGACGTCGCCGAACTGGCAAAGCTGGCGCGCGAATTCCGTCCCGATGTGGCGGTCATTGCCGATGCGGCGCGCTACGCCGAATTGCGCGAGGCGCTCGCCGATACCGGCATCGACGTCGCCGCAGGCGCCGACGCGCTGGTCGAAGCGGCGCAACGGCCGACCGATCTGGTGATGGCGGCGATCGTCGGTACCGCGGGGCTGGCCCCGACGATGGCGGCGCTGGAAGCCGGCACCGACGTGGCGCTCGCCAACAAGGAGGCGCTGGTTTCGGCGGGGGCGCTGATGATGGCTGCGGCGCGGGCATCGGCCGCCACCATCCTGCCGGTCGACAGCGAACATAATGCCATTTTTCAATGTCTCGCGGGCGGCCGCATCGATCAGGTGCGCCGCATCATCCTGACCGCCAGCGGCGGTCCGTTCCGCACGATGAGCGCCGCCGACATGGCGCGCGTCACCCCGGCGCAGGCGGTGGCGCATCCGAACTGGTCGATGGGGGCAAAGATCAGCGTCGATTCGGCAACCATGATGAACAAGGGTCTGGAGCTGATCGAGGCGCATCATCTGTTCCCGGTCGGGTTGGATCGCATCGAAATTCTCGTTCACCCGCAATCGGTGATCCACAGCCTGGTCGAATATATCGATTGTTCGACGCTGGCGCAGCTCGGCTCGCCCGACATGCGGATCCCGATCGCGAGTGCGCTCGCCTGGCCGCAGCGGATGGCGACGCCGTGCGCGCCGCTTGACCTGGCGACCATCGCGCGGCTCGACTTCGAGGCGCCCGACGAGGTCCGCTTCCCGGCTACGGCGCTGTGCCGCGCCGCGATTGCCGCGGGCGGCGCCCGCCCGGCGCAGCTCAATGCTGCCAACGAGGTTGCGGTGGCCGCGTTCCTGGCGGGGCGCATATCCTTTCCCGCGATCGTCGATACCGTGCGCCGGGTGATCGATGCCGAGGCGCCGGCCGCGCCCACGTCGCTTCACGACATATTCAGCGTCGATGCCGCATCCCGCGTGGCTGCCCAGCGCTTTGTGGACCTATATGAACATGCTTGAGACCCCTGGTTTTGCCTTTACCGTGCTCGCGTTTCTGCTGGTGCTGGGGCCGCTCGTGTTCGTGCACGAATATGGCCATTATATCGTCGGTCGCTGGTGCGGGGTGAAAGCGGATACCTTCTCGATCGGCTTTGGTCGCAAGTTTCTCGGCTGGACCGACAAGCGCGGCACCGAATGGAAAATCGGCTGGCTGCCGCTGGGCGGCTATGTCCAGTTCGCGGGCGACCGCGACGCCGTCAGCCAGCCCGACGCCGCCTGGCAGCAGCTGCCGGCCGAACAGAAATCGCACACCTTTCCGGCCCAGGCGGTGTGGAAACGGTCGTTGATCGTGGCCGCGGGGCCGGCAACCAATTTCCTGTTCGCGATCCTGATCCTCGCCGGTTTCGCGTGGGCGGGCGGAAAGCTGGTGACGCCGCCGGTCGCGGGCGGGATTTCGGCGGGATCGGCCGCTGCAACCGCGGGTCTGCGGACCGGCGACCGAATTGTTGAAATTGACGGCCGACCGATCGCCGTCTTCGGTGATATTTCGATGGCGGTGGCGCACCGCCCGGGCGAGGCGATGCAGGTCCGCGTGGTCAGCGGCGGCAGCGAGCGGATGGTTGAGCTGACCCCGCAGCTGGTCAAAGAAAAAGATCCCTTCGGCAAAGACTATGAGCGGGCGATCATCGGCCTGGCGCCACCGCCGCAGCAACTACAGCCGGTCACGCTGCTCGAAGCACCGATGGTCGGCCTTCACCAGACCTGGCAGATCGTCCGCCAGACGGGCGAGGTGCTGGGGCAGTTTCTGACCGGGCGCCGGTCGATCAAGGACATGAACGGTCCGGTCAAGATCGCCGAAATTTCCGGGCAGGCGGCGACGTTGGGCCTGGCGTCGCTGATATTCTTCATCGCCCTGATTTCCATCAATCTGGGGTTCATCAACCTCTTGCCATTGCCCATGCTCGATGGTGGTCATTTGCTATTCTACGCTTATGAAGCGGTCCGGCGACGTCCTGCTCCGCCCCGGGTGCAGGAATGGGCGTTCCGATTCGGCTTTGCGGCGATCGTCACGCTGATGCTGGTCGTGACTTTCAATGATTTGGGCTCATTGGGCCTGTGGAACGGGATCGCGCGCTTGATTGGCTAGCGAGTCTGGGGCAGGGAGTGCGCGCGAACCCGCGGTCAGGCGGGTTTGGCGCTTTTGAGTTATTTTTTCGGGATGAACAGCGTGGCTTCACATAAATATTTGGGCCGGACACAGCTGTCGGCACTTCTTTTAGCCGGCACGATGCTGGCACCGCCGCTGATGGCGCAGGAAGTCGCGCCGCCGCCCGTCGCTGCTCCCACTGTCCCGGCGCCTGCCCCCGAAGCGGCGCCTGCCGCGACGACGGTCCAGTCGATCACCGTCGTCGGCAACCAGCGGCTCGAGGCGCAGACGATCCTGTCGTATCTGCGCCTGCGCGTCGGCCAGCGCTATGACCGTTCGATCCTTGACCAGGCCTTGAAAGACCTGGCCGCGACCGAGTTGTTCAAGGATTTCCAGATCACCGACAACAATGGTGCGCTGACGATCCAGGTCGCCGAAAATCCGGTGATCAACCGCGTTATTCTGGAAGGCAACAAGCGCCTGAAGGAAGACAAGATCCGGCCCGAGATCAAACTGGCGCCGCGCCAGATCTTTACCCGCTCGAAAGTGCGCGCCGACGTGGCGCGGATCATCGAGCTTTACAAACGCCAGGGCCGCTTTGCCGCGACGGTCGAGCCAAAGATGGTCTCGCTCGACCAGAACCGCGTCGATGTCGTGTTCGAAATCAACGAAGGGCCGAAGTCGAAGGTCCGCCAGATCAATATCCTGGGCAACGACAAGTTCAGCGACGGCGATCTGAAGGACGAGATGGCGACCAAGGAGTCGAGCCTGCTGACGATCCTGTCGTCGAATACCAGCTATGATCCCGATCGCCTGGCCTATGACCAGCAGAAGCTGCGCCTGTTTTATCTCGCGAACGGCTACGCCGATTTCCGCGTCATTTCGGCGGTGGCCGAGCTGACGAGCAACAAGCAAGATTTCATCATCACCTATGTCGTCGAGGAAGGCGAACGCTATAAATTCGGCGCCGTCGACGTGAAAAGCGAGCTGCGCGACTTCCAGCCCGAAATGCTGAAGACGCTGCTGCCGATGAAAACCGACGACTGGTATGATGCCAAGCTGGTCGAGGATACGGTTGAAAGCCTGAGCGAGACCGCCGGGCTGTTCGGCTATGCCTTTGCCGACATCAACCCCGAATTCCGCCGCAATGCCGAAGACCGGACGATGGCGATCACCTTCAACGTCGCCGAAAGCCCGCGGACTTACGTCGAGCGGATCGACGTCAACGGCAACACGCTGACCCACGACAAGGTCGTGCGCCGCGAATTCCGTCTGAACGAAGGCGATGCGTTCAACAGCTTTGGCATCAAGCGCACCGAAAACCGCTTGAACAGCCTGGGTTATTTCCAGGAAAATCTGGAGATCGAGCGCAAGGAGGGCAGCGCCCCCGACCGCATCATCCTGGAAACCAATGTCGAGGAAAAGCCGACCGGCGAATTGTCGCTGTCGGCCGGTTTCTCGTCGATCGAGAATTTCCTGCTCCAGGCGTCGATCCGCCAGCGCAACTTCCGCGGGCTGGGTCAGCAGCTTCAGGCGTCGGTCAACTATTCGAGCTATTCGAAGTCGATCGAACTCGGTTTTACCGAACCCTATCTGTTC
This sequence comes from uncultured Sphingopyxis sp., assembly GCA_964502035.1. Lineage (GTDB taxonomy): Bacteria > Pseudomonadota > Alphaproteobacteria > Sphingomonadales > Sphingomonadaceae > Sphingopyxis. The sequence continues at coordinate 112,882 of CAZCUW010000002.1, read as the reverse complement.
GACCGCAACATCTCGGTCGGCGGCAGCGTCTATCGCCGCGATTTGAACTCGTTCAACTTCATCAACAACGATCGCCGAACGACATTCCAGCAAGTAACAACGGGTTTTCAGCTCAACGCCGGTGTGCCGCTGACCGAATACATGTCCTTTTTTGGGCGTTACAGCCTCAATTATGACGATGTGACGCTCGATCGCGGCATCTATTTCTTTGGCAACGAGTGCGATCCCCTCGTTGCCGGCCGTTACCTGTGCGACGCGATCGGCAAGCGCACGACCTCGCTGGTCGGGTATACGATCGCCTATGACGACCGCGACAACCGGATCCGGCCGACGCGCGGCCAGTCGCTGTCGCTCAGTCAGGACTTCGCCGGCCTCGGCGGCAGCGTGAAATATGTCCGCACTCGCGCAAACGCATCGAAGCATTTCAACCTCGGCAGCCGTTTCGTGCTCAATTTGTCGGCCGAGGGCGGTTACATCTATCCGTTCGGCAGCGCGCCGACGCCGACCAGTGACAAGGTGCGCCTGACCGACCGTTTCTTCCTGGGCGAACCGCAAATGCGCGGTTTCGACATTCGCGGTATCGGTCCGCGCGTGATTCGGTTTACCGGGGTCGATCTGACTGATCCGGCGAATCCGATTCTCGATACGACGATCCAGAATCGCAACCGTGGTCGGATCGATGACGCGCTTGGCGGTCGGGCTTACTACCAGGGTCGCATCGAGCTCGACATTCCGCTCGGCACCGGGGCTAAGGAGCTGGGGCTGCGGCCGTCGGTCTTCCTCGATGTGGGATCGGTGTGGAGTGTCAAGCAGCCGCTGCTGACCACGCTGGCGAGGTTCAAGGATCCTGCCGATAATCTGACCAAGTTTCTTTGCCGTAACTCAGCGTCGGGGGCAGAGCAATTTGCGACACGGCCGCTCGACAGTGCGGGCCAGCCAACGGGTAACCAGTATACGGTCTGTCCGACCGGCTTCTCTCAGTTGGCTCCGTTCGAAGAACGCTTCTATGGTGACAGCTGGATGCCGCGCGTTTCGATCGGCGCCGGGGTCAACTGGCGGTCTCCTTTCGGTCCCTTCCGGATCGATTTCGCTTACGCCCTTCGCAAACAAGAGGGTGATGATACCAAACGCTTCTCATTCAACGTAGGAACCCAATTCTGATGAAGAAAATTCTTGTCGCTTCGGCGCTCGCCGTCGCCACGCTGTCGGTTTCGCCGATCATGGCCGTCCCCGCGATCGCCCAGGCCAAAGCCGTCGCTGTCGCCGATGTTCGCGTCGCCGCCGCCCGTTCGAACGCCTTTTCGGTCGCGTCGCAGCAGATCGAAACCACCTACAAGGCGCAGATCGACCAGCAACAGTCGCGCGGCCAGACGCTGCAGGCCGAAATCAATGTCCTGATTGCCAAATATAACGAAGAGTCGAAAAAGACGCCGCAGAACCAGGCCACGCTGCAGGCCGCTGGCCAGGCTGTTCAGAACAAGCGTCAGGCGGCGCAGGCCGAGCTCGGCCAGATCGGCCGCCCGGTCGAGCTCGCCATCGCTTATGTCGAAGACCAGATCAGCGTCCGCATGAACGAGGCGATCCGCGCTGCGATGACCGCCAAAAAGATCGACCTGCTGCTCAACCCCGATGCGGTGCTGGCGCGGGAAAACAACGTCGATATCACCGACGCCGTGGTGACCGAACTCAACCGCCTGCTGCCGAATGTGTCGATCGCGGTTCCCGCCGGTTACCAGCCGGGCCAGCTGGTTCAGCAGCGCAACCAGCAATTGATGGACGCCGCCCGCGCAGCGCAGCCGGGCGCCACGCCCGCGGCACCGGCGCCGACCGGCACCGCACCGACGACCCGCTAAGCGTCATGGCCGACGGGGACAATGTGGCAGGAGCGATGGGACCGGTGGACATCCGCCGGATCCTGACCCTGCTGCCGCACCGTTATCCGATGCTGCTCGTCGACCGGGTGGTTTCGATCGTGCCCGACACGTCGATCCATGCGGTCAAAGCGGTGACGATGAACGAGCCCTTTTTCCAGGGGCATTTCCCCGGTCGGCCGATCATGCCGGGCGTTTTGATCGTCGAGGCGCTGGCGCAGGCCGCTGGCGTCCTCGCGATCGAATCGATGGGGCTCGCCGGCACCGGCAAGCTCGTATATTTCATGGCGATCGACGGGGCGAAGTTCCGCAAGCCGGTCGAACCCGGCTGCCTGCTCGACCTGCACGCCACGATCATCCAGGCCAAGCGCAGCGTCTGCCGGTTTGAAGGCAAGGCGATGCTGGATGGCGTGCTGGCCGCCGAATGTCAGTTCACGGCGATGATCGCCGATCCGCCGAGCGACTGACAGGTCACCCCTAATCTCCGCATCCCCGAGCGAAGTCGAGGCTGCTACCTCGCGGATTCTCGCTTCGCTCGAACGAGCCCCTCGACTTCGCTCGGGGATGCGGGATGCGGGTGTTGCATTTTCCCGATCAGCCCACTAAAGGCCGCACCTTCGCGTCCCCGGACGCACAGACTCGCGCCCGCTGGTCGGTAACCAGCGGCACAGGAGCCAAAGACATGAAACAAGACATTCACCCGGCCTATCACATGATCACCGTCAAGATGACCGATGGCACCGAATATCAGACGCGCTCGACCTGGGGCAAAGAGGGCGACACGATGACGCTCGAAATCGACCCGACGGCGCACCCGGCCTGGACCGGCGGCAACGGCCGCATGCTTGACGCTGCGGGTCAGGTTGCCAAGTTCAACAAGCGCTTCGGTGGTCTTACCCTCAAGCGCTAAGCTGCTTCGGCACTTTAGCCTAAAACCTTTGCAAGCGCGCTTTGCCACCCGGCGAGGCGCGTTTTGCGTTTGTCGGTATCCAGCGCCGGGGTGAAGCGCGTCGCGGTGCCGCGCATCGCTTTGGCCGCGCTCGCCAGATCGGGATACAGGCCCGCGCCGGTGGCGGCGAGCATCGCCGCGCCCAGTGCAGTGCTTTCGACAAAGTCGGGCCGCTCGACGGTCAGCGCGAGCATGTCGGCGAGATCCTGCGCCATCCAGTCGTTGGCGGCCATGCCGCCATCGATGCGCAGGTCGGCCCAATCGACGCCATCCGCGGCGAAGGCGGATTTCAGGTCGTGCGCCTGATACGCCTGCGCCTCCAGCGCGGCGCGCGCCACATGCGCCTTGCTGCTCGCAAAGCTGAGCCCCGACAGCGCGGCGAGCGCGTCGGGGCGCCAGTGCGGCGCGCCGAGTCCGGTGAGGGCAGGGACCAGATAGACGCCGCCATTGTCCTCGATCGACCGCGCCAGCCCCTCGCTTTCGGCCGCATTGGACAGCAGCCCCAACCCATCGCGCAGCCATTTGATCAGGCTGCCCGCAACGAACACCGATCCCTCGAGCGCATAGGAGCGCGTGTCGCCCTCCTGGACCAGCACGGTCGCGAGCAGGCGATTTTTCGAGTGCGGGCGCACCGTCCCGCTCGCCGACAGGATGAAGGCACCGGTGCCGAAGGTCGCCTTGGTCTGCCCCGGCGCCAGACACGCCTGTCCGATCGTTGCCGCCTGCTGATCGCCCGCCATGCCGCAGATCGCGATGGCGGCGCCGAACAGCGATGGATCGGTCGTGCCGACGGTGGTCGTGCATCCGGTGATTTCGGGGAGCAGACCCATCGGCACGCCGAGCAGGTCGCACAGGCCGGCATCCCAGCCGCCCGCACCATTGATATCCATCAGCAAGGTGCGCGACGCATTGGTCGCATCGCTGACATGGACACCGCCGGTCAGGCGGAAAATCAGATAGGATTCGATCGTCCCAACGGCAAGCCGCGCGCCCGCTGCGCGCAGTTGCGGCCAGTTTTTCAACGCCCACCCGATTTTGCTCCCCGAAAAATAGGGGTCGAGCAGCAACCCGCTTTTCGCCTGCACCGCGGCTTCATGGCCCGCGTCTTTCAGCGCCGCGCAATCGCCGGCGGTACGGCGGTCCTGCCACACGATCGCCGGGGCCAGCGGTTCGCCGGTTGTGCGATCCCAGAATACGACGGTTTCGCGCTGGTTGGTGATACCGATCGCGGCGACCTGGCTCGCGCCGCCAGCGTGATCGATCATCTCGCGGGTGCAGGCCAGGGTCGCAGTCCAGATTTCGCCCGCGTCATGTTCGACCAGCCCGGGGGCGGGATAGTGCTGCTGGATTTCGCGCTGCGCGCTGCCGAGCGGGGTGCCATCGGCGGCAAAAAGCATCGTGCGGGTCGACGTCGTGCCTTCGTCGATGACGATGATTTTCTCGGTCAAAGCGCTATTCCTCATCCGTTCGTGCTGAGCTTGTCGAAGCACCGTTTTTCTGTCCCCGCTGTGATGAAGAAATAACAGCCCTTCGACAAGCTCAGGGCGAACGGATTTATGGAGTGGGATAACGAATGACACGTAATTATCTTGCAATATCGCGCAACACATGCCATATCTTGTGCGGCGCAGCATGGCGGGCCTCCCCGCCGCAACACCCGGCAGCGTGATTTTCCCGCCCAATCTCAGGCGCGGGACGAGCCGGACCAGCGCTTTGTCCCCAGAGGCACCCTTTCACGCGGGTCGTTTCGAACCCGCGGCCGTGCGCCGTCCGTTCGATGCGAACGGATGCGCCTGCGCGTCGCCCATAGTGAGTATTTTATGACGACTTTTAACGACTTTGGCCTGCACGCCGACATCAATCGCGCGCTTGCCGCCAAGGATTACACCGTCCCGACCCCGATCCAGATGCAGGCGATTCCGCCGCTGATGAAGGGCCGCGACCTGTGCGGTATCGCGCAGACCGGTACTGGCAAGACTGCCGGTTTCTCGCTGCCGTCGATCCACCACCTCCTGACCTATCCGCATCGCCCGACCCCGCGCGGCTGCCGGATGCTCGTCCTCGCGCCGACGCGCGAGCTTGCGGCACAGATCGCGCAGAGCTGCCGCGACTATGGCCGTTTTACCAAGTTGTCGGTTTCGACGGTGTTCGGCGGCGTGCCGATCAACAAGCAGATCCGCGACCTGTCGGGCGGCGTCGACATCCTCGTCGCCACCCCGGGCCGCCTGCTCGACTTGATCGATCAGCGCGCGCTGCGCCTCGACGATGTCGAAATCTTCGTCCTCGACGAAGCCGACCAGATGATGGACATGGGCTTCATCCACTCGCTGCGCCGCGTCGCCAAGCTGCTGCCGTCGCGCCGCCAGAACCTGTTTTTCTCGGCGACGATGCCCAAGGAAATTGCCGGTCTGGCCGAACAGTTCCTCAACGATCCCGTCACCGTGTCGGTCACCCCGCAGGCGACCACGGTCGAAAAGATCCGCCAGTTCGCGACCTTCGTCGAGCAAAAGGAAAAGCAGGCGCTGCTGCACTCGGTCGTCGCGACCCAGGACATCGATCGCGCGCTGATCTTCACCCGCACCAAGCATGGCGCCGATCGCGTCGTGCGTCATCTCGCTGGCGCCGGGATCAAGGCGATGGCGATCCACGGCAACAAGAGCCAGTCGCAGCGCACCCACGCGCTGCAGGCGTTCCGTTCGGGCGACATCAAGCTGCTCGTCGCCACCGACATCGCCGCGCGCGGCATCGACGTGTCGGGCGTGTCGCACGTCATCAACTTTGAAATCCCGAACGTGCCCGAACAATATGTCCACCGCATCGGCCGCACCGCGCGCGCCGGCGCCGAGGGCATGGCGATCAGCTTCATCGCGCCCGACGAGCGGCCGTATATGAAGGACATCGAGCGCGTCACGCGCAGCAAGTCCGAACCCATGCCGCTGCCGGAGAATTTCAACGAGCTGGTGCGCAACCTGCCCAAGCCCGTCGCCGGTCCGCGCGACACCGGCAGCCAGGGCCGCGACCCGAACCGCCAGCGTCAGGAAGCCAATCGCGGCCGCGGCAATGGCAAACCGCAAGGCGAGCGCGGCCCGCGCCGCGAAGGTGCGGCCGGCGAAGCCGCCGAAGGCCAGCGCAAGCGCCGCTTCCGCCCGCGCAACAAAAGCGTCGGCGCCCACAAGGGTGCGGTAACCCGCGTCGGTTGACGCGCCGCTGACACCCGTTAGACCCTTTTAGCCCCTCTCCTTTAGGGGAGGGGCAGTGAGACTTGGTCCGGCGTAGCCGGGCCTTTAGTCGAGCGGGGTGGGGGCCATCGGCCTTGCGCAAGGGTTCGAGCCCCCACCCCAACCCCTCCCCTGAAGGGGAGGGGCTGATAAGGGGTGGCGGATGACGAACGGCGAAGCGGCAGCAACATCACCCATCGATACGCGCCAGAGCGAGCGCAAGGTCATCCTGGCCTCGTCGCTCGGCACCGTGTTCGAATGGTATGATTTCTACCTCTACGGCCTGCTCGCGACCGTGATCTCGGCGCAGTTCTTCTCGGGCGTCAACGAAACCACCGGCTTCATCTTCGCGCTCGCGGCCTTTGCCGCGGGCTTTGCGGTGCGGCCGTTCGGGGCGCTCGTGTTCGGACGCATCGGCGATCTTGTCGGGCGCAAGAACACCTTCCTCGTCACCATGGGCCTGATGGGCGCGTCGACCTTCCTTGTCGGCATCCTGCCCAGCTACGCGTCGATCGGCGTCGCCGCGCCGGTGCTGCTCGTGCTGCTGCGTCTCGTCCAGGGGCTGGCGCTTGGCGGCGAATATGGCGGCGCCGCCACTTACGTGGCCGAACATGCGCCCGAGGGCAAACGCGGCCTGTTCACCAGCTTCATCCAGACCACCGCGACGCTCGGCCTGTTCGCGGCGCTGGGGGTCGTCATCACCATCCGGACGCTGATCGGCGAGGCGGCGTTCGCCGACTGGGGCTGGCGTATCCCGTTCCTGATCTCGATCATCCTGCTCGGCGTCTCGCTGTGGATCCGCCTCCAGCTCGAGGAAAGCCCGGTCTTCAAGCAAATGAAGGAAGAGGGCACGACGTCAAAGGCGCCGCTGACCGAAGCCTTCGGCCGCTGGGGCAATTTGAAATGGGTGATCATCGCGCTGTTCGGCGCGGTCGCGGGGCAGGCGGTCGTCTGGTATTCGGGGCAATTTTATGCGCTGTTCTTCCTCGAAAAGACGCTGAAGGTCGACGGCGCGACGGCGAACATATTGATCGCCATCGCGCTCGCGCTCGGCACGCCGTTTTTCATCCTTTTCGGCTGGCTCAGCGACAAGATCGGGCGCAAGCCGATCATTCTTGCCGGCTGCGCGCTCGCCGCGCTGACCTATTTTCCGGCGTTCCAGATGCTGACCGCCGCCGCCAATCCGGCGATGGCGAAAGCGCAGGCGAGCGCCGCTGTGCGGGTCAACGCCGACCCGGGGGCCTGCGCCTTCCAGTTCGACCCCGTTGGCAAGGAAAAGTTCGAAAGCACCGGCTGCGATATCGCCAAATCGGCGCTCGCCAAGGCGGGCGTCAGCTACACCAGCGTGACGCGCCCACGGCGCACGGGTGAAGCCGCCGATGTGTGGATCGGCGACCGTGTGCTGATCGCGCCCGAACCCTGGCGCCTGGCCGAGGAAGACCGCGCCGCCGCGGCCGAAGCGTTCCGCAACGAGCTGGCCGCCGCGACCGCGGCCGCGGGCTATCCAGCCAAGGCCGATCTTGATGCAATGAACAAGCCGCTGGTCGTCGCCATCCTCTTCTACCTCGTGCTGCTGGTGACGATGGTCTACGGTCCGATTGCTGCGCTGCTGGTCGAACTCTTCCCCAGCCGCATCCGCTACACCGCGATGTCGCTGCCCTATCATATCGGCAACGGCTGGTTCGGCGGTTTCTTGCCGACGACGGCGTTCGCGATGGTCGCCGCGACGGGCAATATCTATTATGGCCTGTGGTATCCGGTCGTCGTCGCGGCGCTGACCGTCGTGATCGGGCTGATCTTCCTGCCCGAAACCTTTCGCCGCCCGATCCACGAATAGCGCAGATTGACGCGGCACATTGGGGCGCTAGGTTCGCCCCGGCCTTGAGGGGGGCATGTGATGACGATCGACGACGAAGATTTTGACCCGCCACCGCCGCCGCGACGTCCGTTGTTCCGGCGCAAGCGGGTGCTTATTCCGCTCGGGCTGCTCGTCGCGATCCTCGCGATCTTCCTCGCGCTGCGCACGTCCGATACCGATCGCGACGCCATGATTGCCAAATATGGCGGGCCGAACGCGGCGTTTGCGGCGGGGCCGGCGGGGCAGCGCATCCATTACCGCGATCAGGGCAAACGCGACGGCGCTGCGATCATCCTGCTGCACGGGTCGAACAGCAGCCTGCACACCTGGGAACCGCTGGTGCAGCGGCTGGGCGCCGACTACCGCATCGTCACGCTCGACCTGCCCGGCCATGGCTTGACCGGCGGCACTCCCGACAAGGATTATGGCGCCGACGGTATGGCGGCGGCGGTCGATGTCGTCGCGGCAAAGCTCGGGCTCGATCATTTCATCCTCGGCGGCAATTCGATGGGCGGCTGGGTCGCGTGGCGTTACGCGCTTGCGCAGCCTTCGCGCGTCGATGCGCTGTTGCTGCTCGACGCCGCCGGCATGCCGCTCCGCAAGGGAGAGAAAGCCCCCGAATCGAATGTCGGCTTCCGGATCCTGAAATATCCGCTCGGCCGCTGGCTCGCGACCCAGATCACCCCGCGGGCGCTGGTCGAACAGTCGCTGCGCGGTTCGGTGGAGAAGCAGGCGATCATCGATGACGCGACGATCGATCGTTATTGGGAATTGCTCCGCTTTCCCGGTAACCGCGAGGCGACGGTGCTGCGCGCGCGGCTGAACCGCGAACCCGCAATGGCGGCGCGGGTTGCTGACATCAAGGCGCCGACCCTGATCCTGTTCGGCGACAAGGATCGGTTGATCAACCCCAGCGCGGCGCAGACGTTTCACGAACGGATGGCGGGGTCCGAAGTCGTGTTGCTCAAGAACATCGGCCATTTGCCGATGGAGGAAGACCCCGACGCGACCGCGGCGGCGATCGCCGATTTCCTTACGCGGCGGCTTGTTGCTCCGCCGCAGGCTGGTCCAGAAACGCGCTGATCCGCGCCGCAATCGCGGCGGCGTGGGTGAAGGGGAAGAGGTGCGATCCCGGCACCACTTCCAGCACCGCGCCGTCGATCAGGCTGGCGAGCATCTGGCCATAGCAGGCGGGCATGACGCCATCCCGCTCGCCGATCAGCACCAGCGTCGGCAGCGCCTTCAGCCCCGGCAGATACGCCGCGCTGGTCCACCCCGCCATCGCCGCGGTCTGGTATGCGATGCCGAGCGGCGTTGCGGTCTGGATTTTCAGCCCGCTGGCCTGCATGTCGTCATCGAACAGCGCGGCCCAGCCGATTCCCGGCGCGCCCATGACCGGCGTCGTCGCCATCAGCACCAGGCGGCGGACGCGCCCCGGAAACTGGATCGCGATCTGCTGCGCCAGCGCGCCGCCCCAGCTGAACCCGGCGATATCGATCATCTGGTGACCAAGGCGGTCGGCAATTTCCATCACCACCGCGGCGATCGTCGGCGCGCCATAGGGCAGCAGCGCGTCGGGCGAGCCGCCGACCCCCGGCATATCGAGCGTCCACACCTCGCGCCCGTGCAACTGCGCGAGCAGCGGCGCGGCGGCGGCCAGATCGGCGCCGATGCCGTTCAGGAACAACAGCGGCGTGGCGGACGCGGACCCGGATTGACCGGTGCGCCAGCGCGCCACGCGCAGCGTCAGACCATAGACATGCTCGGTGCTGATGGCCGGACGGCCGCTGATCCTGCTCATACCCCGGGCCTTGGCATATCCCGATGACATCCGAAAGGCCGCAGGCGCTTAGTCCGGCTGTTTTGCTGCTGCCGCCGCCTGTTCGTAGCGCAGGCAATCGAAAATCTTCGCCCCCGCCAGGAACACCGCGGCGCTGCACGCGACGAGCAAAAGCTGGCCGCCAAGGCCCGGATATTCATGGAGATAGGCGGCGCCGCGCGCCATGGCGCCCACCGCGAGGGCATAGATGATCAGGCACGCTTCAAAGCGGGTCTTGATGACAAACAGGCGTCCGATTTTTTTCAACATCGCAGTTTATCCAGCAAGAGCCGTGCCAGTGGCGCAAATCGGCGATTTGCGGCGCGGAGGTTATGGTAAACTGTAAGTTAATCCGACAAATGAGGGAAGGGGGCGTCGCGGATTTGGGGTGGGTAGCTGTCAACATGGCTTCGTCACGCCGGACTTGATCCGGCGTCCGTGAGACCTTGCGCCGCCCTATACTGAGAGGGCGGATGGATCCCGGATCAAGTCCGGGATGACGACAGTGTAAGTCAAGAAACTTGTCGATACCGGACCTCTCAGCCCAGCTCGCTCAACCCCGCCGCCTCCAGCAGCGCCGCACGTGCATTGCGGACATCCGCGGCCAACGTCGCCGATGCCAGGTCACCCGGCGCGATCGCTTCGGGCCAATGCTGGGCCACCACCGCGGCGATCCGGTCCAGCTTTGCTTCGTCCGCCATGAATCGCGCGTCGACCGTCGCCGGGTCGGCGACGACGCGCAGCCGCAGGCAGGCGGGGCCGCCGCCGTTCGCCATCGACTGGCGGACGTTGACCGGCAGCAGGCGGCGGATCGGGCCGTTACCCGCGACATGCGCCTCCAGCCAGTTCCACACCGCGGGCGTCGCCTGCGCCTCGGTCGGCAGCACCAGCCCCATGCCGCCGCCGCCCGGCAGGCTGACCAGCTGGGCGTTGAACAGATAGGATCTGATCGCGTCGGGCAGCGTCACCGCGCTCGCTGGCACCTCGACGATCTCGACCGCGGGAAAGGCGGCGCGGATTTCGGCGTGCGCGGCTTCGCGGTCCTCGAACGCGGTTTCGTGGGTGAACAGCACATGCTCGTTCGCCACCGCGACGACATCGTTGTGAAAGGCGCCGCCCTGGATCGCGGTATCCGACTGGCGGATAAAGAGGGTGCGCTTCGGGTCAAGGTTGTGATGACGCGCGATCGCTTTCGACGCATCGAGATGTTGGCGCGCCGGAAAGCGGCCGCCGCCGACGCCATAGACGAAGATTTCGACGCCTTGCCCGTCGTGTCCGTTGCACAGCCGCATATGGTTCGCCGCGCCTTCGTCACCGAACGGCGCGGGAATCGGCGCGTGCACGGCAAAGGCGGGATCGGCAAAGGCGAGGCGCAGCTGCGCCAGCGTGCCCGGCCATTCATGGCTGCGGTGCGGCATGGTGACCAGGTTGGCGACGGTCAGATGGCATTTGCCGTCGGTGCTGTCGGGGGCCGGCGAGACGGTCGCGGCGTTGGCCGCCCACATCGACGAGGCCGACCACGCCTGCGCGCGCAAATGCCCCTCGGCATCGGCCAGCGTCGTGCCGAGCGCCGCGAGCCACGGCGCATCGGGGCGATCGAGCGGCATGAAAAAGCCCTGCGGCAGGCCGAGCGCCAGATTGTGGCGCATCTTGTCGATGCCCTGCAGCGCCGCAGCGCGCGGCTGCGACACGTCGCCCGCATTCGACGCCGAAGCGATATTGCCGCGGCTCAGCCCCGCATAATTGTGGCTGGGGCCGATGATGCCGTCGAAATTGATTTCGGTGAGCATGAATATCCTTCTCCAATCCCTCCCCTTCAGGGGAGGGCAGCGAGACTTGGCAGCTTGCTGCCTAGTCGCAGCGGGTGGGGTCCATCGACCTTGCGCAAGGCCGACAGACCCCACCCCAACCCCTCCCCTGAAGGGGAGGGGCTTTAATTAGCGCCCGATCCAGCTGATCTCGTCGCCTGCCTCGACCCCGAGCAGCTTGGCGGCAGTGCCGTCGAGCGTCGATCCTTCCCCGATCTTACCGAAACAGCAACGGAAATCGGCGAGGTGGCCGGTCGCGACCAGCGCGTCGTCGCTCCCCACGTCGTCGACGCCTGCGATCGCTGAAATCTCGACATGCTTCGCGCCCGCAACGCTCGCGACCTGATCGGTGCGCGCGGTCATCGTCGGGCCGCCGTCGAAGATGTCGACATAATTTTCAAACGCGAAATTCTCATTCTCCAGCATCCGCATCGCGGCGCGGCCGCTGGGATGCGGGACGCCGATGACGCTGCGCGCATGCTCGCTCAGCATCGCGATATAGACCGGATGTTTGGGCATCAGATCGGCGATAAACTGGTTGCCGTTGACCGCGTTGAACTGGTCGGCTTCCTGAAAGCTCATGCCGAAAAATTTGCCCGCGACCCCGTCCCAGAACGGCGATCCGCCCGCCTCGTCGATCACCCCGCGCAGTTCGGCGAGGATGCGGTCGCCAAAGCGCGCGCGGTGGCGGGCGATGAACAGATAGCGCGAGCGCGCGAGCAGCAGCCCGAGCCCGCCGGCGCGCGCCGCGGGGTGCAGGAACAGCCCGCCGACTTCGCTCGACCCGTTGAGGTCATTGCTGAGCATCAGGATCTGCGCCTGAAAGGTCCGCCCGAGCTGCTCGCTATGCTTGCTGTCGGTGCCGATGCGATAGGAGTAGAACGGCCAGCGCTGGCCGACCTGCCCGAACACCTGACAGGTGCCGCGCACTTCGCCGCTGTCGAGGTCTTCGAGGACGAGCAGATACAGCTCGTCGGACGGATATTCCTTGTCGCTCGCGAACGAGGCTTCGGTGCGTTCGAGTTTCGCGCGCAACGCCTTTTTGTCGGGGGGCAGGTTGGTGAAGCCGCCGCCGGTCAGCTTCGCCATCTCGTAAATGCTCTGCAAATCGCCCGGCTTGGCTGCCCGGATCACGTAATTCACACTGTCCCCCGTTCCGCTATGCGTATCATGGTAAGCGTCGACAGCTGCGCGCGTTCGGCGAGGCTGTCGACGATCAGAAATTCGTCCGCTGAATGAATCGCGCCGCCGCGCGGCCCCATCGTGTCGACGACCGGAATGCCGCAGGCGGCGATATTGTTGCCGTCGCAGACGCCGCCGGTGGCGTTCCAGCGGATCGGCGGCAAGCCCAGCGCAGCGCCGCAGCTCTGCACCAGTTCGAACAAGCGTGTCGCCGCGGCATCGAGCGGTTTGGGCGGACGGTTGAAATTGCCGTGCAGGTGGCAGTGCACGTCATGGTCGCGCGACACCGCGGCGACCGCGGCGCGTAACGCCGCCTCGGCCTCGATCATCGCTGCGGGGGTCGAAGGCCGCATGTTGACGCGCAGGATCGCACTGTCGGGGACAACATTGTTCGGGCCGCCGCCGTCGATCTTCGCCGGGTTGACCTTCAGCGTCGGGGATTTGAGCTCGGCAAGCCGCAACGCCAGATCGGCGGCGGCGAGCAGGGCGTTACGTCCGTCGTCGGGGTTGCGTCCGGCGTGCGCCGACAGGCCGTGAACGATCACCGAAAAATTGCCGCTGCCCGGCCTTGCCCCCGCCAGCGTGCCGTCGGGCAGCGCGGGTTCATAGGTCAGGGCGGCGGTTTTCCCGGCGGCCAGTTCGGCAATCAGCCGTGCCGAGGCGTGGCTGCCGGCTTCCTCGTCGCTGTTGATCATCACGTCATAACCGACACGCGCCGCGAGGGGCGAGGCTTCGAGCGCGGTCAGCGCGGCAAGGATCACCGAAATGCCCGCCTTCATGTCGGCGGTGCCGGGGCCGTTGAGGACGCCGGGCTCCAGCCATTTCACGCTCTGGAACGGATGATCGGCGGCGAACACCGTGTCCATATGCCCGGTGAGCAACAGCTGGACCGGCGCGTCGGGACGGACGCGCAGATGCAAATGGTCGCCGCGCTGGATGCTGCTCACCCGGCCCGCGGCATCGACGCTTTCGACCGGATCGGCGGCGATCAGACGAAGCTCGCCCGGCAGCGTGGCAAAGGCATCGGCGAGTTGCCCGGCGACATTTTTCAGCCCCGCGAGGTTGCCGGTGCCACTGTTGACCGCGGCCCAGCGTTCGACTTGCGCCAGCATCGGCGCGTCGGCAGCGCGTTCGAGCGTCGCGGTTTCGGAAGCCGAGATGGAGGTCATGCGGCGGCTATAGCCGCGAGAGAAGCCGTTTGGCGACCCCCAACGTCGCGCGGCGAATCGAACGTCAGGGAGTCTTTGCGGCGTGCGGTAACGGTTGCAGCAGCGACGTATAGCCGCGAAGCTGCAGCGCCTTTCGCGGCGAAAGCCCGGCGGCAAGGCGCGCGAGTGCTTGCTCGGCCCGGTCGTTCTGCCGTTGCGCGAACAGGGTCCGCGCCAACTCGGCGTGTGCGCGTTGGCGCACGTCGAGATTGCCAAAAGGGTCGAAAAAGGAATCGATCCGCGAGCGGTCTTTGACACCATTCCAGGTGAAAGGCGTCGCCGCGGCCGCATCGGCGGCGATCGCTTCATAATGCCGGGTCGCTTCGGCCAGCGAAAGTTTGCCAGCGAGCACCGCGTAGCGCGTCTGGAATAGCCTTGCTTCCGGCGAAGGGTTCGCTCCGGCGAAATCGGCCAGCACGCGCTCGACCCAGCCCCAGTTTACCGTGCCGGTCGCAGCCTGCATTCCCAACAGGTTGAACGCCAGGACGGCGCCGCGATGCTCTGTCGTTGTTGCGGCGCGCACCGCGTCGTCGGTCGGTCGGCCAAAGCTGGCCGCGGGTACCAGTTCGATCGCGGGATCCTGCTGCAAGATCGCTTCGATATCGGGTTTGTGGAAGTGGCCGACGACGACAAGGACCGTTTCGCCGCGCCTTTTATGCGCAATGGCACGAATGCGCTGCGCCTGCATATAGGTGCGGTAAAGATAGAGGCGGCGCGGCAAATCGCGGTCGGCGCGCGGCGCCGGTTCGGCTGCCCATTTTCTTGTCGGCGCCAAGGTTTCGGGCTGGTCGGCCGCGAAGAAATCCCAGTCCAGAATCTTGGTATCGGGGAAGGTCAGAAAGCCCTGGAAGCCATGGGGGCGGCGTATTTCGAGCGGCGTGTCGAGATCGATGCCGAAGCCCAGGAGTTGGTCGTCGATCGGGGGCATCCAGTCGATAGGACATAACTCGATCCCGCGGTTTGCCGCATAGGGCAGGATGATCCCCTGAACCTCATAGGTGAACTCGTAAAAATCCTGCCGCGACGCTTGCTCTGGCGGTCGTTCGATGCAAATCGCCGCGGGCTTTACCAGGTCGAAATAGGCTGGATAAATTCCGGGTTGGTCCCGCTCCGCCACCAATTGTGCGGCGTGATCGACGCCCAGGATCACAAGCCTGCTTTTGGCTTCCTGCGCGGCGGCAAGGGGAGAAAATGCGACCGCTAGCGAGAGCAGGATCCATGCAAAAACAGTGCGTGGATTCAATTTTGGCACGATCGTTCATCCCGATGGCTGGCGTTAGGCGACCCCATAGCCAAGGCCCGTCCGATCGGCAATCCATGCAGGTCCAGCGTCGATACGGGGATCAGACCGCGAGGAGCAAAGTGTCGTCGCTTTGCGGGGGGGCGGCCTGGAATGAGGGCAGGGGTTCGAAACTGGCGTCGATCAGCGCGGGGCCAACCAGCCCGTCGAGCTTGAAATGGCCGAGCCGCCGTTCGTCGTCGGACCGCCAGCTCTTGTCGAGGTTGAGCGCGCTGACGAACAGGTCGCCGCGGCGTTCGAACATCTGGTGCGGCGCGAGTTTCATCAACTGGCCATTGTACTGCGCGGTGACGACGCGCTTGCGCGCGATCGCTTCCATCAGCGTCAACCGGGTTTCGCTCATGATCTGGCCTTGGGGAGGAGGGGGGAGATTTCGTTGTGCATTGCAACATAATGCACATGCTAACGTTCCCGGCAAGTGCCGAAACGCAACCGATCGCGTGAAATCCTATGCGTGAAATCGCCGCCATTGCCATATCCGGCCAATCGCGGCATAGGGCGGCGGCCCTTTCCTCCCCGGGTCCACGGGCGCAGCCGCGCCGACCAGAGGGTGCTTGAATGACCAAATTTCTCGACCGTGCAGGGCTGTCCGTCGATTCGCGACTGGCGGAGTTTATCGAGGCGCGCGCGCTGCCCGGCACCGGGCTCGACACCGCTCAATTCTGGGCCGATTTCGCAGGCTTGCTGGGCAAGTTCGCCCCTGAAAATGCTGCGCTGCTCGCCAAGCGAGAGGATTTGCAGGCGCAGATCGATAGCTGGCACGAAGCGCGCGCCGGACAAACGCATGACGCGGCGGCCTATCAGGCGTATCTGCGCAAAATCGGCTATCTGGTTCCCGAACCCGCAGCGTTCAAAGTCGGCACCCGGAATGTCGATCCCGAAATCGCGACGATGGCGGGGCCGCAGCTGGTCGTCCCAGCGCTCAACGCACGCTTTGCCCTGAACGCCGCGAACGCGCGCTGGGGCAGCCTGTACGATGCGCTCTATGGCACCGACGCGCTCGATGCGCCGCCCGCCAAGCCCGGCGGCTATGACGCGGCACGCGGCGCCGCGGTGATCGCGCGCGCCAAGGCGTTTCTTGATGACGCGGTGCCGCTGGCATCGGGCAGCTGGGCCGACTGGCAGGGCGGGCAGCTGACGCTGGCCGATCCGGCGCAATGGGTCGGCAGCAAACCTGGCGCTATCCTGCTCCGCCACAATGGCCTGCACATCGAACTGGTGATCGATTCGGCGAGTGCCATCGGCAAGACCGACCCAGCCGGCATCGCCGATGTCGTGCTGGAAGCGGCGCTGACCACGATCATCGATCTGGAAGACAGCGTCGCGGCGGTCGATGGCGAGGACAAGGTGCTCGGCTACACCAACTGGCTGGGCCTGATGCGCGGCGATCTGACCGAAAGTTTTGCCAAAGGCGGCGCGACTGTGACGCGCGCGATGGCGGCCGACCGCGAATGGACATCGCCGGCGGGCGAAGCCTTCGTGCTCCATGGCCGCAGCGTGATGTTCGTGCGCAACGTCGGCCACCTGATGACGACGCCGATGATCCGGCTGCCCGGTGGCGCCGAAGCCCCCGAGGGGCTGTGCGATGCGGTGATCACCGCGCTGTGCGCGCTCCACGACCTCAAAGGCCTTGGCAACCTGACCAACAGCCGCGCGGGCAGCATCTATATCGTCAAGCCCAAGCAGCATGGGCCGGAAGAATGCGGTTTCACCGACCGATTGTTCGACGCGGTCGAAGATATGCTGGGTCTGGCGCGCCACACGATGAAGGTCGGGGTGATGGACGAGGAGCGGCGCACCAGCGCCAACCTCGCCGCGTGCATCCATGCGGTGAAGGACCGCATCGTGTTCATCAACACCGGCTTCCTCGACCGGACCGGCGACGAAATTCATACGTCGATGCGCGCGGGGCCGATGATCCCCAAGGGCGAGATGAAGGCGAGCGACTGGATCGCGTCCTACGAGGATCGCAACGTCCGCATCGGCCTGGCCTGCGGGCTGTCGGGCAAGGCGCAGATCGGCAAGGGCATGTGGGCGATGCCCGACCTGATGAAGGGGATGCTGGAAGCCAAGATCGGCCATCCCAAATCGGGTGCGAACACCGCCTGGGTGCCGTCGCCGACCGCGGCGACGCTGCACGCGCTGCATTATCATGCGGTCGATGTGTTCGCGCGGCAGCAGGAGATCGCGGGCGAGGCCGTGCCGTCGCTGGATCGGCTGCTCAACATTCCCGTGGCGACGGGGCGCAACTGGAGCGCGGCCGAAATTGCGCGCGAGCTCGATAATAATTGCCAGGGCATTTTGGGCTATGTCGTGCGCTGGATCGATCAGGGGGTCGGTTGCTCGAAGGTGCCCGACATCGACGACATCGGCCTGATGGAAGACCGCGCGACGCTGCGGATTGCGTCGCAGGCGCTGGCGAACTGGCTGCTGCACGGCGTGTGTTCGGAGACCCAAGTCGACGCGGCGCTGGCGCGGATGGCGGCGAAGGTCGATGGGCAGAATGCGGGCGATCCGCTGTATGAGAAGCTGACCCCTGACGGCATCGCGTATCAGGCAGCGCGCGCGCTGATCTTTGAAGGCGTGACGCAGCCGTCAGGTTACACCGAACCGCTGCTCCACAAGTTCCGGCAGGCGAAAAAGGCGGCGGGATAGGGGCCGCGCCGCGCGGCCGGGTCGGTGCGGATCCCGACGTCAGGATCGCCGCCGGAGGAAAGCCAATTTCAATCCGGACGGCGCCAGCGATGCAGCGCGGACCCGGCGATCGAGCAGGAGCCCGACGGCAGGGGAGACGCCAATCGACCATGCAAAAGCGGCAAGCCAGCTTTGGCCGCTCCTCAGCGCGATGTCCTGAACCGGCCAATGGAGAGCATATAAAGGGAAGGACCACGCCCCGATAAAACTCGCAATCGGTCGGTAACTGCTGTCTTCGTCGAACCCCAAACCGCACAGCAGGATAATCGGGTTCAGCAGCAAGACGACAATATAGTCCGCCCAACCCAGCTGCGAAGCGATCAAAATGGCCAGCGGCAACAGAATGAACGCCAGCCAAGCCGGGCCGCGCGCGGTGGCGGCATTGACCCGCCACAGCAGGATCCCCAGCGAATAGGACATCAGGACGCGCGGGATGCCCAAGAGATAGCGATCGCCCTGGCCGACATCCAGATCTCGCCAGCCATGCGCAAAGACAATGGTGGCCAAACAGCCGATGGCAATCAGGGTCAGTCCTGCCGCTGATATCCGGCGCAGGAAAATGATGTGCGCGGCGTTGGCAACCAGCTCGAAATGGACCGACCACATCGGGTTGTTCATATAGAATATGCCGTTCGACATCGGAAGAAATGCCAAAGCCAGTGCCGCGCAGGCGGCCGTCAGATAGGGGTTGGCGCCCGACGCCAAATAGATGGCGGCCGAAATTGCCACACCCATCGCGATCATGGGCAAGAGCCGGAACCAGCGCGCGTGCAGAAACCGCACAACCCCCATGGCGGCCATTCTGGTTTCAAAGGTCGCCGCGATCACAAATCCCGAGAGCAGGAAGAAGAAGTCGACGGCGAGATAGCTGCGACTGACAAAACTGGACAGGCCTGCCAGATCGGCGGCGTGGTTGAACGCCACGACGATCGCGGCGATGCCACGCAACATATCCAGCCCCGATAGTCGATGCACCGCCATTGGCCGCTGGTATCGCGAAATGATTTCGATCCGATTGAGACGTCGCATCGGGGGCCGATCGAATAGGTCCAGCGCGATTGCGTGCTATCGACTGGCCTTCGCTGACGATCGCGAATGACGGCTAGCGACCAATAGCACCCATGAAGTTCCTCCCCGGAACGGGGAGCGGGACCGCCGCGAAGCGGGGGTGGAGGGGCCGCGACGGTGCGTCATGGCGCGAGGTTTCGACCCCTCCGTCAGCCCTGCGGGCTGCCACCTCCCCGTTCCGGGGAGGATCATGAAATGGCAGCTCTCCACCCCAAACCTGACCTTCGCCGCTCAAAAAAAGCGCTGTCCTACATTATTCCGCTGTGCCAGCCCTCGTCTCAGCTCTTTCAATTTACAGGCAAAGGCGGTCGCCGCCCGGATCCCGGATGCGGCCAGGATCCGGCCGCCCTCTGTCCGCCGGGTGCGACAAATGCGGCGTTGCACTAGGCTGAACTTTACTGAACTTTGGCGTGCTGGCCGGTCGATGCGCCGACCTGATCGCCGCCCGCCCCGGCATAACCGAAAACGGCAATCTCCGCTCCCCGCCCCATTACCGCCGTTTCGATACAATACGCCTTGCCATCACCCTCTATAACCCGGCAAATTGCCACGCGGGCAAGCAGGGGGCAGGGCGATGACGGCACCATTTGGTTCGGGGCAACGCAAATTTCTGAAGGCGCTGACCGAGGCGCTGTTTTTCGGGGCCGACATGGCGATCACCGCCGATCAGGTCGTCGATAATATCAGTGAGCTGTTCGCGAAGGTCGGCGGGACGAAGCTCGACGAGATCCGGCTGTCGCTGACCGCGACCGAACTGGTGCTCGGCGGGCCGTTTTTTACCGAGGATGATGTCGCCGGGCGCGCCGAAAAGCTGAAGGACCGGCTCCAGGACAGCCAGATCGACCTGTTTCAGGACATGGCGCGGCTGCGCGGCATCGTTTACGCCTGCTATTACGGGCATTGGCAGGCGGGGCTGGAACCGGGCGATCAGGACGCCAATGTCGCCAATCCGGTGCACCGCCAGATCGGGTTCAAGCTGCCCAAACACCGCGTGCGCGGCGACGACGAGGTGGAAATCAAGCCCGTCGTCGGCCGCGAGATCGATCCCGCACATATCCTTGATGCCGCCACGCTGGGCGATGAATATGATGTCGTGGTGATCGGGTCGGGCGCGGGCGGAGCGGTCTCGGCGCATAATATCGCGGCGCAGGGCTATAAGGTGCTGATTGTCGAGGCGGGGCCGTTTTTCCCGTCGCACAAGATCCATCACCACGAGCTGGAGATGATCGCGCAGCTGTACAAGCACGGCGCGCTCCAGACGTCGACCAACCGCGATTTCGTGGTGTTCCAGGGGCGCTGCGTCGGCGGGTCGTCGACAATCAACAACGGCATCTGTCTGCGCGTCAACGAAGCGGGGCGGACGCACCCCGATGCGCAGGATGTGCTGGCGAAATGGGCGAGCATCGGGGCGCCGATCGACACCGCGGCGTTCCATGCGAGCTATGACGCGGTGCAGGCGAAGCTGGGCATCGCACGGATCGAACCGCGCAGCGGGCGGCATAATGGACCGCATCTGATCGAGGGGTGGCGCAGCTTTGCCGCGGCGTCGGGCAACCCGCGCGACGCGCGCGCGATCACCGACTGGTTCGCCAAGAACTTCGGGCCGCCGAACACGCCGAACGCCTGTGCTTACTGCGGTTACTGCAATTCGGGCTGTCCCTATGGTCGCCGCATGGGGGTGGCGCAGACCTATTTGCCCGCGGCGTGCCGCGACCATGGCGCGCGCATCCTGCCCGGCACCAAGGCCGAGCAGATCGTCTGGCAGACCGCCTATGACGGGCGGCGCGAGGCCGAGGCGGTGGTGCTGATCTTGCCCGGCGGCGCGCGCGTGATGGTGCGGGCGCGGGTCGGGGTGGTGGTCGCGGGCGGCACGATCGCCTCGTCGAAGCTGCTCGACCGCAGCGACATCGACGGCACCGGCTATCAGGTGTCGCTCAATGTCGCTTCGCCCGTCGTCGCGCTGATGCCCGAAGGGGTCGGCGGTGATGCGTGGGACGAGGATCAGATGTCGAGCTATGTCGATGTCGGCGATTATCTGCTCGAAAGCCATTTCCAGCCGCCGATGTCGATGGCGTCGCTGATGCCCGGCTGGTTCGCCGACCATGCCGACCGGATGAAGAATTTCGGCCGCGTTCATTCGGCAGGCATATTGTTCCCTGCCGACCGGCGCGGGCGGGTGGTGAACGACAAATTACAGTTCCAGCTGGATGCGACCGACGACCTGCCGGTGCTGCGCGATGCGATGGCGACGCTGACCAAGGTGCATTTCGCGGCGGGCGCGATCGAATGTTATCCGGCGTTGGCGCGGGGGCAGACGGTGACCCCCGATATGGACGTCGATGCGTTTTTCCGCGATGCGATCCGCGAACAGGATGATGTGACGCTGTCGAGCAGCCATCCGCATGGCGGCAATGCGATCAACGAAGACCCGGCGCACGGCATCGTTGACCTCGACTGCCGGGTGCACGGGACGACCAATGTGCTGGTCACCGACGCGAGCGTTTTCCCCAGCTGCATCCGCGTCAATGCGCAATGGACGACGATGGCAATGGCGCATTATGCGACCGGGCGGGGGGATCCGTTCGGGTAAAAAGCTACGTCATTGCGAGGAGCCGAAGGCGACGCGGCAATCCAGAGTGTGCGTAATCCGCTCTGGATTGCTTCGCTTCGCTCGCAATGACGACGGCTTTTGTCTAAGCGGACAGCCCAATGACCTTCACCGTTGCCGCCCTCTATCGCTTTGCGCCGTTCGACGATCCCGCTGCGCTGCGCCAGCCGCTGATCGACCTGTGCGCGGCGCAGGCCGTGAAGGGGACGGTGCTGCTGGCGCGGGAAGGGGTCAACGGGACGATCACAGGCAGCGCCGATGGCGTTGCCGCGGTGATCGATCATATCCGCGTGCTGCCGGGCTGCGCCGACCTCGATGTCAAATATTCGGCCGCCGCGGCGATGCCGTTCCAGCGGCTGAAGATACGCTTGAAGAAGGAAATCGTGACGCTCAAGGTCGCGGGGCTCGACCCGGCGCGCGACGCGGCGCCCTATGTCGATCCCGCCGCCTGGAACGCGCTGGTCGATGATCCCGATACGGTGCTGATCGACACGCGCAACGGGTTCGAGGTCGGTTATGGGAGTTTCGACGGCGCGGTTGATCCGGCGACTAGGCGCTTTGGCGAGTTCCCCGACTGGTGGCGCGCCAATGCCGATCGGTTTGCGGGGAAGCGGGTTGCAATGTTCTGTACCGGCGGCATCCGCTGCGAAAAATCGACCGCATTCCTGCGCCACGAGGGGATCGAGGATGTCGTGCATCTGAAGGGCGGCATATTGGCGTATCTGGAGCAGGTGCCGGCGGACGAGAGCCGCTGGCACGGGAGCTGTTTTGTGTTCGATGAGCGGGTGAGCGTCGGACATGGGCTGGTTGAGGTGGGGGAGAAAGACCTTTAGCTCGTCATCCCGGCGAAGGCCGGGTTCTCGACGTTGCCCGTTGCTCAGACGGTGAGATCCCGGCTTTCGCCGGGATGACGAACGAGGGCTCACCCTACCGCCAGCGTATAGGTCACCCGATAATCGCTCGCATCGCCGTCCAGCGTGCGGGTGAACGTCCCGGGAGCATCGCCCAGATCGATCGTCCCGATATTGTCGCTGCCGCCGATGTCGTCGAATTCGCGTAGTTGCAGGCTGACCGGCTGGTCGAACTCGAAGCGCTGCGGCACCGCCCAGCTTTCGCCCCTTTTGATCGAATAAATCTCGCTCTTGCCCTCGGGGAAGCGCTGGCCGGTGTTGAAGCGCAGGAACAGCTGGTCGGGCAGGCCGAGGCCGAGGCGGCCGGTTAGCTTGACGCAGTCGACGCGGACGTTGGTCAGGGTGAATTTGCGCGCTGCGGGGCGGGCGGCGGCCGCCGGTTCGGCCATCGCGGTCATCGTGACGGGTGCAGTGGTCGCGTTCGGGGTTTTCAACAGCCGACTGATATTGTCCCCCGCAATGCCCGCATATTTGCCCGCCGGAAATTCGGCGAGATAGGCGCTGAAGCCGCGAACGCTGTTTTCGGCCATCGCGCCCTTCCACAACAACTCCTCCAGCCCGCTGCGGTCGCCCGCAGCCTTGGGCGCAGTCGGCGTGGCGCGGGGGACGAGATAGACCGGGGTGCCGGTGATGCTGGCGCTGACGAACGGCCGCTGGCTGCCGCCGGTCGCTGCGAGCACATCGTCGCGGATCAGCCCGCCGAGCAGTTGCACCGGCACATCGGGTTGCGGCAGGCGTTTGGCGAGCGAGGTCGCGAAGGGCGAATTGCCCGCGGTGCCGTCGGCGGCGATCTGCCCCGGCGCGGCGGCAAAGATGACGAGTACGTCGTCGGCCTCGACCCCCGCCAGCCCGTTGACCACCGCGCGCGTTCCCGAACGCCACGAGCGGCCGAACGGATTGTTGCGGCACGAATCGAGCACCACCATGCGGATCTGTGCCCCCGACACCGATTCCATCAGCCGGTCGAGGTTGATCGCCTCATACGGCAGGTCGAGGTCGGATTTGAGCTGCGCGTCGGTCGGGATCAGCCAGTTCTTGCCCTGCGCCTCGATCCCATGACCCGCGTAATAGACCATCGCGACCTGTGCGCCGTCGGCCTTGGCGCGAAAATCGCGCATCGCTTTCTGGAAATCATTGACCGACAGGTCGGCGGCGATGGTGACATCGTCGAAGCCCGCCTGCCGCGCCGAGGCGGCGATGATCCTGATGTCGTTGACCGGGTTGGCAAGGCGGCTGGTGTTGGCATAGTCGCTGTTGCCGATCACCAGCGCGACCTTGCGCGCTTCGGCCGCGGTCGGCGCGAACAAAACCAGCGCGGTGAGGGTGATCAGCCAAAATCGCATCATCTCGCAAACCTCTCTGTGTCAGGCCACTCGCGCCGCGCCATATTCGTACCAGCCGAACGGGCGCGGGGTTTTGGGGATATAGGCGGCGGCCTGCCGGTCGACGGCAAAGCCCGCCGCTTCATAAGCGTCGGAAATCGGGCGGGTCAGGTGGCAATTGCCGCCGATGCGTTTCCACAGCGGCTCGATCCGCCGCTGCCATTTCGCGACCCCGGCATCGGGGGCTGCGCCATGTTCGAGGAATAACGCGGTGCCGCCGGGTTTGAGGACGCGGCGGATCTCGGCGAGCACCGCGGCCTGATCGGCGACCGAGCAGAGGGTGAAGGTGGTGACGACGGTGTCGAACTGTGCGTCAGCAAAGGGCATTGCCTCGCCGACGCCGCCCTGAATGTCGGCCGCCATCCCACGCGCCTGCGCCGCGGCGCGGCTCATCGCCAGCAATTCGGGCGAGGGGTCGAGCCCGGTGAAGCTGGTGACTCGTGCCGGGTTATAGAATTCCATGTTGATGCCGCCGCCGCAGCCAAGCTCCAGCACGTCGCCCGAGGCGTGCGGCACGACCTTGCTGCGAATCTTCATGATCTGTCCCTGCGAACAGGCGCATTTGATCAGCCGCGGCACCCCATGACGTTCCCACCAGCTTGCCATTTTTCGGACTCCCCTTGGCGCAGAAGGTGACCCTTGCTAGCGCGGTTGGCAACACCCATCTGTGCGTGTCCGCACAGCATTTGAAAGACCATCATGCCCAGCGTGCACCACACCAAGATGCTCATCCTCGGCTCCGGCCCCGCGGGCCTGTCGGCCGCCATCTACGCCGCGCGCGCCGGGATGATGCCGATCGTCGTCCAGGGGCTGCAACCCGGCGGGCAGCTGACGATCACCACCGACGTCGAAAACTACCCCGGCTTTGCCGAGGTCGTGCAGGGGCCGTGGCTGATGGAGCAGATGACCGCGCAGGCGACGCATGTCGGCACGAGCATGATCTGGGACACGATCGTCGACGTCGATTTGTCGCAGCGCCCGTTCAAGATCACCGGTGATGGCGGCGATGTCTATTTGGCCGAAACGCTCGTCATCGCGACCGGCGCGCAGGCGAAATGGCTGGGCGTTCCGGGCGAGCAGGAGCTGGGCGGCAAGGGCGTTTCGGCCTGTGCCACCTGTGATGGTTTCTTCTATCGCGGCAAAAAGGTTGTGGTAATCGGCGGCGGCAACACCGCGGTCGAGGAGGCGTTGTACCTGACCAACCACAGCGACGACGTGACGCTGATCCACCGCCGCGATCATCTGCGCGCCGAAAAGATTTTGCAGGACCGGCTGCACGCCAATCCCAAGATCAAGGTTTTGTGGAACAAGAAGGTCGACCGCTTCGTCGCGGGTGAGGGCGTTTCGGGGCTGGTCGGGATCGATTTGATCGACACGGTCACGGGTGAAGCGAGCCACGAGCCGACCGATGGCGGTTTCGTCGCGATCGGCCACAGCCCATCGACCGAGCTGTTCAAGGGCAAATTGCCGCTGGATAGCGACGGCTATCTGGCGGTGACCCCGGGCACGTCGCTGACGTCGATCCCCGGGGTGTTCGCGGCGGGCGATGTGACTGACAAGGTGTATCGCCAGGCGGTCACGGCGGCGGGCATGGGCTGCATGGCGGCGTTGGACGCCGAGCGGTTCTTGGCCGAGGCGGAATATAAAGCGTTAGTGGAGGCCTGACGGGACGAATTTTGATGGGATTCGCGCAGAGGCGCAAAGATCGCAGAGAAGGGGATTGTTCACGCGGAGACGCGGAGGTGCCAACCAGGTTTTGGGGCGGGCTGCGGCTTTTGCCCGAAGCGCGGGTCTTGCGATAGAGATTGAGCGGCTTTGCCGCTCCTCATTTTCCTCCGCGTCTCCGCGTGAACCAAAATACTCTGCGCCTCTGCGCGAAAATTCTATAGCGCGATTAGCGCGCGGCGTATCCGTTCCGCCAACCACTCGGCGTCGTCCCCAGCGAAACTGTGCGACGAACTGCCCAGCCGTTCGACCGGCACTGCGCCCGGATCGCAGTTCTCCACAAACGCCTGTGCCGTGCGGTCGCCAGTCGCGAGCAGGATTGTTGCGGGGTAGCGCAGGTTGGCGACGGCGGCGTTGAGGCGGGCGGGCAGGCTGTCGGGGGCGGCGGGCGCGGCGCGGCGCCCCAGTGCGGACAGGCCGCGGGCCAGCTTCTTGACGTCGATCTCGCCCTTGAGCAGCCGGAGCAGGCTTTTGGGGTCGGTCAGCCGCGACAGATAGCGCGCGCGGATGGCGGCAGCGGGGGGCAGCGCGGGTTCGTCGGTTTCGTCGCTGTCTTCGTTTTCGTAGGTCCATGGATTGGCGAGGATCAGCGCGTCGAGTGCGAGGGGCTGGTGGAGCAGCAGTGCGCTGGCGGCGTCGCAATTGCCGAAGGCGATGATGCGGGTGAGCTGCGACGCCGTGTGGCGAAAGGCGGCGATCGCGGCGGCGATGTCGGGAGCACTGCTTTCGTAGCCGCCGTTTTCGCCCTCGCTGTCGCCGATGCCGCGGCGGTCGAAGCGGAACACCGGGTGACCTGCTTCGGCGATACGCTGCGCCAGCATCGCCATGCCGCGATGCGCGCCGCTGCGGATTTCATTGCCGCCCGAGACGATCAGCAGGCCGGTGGTGCCGGGCGCTTCGTCGAGGGTCGCGGCAAGCGCGGCGCCTGCGCAGGGAAAGCTCAGTTGATGCCGCATGTCTGGCTCCATGCGGCGATGTCGGCGGCGATCGCTGCGGCCATTGCGGCGTCCTCGCCGGGTTCGGCGCGCAGCCATAGCGGCGTGCCGGCGATGGCGTCGGCGCCGCTGCCAAGGGTGACCGTGCGGAGCGGGGCGACGGGTCGGGCCTCGGCGCTGCCGAGCTGCGCCATCATCGCGGGCGAGAGCAGATTGCCCGCGAGGAGCAGGGGCGCGGTGGCGGCTTCGGCTTGCAGGCTGTCGAGCGACGAGGCCAGCCCGGCTTCGCGATCCGCAGCAACGCGGGCGCGCATCAGGGTGCGGAGCAGCGAAGCGCCGCCGACGGGAGCGAGGCGCCACCGTGCCGCGGCGTTGGCGCTATGGTCGATCAGCGTGCCGCCACGCAGCGAGGCGATGATCAGCGGGCCGTCAATGGCTGCGGCAGTCTCGGTGAGCGCATCTTGCCAGCTTGCAAGAGCGACCTCGGCGAGCGGGACGCGGCTTTCATTCTGGCCCGGGAGGTCGGGAAGCTGCGTGGCGAACCCGTCGGCTGCCAGCGCGCGCATCGCGAGGGCGAGCGTGCGGCGGGTGCGATTCGCTTCCTCGAACAGCGGCGGGACGAACAGGACGGTCGCGCGCGGGGGGTGCATGGGGGTGATGCGGAGGATATGTTCAGGGGTGGGCATTGCCATTCACCTGCCCTCTGTCGTCATCCCGGCGAAGGCGGGGATCTCATCGTCGCGTAATTCGCGACGGCGAGATCCCAGCCTTCGCTGGGATGACGATATGGAGAGGAAGGTGCGGCCTTCAATCGGTCACCTTGCGCAGCGAGAAGGCGAGCAAATTGCCGTAGGTTTCAAAGATCTCGCCATCGATCTCGTCGTCGTCGATCAGGATGCCGAGGCGATCTTCCATCTCGGTCAGCACCGTGGCGACCGCCATCGAATCAAATTCGGGCAGCGCGCCGAACAGGCCGCTGTCGTCGGTCAGCGCCGCGGCGCGATCGTCGCCGAGGCCGAGGACGTCGGCGAGCAGGGCGCGGAGGGTGGCATCGACGGTTGCGGATTCGGTCACGATTCTTTCCTCAACAGGGCGCGGACAATGGCCTTCAATGCCGGTCCCCATGCCGCGACGCGCGCCGGATTGAAAGCCTCGATCCGCCAGAGCGGGTCGTGGCGGTTCATCCAGTCGCGTTTATAGCTGTCGTTGCCGGTGCCGAAATCGATGCGCTTGACGCCGTCGACTTCGATCACATGGCGGAATAGTGCCGCGGACAGCAGCGTGCCGGGGGAGGCTTTCAAGCTGTCCTCGACATGCGCGAGCTTGTGGATGAAGGCGGTCCCGTCCTCGACGGTCCAGAACTGCGCGGCGACGGGGATGCCGTCGATGCGCGCGATGCCCATCCGCAAACGCCCGCCCGCGCCCTCGGTCTCGGCAAAGGCGCGGAGCATGGCGGGGTCGCCTTCTTCGGGTTTCCAGCTCGCGGCGTAGATCTGTTCGTAAGCGAGCCAGCTGCCGGGGTCGAATTCGGTGAGCAGCTGGATGTCGACGACGCCTTTTTTCGCCTTGCGCTGAACGGTGCTGCGCAGCGCGCCGGGGCGGCTCGCCCACCAGGCATCGTGGTCCATATCGCCAAGGTCGAGCCAGTGGCGGTCGCCGGCGGGGGTCGCTTTGACCCACCAGCCGGTCGCGCCGAGCGCGGCGGTGAGGTCGTCGGGGTCGCTGACCGGGTAGAGCGTCAGCTGCGAGGCGGTGCGGCGGAGACCCCGGAACAGCGCGTGCAAGGCGGCGCGGCGGTCGCCGTCGCCGATGTAGAGCGGGCGGATGGCAAAGCTGTACCAGTTGGCGAGGCCTGCAACGTCGCCCGACTTTTCGGTGCGTAGCGGCAGCCACGCGGTGACGCCGTCGGCGCGGCCGCGCGCGTCGATCCGGCCTTGCCCGGCAAAGCCATGCGCCTCCAACATGTCGAACCACGTCGCGCGGTCGAAGGGCGAGGCAAAGCCCGCCGCGCGCGCGGCGGCGGGCAAGCGTTCATCATTAGCGTGATCTTCACCGTTCCCTTGCATGGTGTCGCCCTCTATCACCGCACTCCTAACAGCCGATGACCAAAGCCGAAAAGCCATCTTCGCGACCGATCGACCATCTCGCCCGCTCTGGCGCGCCGGAGGCGGCTGCCTTGCTGATCGGTGATGGGGCGACGACCTTTGCGGAACTGGATGCCGGGGTCGGGCGGCTGGCGGCGTGGCTGCTGGCGCAGGCGGGCGGGCCGGGCGAGCGGGTGGCGAGCTGGAGCGCGAAGACGCGGCTTGCCTGCCTGATGCCGCTGGCGGCGGCGCGCGCGGGGCTGATCCATGTGCCGGTCAATCCGTTGCTGAAAGGGCCGCAGGTCGCGCATATTTTGGCGGACAGCGGCGCGGCGCTGTTGATCACCAACGGCGCGCGGTCGGATATGCTGGGCGACGGGCGGGCTGATGGTTGCGCGGTGCAGGATCTGAAGGTCGCCGAGGCGGTGATCGATTCGGACGGGAACGGGCTGGCGCCTTCGTCTGCCGAACCCGATGATCTCGCGGCGATCCTCTATACCAGCGGGTCGACCGGACGGCCGAAGGGTGTCATGCTGAGCCATGCCAATTTATGGCTGGGGGCCGAAGGTGTCGCTTCCTATCTGAAGATCGTGCCCGATGACCGGGTGCTGGCAGTGCTGCCGCTGAGTTTCGATTATGGGCAGAACCAACTGCTTTCGAGCTGGTACGCGGGCGCCGCGGTGGCGCCGCTCGATTATCTGACCCCGCGCGACGTTGTGAAGGCGGTGGCGCGGCACCGCGCGACGACGCTCGCGGGGGTGCCGCCCTTGTGGGTGCAGTTGGTCGAGAGCGACTGGCCTGTCGAGGCGGCGGCGCATTTGCAGCGGCTGACGAATAGCGGCGGGGCGCTGACGCCGTCGCTGATCGACGCGATGCGGGTGACCTTTCCGAACGCCGACATCTATCCCATGTACGGCCTGACCGAGGCGTTTCGATCGACTTATCTCGAACCGAAATATGTTGCCGACCATCCGACCTCGATGGGCCGCGCGATCCCGCACGCCGAGATTTTGGTGTGCCGCCCCGATGGGACGATCACCGCCGACGAGGAGCCCGGCGAGCTGGTGCATTGCGGGCCGCTGGTTGCCAAGGGTTATTGGCAGGATGAAGCGCGGACGGCGGAGCGGTTCAAACCGGCGCCGCGCGCGTCGCGCTATGGCGGGAGGGCTGTGTGGTCGGGCGATACGGTGCGCCGCGACGCCAATCACCTGCTCTATTTTGTCGGACGCGACGATGCGATGATCAAGACCGCGGGCAATCGCGTCAGCCCGACCGAGGTCGAGGATGTGGCGGTCGCGTCGGGGCTGATTTACGAAGCCGTCGCGTTCGGGCTGCCCGATGCGCGGCTGGGGGCGGCCATCGTGCTGATCGTGCGCGGCAAGGACGGGGCTGCCGACGAAGCGGGGCTGAGCGCCTATCTGCGCCAGAACCTGCCCAATTTCATGCAGCCGCAGACGGTCGAATGGCGCGATAGTCTGCCGCGCAACCCGAATGGCAAGCTCGACCGGGTGGCGATTGCCGCCGATTGGGCGCATGAGTTCCATGATGTTTAAATTCTCCGTTCGCATCGAGCGAAGTCGAGATGCCCATCGACGAATCGCTGTCCCGACGGGTGTCTCGACTTCGCTCGACACAAACGGGTTTGGGGAGCGCAGTTTGTTTCCAGAACCGAGAGTGGCGGCATGAAGCCGCACGGACCCATTCCGCCGGACTATGCCGCCGATGACGACGGCATGTTGATGATCGGCGGGGACCGCGCCGACACGCTCTCCGATATGGCGGGCGATACGCCGCTGTTTGTCTATGACAGCGCGATGCTGACCGCGCGGGTCGCCGCATGGCGCGCCGCGATGCCGGCCGAAGTGCAGCTGCATTTTGCGATGAAGGCGAACCCCTATGCGCCGCTGCTCGCCTTCATGGCGCGGCTGGTCGATGGGTTCGACGTCGCGTCGGGCGGCGAGCTCAAGGCCGCAATCGCGAGCGGGATGCCGGCGGGCGACATCAGCTTTGCCGGACCCGGCAAGCGCGACCGCGAGCTGGAAGCGACGATCAATGCGGGGGCAACGCTCAACCTGGAATCGGCGGGCGAGGCGGAGCGCGCGCTGTCGATCGCCAGCCGCGTTGGCCTGACGCCCAGTTTGGCGGTGCGGGTCAATCCCGACTTCGATCTGAAAGGATCGGGGATGAAAATGGGTGGCGGCGCCAAGCCGTTCGGGGTCGATGCGAGTGAGGTTCCGGCGCTGGTCCGGCGCCTGATCGCGGCCGGAGCCGATTGGCAGGGTTTCCACATTTTCGCGGGATCGCAGGCACTTGATGCTGCGGCCATCGCCGATACGCAGGCGCAGACGGTGGCGCTCGCGGCGCGGCTGGCGGATGACATCGGGGCAACGCCGCCGCTGGTCAATCTGGGCGGGGGGATGGGCGTTCCCTATTTCCCCGGCGATACCGCGGTCGATGCGGCGGCGGTCGGGGCGGCGCTGAGCGAGACGCTCGCGGCGCGGGCCGCGGTGCTGGCGGACAGCCGCTTTGCGATGGAGCTGGGGCGGTGGCTGGTCGCCGAGGCGGGGGTGTATCTGACGCGCGTCGTTGACCGCAAGACGAGCCATGGCGAGACATTTCTGGTCACCGACGGCGGGCTGCATCACCAGCTGGCGGCAAGCGGCAATTTCGGGACGGTGATCCGCCGCAACTATCCGATCGCGGTCGCCGGACGGTTCGGCGACGAGCCGACCGAGACAGTGTCCGTGGTCGGTTGTCTGTGCACTCCGCTTGACCGGCTGGGCGATCAGGTCGCGCTGCCGCGCGCCGACGTCGGCGATCTGATCGCGATCTTTCAGGCGGGGGCTTATGGGGCGAGCGCGAGCCCCGCAGCGTTTCTGGGGCAGGGGCCAGCACGCGAAATGCTCGTCTGATCGCGCAAAAGCTGTTCCTTATCGGGACAGCTTTGCCGGGGTGCGGGGCAAACTTACCGCAAGACTAACCCTATGTTCACCCTTTTCGCGCAAGGACGAAGCTGACGCAAAGTCTGTCGTCGCGGCGAATGGGCCAGCGGCGATCGGTGGCGGCTCGAAAGGTTTATTGATTATGGCTTCGTTCTCCTCGCTTCGCGTCGCCCGCGCCGCGCTCGTTTCCGGTATCGCGGCGACCGCGCTGGCCGGCTGCGTCGGCGCCGGCAGCAGCGCGCCGCAACTGCCCAGCGCGAATTTCGTGCAAAATCAGGAGGGACCGGGCGAGGAATATATCATCGGCCCGCTCGACGAGCTGCAGATCTTTGTGTGGCGCAACCCCGAACTCGGCGGCAAGGTGCAGGTGCGGCCCGATGGGCGGATCACCACGCCGCTGATCACCGACATGCCCGCGGTCGGCAAAACCCCGACCATGTTGCAGCAGGACATCAAGCTCCAGCTGAGCCAATATATCACCGATCCGATTGTCAGCGTGATCGTGACGACGTTCAACAGCACTTTTTCGCAGCAGGTGCGCGTCGTCGGCGCGACCGAAAAGCCCGCCTCGATTCCGTTCCGCGCCAACATGACCGTGCTCGACGCAATGATTGCAGTCGGCGGGCTGGGCGAATATGCCGCTGGAAACAAGGCACGACTCGTCCGTTTCGACAAGGGCAGTGGTAAGCAGCAGGAATTTGGCCTGCGGCTGAACGACCTGATCAAGCGCGGCGATATCAAGGCCAATGTGCGGTTGCAGCCCGGCGATGTCATCATCATCCCCGAAAGCATGTTCTGACCCAGACCGGCCGCCCGTAAACCCATCTCCCAAGGAATGATCGCAACCGATGAACAGCCTTTACGACGAATTCCGGGTGGCGCTGCACAGCGTATGGACGCGCCGGTGGCTCGTGCTGGCGGTGGCGTGGGGAATCTGCATCCTCGGCTGGCTGGCGATTGCGTCGATTCCGAACCGTTATGACTCGCGCGCCCGGTTGCTGGTCGACGTCAATGAAATCCTGCCCGACGACGCGCAGGGCGGTTCCTATGGCGGGCGCCAGCAGATCGACCAGATCCGCGAAACGCTGACCAGCGCGCGCAATCTGGAAAAGGTCGCGGCGACCACCGGCCTGCTGCCCGCCGGGGCGGGCGAGCGCGAAAAGTCTGGCGCGGTCGCGATGCTGCAAAAGAGCATCAAGGTCATCCCGCAGCAGGATAATATTTTTGAAATCACCTCGGCGGTCGGGGTCGGCAGCCTGTCGGACGCCGACAATGCCAAGCTGGCGTCGGGGGTGCTCGACAGCCTGATCACCGTGTTCCGCGACGATCAGCTGCGCGGCGGCCGGATGAACGCCCGCGAAGGATTGAAATTCCTCGATTCGCAGATCGCCGACCGCGAAAAGGCGCTGCGTGAAGTCGAAGCCCGCCGCGCGACGTTCGAGGCGCAGAATATCGGCCTGATCCCCGGCGGCGCCGGATCGCCGGCGCAGCGGGTCGAGGCGGCGCGCGCCGAACTCGGCCAGATCGATTCGCAGCTGGTGGCGGCGCAGGCCCAATTGGCGGGCGCCAACGGCCAGCTCGCCTCGACCCCCGCGACGATCAATGTCCCCGGCATGGGCAGCGTCGGCGGCGGCGTCGCGCGGCAGCAGCTGGCCGGGGCGCAGAATGAATTGTCGTCGATGCGCGCGCGTGGGCTGACCGACGCGCACCCCGACGTCATCGCGCTGAAAAGCCAGATTGCGTCGCTGAAGGCCATGGCCGACCGCGAAGGCACGGGCGGCGGTGGCGGTGGCAATTCGCAGAACCCGGCCTATGCCTCGCTCGCCGCGATGCGCGCCGAACGGCAGGCGACGGTCAGCGCACTTAACGCGCGCAAGGCGCAGTTGACCGGCGACATCACCCGCATCACGTCGCAGCAGATCCAGAACCCGGGAATCGCCGCCGAATATGACCGGATCAACGGTGAATATACCGCGTTCAAGGCGCAATATGACAAGCTGCTCGGCCAGCGCGAACAGGTGCGGATGCGCGGCGACGTGCAGACCGAAACCGATGCGATCAAGATCGAACTGCTCGATCCGCCGTCGAAACCGACCAGCCCTGCGGCCCCCAACCGGCCGTTGTTCCTGACCCTGGTCCTGCTCGCCGGGATCGGCGGCGGCATCGGTGTCGCCTTTGGCCTGGGCCAGGTTCGTACCAGCTATGCGACCGCGGGCAAGCTGGAGCGCGCCAGCGGATTGCCGGTGATCGGATCGATTACCGAAGTGGTGACCCCCGAACGCCATGTCGAACGGCGCAAGCGGCTCGTTTGGCTGGCGAGCGGCGGTGGCGCGCTGGTCGGCCTCTACGCCCTGTTGCTGGTCGCCGAATTCATCCAGCGCGGCATGGTTGCGTGACGGGGGACGATGACATGAACGACCAACGCAAAGTCAAGCGCCCGCCCTCGCTCCTCGAACGCGCGGCCGATATGTTCGGCCTCGATCCCGCCGCCAATGCGCCGACGATCGACGTATCGAACCTGCCCCCCGAACCGCCCAAAAAAGCGCGGCGGGCCAAGGCTGAACCGATAATCGAAGCGCCGCGCGCCGAAATCCTGGATCCGGTCGTCGAGGCCGCGCCGGTCGTCGAAACCGCGCCGACGCCAAAGCCTTCGCCGCGCAAGGACGTTGCCAAGGCGGCGCCCGCGGTCGTCCCGGCGCGTCAGGGCACCATCGACCGGGCGCGGCTCGCGGCGCGCGGGATGATCGTGCCCGGCACCCCGGTCACCGGCATTTCCGAAGAATATCGGATCGTGAAGCGCGAACTGATCCGCAATTTCGGCGGCGTCGGCAATCGTCCGATCCTGCCGCGCGGCCACCGCGTGCTGATCGCATCGGCCAATCCGGGCGAGGGCAAGACCTTCTCCGCCGTCAACCTGGCGCTCAGCCTGGCGGTCGAGGCCGATCATGACGTGCTGCTGATCGATGCCGACATCGCCAAGCCGAGCGTCCTCGCCGCGCTGGGGCTGGACGATGGCCCGGGCCTGATGGACGCGCTGGCCGATCCGCACCTGCCGCTTGGCGATTGCCTGATCCAGACCGATATTCCGGGGCTGAAGGTCATGCCGGCGGGCACCGGCCATATGCACGACACCGAACTCCTCGCTTCGGCGCGGACCGAGGCGCTGCTCGCCCAGCTTGAGCAGGGCGTGCCGGGCCGCATCCTGATCATCGATTCGCCGCCGGTGCTGGCGGCGTCGCCCGCCGCGGTGCTCGCTGGGCATGTCGGCCAGACCATCATGGTCGTGCGCGCCGACGAAACGCTTGAATCCTCGCTGCGCGACGCGATCGGCCTGATGGGCGCGTGTCCGCATATCCAGCTGCTCCTCAACGGGGTGAAATATTCGCCGGGCGGCCGCCGCTTCGGCACCTATTACGGACAGGGAGGCGCGTGATGCGCACCACCACCATCTTGCGACCGGCGAGCGCGCTCGCCGCGTTGCTGCTCGCCGGAACCGCGACGGGCGCGCACGCCCAATTTTCCGGCGATCCGGGATCAAGCGGCGGCGATGCGCCGTCAACCAGTGCCCCGGCATCCGAACCGGGCCGTTCGGCGAAGCGCGCCGAAGCGCGCCGCAGCCAGCGCCGGGTCGATGTCAGCCCCTATCTAGAGGTCGGCCAGGTGCTCACCGCCGATCTGAAGAACGGCGGCGACGTCCTGACCTATACCAATGTCGCGGCCGGCATCGATGCCGCGATCATCACCAACCGCGCCGAACTGGCGGCGACGCTGCGTTATGAGCATCGTTTTGGCTGGGGCGGTGACAGCGGCGATTCGGACACGATCAGCGGGCTAGCGCGCGGCCGGATCGAGGTGGCGCGCGGGCTTAATCTGGAGGGCGGCGCGCTCGCCACCCGCACCCGCGCGGACAATCAGGGCGCCGACAGCGGCCTGTTCATCGGCAACGCCAGCAATGTCGCCAACCTATACTCGGTTTACGCGGGACCGACCTTCGCGCGCCGCATCGGCGGGCTCGACGTCGGCGCCGGTTACCGCTTCGGCTATACCAAGGTCGATATCGACCGGCCGGCGATCCTGGCGCCCGGCAGCCAGCCGCAGGATATATTCGACAGCTCGACCAACCATGTTGCATGGGCCAGCGTCGGGGCACGGCCGGGCGACCTGCCGTTTGGCTGGCAGCTGTCGGGCGGTTATGAGCGTGAAGATGCGAGCCAGCTCGACCAAAGGTTCGAGGGCAAATATGCCCGCGTCGATGTGACGATGCCGATCGGGCCGACCGTCGCGCTGCTGGGCGGCGTGGGCTATGAGGATATCGAAATCGGCCAGCGCGATCCGGTGGTTGATGCGAACGGCGTACCCGTCCGCGACGCGAACGGCCGCTTCATCACCGACAAATCGACCCCGCGCCAGCTGTCGTTCGACACCGACGGGCTGATCTGGGACGCCGGGGTGATGTGGCAGCCGAGCCGCCGCACCTCGATGACCGCGCGCGTCGGTCGCCGTTATGGCGACACCATCTATACCGGCAGCTTTGCCTATCGCGCCGACCATGCGACGACGATCCAGGTCGGCGTTTATGACGGGCTGTCGAGCCTGGGTCGCGGCCTGTCGGGCGGGCTGGCGGCGCTGCCGACCCAGTTCGACCCAACGCGCAACCCGATCGGCGGCAATATCAACCCGTGCGTGTTCGGGCAGCAGGGCGGCGGATGCCTGAGCAATCAGCTCGGCAATGCGACCTCGGCGCAATATCGCAGCCGCGGCGTGCAGGCGACGATCGCCTCGCGCTTTGCGGGCTGGAGCTATGGAGTCGGCATCGGTTATGATCAGCGCAAGCTGCTCGCGCCGCTGCTGTCGCCGATCGCCAGCCTGAACGGGATCACGGACGAAAGCTATTATCTGTTCCTGTCGGCGGGGCGCCAGCTCGACGTCGATTCGGACCTCAGCCTTTCGGGGTATGTCAATTATTTCGACAATGGCGCACCGGGGGCGGGGGATGTCCAGTCGGCGGGGCTGTCGGCGGCCTATGCGCGGCGGTTCTGGCGCGGGCTGACCGGCACCGCGGCGGCCAGCCTCAACGCTTTTGATCAGGACGGCTTCAACAGCCAGCTTATTGGTTCAGCTTTGGTGGGACTGCGTTACAACTTCTGACCAAGCAACGGGAATAACAGCGATGTACGATCAGTTCTATGGTTTCACCGGGCGTCCGTTTCAGCTGACGCCAGACCCGCATTTCTATTTTGAAAGCGGCACCCACCGCAAGGCGATGTCCTATCTGGGCTATGGCCTCGCGCAGGGCGAGGGCTTTATCGTCATCACCGGCGACGTCGGCGCGGGCAAGACGACCTTGGTAGGCCATCTGATGAACACCATCGACCCCAACCGCCTGACCGCGGTCAAGCTGGTGTCGACGCAGGTCGAGGGCGACGATCTGCTCCGCCTGGTCGCCGAACAGTTCGGCATCGAGTGGGAAGAGCAGAGCAAGGCCGAATTGCTGCGGTCGATGGAGCAGTATCTGCGCGAACAGGCGCGCGCCGGAAAACGGACGCTGCTGATCGTCGACGAGGGGCAGAATCTGGCGATCTCGGCGCTTGAAGAGCTGCGGATGCTGTCGAACTTCCAGCTTGGCGGCCATTCGCTGCTGCAGATTTTCCTGCTCGGCCAGCCCGAGTTTCGCCAGACCCTGTTCCATTCGCCGACGCTGGAGCAATTGCGCCAGCGGGTGATTGCGACGCATCACCTGGACCCGATGGAGCCCGAAGAGGTCGAGCCCTATATTCTTCACCGCCTCGGCAAGGTCGGCTGGACCGGCAACCCCAGCTTCAGCCCCGACGCGTTCGAGGAAATCTTTGATTATAGCGAGGGCGTGCCGCGCAAGCTGAACGTGCTGGTCAGCCGCCTGTTGCTCTATGGCGCGGTCGAACAGATGCACCGGATCACGGCGCAGAATGTCCGCTCGGTGGTCGCCGAGATCGAGGCCGACCGCGGCATCGATGCGTCGACGCTGGCGCCGCTGCCGGTCGAAGAGGTGGTGGCCGCCGCCGCGGCCGCGGTTGCGCCGACGTCGGCACCCTTTGCCGCGCCGACCCCCGCCAACGAAACCGCGCTGGAATGGCCGCAGCGCGCCGCCGCGCCGGTCGCCGATGGCCGCGGCCCGTTTGCCGTCCCCGACGAACCGGCGCCGGTCGTGACGCTGACCCCGCCCGATCCGACCGCGGACGAGCTGTTGGAGCTGATGCCCGCCGCGGTGGTGGACACCCCGGCAGCACCCGCGATCGATCCCGAACATCTCGCCGCGCTCGAAGCGCAGATCGCCTCGCTCGAAACGCGGCTGGTCGAACAGGATGCCGCGCTGCGCCGCGTGCTTGACCTGCTGATCGAATGGGTCGAGCGCGATCCCGCGAATGCGCCGAACCCGGCCACGTCGCGGACTTGGGCAGCCTGACAAAAAAGATCACCCCTCCCCTTTAGGGGAGGGGCAGCGAGACTTGGGAGCTTGCTCCCTAGGCGTAGCGGGGTGGGGTCCATCGACCTTGCACAATCTCGATGGACCCCACCCCAACCCCTCCCCTAAAGGGGAGGGGCTAAATGCGATGCACCGATGAAGGTGAGAAAAGATGCAGAACGGCCTGTCGGTCGATGTCGAGGACTGGTTCCAGGTCGGCGCCTTTGAGCGCACGATCGACCGCGCCGACTGGCCGCGCCTCGAATGCCGGGTCGAGGCGAATTGCGACGCGGTGCTGCAGATTTTTGCCGATGCGGGTGCGACGGGCACCTTCTTCACCCTGGGCTGGGTTGCCGAACGCTATCCGGCACTGATCAAGCGCATCGTCGCGGCGGGGCACGAACTGGCCAGTCACGGCTATGACCATCAGCGCGTGTTCAACATGACCGCCGACAGCTTCGCCGCCGACCTCAAAAAGACGCAGGGCATCCTCGAAGATCTCGGCGGTGTCGCCGTCCGCGGCTATCGCGCGCCCAGCTTTTCGGTCGATACGCGCACGCCATGGGCGCATGGGGTGCTCGCCGAACAGGGCTATGCTTATTCGTCGAGCGTCGCGCCGGTGGTCCACGACCATTATGGCTGGCCGCAAAGCCCGCGCCATGCCTGGCGGCCGCTGCCCGACAGCGATCTTGTCGAATGGCCGGTGACGACGGCGCGCTTTGCCGGGCGGACGCTGGCGGCGGGCGGCGGCGGCTTTATGCGGATGCTGCCCTATGGCTTCACCCGCTGGGCGATCGCGCGGATGAACGAAGAGGGGCATCCGGCGATCCTGTATTTCCACCCGTGGGAGATCGACCCCGGCCAGCCGCGCGTCGCCGAAGCGCCGATCAAATCGAAAATCCGCCATTACAGCGGCTTGGCGGCCATGGCGGGCAAGCTGAAGAAGCTGCTCGCCGATTTTGAATGGACCCGCGCCGATGCGTTGCTGGCGGCGCAGCAGCAGCGCGCGCAGCCGTGGCGCGCCGCGGCGTGAATGCGCCGACGCGTCCGATGAGGGATGGCTTTTCCGGCGCGCCGCTGTCCGACGCGGCTGCCTGGGATGCCTATGTCGCGGCGCACCCGCACGCGACGCCATTCCACAGCCGCGCCTGGTGTGAGGCGATCACCCAGGCAACCGGGCATCGTTGCCACCTAGTCACCGCGCGCGACGCGGACGGGACGCTGACCGGACTATTGCCGCTGCACCATGTCCGCTCGCCGCTGTTCGGGCAGGCACTGGTCGGGAGCGGCTTTGCCGTCGATGGCGGCATCCTGGCGGATGATCTGGCGGTCGCGGCGACGCTGGCCGAGGGGGCGGCGACGATGGCGCAAGTGCTCGGGGTGCCGTCGGTCGAACTGCGCGGCGGGCCGCAGCCGGACGGCGAGGGCTGGCGATGCGAGGAAGGCGTTTACGCCGGTTTCGCGCGCGACTTGGCCAGCGACGACGATGCGGAACTGCTCGCAATCCCGCGCAAGCAACGCGCCGAGGTCCGCAAGGTTCTGGAGAGCGAATTGACCGTAACTACAGGCCGCGATGCCGCTGAACGGCGCGACCATTATCATGTCTATGCAACCAGCGTCCGCAACCTCGGGACGCCGGTGTTTCCCAAGGCGCTGTTCGATGCGGTGCTCGATGCGTTGGGCGACGATGCCGACATATTGACGGTGCGCGAGAACGGGAAACCCGTCGCGAGCGTACTTAGCCTGTATTGGCGCGGCACCGTGATGCCCTATTGGGGCGGCGGGATCGCCGACGCGCGGCGGCTGCGCGCCAATGAGCT
Organism: uncultured Sphingopyxis sp.; assembly: GCA_964502035.1. Classification (GTDB taxonomy): domain Bacteria; phylum Pseudomonadota; class Alphaproteobacteria; order Sphingomonadales; family Sphingomonadaceae; genus Sphingopyxis. The sequence continues at coordinate 73,058 of CAZCUW010000002.1, read as the reverse complement.
GATGTATTTCGCGCTGATGCGCCATGCGCGGGCGAAGGGCTGCACGCGGTTCGATTTCGGGCGGTCAAAGGTCGGCACCGGACCCTATAGCTACAAGAAGAATTGGGGCTTCGCGCCGCAGCCGCTCGTCTATGCGCGCTGGCTGGCGGCGGGCGAGGCGCCGCGCGATACCAATCCGAACAGCGCCAAATATCGATTGCAGGTCGATCTGTGGAAAAAGCTGCCGCTGTGGGCGGCGAACCGGATCGGGCCGCTGATCGCGCGCGGATTAGGGTGATCGGACGTGACCTTTGCCCATTCGTCATTGCGAGCGAAGCGAAGCAATCCAGGGCGGATTACGCCACTCTGGATTGCCGCGTCGCTACGCTCCTCGCAATGACGAGCCTGGGGTGATGCCCGAAATCCTGTTCCTCGTTCACCGCGCGCCCTGGCCGCCCGATCGCGGCGACCGCATCCGCAGCTGGCATATGTTCGAGGCGCTGGCGAAGCTGGCGCCGGTGCATGTCGCGGCGCTCGCTGACAATGCGGAAGATGCCGCCGCGGCGCGCGCGAAAATGGCGCCGCTTTGCAAGAGTCTGGTGATCGAAGTGCGCAAGGCGTCGCGGGCGCAGGCATTGGTGCAGGCGGTGCTGACCGGCGACCCGGTATCGAACCGGCTGTTCAGGAGCGCCGCGCTGGCGCGCCATGTCGGCGGGCTGATCCGTCACGGCCATGTCAGCCATATCGTCGCTTTTTCAGGGCAGATGGCGCAATATCTGCCGCCGCGCAGCCATTTTCCCGGGCCGGTGCTGATGGATTTTGTCGATGTCGATTCGGCCAAATTCGCGACCTATGCCGAACAGGATCGGCGCCAGCCGCTGCACTGGGTGCATCAGCGCGAGGCACGGGTGCTCGGCGCTTACGAGGCGGCGGTCGCGGCGCGTGTCGATGCCAGCCTGTTCGTCAGCGAGGCCGAGGCAGCGCTGTTTCGCGCGCGCAGCGGGCTGGGCGCCGACAAGGTGCGCGCGGTCGAGAATGGTATCGACACTGACCGGTTCGACCCTGCACTGACATTCGACGCGGTCGATGGCGGCGAAGGGCCGCTGGCGGTGTTCACCGGCCAGATGGACTATCGTCCCAATATCGACGCGGTGCGCTGGTTCGCCGCCGACATCCTGCCACTGGTGCGCCAGCGCCACCCGGCGGCGCGCTTCGCCATCGTCGGACGGGCGCCGACCGATGAAGTGCGTGCGCTGAGCGCGCTGCCGGGCGTCATCGTGACCGGCGAGGTACCCGACGTGCGGCCGTGGCTTGCCGCCGCCGATGCGGTGGTGGCGCCGCTGTTACTGGCGCGCGGGGTGCAGAATAAATTGCTCGAAGCGATGGCGATGGCGCGGCCGGTGGTGGCGAGCGCCGCCGCGGCGACCGGGATCGATGCGACCCACGGCGAGCATTTGCTCGTCGCCGACGGCGCCGAAGCGATGGCCGATGCGGTCGGCGCGCTGTTCGACGACCGCACCGCCGCCGCGGCAATGGGACAGGCGGCGCGGAAGCGGATGAGCGCGCGCTATGGCTGGGACGCGCGGCTGGCACCGCTCGGCGACCTGCTGGGACTGCCCGCATGACGCTATGGCAACGCCATCTCGCCGCGCTCGCGCTGCTTTCGTTCGCGATCCTCGCGATCTTCTGGCGCGATGCCGCCGATATGGCGGGCATCTGGTGGCACAGCTCGACCTTTACCCATTGCCTGTTGATGGTGCCGATGATCGGGTGGCTGGTGTCGCAGCGGACCGATCTGTTGCGCCCGCTGACCCCCGTCTTTTGGTGGCCCGCGCTCGTCTGGATGGCGGGGGCAGGGCTGGTGTGGCTGGTCGGCGAGGCGGCGGGGGTCGGGCTATTCCGGCAGCTCGGGCTGGTGCTGATGTTGCAAGGCGCGGTCGCCGCGACGCTCGGCGAGAAGCTGGTGCGCGGGCTGCTGTTTCCGCTCGGCTATGCGCTGTTGCTGGTGCCGTTCGGCGAGGAACTGGTGCCGCTGCTCCAGACCTTTACCGCGCATATCAGCGTCATCCTGCTCCACTTGTCGGGCATCGCCGCCGAAATGGAGGGGGTGTTTATCACCACCCCCGCGGGTTTCTTTGAGGTTGCCGAGGAATGTTCGGGGGTCAATTTCCTGATCGCGATGCTCGCTTATGCGGTGTTCGCGGCGCACCTGTGTTTCAAAAGCTGGACGCGGCGGATCGTCTTTGTCGCGGCGGCGCTGGCGACGACGATCTTCGCCAACGCGCTGCGCGCCTATGGCACGATGGTGGCGGCCGAATTCTGGGGGATCGAGGCGGCGGGCGGCATCGATCATATTTTCTATGGCTGGATCTTTTTCGGGCTGGTGATCCTGATCGTGATGCTGGTCGCGCGGCGCTGGTTCGACCGGCCCGCGAACGATGTCGCGGTCGATGTAAACGGGCTGGATGGCGTGCCGCGCTTCGCCGGAGCGGCGAAGATGGTGCTGCCCGCGGCGCTGGCGATCCCGCTGCTTTTTGCGGGATGGGCGTTGCTGATCGGCGGCCGCAGTGCGCCGTTGCCCGAAACGATGATGGTCGCGGCGCCCCCGGGATGGCGGGTGGCGGGGGCCGACGGCACGGCGTGGGCGCCGCGCTTCGACGGCGCCGACCAGCGGCTGCTGCGGCATTTTGTCGATGCCAGGGGGCGCCGGGTGACCGTTGCGATCGGCGGGTATGAACGGCAAGCCGAGGGGCGCGAGGTCGTTGCCTTCGGACAGGGCGCCGTCGATCCCGACAGCCAATGGGCGTGGAGTGCCGCGTTGCCGGCAGTCGATGGTGCGAAGACCGAACGGCTGCTGCACCCCGGCCCGGTGCTGCGCGACGCCGCGACCTGGTATGTCGTCGATCGCGCGGTGACCGGCGACCCGCGGCGCGCCAAGCTGGCGGGGCTGAAGGCGCGACTGCTCGGCGGCGATCCGCGCGCGCTGTCGCTGATCGTGTCGAGCGAGGCGGGGCAGGGTGGGCGCGATGCGGTGGAGGATTTCGTTTCCGCGTCGGGCGGAGCCAAGGTCATGGCTGACCGCGCGTTGAAAACCCGCTAGGCGATGCTCCTATATGCCTGATGTATTGGACGTCCGAATCCCCGAGCGAAGACGAGGGGCTATGCCGAGCGCAGTCGAGGCGGCGGCGGTGCAGGTTCTCGCTTCGCTCGAACGAGCCCCTCGTCTTCGCTCGGGGAAGCGGTTGGGGTCAATGTCGCAGCCTGTGGGACTCTGATCTGTCATGTGCGGGATTGCAGGCATCTATCATCTGGAGACGGCCAAGCCGGTCGATCCGGCGCGGCTGCGCGCGATGCTGTCGCCGATGCAGCACCGCGGCCCCGACGGGTCGGGCGAATGGACCGCGCCCGGTGTGGGGCTCGGTCACCTGCGCCTGTCGATCATCGACATCAAAGGCAGCCCGCAACCGATGGCGAGCGACGATGAGGCGGTGACGCTTACCTACAACGGTGAAATCTATAATTTCCGTGAGTTGCGGAGCGAGCTGGAGGATCGTGGCCATCGGTTCCGCACCAGCGGCGATACCGAGGTCATCATCGCGGCGTGGCGGCAATGGGGGCCGGATTGCCTGTCGCGGCTGAACGGCATGTTTGCCTTTGCGATCCACGATCACCAGCGCCGCTGCCTGTTTCTGGCGCGCGACCGGCTGGGGGTGAAGCCGCTGCATTATGCGCGGCTGTCGGATGGGTCGGTGGCGTTCGCGTCGGAGTTGAAAGGGCTGCTGCGCAATCCGTTGCTGCGGCAGGAAGCGAACCTCTCCGCGATCGACGATTTCCTCGCCTTTGGCTATGTCCCCGACGACAATTGTATCGTTGCAGGGGTCGAGAAGCTGGCCGCGGGCCACTTCCTGTTGCTCGAACGCGGCAAGCCGGTACCGGCGCCGACGCGCTGGTGGGCGCCCGATTTTTCCAAACGCGTCCGGGCTTCGGAAGGCGAGGCGGCTGAGCATCTGGTCCATCTGATGCGCGCCGCGGTGACCGACCGCATGGTTGCCGACGTGCCGCTCGGCGCCTTTCTGTCGGGCGGGGTCGATAGCAGCGCGGTGGTCGCGCTGATGGCGGAGGCGAGCGCCAAGGCGGTCAAGACCTGCACGATCGGCTTCGATCAGGCGGCGCTCGACGAGACCGAATATGCGCGGCAAATCGCCGAGCGTTTCGCGACCGATCACCGCACCCGCACCGTGTCGTCGGGCGACTTCGGGCTGGTCGACACAATCGCCGATCATTTCGACGAACCCTTTGCCGACGCTAGTGCGCTGCCGACGTATCGCGTCTGCGAACTGGCGCGCGAAGGGGTGACGGTAGCGTTGTCGGGCGACGGCGCCGACGAGGCATTTGCGGGATACCGGCGGCTGGTGTTCCAGCATCAGGAGGAACGGCTGCGCGGGCTGATCCCCGGCTTCATGCGCCGCGGGGTGCTGGGGCCGCTGGCGAAGGTGTGGCCGCAGATGGACTGGGCGCCGCGCCCGCTGCGCGCCCGCGCGACGCTGGCGAGCCTGTCGAAGAGCGGGGCTGAGGGTTATGCCGAAGCGGTCGGGGTGACGGGGATCGGGCAACGCGCGCGGCTGTTCAACGACGCGGCGCATCACGCGCTGGGCGATCATGTCGCCGAGGCGCGCTACTGGAAAGCGATGGCCGAGGCACCGGCGCGCGAGCCGCTCGACCGCGCCCAATATGCCGACCTCATGATCTGGTTGCCCGGCGACATCCTGACCAAGACCGACCGGATGAGCATGGCGGTGAGCCTGGAGGCGCGCGAGCCGCTGCTCGACTATCGCCTGATCGAATTTGCCGCGAGCCTGCCTGCGTCGATGCGCGTCAAGCGGGGGACGGGCAAGGCGATCCTGAAGCAGGCGATGGAACGCTATCTGCCGCACGACATCCTTTATCGGCCGAAGATGGGGTTTGTGACGCCGGTGTCGTCATGGTTCCGCGGGGCGCTGGTCGAGGCGGCGAAGGGGCTGGCGACGTCGTCGACGCTGGCACGATCGGGCTGGTTCGACATGGCCGAGATCGAACGCATCGTCGCCGCGCATCAGTCGGGGCGGCGCGACCATGGGCGGCTGATCTGGCAGTTTTTCATGCTGGAGAAGTCGCTGGCGAAACTGTTCGGGATTTGAGGAAAATCACCCCTCCCCTTTAGGGGAGGGGCAGTGAGGCTTGATCCGGCGTCAGCCGGGCCCAGTCGAACGGGGTGGGGTCCAGCGGCTCTGCGCTAACCCGCGAGTCCCCACCCCAACCCCTCCCCTGAAGGGGAGGGGCTTAGATAAATCGCCACCCCATTTTAACGCTTCCCTGCTAACCTCCACCCGATGACGGTGCACCCCGCCTTTCCTGCCAACGCCGCCCGCGCCGCCCCGCTGACGGTTCGTGTCGTCGATCCGCTGGCGCTGTCGGACGAGCTGGCGGCGGCGTGGGACCGGCTGGCGGCGGCGGCGAGCGAACCCAATCCGTTCGCCGAACGCTGGTGCCTGCAATCGGCGCTGCACCTGCTCGACCCCGAGCGCAGGGCGCGGTTGGTGATGGTGCGCGATGGCAGCGACGGGCCGGCGATCGGGATCATGCCGATCGCTGCCGCGGCGCGTTATGGGCGCCTGCCGCTGCGCCACGTGACGGGCTGGGCGCATCCGAATCATTTCCACGGCGCGCCGCTGGTCCGCGCGGGGTTTGAAAGCCTGTTCTGGTCGATCCTGCTCGGCTGGTGCGATGCGGCGCCATGGGCGCGCACGTTGCTGCATCTGCCGCGCCTGACCGCGGACGGTCCGCTGCACCGCGCGCTGGTCGATGTCGCGCGGGTGCGCGGCGGCGAGGCCGAGGTGGTGCACCGCGAGGAACGCGCGCTGCTCGACAGTCAGCTGTCGCCCGCGGATTATTGGGACGCCGCGGTGCGCGCCAAAAAGCGCAAGGAATTGCGGCGGCAGGCGAACCGGCTTGCCGAACAGGGCGCGGTGCGGTTTCGCCGCTGGCAGCCGGGCGAGGCGATCGATCCCTGGATCGACGCCTTCCTCGACCTGGAAGCGCGCGGCTGGAAAGGCCGCGCCGGATCGGCGCTCGCCAGCCACAGTGATACCCAGGCGTGGTTCCGCGCGATCGTGGTGGGCGCCGCCGACGCCGGGCGGCTCGATATGCGCGCGCTTGATCTGGACGACCGGCCGCTGGCGATGCTCATCAACTTCCTGGCGCCGCCGGGGGGCTTTTCGTTCAAGACCGCATTCGACGAGGATTATGCCCGCTTTTCACCCGGGGTGCTCCTGCAACAGGCGAACCTCGACCTGCTCGGCGATCCCGCGATCGCGTGGGTCGACAGCTGTGCCGCGCCCGACCATCCGATGATCGACAGCGTCTGGCGCGAGCGCCGCGCGCTGGTCTGGGTCAACGCCGCTTTGTCGGCCCCCGCCGACCGGCTGCGGTTCGCGATGCTGACCCGCGCCGAGCGTTTCTGGCGCCGCCGCAAGGGTGCCCCCGCGACCGAAAATACGATAGAAAGCCAGACATGACCGCGCCCCAGCCGATCGCCGCGCCCGTCTTTCCGCCCGCCACGCTGGCGGCGATGGCGGCGCTGTATCCGCAGCAGGCGGGGCTGCTCCACCACCATCTGCCCGACCATCCGTTGCTGTCGCTTGAAGCGCTGGCCGAGCTTGGTGAAGGGCTGCCGGCGAGCGAGGTCGAATATAATCCGGGCGATGTTCCGATCGGCATCCGCCCCGAAGATATTCCCTCGAACGGCCTGTCGATCGGCGAAACGATCCGCACCATCGACGGCAACGGCAGCTGGGCGGTGCTCAAGAATATCGAGAATGTGCCGGCCTATCGCGCGCTGCTGATGGACCTGCTCGGCGAACTCGAACCGGTGGTGAACCCGCGGACCGGCGCGATGCTGACCCCGCAGGGGTTCATCTTCATTTCGTCGCCGGGGTCGATCACGCCGTTTCACTTCGATCCCGAGCATAATATCCTGCTGCAATTGCGCGGGACCAAGGTGATGAATGTGTGGCCGTCGGGCGACGAACGCTTTGCCCACCGTCGCGAGCATGAGCGCTATCACACCGGCGGCCACCGCAACCTGCCGTGGGAAGAGGATTATCAGGGCGGCGCGCAGCAGGTGCCGCTTGGCCCCGGCGACGCGGTGCTGATGCCGGTGATGGCGCCGCATTTCGTCGCCAATGGCGACAAGCCGTCGATCTCGCTGTCGATCACCTGGCGCAGCGAATGGAGTTACCGCGAAGCGGAGGCGCATGCGGCCAACGCGGCGCTGCGGCGCATGGGGCTGAACCCCGCAATGCCGCCGCGCTGGCCGAGCTATGCCTGGGCGAAGACGGTGGCATGGCGGATCGCGCGAAAGCTGCGGCTGGTCGAGTGACAGACTGCTTTTCTTTGCCGCTATTTGCGGCTATGGGCGCCCATCCTTATTTTGTGAGATCCTAGAGGACTGATGGCGAAAGAAGAACTTCTGGAAATGCGCGGCCAAGTGGTCGAACTGCTGCCCAACGCGATGTTTCGCGTCAAACTGGAAAATGACCACGAGATTCTGGGCCATACGGCCGGGAAGATGCGCAAGAACCGCATCCGCGTGCTCGTTGGCGACGAAGTGCTCGTCGAACTCACCCCCTATGACCTGACCAAGGGTCGGATCACCTATCGCTTCAAGTGAGCGGCGCGGCGAACCTTCCCGCGCCAAATCCGGCTCTCGTACTGGCTTCGACGTCGCCGCGGCGGCGTGAGTTGCTGGCGCGGATCGGCGTCGTGCCGACGCGGATCGCGTCCCCCGACATTGACGAGACGCCGCTGAAGGCGGAGCTGCCGCGCGACTATGTCGCGCGGCTCGCCAAGGCCAAGGCGCTGGCGGTTGATCGCGCGCCGCAGGAAGTGGTGCTGGCCGGCGACACGACCGTCGCGGTCGGGCGCCGCATCCTGGAAAAGCCCGTCGACGAAGCCGATCTGCGCCGCATGTTGGCGCTGCTGTCGGGACGGCGGCATCATGTCTATTCGGGGCTGTGCGTTGTCGGGACCGACGGCAAGCCGCGGGTGCGCGTTGCCGACACCGTCGTCGCGTTCAAGGTGCTGAGCGCCGCCGAGGTCGACTGGTATGTCGAGAGCGGGGAGGGCATGGGCAAGGCGGGCGGCTATGCGATCCAGGGGCGCGCCGAATGCTTTGTCCGCTTCCTGTCGGGCAGCCATTCCAATGTCGTCGGCCTGCCGCTGTTTGAAACGCGAACGCTGCTGACCAGTGCGGGCATCGCGCTTGGCTGAGTGGCTGTACGAAGCCGGGATCGGCGAGGCGCGGGCGGCGCTGGTCGACGGCGATGAAATCCTTGAGGCGCGGATCGAACGCGACGGCGCCGGGCCGCGTGTCGGTGCAATCGCCCAGGCGCGGCTGCTCGAAGCCGGTAAATCGCCCATGGTGGCGCTCGACTGGCCCGGCGCGCCGCTGGCCTCACTGACCGGATTGCCGCCCGCGACGTCGATCGGTGCGGCGCTGATGGTTGAGATTACCCGCATGGGCCTGCGCGAGCGCGGCCGCGACAAGCCGGCGCGGGCGCGGCTGGCCGAGGCGGGCACAGCGATCGGTGACGGTCCTGACCTGCGCACCCGCATCGCCGCGAGCGGCGTGCCGGTGACCGAGTTGCGCCCGACCGACCCCGATCGGCTGGAGCAGGCGGGCTGGTCCGAGCTGATCGATCATGTCCGCACCGGCCATTGGCCGTTCGCGGGCGGCGCGCTGTGGGTCGATGCGACCCCGGCGATGGTGCTGATCGATATTGATGGCGACGGCGACGCGCTGATGCTGGCCAAGGCGGGCGCGCGTGCGGCGGCGGGAGTGATCCGCTGCTGCGACATCGGCGGGTCGATCGGCATCGATTTTCCTTCGCTGCCCGATCGCGCCGGGCGCCACGCGATCGACGCCGCGGTCGACGCGGCGCTGCCGCAACCCTATGAACGCACCGCGGTCAACGGCTTCGGGCTGATGCAGATTATCCGCCGCCGCGATCGCCCGTCGCTGATTGAACAGGTCGTGCATGACCCCGTCGCTACCGACGCCGCGCTGTTGCTGCGCCGGGCCGAGCGGGCGGTGGGGACGGGCATGTTGACGCTGACCGCACGGCCCGCGGTGATCGATCATATTGCGGCGGATCCGACGTGGATCGCCGCCTTGCAAAATCGCACCGGCCGGCCGGTTCAGCTGACCCCCGACGCCGCCAGCAAAGGAATTGGGCATGCCCAGTAGATCGCCGCGCTGTCCCCTCTGCGGCAAGCCGCGCGAGGCGGAATTCAAACCCTTTTGCAGCCGCGGCTGCCGCGACCGCGACCTGCTGAACTGGTTCGGCGAAGACTATCGCGTGCCCGCCGCACAGGCGCCCGACGGCACCGCCGACGATGACCGTTTCGACGACGGCTGAGCCCGGAAAACAGCGGTCACAAAGCCACTGGACAGGATGGAAAGCCGTGCCTATAGCCGCCGCTCGCCAGCGCGGCCATCGGGTCGCAGCGGCCCAGCCCGGGTAGCTCAGTTGGTAGAGCATGCGACTGAAAATCGCAGTGTCGGCGGTTCGAACCCGTCCCCGGGCACCATTTTCCTGATAGGCATCGGCAGGAATGGTCGCGCCCGTGGTGCGGCGTGGCGGGGAGGAAAGCCGTGGGTCGCATCATCCTGTTCAACAAACCCTATGGCGTCCTGTCGCAGTTCACCGATCGCAGCCAGCCCGAGGCGCGCGCAACGCTGTCGGACTATATCGATGTGCCGCAGGTTTATCCCGCCGGGCGGCTCGACCGTGACAGCGAAGGCTTGCTGATCCTGACCGACGACGGCGCGTTGCAGGCGCGCATCGCGTCGCCGCGGCACAAGACGCCCAAGACCTATCTGGTGCAGGTCGAGGGCGAACCCGACGCCGCGAGTCTCGACCGGTTGCGGGCCGGGGTCGAGCTGAACGACGGCCCGACCCGGCCCGCACAGGCTCGCTGCATTGCGCCGCCGCCGCTGTGGCCGCGCGATCCGCCGGTGCGATACCGTAAGAGCGTCGCCGACAGCTGGCTGGAGATCATCATCACCGAAGGGCGCAATCGTCAGGTGCGCCGGATGACCGCCGCGGTCGGCTATCCGACGCTACGGCTTGTGCGGTTGCGGATCGGTGCCTGGGAACTCGGCGACCTTGCGCCCGGTGCCTGGCGCGCGGTGGAGTAGGGCAGGCGCGCCGCGGTTAGAGCCGCTGCGCCCGCATTTTGTTGCAGTGCAAACTGTTGCTTTTCGGTCACAAATCGCGAGAAAATCGGACTGCTACTCCGCCGCCGCGTTGACGCGGCGGTCGGTGATATTACAGCGGGCCGTTCCGGTGGGGCATCTCCCGCTTTGGCGAAAGGCCGCGCCTGCACCGGTTTGGAGAGAGAGACATCATGACTTTGCGCAACCTTTTGCTGGGCGCCACGATGCTGTGCGCCAGCGCCGCCCCCGCTATCGCTTTTGCCCAGGACACCGCCCCCGCCGACGATAGCGCGGTCGCGATCGACGATACCGATTATGGCAATGACATCATCGTGACCGCGTCGAAGCGGTCGCAGACGTTGCAGGACACCCCGGTCGCCGTTTCGGTGACGTCGGCGGCCCAGCTGGAAGAATCGCAGATCCGCGACCTCATCGACCTGCAGACCGCAGTCCCCAGCTTGCGCGTGTCGCAGCTCCAGTCGAGCGCCAACACCAACTTCATCATCCGCGGTTTCGGCAATGGCGCCAACAATGCCGGGATCGAACCGTCGGTCGGCGTGTTCATCGACGGCGTTTATCGCTCGCGTTCGGCGGCGCAGATCGGCGATCTTCCCAATGTCGAGCGTATCGAAGTGCTGCGCGGGCCGCAGTCGACTTTGTTCGGCAAGAACGCATCGGCGGGCGTCATCAGCATCGTCACGCAAAAGCCGCAATATGAATTCGGCGGTTCGGCCGAAGTCACCTATGGCAATTTCAACGCGATCACCGTCAAGGGTGACGTCACCGGCCCGATCAGCGAAACCGTCGCCTTCTCGATCGGCGGCAGCTACAACCGCCGCGACGGCTATGCGCAGGATCTGAAACTCGACACCGACGTCAACGACCGCAACCGTTACGGGGTTCGCGGCCAGTTGCTGTTCGAACCGACCGACGCGCTGTCGATCCGCCTGATCGGCGATTATGACAAGATCGACGAAAATTGCTGTATCGCTGGCAACGTCATCGCCGGCCCGACCGTCGCGATCACCAACGCTTTGGCCGGTGGCCCCAGCGTCGATGCCAACAACCCCTTCTCGTTCAATGTGTACAACAATTTCCTGTCGACGAACGCGATCGAAAATTACGGCGGTTCGGGGCAGATCGACTATGATCTGGGCACGATGGCGCTGACGTCGATCACCGCGTACCGCAAGGTCAAGGCGCTGACCAACCAGGATTCGGACTTCACCGGCGCCGACCTGATCGGCGAGAACAGCCAGAATCTGGGGATCGACACCTTCACCCAGGAACTGCGTCTGACGTCGGATTTCGACGGCCCGCTCAACTTCCTGATCGGTGGCTATTATTTCAACGAAAAGATCGTTCAGAAGAACGACATCCGCTTCGGCACCCAGTTCCGTCCTTATGGCGACCAGCTGATCCGGGCGGCGAGCGGCAATGCGCTGAACGTTGCGATGCTGGAGGCAACATTCGGGACGCTCGAAGGCAATCCGGCGAAATATACCGGCAGCTTCTTCCGCGCCGGCAACGGGCTTGATGAGGCCTATCGTCTGAAGAATGAAGCGTTCTCGGTCTTTGGCACCGTCGATTTCGAGGTGACCGATCGCCTGACCTTGTCGCTCGGTGGTAACTACACCAAGGATCGCAAGGACTTCTCGACCAATGTGATCAGCACCGACGTGTTCTCGGGCATCAACCTCGATGCGCCGCAATATGCGCCGTTCCGCAACCAGTTGATCCTCGGTGGCGCCTTGGCGCAGGCGGGGGTCAATCCCAACAATCCTGCTGCGGTGAACGCATTCGCGACCAACCCCGCCACCGCACCGATTTTTCAGCAGTTCCTGGCCATCGCTGCCGCCAACCAGAACAATCCGGCGGCAAACCCGCTGGGTGGCCTGAAGGCGTTCCAGTTCCTGCCGCCGTTCCTGAACGTTCCGAATTCGGTCGAGGCCGGCAAGACCAACGACGGCGATTTCTCGTACAGCGTCCGCGCCGCCTATGAGCTGACCGACACGGTCAACGTCTATGCGACCTATGCGACCGGCTTCAAGGCGAGCTCGGTCAACCTGTCGCGCGACAGCCGTCCGCTGGCGTCGGACCTGCCCGCGATCACCGCCGCCGGACTGCGCACGACCAACCTCGTTGCGGGTTCGCGCTTTGCGGCGCCTGAGGAATCGACCGTCTACGAGTTCGGCCTAAAGGGCCAGTGGGACGTCGCGGCGGTCAACATCGCGGTGTTCAAACAGTCGATCAAGGGGTTCCAGTCGAACGTCTTTACGGGCACCGGCTTCGCGCTGGCCAACGCCGGCAAGCAGTCGACCTTCGGGATCGAGTTCGACGGTTCGGTGCGGCCGGTCGACGGGCTTAACCTGACGCTGGCGGCGACCTATCTCGACGCTAAATATGACAGCTTCGTCAATTCGGCCTTCGGTGACATCTCGGGCACCACCCCCGCGGGCATCCCCGCCTTGTCGATGTCGATGGGTGCGACCTACACGCATGAATTTGCGGGCGGAACCAAGGCGATCGCACACGTTGACTATGCCTATGAAAGCCCGGTCCAGATCGTCGAAGGTCTGAGCGGCTTCCCTGCCGGAGTGGTCGAGGGTCTGCAGCGCGAGGTGAACTCGCTCAACGCATCGTTGACGATCCGGCTGACCAACGGCCTGGACGTCGGCGTGTGGGGTCGCAACCTGACCGACGCGCAGTACCTTACGACGATCTTCCCGGCGGTGGCGCAGTCGGGCAGCGTGTCCGGCTATCCCAGCCAGCCGCGCACCTATGGCGGCACCGTTCGCTTCAAATTCTGATCGCGGTAGGCCGGGGCGTTGCCGCCCCGGCCACCCGATCAGCGGACAAAAGAAACCCCGGCCTCTCGATTGAGAGGCCGGGGGTTTTTGTTGGTGTCGCCAAGCTGGCTTTAGAACTTCACGCCCGCCGCGATGCCGTAGCGGCGCGGTTCGAGGGTGAAGATATTGGTGTAGTTGCCCGACGACTGGTCAGTAACGTACAGGCCGGTGACGCTGTTGGCGTCGAAGATGTTCTGAACGAAAGCGCGGACGTACCATTTGTCGTCGGTGCCGTTCAGCTGCATCTGGGCGTTGACCTGGGCATAGCCTTTGATCTTGTTGACGTTGCCGTTGAAGATGCTGCCCGAGCTGTCACCGGTATAGGCAAGATCAAAGCGCGGGACGAGCGTCATGCCGCCATCGCCGAGGCGCGCGGTATATTGCACGCCGGTGCTGAACTTATAGTTCGGCGCCTGCGGCAACTGGTTGCCCTTGATGTTCACCGGGATGCCAGCCGAGTATTGAAAGACCTCGCCATTGATCGTGGCTGAGGTTTCAATGCCGCCAAAGGCCGCGCCAACAGTTGGCGCGAGCGCCGCTATCACGGCGCAAACGCTAAAGGCGCCGGTCGATGCGATGCCGCCGTCGGACGGAAACGGTGTTGTGTTTTGCAAGCCAGCACCCGCCGCAAGACCGGGAATAGCGCCTGCGTTGATTAACGCATTGACTTGGTTCACATAGCCGTTGACCCCGGCCACGCTGCCCGATGCCGATGCCACCGCGCAATTGGCGGCATTGGTGATGTCCTTGATGATGACCGCATCGGCGCGGCCGCCGCCAAAGTCGCGCGGGTTGCTGAAGAAGCTGTCGCCCGTCACCTTCGTTTTCAGGTAGCTGAAGCCCAGGTTGATGACCCAGTCGGGATCGGGGCGCACCAGCGCCTCGGCCTCGAAGCCGTAGATATTGGCATTCACATTGTCGTTGACCGAGGTGCGCGCGACGATGCGGCTGAGCTGGAGATCCTTATACTTATAGTAAAATGCGGTCAGGTTCAGCTGCAGCTCGCCATTGCCGAAGGTGTTTTTAGACCCGATTTCAAACGAATCGACCTGTTCGGGCGCGAAGGATTCGGGAACCGCAAAAATCGGTTGCAGCGGCGGATTGATGCCGCCCGATTTATAGCCGCGCGCATAGGACGCATAGATCAGATTGTCGTCGGTGACCTTGAAATCGATCACCGCGCGGCCGGTCAGCTTGTTGAACGACACGCTGCGCGCCTGGAACAGTTGGTTGCCCGCCGTCCCGGGATCGGCGTCGAACGATCCGACAAACGGCGAATCGAACGCGCTGCCGGTCTGGCCGTGCGGAACCAGGAAGCTGGCCAGCGTCGAGCGCGCCACCACGCTTTTCTTGTCATTATTGTACCGCAGGCCGGCGGTGATTTTGACCCGATCGCTCAGCTCGACATAGGCTTCACCGAAAATGCCATAGGATTTGATGTCGAGTTGGTCGGTGTTGTTGCGGAAGAATGGCGTGCCAAGGAATGACGGCGGCAGGCCATTGCTGAACGAGGTGAACGCTCCGAGGACGCCGGTGAGATAGTCGATCGGAAAGGCGTTCACATAATAGCTGTTTTCGGTCAGCTCATAGTCGGCATAAATGCCGCCGAGCAGGAAGTTGAACGGGCCGTCGAAATCGCTGGAGATGATGCCTTCGGCCGACCAGCTGCTGTTATACTGGTTCGATCGGTCGAATTGCAGCGAGGTCGCGTCACAGATACGGTTGCCGCCATAAGTGCCCAGCCCGGTGTCGTCGGCTTGCGAGGTGCAAAGCGGGCCGCCGGGGCCATTGGGGATGAGCGCCGCGACGACGGGGGCGAAATAGGGGACCAGTGTCGGCCCCAATCCACCGCCAGCCGCCGCCTGCAAAGAGGCCAGGCCGGTGGCATAGAGCGCCCGGTTCGGCACGTTGCTGTTATAGTCCTGCTGCGATTCCAGTTTCACCTTTTGATACTGGCCCGACAGCGACACCGAGACCGGCCCGAAATTATGCTCGATTTCGCCGCGCAGCGTCAGTTCGCTGGTGAAATATTCGGGGGTGAAAGCGGTGTTGACGACCCGCGGATCGCTGGGGATCGTCGAGGTCGCATAGACGTCGGGACCGTATAGGCTGCCCAGCGCGAAATTGAGTCCCAGCGGGTTTGTCGGGCCAACCACGCCGACCGGAATACCCTGGGTTGCCAGAAACTCGCGCGACGTCAGGGCGGCGGTAAAGGTCGCATTGCCGTTGAACGGCGAATTGTCGCGGCGGTTGTTCAAACAGCCCAGGATGCCGGTCGGATCGCGCTGGCACAGCTGTTTCTGGATACGGGTGCGATTGTCGCGCTCGTGGAAGTAAGACGCGAGCAGATCGACTGTCGTATTGTCGCTGGGTTCCCAGCGCAGCGAGCCGCGGACCGAATACAGGTCGCGGTCGTCGATGCGGGTATTGAGGAACATGTTCTTCGTATAGCCGTCGCGGTTCAGGTAAATACCGGCAACGCGCAGGCCCAGAGTGTCGCCGATGGGAATATTCACCATCGCCTTGCCCTTCATCGAATTATAATTGCCATATTCGGCCTCGGCCGCGGCCTCGAAAACGCCCAGTTTCGGCTTGGCGGTGATGACGTTGACCACGCCCGACGTCGCATTACGCCCGAACAAGGTGCCCTGCGGGCCGCGCAGCACTTCGACGCGTTCCAGGTCGAAGAATTCGGTTTCAAACAGGCGGGTCGAAAACAGCGGACTGCCGTTCAGGTGGATCGCGGTCGCGCTGTCGCAGGTCGTGCCGACGCACAGATCGCCGATGCCGCGAATGGTAAAGCTGGCGCTGGTGAAGTTGGTTTTGGTGAAGGTGACGTTGGGCAGCGTCAGCTGTAGATCCGACGGGGTCTTGATCTGCTGCGCCTCCAGCGCTTCGGACGAAAAGGCGCTGACCGCGATCGGCACGTCCTGCAGACGTTCCGACTGGCGCTGCGCCGTGACGACGATTTCGCCGCCGAAAGCATCGCGTTCCGTTTCATCCGCCGCGTCCTGCGCCCATGCCGGTGTCGCCACCGCCATCGCAAGGATCGAGGTTCCGATCAGTGCCTTGAACTTCATCTATAGCCTCCCTTTTTCGATCCCGCAGGTGCGGGACCGCCCAAACTTAAATTGTGGTAAGGGGAGGGGATAAGACCAGACATGACAAAGTGCACCGCACCGCAACGGCCGGATGCCCGGGTGTATCCCACTTGCCAGCTGTGCTGGTCATCGTCCTCTCCCACCGGCGTCGGGGAAAACGCCGGCCTCTCCGGATCACGACCCGCTTGAGCGGGTTCTGTAATGCAATTCAAAGGTGCGCTTACTTGACGCAAGCGTCAAGTCACTTGTTCGATCCGGAAAGCGACGCGAAACAGCACAACTTAAAAAAAGCGAAAAGCCAAGTTTCCGCAACGTAAACTTGCGCGTCGGGCAGATTTGTTGTTGTCCAGCCCTTGCTTGTTGGCGCATTCGCACCGAAATGTGCGGCAAGAATGCAACAGTGAAAGCGGGGCGATGAGCGACAGCAAAGTTGAAATTGGGTCGGACGGCAAGGTGGTCGTGCCTGACCATGTCGCGGACGCGGTGCGGACGCTGATCGAATGGGCCGGCGACGACCCGGCGCGCGAAGGATTGCTCGACACGCCGAAGCGGGTCGCGCGGGCGTGGAAGGAATATTGCAGCGGTTATGCCGACGATCCGGCGATCCACCTGGCGCGCACCTTTGAAGAGGTTGGCGGCTATGACGAACTGGTGCTGCTGAAAGACATTCCGTTCCAGTCGCACTGCGAACATCATATGGCGCCGATCACCGGCAAGGCATCGATCGCCTATATGCCCCGCGACCGCGTCGTCGGCATTTCCAAACTGGCGCGCGTGCTCAACGGTTATGCGCGGCGGTTGCAGGTGCAGGAACGGCTGACCGCCGAGGTCGCCAAATGCATCTGGGACAATCTCCATCCGCACGGAGTCGCCGTCGTCATCGATGCGCAGCACGGCTGCATGACCGGGCGCGGTGTGCGCACGCCCGGCGTCAGCATGGTGACGAGCCGTCTGCTCGGTTGCTTCCTCGACGATCAGCGCAGCCGCAAGGAAGTGCTGAGCCTGATGGGCTATTGACGATGGGCTGGCGGGCGCGACGGAACCATTCGTTCCGCGCCCGGCTGCGTGCCTTTCAGGACATGCGCGGCGAGACGCCCGACGGCGGATTTATTGCCGATCTGGAGTTTCTGGAAAATCGCGATCTCGATCTGTCGGTGCGGATCGGCGGCTTGCTGGCGTTCAACGCGCTGGCGATCACGATCGGGACGCATCCGATTTCGGCGAGCCCCGGCGCCCCGCTCAGCCTCGACGCCGCGACGCAGCCCTGGCTGACGATCGCCAGCATTGTCGGCATCCTGCCGCTGATCCTTTCCAGTTTTCTGTGTTTGCGCGCGCTGCTGCTCGGCGAAGAATTCGACAGCGACGGTCTCGACAAGGCGGATGGGCTGCGCCAGCGGTTGTTCGCCGCCTTTACCCATTCGATCGACGCGCAGGCGCGGCTGTTGTCGGTCGCGGTGCGGGCGACGATTGCCGGCGGGGCGCTGACGCTGGCGGTCTGGGTGTGGATCCTCGCCGAAAAAATGCTTCAGGTCAGCGCCGCCACATCCTGAGCAACTGATATTGCACCGCCTGAAGCCGGGTGAAATTCGCCGGGTCCATCTGGCCGCCCTCGATCGCCGCAATCTCGTTGAGGTCGTACATCAGGCCGCGATGCGCAACGTCGGGGATCAGGCTTTGGATGAAGGTGATCGCGACCAGCCGTTCGCCGCGCGTCACCGGCTCGACCTCGTGCAGGGTGTGCGAGGGGTAGACGACCGCGACCCCGGGGGCTTCCTTGAAGCGCAGGTCGGCGTTGCCCAACTGCACATGCAGCGCGCCGCCGTCATAGTCGGCGGGATCGTTCAGGAAGATGGTGCAACTGACGTCGGTGCGCAGCTGGCCGTCGGGCAGCGGGATATAGGCGGCGTCGGGGTGCAGCCCATAATGCATGCCGGGTGAATAGCGCGTCAGCAGCGGCGGGGCGATCCGGGCCGGAAAGGAAAACGCCATGAAATCGGGGTTCTGGACCATCGCGTCGAGCAGCAGCTTTGACGAGCGTTCATAGGCGCCGACGTCGTGCAGTTGCAGGTTGTTCTTCACCGTCGAATGCGGATTGCTGATCCGCCCATCGACGAAGTGGCCGCTCGCGGCGATGTCGCGCAGCTTGCGCACCGCGGCGTCGTCGAGGAGCTGGACGATCTTGAACATGGTCTTCCTATCGGCGGTGGACGGGCA
Source organism: uncultured Sphingopyxis sp. (assembly GCA_964502035.1). Lineage (GTDB taxonomy): Bacteria > Pseudomonadota > Alphaproteobacteria > Sphingomonadales > Sphingomonadaceae > Sphingopyxis. Next base: position 54,660 of record CAZCUW010000002.1, on the reverse strand, counting down.
GGTCGGCGAGATGTGTATAGTCCTTTGCCAGCGCTTCAACCCATGCGATCGCCTCGGTGATCGCGGGGGCGTGATCGGCGGCGGCCTGGGCTTGCAGCTGGCGGCGCAGGTCGGGGCTGTAGCCATGTTCGGGCGCCTTGGAATATTGGCGCATGATCGGCCCCGCGAGCGCCGCGTCGATCCGCGCCGCGTCGGCGGCCAGCCCAAAATGCGAGGAGATGGCGGCGAGCGATGGCGCGGGGGCGGCCAGCATCGCTTCAAAGTCGACCCACAGGTGGCGCGGATCGGTCGGCGGCACGGCGCGTTGGGCCGTGGCCATTTCGCACAGCCAGCTCATCGCGATGCGCGTGACCGGGGGCAGCTGCCACAGCGCGACCGGGAAATCGGAAAGCTGCGCCGCCAGCCGCGCCATGCGGGCGGGTGCCTGTGCCAGTGTTTCGGCCAGCGACGCCTCGCCCGCCAGGATCGTCTCGATATAGCGGGCGAGGGGGACGTGGAGGAACAGCGAGCGACCATCGGCGCCGGTCAGATCGGCGGCGATCGCGGTGATGACGCTCGACGCCTTGACCATCGCGCGCTGGCCGGGCGCGAAGCCGCGGCCCAGCCAGCCGACGGTCTGCGCCAGCCGCTGGCGATACTGGCCCGGTGACCAAACCGATTCGGGCCGATCGATCCGCTCGGCGACCTGCGCCAGCGTGCGCAGCAGCATCGGCTCGCGCAGCGGCAGCACATCGCCGGTGTCAGCGAGCAGGCGCGACACCAGCGTCGAGCCGACGTGGCCGATGTGAAAGATGAAATGCGGTCGTGTCGCCGCGCTTCCCAGATCGGGTAGCGCGTCCCACGCCAACCATTCGCGGCCGATGCGGTCGGTCAGCAGCCGCTGATCGAGAAAACTGGCGGCGCGATAATCGGCCTCGCTGAGCAGTGCAACGAGCAGCCGGTCGTTCGCGAGGTCCGCCATATGCGGCAACAGGCCCGCGTCGGCGGCAAAGCGGGGCAGGAACGGATCGTCGGCCATCTTTGCCGCCATAGGAAAGGCGAGACGGGTTGGCCAGTCTTGGCGGCGTGGGCGGATGGATCCCGGATCAAGTCCGGGATGACGAAAATGTAGGTTTGCTATTAAGTGTTCTCGCCAGTGGAATGGAAACCACCACCATTCCCCAAAGCAAAAGGGCCGCGCTTCCATCGGGAAACGCGGCCCTTTCAAAAGGCGTTCGCCCAAGGAGGCTTAGTCTTCCTTGGCGTCGTCCGCCGCTTCGTCGCTGGCCTCGGCGGCCAGTTCCGACGGCGGCGTCGCGTCGTCATATTCGTCTTCGCTGTCGGGTTCCAGCGCCGTGGCAACCGCCTCGGCCTGTTCTTCCTCGAACATCGCGGCGATGACGTCGATGCCCTGCTTCTGCATCTCGGCTTCATCGGGCGAGCGGGCGACGTTGACGCCGACCGACACGATGACTTCGGGGTGCAGCTTGACCTTGACGTCGACCAGGCCGAGCGACTTGATCGGGCGTTCGAGTTCAACCATCGACTTGCCGAGGCCGGTGACGCCGTCTTCGGCGAGCGCATCAACGATGTCGCGGACCGAAACCGAACCGTACAGCTGGCCGGTGTTCGACGCCTGGCGGATCAGCACGATCTGCTTGCCGTCAATATCCTTGGCGCGGCCTTCGGCTTCGCCACGGCGTTCGGCGTTGTCAGCCTCGATCTTGCCGCGGTTCGCTTCGAACAGCTTGCGGTTGGTGTCGTTCGCGCGCAGTGCCTTATTGTTGGGCAACAAATAGTTGCGGGCAAAGCCGTTCTTGACGTTGACGACATCGCCGATGCCGCCGAGTTTCTCGATGCGTTCGAGCAGAATGATTTCCATCAGACCAGCCCTCCTTACTTCACAATGTAGGGGAGCAGGCCGATGTGGCGCGAGCGCTTGATCGCTTTCGCCAGCTCACGCTGCTTTTTGGCGGACACCGCGGTAATCCGCGACGGGACGATCTTGCCACGCTCCGACAGGTAACCCTGGAGCAGGCGAACGTCCTTGTAATCGATGACCGGTGCGTCCTTCGCGGTGAAGGGGCAGGTCTTGCGGCGGCGGAAAAAGGGTCGTGCCATGGTCTTTATCCTTATTCTTCGCCGTCGCGGTCACGGCCGCCACGGCCGCCCCGACGTTCCTGCTTGCGCATCATGACCGACGGGCCTTTTTCGAGTTCGTCGACCTTGATCGTCATCCAGCGGATGATGTCTTCGCTGATCGCCGCCTGACGCTCGATCTCGGCAATCGCTTCGCCCGACACTTCGGCCGACAACATCACATAATGACCCTTGCGGTTCTTCTGGATCTTGTAGGCGAGCTGCTTCAGGCCCCAGGTTTCGGTCTTGTGGACCTCACCCTTGAATTCGGTGATGACGTTGGTGACGGTTTCCGCCAGCGCGTCGACCTGAGCCTGGCTCAGGTCCTGACGCGCAATAAAAACATGCTCGTAGAACGGCATGGTGCGCTTCCTTCGATTTGGCCGATCGCTGGTTTCGCGCCAATCGCGAACCCCCTCCGGCTGTCGTCTTGCTTTGCGAATCGATGCAAAGCAAACGGGGCGACGGCATAGAGCCTCGCCCCGATGCGGCGGCCTATACAGATTCGCGGGCGGAAATCAAGCCGCTGAGGCCAGCTTTTCCAACAGTTCGCGCCCGAATTCGGTGAGCGTATCGTCGCGTGCACCGAGGATGAGGATGCGGTCGTCCGGCTTTGCTTCATCGCGCATGGCCGCGCCGCACGCCGCGCGGGTCGTCAGGTGCACCGCGTCGGCGCCGCCCGCGACGATGGCGGCGACCAGCGCCTCGCTGCCGATGCTGCGGTCGACGGTGCCGCCGAAATAAACGGGATCGCTCACGAACAGCTTGTCACCGTCGCGCATCCCCGCGGCAAAACTGGCCGCGAGTTCCTGACCCATCTGGCGCAGCGGGCCATAACCGTGCGGCTGGAAAAACAGCAAGGCGCGGCCCGGCAGCTCGGCGACGGCGGCGAGGGTCGCGGCGACCTTGTCGGGATTATGCGCGAAATCATCGATCACGGTGACGCCGCCGGCCTGACCGAGCACTTCGTAGCGGCGGGCGAGGCCGGTGAAATTGGCCAGCGCCGCGACCGCCTCGGCGACCGATATATTGACCGCGCGCGCCGCGGCGATCGCCGCCAGCGCGTTCATCGCATTGTGACGGCCGGGCATCCGCAACCGCACGTCGTGGGTGGCCGCCTGAAAATGAACCTGGAAGCGGCAGCCGTCGGGCAGCGCCGTAAAATCGCTGCCGCGCACTGCCGCGCCGTCGCCGAACCCGAAGCGCAGATTGTTGTCGGCATTGCACAGCGGCGCCGATTCAGGATCGTCGGCATTGATCACCGCGATCCGCGCCTTGGCGACAAAATCGCCGAACAGCGCGTGCAGTTCGTCCAGGCTCTTATGGTCGAGGCTGATGTTGGTGACGACCGCGACGTCGGGGCGATAGAGCACGATCGAACCGTCGCTTTCATCGACTTCGCTGACGTAAAGCGCGTCGCCACCGACCAGCGCGCTGGCAAAGGGCAGGTCGTCACTCGCAAAATTGCGCATCACCGCGCCGTTCATCACCGTCGGCTTTTTCCCGACGCTGTCGAGGATCCAGCCGATCATCCCGGTCACGGTCGATTTGCCGCTGGTCCCGCCGACGCCGATCGCCTTGTCCGCAGCATTGAACAGCGCGGCGTTGAGGTCGGCGCGGGTCATGCGGGCGAGGCCGAGCGCATTCGCCGCAGCGATATCGGGGACATTGTCCTCGATCGCCGCCGAGGCGACGAGGATATGACCGGCTTTGGGTCCGCTGCCGTCCTGCGGATAAAAGATGATGCCCTGCCGTTCGAGCCAGGCGAATTTGTCGGGCGTCCGACCCTGATCGCGGCTGCGGTCCGACCCCGAAACGGTACCGCCACGCGCCGCGACGATCATCGCGAGTGGCAACATGCCCGACCCGCCGATGCCGCAGAAGAAATAGGATTTGTTTTCCGACATGGCGGCGCGATATGGCGTTCGTGAGGGGTTTGCAACAAGAGCGGCACTCCCTTTCCCGTTCGCATCGAGCGAAGTCGAGATGCCCCTCGGCCGTGGCGCAGCGACAATGGGTGTCTCGACTTCGCTCGACACGAACGGAATCAAAGGTCGGCCCATGCGTATCGGGATTGTTGCTCCCTCGACCCCCATCCTGCCCGATGATGCCGAGGCGGTGCGCGCGCTCGCCAGCCTAGGCTATCCCGACATCGAGCTGGTCTTCGAGCCGCAATGCTTTGCGACGCACGGCCATTTCGCGGGCGAGGACGGGCATCGCTTTGCGGCTTTGGTTGAAATGGCAAACCGCCCCGACATCGACGCGGTGTGGTTCGCGCGCGGCGGTTATGGCGCGTGCCGGATCGCCGAGGATGCGGTCGCCGCGATGACCGATGTCGCGCGGGGCAAGGCGTTCCTGGGTTATTCGGACCAGGGCAATCTGCTCGGCGCGCTCTATCGCGAGGGTTTCGACCATGTCGCGCACGGCCCGATGGTCGCCGATATTCGCCGCGAGGGCGGCGATGCCGCGGTGCTGCGCGCGCTCGATTGGCTCGTCGCGCGCGATCCCGCGGCGTGCGAGGCGGAATTGCAACATGGCGCGCGCCACGCGGCGTTTAACCTGATGACGCTGTCGATGCTGCTCGGCACCCCGCTGGAACCCGATCTGTCCGGGCATGTCCTGCTGGTCGAAGAGGTCAGCGAATATATCTACGCGTTCGACCGCGCCTTTTTTCACGTCGCGACCTATCTCGGCCCGCGCGGGCTGGCCGGCCTGCGGCTCGGGCGGGTCAGCGACATTTGTGAAAACGACCGGCCGTTCGGGCTGGACCCCGAAGAGATTGCGCGGGGCTGGTGCGCGCGGTGCGACATTCCCTACCTGGGCCGCGCCGACATAGGCCATGATGCGGACAACAAGGTCGTGCCCTTCGGCTTGCATCGCGCCGGGTGAGGGAATAGGCGCGGCACTTTCCGTCATCCCAGCGCAAGCTGGGATCGCCGGAATTAGAACGCAACCGATCCCAGCTTGCGCTGGGATGACGATGAGGAATTGGTCATGCGCGCATTCATCTTTCCGGGCCAGGGCAGCCAGGCGGTCGGCATGGGCAAGGCGCTGTCCGATGCGTCGCCCGTCGCGCGCGAGGTGTTTCAGGAGGTGGACGACGCACTGGGGCAAAAACTGTTCCAGCTGATGACCGAAGGACCCGAAGACCAGCTGGTCCTCACCGAAAATGCCCAGCCTGCGATCATGGCGAACGCGATCGCGACGTTGCGCGTGCTCGAACGCGAAGGCGGCGTGACGCTTTCGAGCAAAGCCGATTATGTCGCGGGCCACAGCCTGGGCGAATATAGCGCCCTGTGCGCCGCGGGCGCGTTCGACCTCGCGACCACGGCGCGGCTGCTCAAGACGCGCGGGCAGGCGATGCAGGCGGCGGTACCGGTCGGCATCGGCGCGATGGCGGCGCTGCTCGGCGCCGATATCGACACCGCGCAGAAGCTCGCCGATGCGGCGGCCGAGGGCGAAATCTGCACCGTCGCCAACGACAATGACCCGTCGCAGGTCGTGATCTCGGGCCACAAGGGCGCGGTCGAGCGCGCGGTGGCCTTGGTCAAGGACTATGGCATCAAGCGCGGCGTCTTGCTGCCGGTGTCAGCCCCCTTCCACTGCCCGCTGATGCAGCCCGCCGCCGATGCGATGGCCGAGGCGCTGGGCGCCAATCCGCCCGCCGCACCGCTGGTACCCGTTGTCGCCAACGTCACCGCCAGCCCGGTGAGCGACGCCGACACGATCCGCGACCTGCTGGTCAGCCAGGTCACCGGTCGCGTCCGCTGGCGCGAAAGCGTCGCGTCGATGGAAGGCATCGGCGTCACCCATTTCGTCGAATTCGGCGGCAAAGTGTTGTCGCCGATGGTCAAGCGCAGCGCGAGCGGAGAGGTCGAGACGGTCAGCGTCATTTCGATGGACGACATCGAAGCCCTGCTCAAAACGCTCTAAGATATAGATTTCAGGAGACACAAAATGTTCGATCTTACCGGCATGACGGCCCTTGTTACCGGCGCTTCGGGCGGCATCGGGTCGGCCATCGCGCAGGCACTCGCCGCGCAGGGCGCGCGGCTGGCGGTGTCGGGATCCAACGCCGACAAGCTGAACGCCTTTCGGGACACGCTCGGCGGCGACCATGTCGCGCTGCCGTGCAACCTGGGTGATGCCGCCGCGGTCGATGCGCTTGTTCCCGCCGCGGTCGAGGCGCTGGGGCAGCTCGACATCCTGGTCAACAATGCCGGGGTGACGCGCGATAACCTGATCATGCGGATGAAGGACGAGGAGTGGATGGATGTCATCCGCATCAACCTCGAGGCCAATTTCCGCCTCGCCCGCGCCGCGGCGAAGCCGATGATGAAGGCGCGCTTTGGCCGCATCATTTCGATCACCAGCGTCGTCGGTGCCACCGGCAACCCGGGGCAGGCCAATTATGCGGCGTCCAAGGCCGGGGTCACCGGCATGACCAAGGCGCTGGCGCAGGAGCTGGCGAGCCGCGGAGTCACCGCCAACTGCGTCGCGCCGGGCTTTATCGCCACCGCGATGACCGACGACCTGCCCGACGCGCAAAAGGAGGCGCTCAACCAGCGGATTCCGGCAGGGCGGATGGGCGAGGGCAGCGATATTGCCGCGGCGGTCGTCTATCTGGCGTCGAAAGAAGCCGGCTATGTCACCGGTCAGACATTGCATGTGAACGGCGGGATGGCCATGCTGTCCTGAGGGATCGCGTGACAGCGTTGAAGGGAATATCGGCATGTTGAAGAGTTTGATGGCAGGCGCCGCGCTGACGCTGGCGGCGCTGCCGACAATGGCCACGGCGCAGGAAGGCGCGAAATTCGATTGTGTCGTCGCGGCGGTCGCGGCCGACACCAAGGCGTCGATCGGCGCCGCCATGGCGGGCGCGGGCGACGATGCGTCGCGTGATGCGCTGTTCAAACAGCTCTCGACGGTCACCGAGGACTGTGTGACAAAGCATGGCATCGCCGAAGCCCAAAAGGCCGCCTATTTCGATTACAGCCTCGCGCGCATTTCGCGCGAGTGGCTGGTCGGCGATATCGCCAAACTGAACCTGTCATCGGCGATCGTCGACAAGGCGCTCGACTTCGGCCCGGCAGGCGCCAACCCCGACCTGTCGAGCGACATGTCGGAGGATCAGATCATGAAAATCGTTCAGGCCTATATCGACAGCGGCGTCGACATCGAAAAGGTCGATACGACGGCGTGGGAAAAGGTCGGCGCCTATGCCGCGGCGACCTCGATTTACTGGAACAAGCGCAAGTTGTTGCCGTTTTGAATTGATCGTCGCCCCCGCCTGCGCGGGGGCGACATTATTCTAGAAGCTCGCGCGCGCGGTAATCCGAATGTCGCGGCCGGTCAGCGGCACATAATCCTTGGTAAAGCTAGCGTGGCGCCGCGCTTCGACGTCGAAGATATTGTTCGCTGCCAGCGACAGCGTCAGATTTTTGGTGTCGGGCAGCGGCCGCCAGCTGATCGATGCGTTGACCAGCGTAAAGCCCTTAGTGGTCGTTTCAAACGGCGCGACGCGGGTCTGATCGTCGGTCCATTCGACCTCGGCGCGTGCGTCGATGCGCTCGCCCTGCGCTTCGAGTCCGCCCAGCACCCGCATCGCGGGGATGCGCGGGACGAACTGGCCGCCCTTGATCTTGGCGCGCGTCATGTCGGCGGTGGCATCGGCGACGATGTTGAAACCGCCGATCTGCGCCAGCCGCGCGCTCGCCTCGACCTCGAAACCCCAGACGCGCGCATTGCGCTGGAAATATTGGAAGACGGGCAGCTCGTCCTCTTCAGCGCCAGTGGCGTTCGAAAAGATGAAATCGTCGAACCAGTTCGAATAGGCCGACAGGCTGAGGTTGAGCGCGTCGGTCTTGAGCTTGAACGACGCCTCGGCACCCCAGCTCGCTTCGCGCTTGAGGTTCGGGTCGCCGACCTCGAACGACTGGGTCGCGATGTGCGGGCCGTTCGAGAATAATTCTTCGGCCGACGGCGCGCGCACCGCGCGGGCAACCGACACCCCGAATTTCACCCCGTCGGTGATCTCGTAATTGGCGCCGAGTGCGCCCGAGAAGGTGTCGAAGCTGCGCGCGATTCCCAGCACGAGGGCTTTCACATTGGTGGCTTCATACCGCGCCGCGGCCTCGATCCCGAGCGAGCCCAGCGTCCATTCCTGCAAGGTAAATACCGCGAACTGGTCGGTCAGGTTGCGCGGCACAAACGCTTCGGCGCCGACCGCATCGAAATCGCGGTGGCTGAATTGCAGGCCGCTGGCGCCGCGCCAGCCGCCACGGTCATTCTGCGCGAGCTCAAGGCGGCCCTCTACGCCGGTGTTATAAAATATGGTGCCGACCTCGTCGCCCTCGAACTCGGTATGCTCATAATCGGCATAGCCGCCGCGCAGGCGGAGCTTGTCAAAGAAACCATCGCCCAGCTCGACTTCGCCGCGGACATCGGCGCGCCATTGCTTCAGGCCGATGGTGACCGGACCTTCGCCATGGTCATGGCCTGCGTCTTCTTCGCCTTCATCGTGATGCGCGGTGTTCGGGCGCGACGGCACGCCATAATTGCTGTCGAAATAGCTCAGCGACACGCCCAGCTGGCCGCCGTCGTTGATCAGCGACAGGCCGCCCGCCGCGGTCCATGTTTCGCTGGCGGTGTTGGGAATCTTGCCGCGCCGGTTGGCATCGGTGGTCAGTTCGGCGGCTTCGTCCAGATGCCCGTCCTCGACTTCATGTTCGGCCAGATGCAGCAGGTCGCTGCGGATACCGGGCGCATAGATGAAACCCCCAGCGCGCGCGTCGCCGGTCTTGCGCCAGCTGCCGTCGAGATGCGCGACGATCTGCGGGCTCAGCGCGACGTCGATCGAGCTGCCGATATTGCGGTCGTCGGCGGCGGTCGCATAGCCGCCGATCGCGTCGATATGGACATGATCGGTTGGCACCTTGCGCGGAATCCGGCGGTCGAACAGGTTGACCGCGCCGCCGATCGCCTGGCTACCGAACAGCAGTACCGCGGGGCCGCGCAGGATTTCGATGCGCTCGACGGTCAGCGGATCGATGGTGACCGCATGATCGGCGGAGGTGTTCGACACGTCGATCGATCCGATCCCGTCGGTCAGGACGCGGACGCGCTCGCCCGAAAAGCCGCGCAGCACCGGGCGCGAAGCGCCGGGGGCAAAGCTGGTCGCCGACACCCCGGCCTGGCGGGTCAGCGTGTCGCCGATCTGGCCGCGAATGTCGCGCGCCAGCTCGTCACCTTCGAGCACCGACACATTGCCAAGGATATCGAGGCTGCGGACATAGGGCGCGGTGACGATGATCGGATCGTCAGTGTGGAGGTCGTCGTCGCTGCCCGCGGCGGCGCGGTCCTGCGCGAAAGCGGGGGCGGCGAGCAGCATGGCAAAGGTAAAACCGGCGGAGCAAAGCAAACGCATGAGGGGAGAGTCCTGTTCTATGACGACCTGTGCGGGTTCGAGTAATGATATACTGTTACAATGACAAGCCCTGCGCGTCATCTGGATCGTCGTTGGTCGGACAGCGATGGCGGTTGGTCGACAAAGGCCGATCTTTGCCCGGGCAAGCGAAGCTGTCTTGCGGGGCCGCGGGCGCGGCCTTAGATCGGGGGCATGACCATTGCTGCAAACAGCCTCGACCTGATCGGCAACACCCCGCTGGTGCTGCTCAAGGGGCCGAGCGAGGAAACCGGCTGCGAAATCTGGGGCAAGTGCGAATATGCCAACCCCGGCGGATCGGTAAAGGATCGCGCCGCGCTCTATATCGTCCGCGACGCCGAGGCGAACGGCACGCTGCGCCCTGGCGGTACGATCGTCGAGGGGACGGCGGGCAACACCGGCATCGGGCTGGCGCTGGTCGGCAATGCGCTGGGATACAAGACGATCATCGTCATGCCCGACAACCAAAGCGCCGAGAAGATGGCGACGATCCGTGCGCTGGGCGCCGAGCTGGTGCTCGTGCCGCCCGCGCCCTTTGCCAACCCCGGCCATTTCGTCCACACCTCGCGCCGGATTGCCGAGGAAACCGACAATGCAGTCTGGGCCAACCAGTTCGACAATATCGCCAACCGCAAATCGCATGTGATGGGCACCGCCGAGGAAATCTGGGACCAGATGGGCGGTCGGATCGACGGCTTTACCTGCGCCGCGGGGACCGGCGGCACGATCGCGGGAACCGGGCTCGGTCTGAAGGCGCATAATCCCGACATCGTGATCGCGCTGACCGACCCGCATGGCGCGGGACTTTATAATTATTACCAATGCGGCGAGTTGAAAGCCGAAGGCACCAGCGTTGCCGAGGGGATCGGCCAGAACCGCATCACCGCCAATCTGGACGGCGCGCCGATCGACACCCAGTTCCGCGTCTCGGATGCCGAAGGGCTGGCGGTGGTGCGCCGCCTGCTCGACGACGAAGGGCTGTGCCTCGGGCTGTCGTCGGGGATCAACGTCGCCGGGGCGATGGCGCTGGCGCGGCAATTGGGGCCGGGCAAGCGCATCGCAACCATCTTGTGCGACAGCGGGTTCCGCTATCTGTCGACGCTCTACAACCCCGAATGGTTGGCGAGCAAAGGCCTGACGGAGACGGCAGCATGAACCAGATCCGGACCGACAAGCAGCCAGCGCCGCCGCCGATGGTGCCGGCGCCGGTCAACGACACGATGCGGCGGCTCCAGATCGGCATCGCCGGGGTGCTGACGGTGCTGCTGCTCGTCGGCATGGCGGGGCTGATCGGCGATCGCGCGCGCGAAAATGTCGAGAGCGACGCGGCGACGTCGGCCGAGGTGAAGATGCCCGGCGATGAAGCCCAGACCGGCGGCGCCCCACTGGAAGAGCTGGGGGTCCAGCCGGTGTCGAAGGACGAGAATGAAGCGACGCCGGTAAAGGTGCCGCAGGCGGCGCCATCGCCCGCGACCGTTCCCGACCTTGAGCCCGATCCCGAATTGCAGCGCGCGCGCAAATCGGCGCCGTGAGCATGGTGCCGCACCGCGCGGCGGTGCGTGCGGTCTCGATTGCAGCCTTGACGATCATGCTGGCGTGGATCGGCGGCGGGCAAGCGTGGCTCGGCCGGATCGATCCCGCGCTGGCGCTACCGATCCTCGCGCTGCCGATGTTGCTGCTTGCCGTCTGGCATCGCGGCGAGGCGGCGGCGCTGCGGTGGCGCACGCAGGTCGCCGCGCTGGTCGCTCTGGCGGTGATGCAAGCCCTGCTTGGCGTCATGCTGGCAGGATCGTCGGCATGGCTGCAACTGGCGCTGGTCATCGCGGCCGGGGCGGCGGCGGGGTTCGTCGCCGACGGGGTGGTGCAATGGCGACGGCAAAGGTCGTTGCTGCCCTGGCTCGCCGGGATGGCGCTGGTGATCGGCGGCTTTGCCGCCGGGCATTTGCTGCTCGCCGGTCTCTATCGGCCCGCGGTTGCCCCCGTTGGCGCCCCGGCGGCGACGATGCTGACCGGCCTGCCGCTGCGCTGGTCGGGCAGCGGCGACATCGCCGCGATCATCGCCGACGGGGCAGGGGACGACCCGGCGCTCGTCCGGCTGGAGGCCATGGGGCCGCTATCTTTGGTCGACAGCGTCGTTGATCCGGTGCCGCCGCCGGGTGGCGCGCTGCTGATCGCGCACCCGCGCGCGCTGGCGCCGCAGGAACTGGTGGCGATCGACGCCTTTGTCCGCGGCGGCGGCAAGGCGGTGGTGCTGGCCGACGCGCTGTCGGGCTGGCCCGCGCGCCATCCGCTCGGCGACCCGCGCAATCCGCCGGTCACCAGCCTGCTCACCCCGCTGCTGGGTCATTGGGGGGTGACGCTGGGCGCGGCGCTGGGTGATGACGATGGCGTGCAATCGGTCGATGTCGACGGCGCGCGGCTGCGCCTGTCGAGCGCGGGGGCGTTCGAGCGGCTGCCGCCGACATGCCGCACCTTCGCCGGTCGCCGCATCGCGCGCTGCCCGATCGGGACCGGAGAAGCGTGGCTGGTGGGTGATGCCGACCTGTTGTTCGCGCCCCTATGGTCGCCGCTGGTGCCGGGCGCAGCGCATCTGCGGCGCGCCGATACGATCGAATGGCTGGCGGCGCGGCTGTGGCCCGGCGCTGGAGTCGCGGTGTTCCAGCCGCTGTGGATTCGCGCCCGCGCCGGTTGAGGCGCCCATTTTGTCCCATTTTGCTCCGATCAGGTTGCGTCTTGCGACCGCGCCGACCCATGCGCGCCGCATTTCGACCGTCTATTTGGGCGTTTTGTGGCAAATAGGGGTTAGATTCCCTATTTCACCCTAAATTTCCCCTTTTCACCCCGATCTATAGTTGATACTCAGGAATCGGAGAGGGGCAATCTCCACCGACACCGAACCAGCTGGAATCAGGCGATTCCGGGGTCAGGGAAGTATTGCCCGGTGGCGCACAGGGGGCAGAGCGATGGCGATTGTGACGCCCGGCCAATATGCGGGTACCAGCTTCGCCGCGATCGATGGCAAGGGGCGGATCGCCGTCCCCTCTCAGTTCCGCAACAATGTGCCCCTCACTGCGGACGGCCAGCGCGTGCTTTGGGTCGGCTTCCACGAAAAGCTGCCCTGCCTCGTCGCCTATGGCCATGATCAATACGACCGGCTGAACGGCGAGATCGAGCGCGATCGCGACACCGCGCGGTCGCGCAACCTCGATTTCGACGAAGATGCCGAGTTCAAGAAACGCTTCAGCTATACCGATGCCTATGCGCTCGATGACAGCGGCCGCTTCCTGCCCGGTTTCACCCACCGCGACCGGGTCGGCGATGCCGGGACGACCGCCTTTGTCGGATCGGGCCGCCGCTTTGAAATCTGGTGGCTGCCGACGCTCGCCGAATGTGCCGACGCCGATCCGGTGTTGCAGCGGCTCGCTGCCGCCTGGGATGCGACCAAAGGGAGGGGGCGCAAATGAGCGACCTGTCTCGCGACCCGCGCCATGCCCCCGTCCTGCGCGACGAAGTGATCGCCGCGCTCGCCATCGCTCCGGGTGAGCGGCATGTCGATGCGACCTTTGGCGCCGGCGGCTACACCCGCGCGATGCTCGCCGCGGGCGCCGATGTCGCCGCCTGCGACCGCGATCCCGACGCGATTGCGGGCGGGCAGGCGCTGGTCGCCGAGGCCGAGGGCAAGCTGACCTTGATCCATGGCCGCTTCGGCGAAATCGACCGGTTGCTCGCCGAGCGCGGCATCGACGCGGTCGACGGCATCACCTTCGACATCGGGGTGTCGTCGATGCAACTCGACCAGGGCGCCCGCGGCTTTTCGTTCCAAAAGGACGGCCCGCTCGACATGCGGATGGCGCAGGACGGCGAAAGCGCCGCGGAGTGGCTGAACCGCGCCGACGAGACCGCGATCGCCGACGTGCTGTTCCATTATGGCGACGAGCGTCAGTCGCGCCGCGTCGCGCGCGCGATCGTCGCCGCGCGGCCGCTCAGCCGCACCGCCGAGCTGGCGACCGTGATCCGCAAGGCGCTGCGCCACCCGCCCGGCGCGCCGAAGGATCCGTCGACCAAGAGTTTCCAGGCGATCCGCATCCACATCAATTCCGAACTCGACGAGTTGGTCGCCGGCTTGGCCGCTGCGGAACGCATTTTGCGTCCCGGCGGCCGGCTTGCGGTGGTCAGCTTTCACAGCACCGAGGATCGCATCGTGAAGAATTTCCTGCGCGAGCGCAGCGGCGGCGATGCCGGCGGGTCGCGCCATCGTCCGGCCGCTACGGTCGCCGCGCACGCCCCGTCATTCCAGACCCCGGCGCGCAAGGTGCGGCCGGGCAAGGCCGAAGAGGCGCGCAACCCGCGCGCCCGATCGGCAACGCTGCGCAGCGCGGTGCGCACCGCAGCCCCGGCCTGGCCGGGTCAACCCAATATGAAGGAGGCGATCTCATGCTGATGGCGGCGCGCAAACTTCAGGGCATCGGGCTGGTCCTGCTCGTGCTCATCTGTGCCATGATGCTCTATCCGGTGTCGCTGAAGGTCGCGGCGACGCGCAGCGAACTGACGCGCATCGAAAAGCAGATCGAACGCAGCCGGGACAATATCCGCTACCTCGAATCCGAACTCGCAGTGCGCGCCTCGATGCGCCAGCTCGAGCAGTGGAATGCCGACACCTTCGGCTATTCGGCGCCCGCCGCCGACCAGTATCTGGCCAGCGAGCGCCAGCTCGCCTCGCTCGATCGTCTGCCGCGCGCGCGCGGCGCCAACGAGGTCGCACCGGTGCTGATGGCGATGGTGTCGCCGGTCGCCGTGCCCGCCGCGCCCAAGGAAAGCCCGGTCGCAGTGAAGCCCGCCGCCGCGAAGCCGGTAATGCTGGCGCAGGCCGAGACGGGGATCCGCAGCGATACGGCGCCGCGGATGGCACCGACCCGCCGCCGCGAACAGCTCAAGATGATCGAAGACCAGTTGCTCGCCGAATCGACGCTCGCCGATCTGAAGCGCGCCGCCGCCGCCGAAGCCGCAGGAGGGAAGCCCGCCCGATGAACACGCTGGTCGTCCGTCCGACCCGGGTGCGTACCGCTGGGGTGCGGCAGCAGATCCTGCTGACCGCGCAGCAGCGTCTGATGATCCTGATGCTGCTGTTCATGGCGGCATTTTTTCTGGTGTCGATGCGGCTGCTCTATTTCGCGATGTTCGATACTGCATCGCGCAATGGGTCGGCATCGGCCGCCTTCCTGCCGGCGCGCGCCGACATCGTCGATCGCAACGGCATCCCGCTGGCGCGGACGATCGATGGCTATTCGATCCGCGTCGTTCCGGCCAAGCTGCTCAACAACCGCCAATATCTGGCCGACGAGCTGCACAAGATCTTCCCCGATATGTCGCGCGCCGAGCTGCTGGCCAAGCTCAGTGGACCGCGCCCGACCTATATCCGGCGCCGCGCGCTGCCCGATCAGGTCGCGGCGGTGAACGCGATCGGCGACGTCGGGTTCGACTTTCCGCGCGAAAAGGAGCGGCTGTATCCGCAGCTCAGCCTCGCCGCGCACGTGCTGGGCTTCACCGATGCGGCGGGGCATGGCGTCACCGGTGCGGAGGGCGCGTTCGACAGCCGCCTGATAGACAAGGCGACGCGCGGCGAGCCGCTGGCGCTGTCGATCGACGCGCGGGTGCAGGGGGTGCTCGAAAGCGAACTGGGTTCGGCGGTCGCCAATCTGGAAGCGATCGGCGGCGCGGGGATTATCCTCGACGTCCACACCGGCGAAATCGCGGCGATGACGTCGCTGCCGACCTATAACCCGAACAAGCTGGTGCCCGAGAATATGGCGGCGCGGCGCAACGCGGTGACGCACAATCTGTACGAGCTCGGTTCGACCTTCAAGCCGCTGACGGTGGCCGCCGCGATCGATGCCGGGACAGTCACCAGCATGGCGCGCCGCTATGACGCGACCCAGCCGCTGGCGATCGCGGGCTTTCGCATCCACGACAGCCATCCGTCGAACCGCTGGCTGAACGTCCCCGAAACGCTGATCCACAGCTCGAACATCACGACCGCGCGAATTTCCGACGAACTGGGGCGCGAGAATATGGAAGCAATGTTCCGGAAGCTCGATTTCAATACGCGGCCCAAGATTGACCTGAAAGAACGCGCCTTTCCGCTGTGGCCGAAGCATTGGGGTCGGCTGACCACGATGACCACCGGCTATGGCCATGGCATTGCCGTCACCCCGCTGCATCTCGCCAGCGCCTATGCCGCGCTGGTCAACGGCGGTATCTATCGCCCCGCAACGATCACCAAGCTGGGCGATCAGGCACCGCCCAAGGGCCGCCGCGTGTTCAAGGCCGCGACCAGCGCGCGGATTCGCCAGCTGCTGCGCCTGATCGTGTCCGACGGCACCGGCAAGCAGGCCGATGCCCCAGGCTTCCGCGTCGGGGGCAAGACCGGCAGCGCCGAAAAGCCGGGCGCCGGTGGTTATCGCCGCAGCTCGGTCGTGGCGACCTTTGCCGCCGCCTTCCCGATGGACAATCCGCGCTACGTCGTGCTGGTGATGATCGATGAGCCAAAGGGCAATGCCTATAGCTCGGGGCAGCGCACCGCGGGCTGGACCGCGGCACCGGTCGTTCGCAAGGTGGTGACTCGCGCCGGTCCGATGCTGGGCGTCTTCCCTGACGAAAGCCGCGACGTCGATGTGTCCGAACTCACCCCGCTGTTGTGGAGAAACGGGGAAGACGAATAATGCGTCTGTCCGTGCTGACTGGCGATCAAGGGGGTGCGGGCACCGACCCGGTCGTCACCGGCCTCGCCATCGACCATCGCAAAGTGGCGCCGGGGACGATCTTTGGCGCCTTTGTCGGCGAAAAATTCAATGGCGAGGATTTTATTCCGGCGGCGGTCGGCGCCGGCGCGATTGCGGTGGTCGCCCGGCCCGAAGCGCCCGTCGCGGGCGCGGTGCATGTTGCCGACAGCAATCCGCGCCGCGCCTTTGCCCATATCGCGGCGCGTTTTTTCCACCGCTTTCCGGCGACCTGCGTCGCGGTGACCGGGACCAACGGCAAGACCTCGACGGTCGAAATGACGCGCCAGCTGTGGCGGATGGCGGGGTTTCACGCAGCGTCGATTGGCACCCTCGGCATCACGACGTCGAACGACAGCGCCTCGACCGGGCTGACGACGCCCGACATCGTGACCTTCCTCAGCAATATGTCGGGACTGGCGACCGAAGGAGTCAGCCATGCGGCGTTCGAGGCGTCGAGCCACGGTCTGGACCAATATCGCACCGAAGGGCTGCCGGTAAAGGCCGCGGCGTTCACCAACCTCAGCCATGACCACCTCGACTATCATGGCACGATGGAGGCGTATCTGGCCGCAAAGCTGCGGCTGTTTACCGAGGTGGTTGACCAAGATGGCACCGCGGTGGTGTGGAACGACGATGCCTATTCGTCCGCGGTGGTCGAGGCGGCGCGCGCGCGCGGCATCCGGCTGATGACGGTCGGCGCGACGGGCGACGACCTGCGGCTAATTTCGCGCGAACCGACCCAGCTTGGCCAGTCGCTCGTCATCGCGGCGGGCGATGTGACGCACCAGATCGATCTGCCGCTGATCGGCGCCTATCAGGTCGCCAATGCGCTGGTGTCGGCGGGGCTGGTCATCGCGACCGGCGGCTATGTCGCGCAGACGCTTGGCAACCTCGCGCGGCTCCAGCCGGTGCGCGGGCGGCTCGAACGCGCCGCGATCACCCGGGCGGGCGCGCCGGTCTATGTCGATTATGCCCATACCCCCGACGCGATCGAGGCGGCGCTCGACGCGCTGCGCCCGCATGCGAGCGGGCGGCTGATCCTGGTCTTCGGGGCCGGCGGCGACCGCGATCAGGCAAAGCGCCCCGAAATGGGCCGCGTCGCTGCCGCAAAAGCCGATGTGCTGATCATCACCGACGACAATCCGCGCGGCGAGGATCCGGCGCTGATCCGCGCCGCGATCGCTGCGGGTGCGCCGGCCGCGCAGGTCATCGGCGATCGCCGCGCCGCGATTGCCGCCGCGATTGCAGAAGCGCAGGCAGACGACATCATCTGCATCGCGGGCAAGGGGCATGAGCAGGGGCAAATCGTCGGCGCCGACGCTGACATACGCGTCATTCCTTTTGACGACGTCGCGGTCGCGCGCGAGTGCGCGGCATGAACCCGCTGTGGACCGCGCGCGCCATCGCCAGCGCGACCGGCGGCACCGCGAGCGCCGATTTCACGGCGCATGGCGTTGCCTTTGATTCGCGCGAGGTCACCACCGGCGACCTTTTTGTCGCGATGCGCGGCGAGGCGACCGACGGCCACAAGTTCATCGACAAGGCGATTGCCGCGGGGGCGGCGGGCATCGTCTGCGAAACCGCCATCGACCATCCGCATGTCCGCGTCGCCGACAGCGCCGCGGCGCTGAACGCGCTCGGTACCGCATCGCGCGCGCGCAGCCATGGCCGGATCATCGGGGTGACCGGGTCGGCGGGCAAGACCGGGACCAAGGAAGCGCTGTTCGCGGCGCTCGATCGCTTTCGTCCCGGCAAGGCGCATCGGTCGGTCAAAAGCTACAACAACCATGTCGGCGTGCCGCTCAGCCTGGCGCGCATGGCCTCGACCGCCGACTTCGGCGTTTTCGAGATGGGAATGAACCATGCGGGCGAGTTGGCTGCGCTGACCGGCATGGTCCGCCCGCACGTCGCGATCGTCACCACCATCGCCCCGGCGCATATGGAGTTTTTCGGCAGCGAAGAAGCGATCGCCGATGCGAAGGGCGAGATTTTTGAGGGGCTGGAACCCGGCGGTACCGCGATCGTCCCCTTCGACAGCCCCTATTATGCACGGCTGCGCGCCAAGGCCGAACAGCACGCCGCCCATGTCGTCAGCTTCGGCCTGGGTGCCGATGCCGACGTCCGCGCGGTCGACTGGCTTTCGGACGGTCGGGGCGGTTCGCTCGTCACCGCGCAGGTGCAGGAATCGCTGCTCTGCTTCACCATCGCGCAGGCCGGGGTGCATTGGGTGTCCAATGCGCTTGCGGTGCTGGCGGCGGTCAAGGCCGTCGGCGGCGACCTGCCCGCAGCGGGACTGGCCTTTGCCGAAATGGCGGGGCTGGCCGGGCGCGGCGCGCGCCACCGGGTGCCGCTGGGCGGCGGGCATATCCTGCTGATCGACGAAAGTTATAACGCCAACCCGGCGTCGATGGTCGCGACGATCGAGCAGCTCGGCAGCGAATCCGGTGATCGCCGGATCGCGATTCTCGGCGCCATGAAAGAGCTGGGGGCGGGCGGTGAGGGCTATCACGTCGGCCTCGCGGCTCCGCTCGTCGCAGCCGGGGTGCAATTCGCCCTGCTTGTCGGCGAAGAGATGGCGCCGCTCGCCAAAGCGCTTGAGGGTCGCATCGATTTCGAGCATGTCGCCGCCCACTCTGCCGCCAAGGCGCGGCTGGGCGCCTTGATCCGCCCCGGCGATACGGTGCTGATCAAGGGGTCGAACAGCGTCGGCCTGTCGCATCTGGTGACGGCGCTGACCAACGGGGATTTTTGATGTTATATTGGCTGGCGGAATGGCTGGGCTTTCCGGGGGTTCTCAACCTCATTCGCTATTTGAGCTTCCGCTCGGGCGCCGCGGTTGCAACCGCGCTGATCATCGGGCTGTGGATCGGGCCGCGTTTCATC
Source organism: uncultured Sphingopyxis sp. (assembly GCA_964502035.1). Classification (GTDB taxonomy): domain Bacteria; phylum Pseudomonadota; class Alphaproteobacteria; order Sphingomonadales; family Sphingomonadaceae; genus Sphingopyxis. The sequence continues at coordinate 35,436 of CAZCUW010000002.1, read as the reverse complement.
CTGATGCTGCGGATGCGGCAGGGGAAGGGGCAACCGATCCGCGAGGACGGGCCGCAAAGCCACCTTGCCAAAAAGGGCACGCCGACGATGGGCGGGCTGATGATCCTCATCTCGCTGATGATCTCCGCCCTCTTGTGGATGGACCTGTCGAACCGCTTTGTGTGGGCGTGTATTTTCGTGACCGGCGGGTTCGCCGCGGTCGGTTTCCTCGACGATCTCGACAAGGTGACCAAGGCCAGCCACCGCGGGATTCCGGGCCGCGTGCGGCTGCTGATCGAGTTTCTGATCGCCGGGGTGGCGGTGTTCCTGATCGTGTCGCGCACCGGCACCGACCTGTATCTGCCGTTTTTCAGCGGCATCGTGCTCGAACTCGGGCCGCTCTATTATGTCTTTGCGATGATATTGATCGTCGGCTTTGGCAATGCGGTGAACCTGACCGATGGGCTCGATGGGCTCGCGACCTTCCCGGTCATCATCGCCAGCCTGACCTTCCTGGTCATCGTGTATCTGTCGGGCAATGTGAAATTCGCGGGCTATCTGGGCATTCCGCACGTCTCCGGCGCAGGCGAACTCGCGGTGTTCGCCGCCGCTATCATCGGTGCCTGCCTGGCGTTTCTATGGTTCAATGCGCCGCCCGCAGCGGTGTTCATGGGCGATACCGGCAGCCTCGCGCTCGGCGGCGCGCTCGCGACGATCGCGGTGACCGCGCAGCATGAGCTGGTGCTGGTGCTGGTCGGCGGACTGTTCGTGGTCGAAGCCTTGTCGGTGATCATCCAGGTGTTCTGGTACAAGCGCACCGGCAAACGCGTTTTCCGCATGGCGCCGATCCACCATCATTTCGAACAATTGGGCTGGCCCGAATCGACCGTCGTCATCCGTTTCTGGATCGTGTCGATCGTCCTCGCGCTCGCGGGACTCGCGACCTTGAAACTGCGGTGATTACCTCGCGCGCCTTTGCCGGTCGCCGCTATGCGGTGCTGGGTCTGGCGCGCTCGGGGCTGGCGACGGTCGAGGCGCTCGTCGCCAGCGGCGCCGGGGTCACCGCATGGGACGACCGCGAAGAAGCGCGCGACGATGCCATGGCGCTGGGTGCCGACATCGGCAATCCGCTCGAAATCGACCTGATCGGCTTTGCCGGGGTCGTCGTGTCGCCGGGCGTGCCGCTCAACCGCCACCCGATCGCGGCGCATGCGCGCGAGGCGCATGTCCCGGTGATCGGCGACGTCGAACTGTTTGCCGAGGCACGCGGCGACCTGCCGCCGCACCGGGTCGTCGGCATCACCGGCACCAACGGCAAGTCGACCGTCACCGCGCTGATCCACCATATGCTGGACAGCGCCGGGGTGCCGTCGTTGATGGGCGGCAATATCGGCCTGCCGATCCTGTCGCGCAATGCGTTGCCGGATGGCGGGGTCTATGTGCTCGAACTGTCGAGCTACCAGATCGACCTGTCGCACAGCCTGGCGTGCGACGTCGCGGTGATGACCAACCTCAGCCCCGACCACCTCGACCGCTATGACGGCTTTACCGGCTATGCCGCGTCCAAGGCGCGGCTCTTTTCGCTCCAGCATCGCGATCAGGTCGCGATCGTCGCGGTCGACGACGATCCGTCAAAGATGATCGCGGGGCGGATCAACCATCGCCTCCACCGCGTATCGGCCAAGGACGTGGATCCGGTCGATCAGCGGCGCTGGCCGGCGCTGCAAGGCCCGCACAATGCCCAGAACGCCGTCTGCGCGATCGCGGTGTGTCGCGTGCTGGGGCTGAATGACGAACAGATCGAGCGGGGGCTCGCGACCTATAAATCGCTGCCGCATCGCATGGAATTGGTCGGCGAAGTCGGGGGGGTCCGCTGGTTCAACGACAGCAAGGCTACCAACGCGGCTTCCGCTGCACCGGCGCTGGCGGCGTTTCCGCCGGCGCCGGACCAGCGTTTGCACTGGATTGCCGGGGGGCAGGCGAAGGGCGACGGGCTGGCGGCGTGCCGCCCGTGGTTCGGGCATGTCAAGCAGGCGTATCTGATCGGCGATGCGATGGAGCCTTTTGCGACTGAGATCGGCGACGCGCTGCCCGTCGATCGCGCGGGCGACATGGCGACGGCAGTGGCGCACGCGGCAGCGGCGGCGCGGCCCGGCGACGTCGTGCTGCTCTCGCCCGCCTGCGCGTCGTTCGACCAGTTCAAGGATTATGAGCAGCGCGGCGATGTTTTTCGCGGACTTGTCGCGATGCTTGGGGCATGAGCGGGGGAATGGACAATATGGATGCCACGACCGAACGGCCGGTGATCGCGGCGACGCGCACCGTCAAGCGCCGCGGTCCGCGCCTCAGCCGCGCCGACCGCACCCCGCTGGGCCTGTGGTTCTGGGAAATCGACCGCGTTCTGTTGCTCCTCGTATCGATGCTCGTCGCGGTCGGGCTGGTCGCGGTCGCCGCGGCGTCGCCGGTCGCGGCGCAGAAACTGTCGACCACGACCGCGTCGCTCGACCCGCTTTATTATTTCTATCGCCAGCTGATGTGGGTGATCGTCGGGGTGCCGGTGATGCTGGGCGTTTCGATGCTGCCCAAGGCGCAGGCGCGGCGCTTTGCCATTTATGGCACGCTCGCCTTCCTGATCCTGCTGCTCCTCGTGCCGCTGCTCGGCACCACGGTCAACGGGGCGCAGCGCTGGATCGGCGGCGGCGTCTTCCGGCTGCAACCGTCGGAATTTCTCAAGCCCTTTTTCGCCGTGTCGCTCGCCTGGATCCTGTCGCTGCGGCTGCACGACCAGAGCCTGCCGGTCGTCCCGCTCAGCTTTGTGCTGACCGGGGTGATCGCGATGCTGCTGATGGGGCAGCCCGATCTGGGCCAGACGGTCATCTTTGCCGCGACCTGGCTGGTGCTGGTGCTGGTCGCCGGGCTGTCGATGCGGATCATGGGGATGCTGGCGGCAACCGGCGTGGTCGGCATCGTCCTCGCCTATTTCTTTTATCCGGTGGCGCAGCAGCGCATCAACATCTGGCTGTTCGCTGAAGGCGACAGTTTCCAGGTCGACAAGGCGCATGCGACGCTGACCGCGGGCGGGCTGATCGGCACCGGGCCGGGGGCGGGGCTGGCGAAATTCCAGCTGCCCGAAGCGCACACCGACTATATCTTTTCGGTCATCGGCGAAGAATTCGGGATGATCGCGTGCATCGCCATTGCGATCCTGTATCTGGCGATCATCGTCCGGGTGCTGGTACGCCTGCTTGATGAAGAGGACAGCTTTCTGATCCTCGCCGTCGCGGCGCTGATCGCCCAGTTTGGCGGCCAGGCGGTGATCAATATGGCGGTAAACACCCAGATTTTCCCGTCCAAGGGGATGACCTTGCCCTTCATCAGCTATGGCGGCTCGTCGTTCATCGCGCTGTCGATCGGCATGGGTTTGCTCTTGTCGCTGACCCGGCGAAACCCCTATGCGGCGCGGGTGTCGATGACCCGCAACTGGAACAAGAAATGACCGTCCGACCATGACCGCAACGCGCCACTTCCTTCTCGCCGCCGGTGGGACGGGAGGACATATGCTGCCAGCCTATGCCCTCGCGGGCGAACTGATCGCGCGCGGGCATCGCGTCGCGCTGGTCAGCGACGACCGCGGCCTGCGCATTCCGGGCGCGCCCGCCGAACTCGAAACGCATGTGCTGCCCGCCGGCCGCGTGTCGGGCGGACCCGTCGGCTGGCTCAAGGCCGCGCTGGCGATCCGCAAGGGGCGCCGCATGGCGATCGATCTGATCGGCGAATTCGACCCAGCGGTCGTCGTCGGCTTTGGCGGCTATCCGTCGCTGCCCAGCCTGCTCGCCGCGGGTGCGACAAAGCGGCCGCGGGTGCTGCACGAACAAAATGCCGTGCTCGGCCGCGTCAACCGCATGATGGCGCCGCGCGTTGATGCGGTCGCGGTCGCGTATCACAACATCCAGCGCTACCCCGAGGGGCACGAACTGAAGAAGCACATCACTGGCAATCCCGTGCGCGACGAGATTGTCGCGATCCGCGAGGAAGGCTTCCCGCCGCTGAGCGAGGACGGCATTTTTCGCCTGCTCGTCGTTGGCGGCAGCTTGGGCGCGACGGTGCTCAGCGACGTCGTTCCGGCGGCGATCGCGATGCTGCCGCGGGCGCTGCTCGACCGGTTGCAGGTGGTGCAGCAATGCCGCGAAGCCGACCTTGACGAGGTCCGCGGCAAATATGCCGACATGGGGGTCGCCGCCGAATGCGCGACCTATATCGCCGATTTCCCTGACCGGCTGCGCTGGGCGCATCTGGTGATCGCGCGCGCCGGGGCGTCAACCGTGGCCGAGCTCGCCTGCGCCGGGCGGCCGGCGATTTTTGTGCCCTATCCGCACGCGATGGACAATCACCAGACCTATAATGTCGTCGATATGGTCGAGGCAGGCGGAGCGCGTTCGATCCCGCAGCCGCAATTCACCGCCAGCGAACTCGCCAAACAGATCCAGCGCATGGCGCTCGAACCGGGGGCGCTCGAAAATGCCGCCGCGCGCGCCGCCAGCTGCGGCCTGCCCGATGCGACGCGCGACTTGGCCGACCTCGTCGAATCGCTCGCCGCGCCGCCGATGATGGACGTCATCCGCGTCGGTGCACCGTCGGGCCAGCGCGCCGCGGCCGGCGGCATGGCGTCGGCCCGCACGGGAGGCGAATGATGCGCGGCGTTGCGACCGACATCGGCACGATCCATTTCATCGGCATCGGCGGCATCGGCATGTCGGGGATTGCCGAGGTCATGCACAATCTGGGTTATCAGGTGCAGGGCAGCGATATTGCCGACGGCTATGTCATCGAAGGCCTGCGCAAACGCGGCATCAAGGTTGCAATCGGGCATGACGCCGCGAACGTCGACGGCGTGTCGGTGGTCGTCACCTCGACGGCGGTCAAACGCGGTAACCCCGAGGTCGAGGCCGCGCTCGCGCACCGCATCCCGCTGGTCCGCCGCGCCGAAATGCTCGCCGAACTGATGCGGCTGAAATCGACCGTCGCGATCGCCGGGACGCACGGCAAGACGACGACGACCAGCCTCGTTGCGGCGCTGCTCGACGCGGGCGGGATCGACCCGACGGTGATCAACGGCGGCATCATCAACAATTATGGCTCGAACGCGCGCCTCGGCGCCAGCGACTGGATGGTGGTCGAGGCCGACGAGAGCGACGGCAGCTTTCTGCGCCTCGACGGCACGATCGCGGTGGTCACCAACATCGATCCCGAACATCTCGACCATTATGGCAGCTTCGACGCGATCAAGGATGCGTTTGTCGAGTTTATCGAGAATGTGCCCTTCTATGGCGCCGCAATGCTGTGCCTCGATCATCCCGAGGTGCAGGCGATCATCCCGCGCATCCGCGACCGGCGGATGGTGACCTATGGTTTTTCGGCGCAGGCCGATGTGCGCGGCACCAATGTCGTGCCTGGCCCCGACGGCAATCGCTTCGACGTCGTGGTGCGCGACCGCGACGGCAACAGCCGGACGATCGAGGGCATCCATCTGCCGATGTCGGGGCGCCACAATGTCCAGAACTCGCTCGCGGCGATTGCGGTCGCGCTGCACATGGGGGTCAGCGACGACAAGATCGTGTCTGGCTTCAACGGCTTTGCCGGGGTCAAGCGGCGCTTCACCAAGGTCGGCGAAATCGCTGCGGGCGACGGTGCTGTCACGGTGATCGACGATTACGCGCACCACCCGGTCGAAATCCGCGCGGTGCTGTCGGCGGCGCGCGAAGGCGCCGGGGCAGGGCGCGTCGTCGCGGTGGTCCAGCCGCACCGCTTCACCCGCCTGCGCGATCATATGGATGATTTCCAGCAGGCGTTTAACGACGCCGACATCGTGCTTGCGTTGCCCGTCTATGCCGCGGGCGAGGCGCCGATCGACGGCGTGTCGTCGGACGCGCTGGTCGCGGGCCTGCGCGATCGCGGGCATCGGCAGGCGAATGTCATCGCCGATGCGGGGGCGCTGGCCGCCAGCCTGGCGGCGAGCATCGCGGCCGGAGAGCTGGGCGCGGGCGACAAGATCATCTGCCTTGGTGCGGGCGATATCACCAAGATGGCGGCGGGTCTGGCGAGCGCGGTGGAAACTGCATGAGCGCCGTCGCCACCCTCCCAGCCGTGCGCGGCAAACTGACCGCAAGCGCACCGCTCGCGCCGCTCGTCTGGTTCAAGTCGGGTGGCCCCGCCGACTGGCTGTTTGAACCGAAGGACGCCGACGATCTCGCCGATTTCCTGCGCGATCTTGATCCGGCCACGCCGGTCATGGCGCTGGGTCTCGGCTCGAATCTGATTGTCCGCGACGGCGGCTTTCCGGGCGTTGTCGTCCGGCTCGGCAAGGCCTTTGCGAAAGTTGAAGCGATCGACGCCATAACGCTGCGCTGCGGCGGCGGCGCCTCGGGTATTCTCGTTTCCTCGACCGCGCGCGACGCGGGAATCGCAGGGATGGAATTCCTGCGCTCGATCCCCGGCACCGTCGGCGGCTTCGTGCGGATGAACGGCGGCGCCTATGGCGGCGAAGTGAAGGACATCTTGATCGACGCCGACGTCGTGCTGCGCTCGGGCGAGCGCCGCACGCTGTCGCTGGCCGACCTTGGCTACACCTATCGCCACAGCGAATTGCCCGACGGCGCCGTGGTGATCGGCGCGACTTTCCGCGGTCGTTCCGGTGAAGCGGCGGCGATCCAGGCCGAAATGGACCGCATCTCGGCCAGCCGCGAAGCCTCGCAGCCGTTGCGCTCGAAAACCGGCGGCTCGACCTTCAAGAATCCCGACGGTCACAAGGCGTGGCAGCTCGTCGACGAGGCCGGCTGCCGTGGCTTTACCGTCGGCGGCGCGCAGGTCAGCGAGAAGCACACCAATTTCCTGATCAACACCGGCGATGCGACGAGCGCCGACATTGAGGCATTGGGCGAAGAGGTCCGCCGCCGGGTCAAGGACAAGAGCGGCGTGGAATTGCAATGGGAGATACAGCGCGTCGGCATGTTTGCCGGAGCGCCAAAGGAGAAGAACGTGGGGAAACCCGTATGACCCGCGGTCCCTGGCATGTTGCCGTCCTGATGGGTGGCTGGTCGGCTGAACGCGAGGTGTCGCTGATGAGCGGCAATGGGGTCGCCGACGCGCTGGAAAGCCGCGGCCATAAAGTGACGCGCATCGACATGGACCGCTACGTCGCCTTGCGGCTCGCCGAGGCAAAGCCCGATGTCGTGTTCAACGCGCTCCACGGCGTTCCCGGTGAGGACGGCACGGTGCAGGGCATGCTCGACCTGATGGGCCTCAAATATACCCACAGCGGCCTCGTCACCTCGGTCATCGCGATCGACAAGGAATTGACGAAACAGGCGCTGGTGCCGCATGGTATTCCGATGCCGACGGGGACCATGGTCGACAGCGAAAGCCTCTTTTCGATCGACCCCTTGCCGCGCCCCTATGTGCTGAAACCCGTCAACGAAGGATCGTCGGTCGGGGTCGCGATCGTCAAGGACGACAGCAATTACGGCAACCCAATCGCACGCGAAGCCGTCGGCCCCTGGCAGGAGTTCGACCGCCTGCTCGCCGAGCCCTTCATCAAGGGGCGCGAGCTGACCGTCGCGGTGCTCGGCGACCGCGCGCTCGCGGTGACCGAACTCCGCGTCAAATCGGGTTTCTACGATTATGACGCCAAATATACCGACGGGCTGACCGAGCATGTTTGCCCCGCCGATGTCCCCGCCGACGTTGCGCAGCGGATGATGGATCTGGCGCTGCAATCGCATCGGCTGCTCGGCTGCAAGGGTGCTTCGCGATCGGATTTTCGCTGGGACGACGAACATGGGCTCGCAGGAATTTTCCTGCTCGAGGTCAATACCCAGCCGGGGATGACGCCGCTCAGTCTGGTGCCCGAACAGGGGCGGGCGGTCGGCATGGATTATGCCGAACTGGTCGAACGCATCGTGGGGGAAGCGTTATGAGTAACACACGCATCAAACGCGGCAGCTCGCCGCCGCGGCGCCCGGCGCGCGCGCCGAAGAAGCGGCGCAAGGTCCAGACCTCGCGCCTCAACGCGGTGATCAACGCACTGCCGATCAGCCCGCAGCGGCTGCAGAAAGTTGCCAACTGGACGATCGCGATCAGCCTGTTCGCGGTCGCCGGCCTCGCCGCGCATGCCACCGGCGTCACCGCGAAAGTCCATGAGGAATGGGCGCAGGCGGTCGGCCGCGCGGGCTTTCAGGTCAAGAAGGTCGAGGTCGTCGGCGCCGATCGCATCGACCGGCTGAAGGTCTACGACATCGCGCTCGCGCAAAAGGATCGCTCGATGGCGGCGGTCGATCTCGACGGAGTGCGCGGCGATTTGATGCGCTATGGCTGGATCAAGGATGCGCGCGTTTCGCGGCGGCTGCCCGACACGCTGGTCGTCGACATCGTCGAGCGCACCCCCGCGGCGATATGGCAGCATAATAATCGCCTGTCGCTGATCGACGACAAGGGGGTGGTGCTCGAACCGGTGACGGTCGCGACGATGCCCGATTTGCCGCTGGTCATCGGCCCCAAAGCCAACCAGCGCTCGCAGGATCTCGACCGGCTGCTCGCCGAAGCGAGCAGCCTCAAGGAATTGCTGGCCGGTGCGACCTGGGTCGGCAACCGCCGCTGGGACCTGCGCTTCCGCAGCGGCGAGACGCTGTCGCTGCCCGAAGGCGAGGGCGAGGCGAAGGCCGCGCTCGCCAAATTCGCCCATATGGACGGCGCCAACCGCCTGCTTGGGCGCGGCATCCTGCGCTTCGACATGCGCGATCCGAACCGGTTCGTGCTGCGTCTGCCGCACGAAGGACAGGTCGCGCCCGCGAAGCTCGACGAGGCGCGCGCCGCGGTCGATGCGGTCGCCGACGTCGCTGCGGCGGAAAAGGGGTAAGCCATGGCGCCGCCGCGCATCGAAAAGATCATCACCGCGCTCGACGTCGGGTCGTGGAAGGTGTGCGCGCTGATCGCGGGGCAGACCGCCGACGGCCAGCTGCACGTGCTCGGCACCGGCCAGCGTGAGAGTCGCGGCGTCCAGCGCGGCTATGTCGCCGATATGGAACAGACCGAACATATCGTGCGCGAGGCGATCGAACAGGCTGAACGGATCGCGGGACTCAATATCGATGACGTCTGGGTCGCCTTTTCGGCGGGCGGGCTGATCAGCGATGTCGCGCCGATCGAAAGCGAGCTTGGCGGCCACCGCATCGAACAGGAAGATGTTGACGACCTGCTCGCGGCGGGGCGCGCCGGGATCGATCCCGAAGGCCGGATGATCCTGCACGCGCAGCCCGCGCTCTATACGCTCGACGGGTTGACTGGGGTCAAGAACCCGATCGGGCTCCACGCCGACCGGCTGGGGGTCGACATCCATATCATCATGGCCGACGGTGCCCCGGTGCGGAATCTGGAGGCGGCGGTGCGGCAGGCGCATCTCGACGTCAACGCGGTCGTCGCGTCGCCGATCGCGGCGGGGCTGGCGTGCCTGTCCGACGAGGAGCGCGACCTTGGGGTGGCGCTTGTCGAACTCGGCGCCGCGGTGACGACGGTCTCCCTCTATGCCGGGGGGATGCTCGTCGAATTGGCGTCGCTGCCCTTTGGCGCCAGCGACATCACCGACGACATCGCCTCGGCCTTTGGTATCCGCCGCAGCCAGGCGCAGCGGTTGCAGAGCTTTTACGGCTCGGCCTCGGCGAGCCCCCGCGACAATAACGAGATTATCGAACTCGAACCCGGCGCGCCGACGACGGGCGATTCCCCGCGGATCACCCGCGCGCAACTGGTATCGGTGATCCGCCAGCGCCTCGACGCGATGATGGGAGAGATTGGCAGGACGTTGAAAGATCTGCATTTCGTCGGCCCGATCGGGCGCCAGGTGGTGCTCGTCGGTGGCGGCGCCGACCTGAAAGGCATCGCCGACTATACCCAGAGCGCGCTCGGCCGCGCCGCGCGCGTCGGGCGGCCGCGCGGCCTGCACGGACTACCCGATGCGCACAGCGGCCCCGCTTTCGCAACGCTCGCCGGTCTGGTTCTCTACGCCGCGTCGGACCCGGTCGATCTGCGCGATTTGCCGATGATGTCGCAGGATGTCTATCGCCCGGCGGGCACTTCGATCCTCCACCGGTTGATGGCGGCGTTAAAAAGCAGTTTTTAGCGGTGAAACGCGAAAAAAGGTTAATTTTTTGGGTGATTCCCACGTCACAATAGTGCAATGCGGGATAAGAAAACCGGGCGGCGGGACACCCGCTCGTTTGGGTCGCAAGGTTGGGGAAGCGGCACCTGTCCGCCGCTGCAGGGAGACTTTTTGATGAGCATCAATATTGGCCCGCCGCAGGTCGATGAGCTGAAGCCGCGGATTGCGGTGATCGGCGTCGGCGGTGCTGGCGGCAATGCCATCGCGAACATGATTGCGGCGCGGGTCGAGGGGGTCGACTTCATCGTTGCCAACACCGACGCGCAGGCGCTGAACGCTTCGCCCGCCGAACGGCGCATCCAGCTGGGGACGCAGATCACCCAGGGGCTGGGCGCAGGTTCGCGGCCCGAGGTTGGCCGTGCGGCCGCCGAGGAAAGCATCGCGCAGGTCGAAGAGGCGCTGAACGGCGCGCATATGTGCTTCGTTGCGGCGGGCATGGGCGGCGGCACCGGCACCGGTGCGGCGCCTGTCATCGCCAAGGCGGCGCGCGACCGCGGCATTTTGACCGTCGGCGTCGTGACCAAGCCCTTCACCTTTGAAGGCCAGCGCCGCATGCGTTCGGCAGACTCGGGCATCGCCGAACTGCAGGATCATGTCGACACGCTGATCGTCATCCCCAACCAGAATCTCTTCCTGGTCGCGAACCCGAACACGACCTTCAAAGAAGCCTTCACCATGGCGGATGAAGTGCTCCAGCAGGGCGTGCGCGGGATCACCGACCTGATGGTCATGCCCGGCCTGATCAACCTCGACTTCGCCGACGTGCGCAGCGTGATGCGCGAAATGGGCAAGGCGATGATGGGCACCGGCGAAGCCGAAGGCGATGGCCGCGCTCTCGAAGCCGCGCAAAAGGCGATCGCCAACCCGCTGCTCGACGGCGTGTCGATGGCGGGCGCCAAGGGCGTCATCATCTCGATCACCGGCGGCGAGGACATGCGCCTGATGGAAGTCGACGAGGCCGCGAACCACATCCGCGAACTGGTCGACCCCGACGCCAACATCATCTGGGGCAGCGCGTTCAACGATAACCTCGACGGCAAGATCCGTGTCTCGGTGGTCGCCACCGGCATCGACAGCAACGGTGAAATGGCGGCGCAGGCATCGCCCGCGACGCGCAGCTTCTCCTTTGCTCCGGCACGCGCGGCAACTCCCGCGCCGGTGGCCGAAGAGGCGTTTGAGCCGGTCGTCGAAGAAGAGCTTGTCGCTGAAGTGCCGGCGGCAGAAGACAATGACCCGACCCCGGGCTTCTCGCTGGGCGACGCCGAAGCGCCAGCGGCCGAAGAAGAGCCGATGGAATTGTCGCAGGTCGCGGCCAGCTATGACGATACGTCGGACGAACTGGTGCTCGATGCGCCGGAAGCAGCGGTCGCCGAATATCAGGCGCCGTCGGCGCCCGGTGGCGATGCAACGGCAGGCGAGGAATCGTCGGCCCGCTCGATCGGCGGTGGCACGTTGTTTGAACGCATGTCGCGCCTGTCGCGCGGGGCGCCTGCGCCCGAAGCCGACGGTGGCGACAAGGAAGATGGGGTCGATATTCCCCGTTTTCTGGGGCGGCAGAACAACCAGTAACGGGGCATCGAACGGCCGCCCGCCGGGCACGGCAGGCCGGAAATCGGGATGAGTTGCCCATGCGGCAGGCGAAAATGACGGGCAAGCCGGCGCGCGGGCGGCGCGGTGTCGGCGCGTTCGGCGCGCTGCTCATGGGGCTCGCGGCGCTGCCTGCCCAGGCGCAGGTGACGCCGCCCGATGCGGCGACCAAGGCGGCGATGGAAAAGCGCGCCGCGGCCCGGACCCTGCTGTCGTCGGCGTTGGCGCGCATTGCCGCCAACAACAGCGACAGCCGCGCGTTGCTCGACGCCGGTCGTGCGTCGATCGAACTGGATGATTACCGCGCCGCGCTGGGCTTTCTGGTCCGCGCCGAGCAGAGCGCCCCACGCGACGGCACGGTCAAGGCCGCGCTTGGGTCGGCGATGGTCCATATGGAAAACCCGACCCGCGCCCTCGACTATTTCGGCGAGGCGCAGTTGCTCGGCGCCCCCGAACGGCTGTTCCTGTCCGACCGCGGGCTGGCGCGTGACTTGCTGGGGCAGCAGGATGCGGCGCAGCGCGATTATCAGATCGCGCTGGCGATTTCGCCGAATGACGAGCTGACGCGGCGCTATTCGCTGTCCTTGGGGATCAGCGGCGAGACCGACCGTGCGGTGGCGATGCTGACCCCGCAACTGCGCGCGCAGGATCGCGGCGCGTGGCGGCTGCGCGCGATGATTCTGGCGATGAACGGCCGCGACGGCGAGGCGAGCGAGATCGTCAACGCGACGATGCCGCCCGCGATGGCGCAGAATATCCTGCCCTATCTGACCCAGATGGATCGACTCAACCCTGCGCAACAGGCCGCCGCGGCGCATTTCGGGCGTTTCCCGAACGGCCAGCTGGCGGCGAAGCGCAAGCCGGTGCAAGTGGCGGCCGCGGCGCCGTCGCCCGCCGCATCGGGAAACCGCCCGTCGGTCAGCGCCAAGCGGCCGCCCGCGGCGTCGGTTGCGGCGACGCCAAGCCCGACGCCGGTCACGCGGCGACCGGCGGTCGCTGGCGCAGAACCGCGTTCGGCGACGGCACAGGCCGCGCCGGTGTCGGTGCCGCAGCGATCGGCGACATCGGCGACCGCCCCTGTCACGGCTGCCGCGTCGAATACGCCAAGGCCGACGCCGGATAATCCATTCCCGGCCGCCGGCAGTCCGCCGCCAACGATCGTCAGGGTCGGGCCGACCCCGCAAAACCCGTTTCCCGCCGCCGCTGGACCAGCGCCCGTGTTTGTCGATGCCAATGCGGTGCCCGCGTCGCCGGTGGCAAAGCCTTCGCCCGCCCCGATCGGGACGAACCCGGCGCAGTCGGCTGCGCCGGTGGGACCGGGCTTTTCGATCGCCGACATGGGGCGCGGCGGCGCCGCGGAGCCGTCGGGTTCGACCGTCCCGGCATCAGCGGCGGCGCCGCTCGCCTCGCTTGCCGACATCGTCGGGTCGATCGAAATCCCGCCCGAGGAACTGGCCCAGCCCGACAATGCGATCGGCGCCGACACGCTCGCCAAATTGCTCGCCGACAAGCGCCGCGCCGACGCCGCTGAAGACGCCAAGCGCGAAAAGGACGCGGTAGCGGCGAAAGCCAAGGCCGAGGCCGATGCCAAGGCGAAGGCTGAAGCGGCCGAGAAAAAGGCCAGTCCGGCGCGCATCTGGGTCCAAGTCGCGACTGGCGCCAACGCCAAGGCGCTGGCGACCGACTTCGGGAAATTCGCGAAGAAGAGTCCCGCGGTTTTCAAGGGCAAATCGGGTGCGACCGCCGAATGGGGTAAGACGCGGCGGCTGTTGGTCGGCCCGTTCAAGGACCGCAAGGCGGCGCAGGACTGGCTGGCGGACCATAAAAAAGCCGGCGGCGACGGCTTCCTGTTCAACAGCGAGGCGGGCCAGACCGTCGATCCGATCAAGTGAGCGTTGCCGACTGCGCCAGCGACCCCGCGCAAAGCCGCGGGCGCCGCTATGCCGAGCTGGGCCGCGTCGTCCGCGGCCCGCGCGACGATTTCCAGCGCGACCGCGACCGCATCATCCACTCGATCGCTTTTCGCCGCCTGCGTCACAAGACGCAGGTGTTCGTCGCCCCCGACGGCGACCATTATCGCGTCCGCCTGACTCACAGCATCGAGGTTGCGCAGATCGGCCGCGGCATCGCCCGCGCACTCGGGCTGAACGAGGATCTGACCGAGGCTTTGTGCCTCGCGCATGACATCGGCCATCCGCCCTTCGGTCATGCAGGGGAGGATGCGTTGAAGGCGGCGATGGCGGACCATGGCGGCTTCGACCACAATGGCCATACGCTGCGCACCTTGGCGCGGCTCGAATGTCCTTATCCGCTATTCGACGGGCTCAACCTGACCTGGGAAACGCTCGAGGGACTCGCCAAGCACAATGGCCCGGTCGCCGATCCCGGCTGGGCACTCGCCGGGATCGGCGCCGATTTGCGCCTCGACCTTGGCAGTCATGCGAGCCTGGAGGCGCAGATTGCGGCGGTTGCCGATGACATCGCTTATGACAATCACGACATCGACGATGGGCTGCGCGCGGGGTTGCTCGACCTCGATCAGCTGATGGACCAGCCGTTCGTTGCTGCCAATTTCCGCGCCGTCGAGCAACGCTTCCCCGGCGCGCCGCGCGACCGCCTGCTGCGCGAGCTGGTGCGTGACCAGATCGGGGTGATGGTCAATGATGTTATCGCCGCGACCACCGCCAATGTTGCGGCGGCGGGCGTCGCTAGCGTCGCCGAGGTCCGCGCCGCGGGCCGGTCGCTGGGTGGCTTTTCCGCCAACCTTGCGGCGCAGGAGCGTGAACTCAAGCGCTTCATGTACGCCAATCTTTATCATCATCCCGAACAGGTCGCCGCCGCCGAGGCCGCGAACCAGATCGTCGGGCGCCTGTTCGCCGCCTATATCGACGATCCGCGCCTGATGGGCGAGGATTGGTCGTCGCGGCTGCCCGTCGAAATGAACGCGACAATCCGCCATATCGGCGACTATATTGCCGGGATGACCGATCGGTTCGCCATCGACCGTTATGCCGACATCTTCGGACGTGCCGCGGTGCCCGAGGCGCTGGCGCATGTCTGAGGCACTGATTGTCGGCGCGACCGGACTGATCGGGCGCGCGGTGACCGACGCGTTTGGGGACCAGGCCGTCACGGTCGTCGCTCGCCGTCGGGTCGAGGGACTGGCGCCGCACCACGCCGAACGGATCGCTCCGTCCGAAAGCTGGCCCGATATCATAGCCGACGAAAAACCCGCCGTCCTCATCTGCTGCCTTGGTACCACGATCCGCCAGGCGGGGTCGCAGGCGGCTTTCCGCGCCGTCGACCATGACCTGATCCTCGCCGCGGCGCGCGGCGCCCGGCTGGGCGGTACGGCGCAGATGATCGCCGTCAGTTCGGTCGGCGCATCGGCGAAAGCGGGCAATTTCTATTTGCGGACCAAGGGCGAGACCGAGGACGGGCTGCGCGCGCTGGGGTTTTCGCGGCTCGACCTGATCCGTCCCGGCCTGCTCATCGGCGATCGACCGGGAGCGCCGCGGCTGGGCGAGGGGTTGGCGACGATTGCGGCGCCGCTGGTCGATGCCTTGCTGCACGGCTCGTTCCGCCGTTACCGCTCGATTTCGGGCGCCACCGTCGCCGCGGCGATCGTCGCGCTGGTGGGGCAAGAGGGGCCGGGCGTGCATATCCACGAAAACGACGCAATCCGCGCGCTCGCCGATTGACTCCGCTCGGGGGCAGCGCCAAGGCTCGGGCGTCTGTCGGGTCTTGCAAGAGATTCGACCGGCCGCGCGGGAGAGCGTGAGGGCAGGGCAACCGGCGCCTCACCACCGAAGGAGCAACCGCCCCGGAAACTCTCAGGTCAAACGGACCGCGCAGGCTGGAACGGACACTCTGGAAAGCGTTCCGGCTGTCGGCTGGAACCACCGAAGGGGTAACCCCGGGCTTTGCGTCCGGGGGAAAACTCTCAGGTTCCCGTGACAGAGGGGGCATGGCGAAAGGCGCGGCACCCTGCCGCGCATCCGCCGTGCAACCGCGGGAGACTGACATGACCGAAACCGAACAGCTGGACGAAGACGTCGCGATCGCGGCAGCGACCGAAGTGCTGCCGCTCGACGCCTGGCACCGCGCCAAGGGCGGCCGGATGGTCGAATTCGCCGGTTACTGGATGCCCATCCAGTACGAAGGCATCATGGCCGAACATCTGTGGGTCCGCGAACAGGCCGGGTTGTTCGATGTCAGCCATATGGGGCAATTGCTGATTTCGGGCGACGATGTGGCCGACGCGCTCGAAACGCTCGTCCCCGGCGATATTTCGGCGCTGAAGCCCGGCCGGATGCGCTATTCGCTGCTGCTGGGCGCGGACGGTGGGATCCTCGACGATCTGATGATCACCAACGAGGGCGATCAATATGGCATCGTCGTCAATGGCGCGGTGAAGTGGGAAGACATCGGCCACCTGCGCGAGAATCTGCCCGACGACATCACGCTCAATCATAACGAGGATTATGGCCTGCTCGCGCTGCAAGGCCCGAAAGCCGTCACGGCGCTGGCGCGGCTGGTGCCCGAGGCTGCGGGTCTGGTGTTTATGCAGGCGATGCGCGCGGCATGGAACGGCCATGCGATCGGGATCAGCCGCTCGGGCTACACCGGCGAGGATGGGTTTGAGATTTCGCTGCCTAATGACGCACTGACCGATTTTGCCGATGCGCTGTGCGCGATGGACGAGGTAAAGCCGATCGGGCTGGGTGCGCGCGATTCGCTGCGGCTGGAGGCAGGTCTGCCGCTCTATGGTCATGATCTCGACCCGGCGATCGATCCGGTCGAAGGCGATCTGGCGTTCGCGATCAGCAAACGCCGCCGCGAGGAAGGCGGCTTTCCCGGCGCGGCGCGCATCCTCGGCCATTTGGAAACCGGCGCTCCGCGTAAGCGCGTCGGCTTGCTGGTCGATGGCAAAATGCCGGTGCGCGAAGGCGCCAAGCTGTTCGACGGCAACACCGAAATCGGCGTCGTGACCTCGGGCGGTTTCGCGCCCAGCGTCGGCGCGCCGATCGCGATGGGATATGTGCCGCGCGACCATGCCGAGCCGGGCACCGCGCTGGCGGCCGAAGTGCGCGGCAAGCGGGTGGCCTGCACCGTCGCTGCGATGCCCTTTGTTCCGCATAATTATGTTCGTAAAACAGGAGCTTGATCGATGCCGCGTTATTATACCGAAGAGCATGAGTGGATCGATGTCGACGGCGACGTCGCGACGGTCGGCATCACCGATTTCGCGCAGGGCCAGCTTGGCGACATCGTGTTCGTCGAAGTGCCCGACACCGGTGCCGAGCTGAGCCAGGGCGGCGACGCCGCGGTGGTCGAATCGGTGAAGGCGGCGAGCGACGTCTATGCCCCCGTCGACGGCACGGTGACCGAAGGCAACAGCCAGCTTGAGGAAGACCCGGCGCTCGTCAATTCGGACCCCGAAGGCGAAGGCTGGTTCTTCCGGCTGGCGCTCAGCGACAAAAGCCAGCTCGACGGGTTGATGGACGCAAAGGCCTACAAAGCCTTCTGCGACGCGCTCTAGCGATTTCGCCCCTCCCTTTTGGGGAGGGGCTTTTGGAGAAAAGAGCGATCGCCACGACCGCCGCCCTCGCCAATTGCCGCCTGATGGTGGCGACGCCCATCTATGAAGGGGCGCAGGGCACCTATGTCCGCGCTGCGTTGGCGTTGGCCCTGCGCGCGCAGGCGATGGGCATTTCGGTCCGCTTTGAATTCATCCTCTACCAGCCGTCGATCACCCGCGCCCGCAACATGCTGGCGGCGATGTTCCTCGCCAGCGACTGCACCCACATGCTGTTCGTCGACGCCGACATCGACTTTTCGGCCGACGATGTGTTTTCGTTGATCGAGGCGATGGCGGCGCATCCCGACTGCGGCGTCCTGGGCGGCGCCTATCCACGGCGGATGACCAATTGGGCCAATGTTGCGCGCGCGGTTGAGCTGGGGCTGGCAAGAGACAACCCCGCCGATCTCGCGCGCTACGCGGGCGACTTCGCGCTGCATTTCCTGCACCCCGACCAGAATTTCCAGATGGCCGATCTGGTCGAGCTGACGCGGCTCGGCACCGCGCTGATGCTGATTCGCCGCGAGGTGCTGGAGGGCATGGCGGCGGCGCTGCCCGACCTCGTGTTCCGGCCCGACCCCGCCGAGCGGCAGGCGCATGGAGTGGGCGAAGTCGCGCCCGCCTTTTTCTGCCCGCTGATCGAAGCCGAAAGCCAGGCTTTGTTGTCGGATGACTATGCCTTTTGCCGCCGGGTTCGCGACGCGGGATATCGGATATGGCTCGCGCCATGGGTTCGCACGACCCACGCCGGCCCGGCGATCTTTTCGGGCACACTTGCCGATACCGTCCAACTTTTTTCTTCAAAACCAGCTTCTTCTGCGGAGTAGTTCATGCGTTACCTGCCCCTTACGTCCGATGATCGGACGGCCATGCTTGCGACCGTTGGCGCGGCGTCGATCGACGATCTGTTCGCCGATGTCCCCGTCGATGCGCGGCTCGACGGCCCGATCGCGGGTTTGCCAATGCACGCCAGTGAATTGGCGGTCGAGCGCCATATGGCCGCGCTGTCGCGCCGCAACCGCGCCGCGGGCGACGGCCCGTTCTTCCTCGGCGCCGGGGCGTATCGTCACCATGTCCCTGCCAGCGTCGATCATCTGATCCAGCGCGGCGAGTTCCTGACGGCTTACACCCCGTACCAGCCCGAAATCGCGCAGGGCACGCTGCAAATGCTGTTCGAGTTCCAGTCACAGGTCGCGCGGCTGCTCGGCACCGACGTCGCCAATGCGTCGATGTACGACGGCTCGACCGCGTGCTGGGAAGCGATCGTCATGGCACGGCGGATCACCAAGCGCGGCAAGGCGCTGCTGTCGACCGGGCTACACCCGCATTATCGCAGCGTCGCGCGCACGATGGCGAAATATACCGGCGATGTGCTGGTCGATGGCGACCCGAGCGTTGACGCGGGGACCGACTGGGCGGCGCTCGCAGACAGCATCGACAAGGAAACGAGCTGCGTCGTCGTCCAATATCCCGACATCCTCGGGCGCATCGACGATATGACGGCGCTCGCCGCGGCGTGCCAGGCCGCGGGAGCGCTGCTGATCGCGGTGGTCACCGAACCCGTCGCGCTCGGCCTGATCAAGGCGCCCGGCGAAATGGGCGCCGACATCGTGGTGGGCGAAGGGCAATCGCTTGGCGTCGGGCTGCAATTCGGCGGGCCTTATGTGGGCCTGTTCGCCTGCAAGACCAAATATGTCCGTCAGATGCCGGGGCGCCTTTGTGGCGAAACCGTCGATGCGAACGGCAAGCGCGGCTTTGTGCTGACGCTGTCGACGCGTGAGCAGCATATTCGCCGCGAAAAGGCGACGAGCAATATCTGCACCAATTCGGGGCTTTGTGCGCTGGCTTTCAGCATCCATATGACCTTGCTCGGCGAAGCGGGGCTGCGCCAACTCGCCGCGATCAACCATGGCCGCGCTAAGCAAGCCGCTGCCGACCTAGCGAAAATCCCCGGCGTGTCGGTGATGAATGGCAGCTATTTCAACGAATTCACCCTGCTGCTGCCAACCGAAGCGCGGCCGATCGTCCACCAACTGGCCGAAAAGGGCGTCTTGGGCGGTATCTCGCTCGGCCGCCTCTATCCCGGCAACGAAGCCCTTGCGAATGGCCTGGTCGTCGCGGTGACCGAAACCGTGACCGAAGCGGATATTTCCGCCTTTGCCACCGCTCTGAAGGAGGTGCTGGCATGACCGCGCTTAACCCCGCCGGCTGGCGCCCCGAAATGACCGCCGCAAGCGGTGCCGATGACAGCACGACCTTCACCGGCAACCGCGCGCTGATGCTCGAGGAAGCGTTGATCTTCGAGATCGGCTCGACCGCGACCACCGGCGTCGATTTCGACGAAGCCGCGCCCGCCGCCAATCTCGGCGCGCTGGCGCGCACGGCGCCGATCGGCCTCCCGGGGCTGAGCGAAGCCGAAACGGTGCGCCACTACACGCGCCTGTCGCGGCAGAATTATGCGATCGACCTCGGCTTGTTCCCGCTCGGCAGCTGCACGATGAAGCACAACCCGCGCCTCAACGAAAAGGTCGCGCGGATGCCGGGCTTTGCCGACGCGCACCCGTTGCAGCCGCAGGAAACGGTGCAGGGCGCCTATGCGGTGATCCACGAACTCGCAGAATGGCTGATCACGCTGACCGGCATGCACAGCGTCGCGATGTCGCCGAAGGCGGGCGCGCATGGCGAATTGTGCGGCATCCTGTGCATCAAGGCGGCGCTCGAAGCGCGCGGCGAAGACCGCCGCGTCATTCTGGTCCCCGAAAGCGCGCATGGCACCAACCCTGCGACCGCGGCCTTTGCGGGCTTTACCGTCGAGGACATTCCGGCGACCGAGGCAGGCCGCGTCAATCTGGAAGCGCTGAAGGCGCGCCTCGGCCCCGATGTCGCGGGGGTGATGATCACCAACCCCAACACCTGCGGGCTGTTCGAGCGCGACATGAAGGCGATTTCGGACGCGGTCCACGCCGCGGGGGGTTATGTCTATTGCGACGGCGCCAATTTCAACGCCATCGTTGGCCGGGTGCGTCCCGGCGACCTGGGCGTCGATGCGATGCATATCAACCTGCACAAGACGTTCTCAACGCCGCACGGCGGCGGCGGCCCGGGTTCGGGGCCAGTGGTGCTGTCCGAAGCGCTCGCGCCGTTCGCGCCTTTGCCCTTCGTAACGACGCAGGACGATGCGTTCCGCCTGATCGAGGAGGAAAGCGCGGGCGAGGATCATCCGCAAACCTTTGGCCGCATGACCGCCTTCCACGGCCAGATGGGGATGTTCACCCGCGCGCTGACCTATATCCTCAGCCATGGCGCCGACGGGCTGAAACAGGTCGCCGAGGATGCGGTGCTCAACGCCAATTATGTCCTGCGCAGTCTGGAAGACGTGCTCGATGCGCCGTTCGCGGCGTCGGGGCCGTGCATGCACGAGGCGCTGTTCAGCGACAAAGGGCTCGCCGAGGGCTTCTCGACGCTCGACATCGCCAAGGGGCTGATCGACGAGGGTTTTCACCCGATGACGGTCTATTTCCCGCTCGTCGTCCATGGCGCGATGCTCGTCGAGCCGACCGAGACCGAGAGCAAGGCGGCGCTCGACCAGTTTATCGGCGCGCTGCGCAGCATCGCGATGCGCGCGCGCAATGGCGACCCGGCGCTGAAAACCGCCCCGCATTTCGCGCCGCGCGCGCGGCTTGACGAGACCGCGGCGGCGCGCAAGCCGGTGCTGGCTTGGGAGGGCTGACGCATTCAACAGGGGAGGCAAGCATGACCTGGGACACGATCTTTTTGCTCGTCAATTATTGGGCGTTCGCCAGTTGGATCGCGCTCGCCTTCCTGCCGCGTGGACCCAAGATCCTCGCGGTGATCCTCTACGCCGGGGTTTTCCTGCTGTGCCTCGCCTATATGGTGATGATTGTCGGCTTCCTCAGCGGCGGGATCGATGCCGGCGGTCCGGGCGGCGGCGACTTCACGACGCTGGCGGGGGTGATGAAGCTGTTCGACAGCCCTGGCGGCGCCACGCTGGGGTGGACGCATTATCTGGCGTTCGACCTGTTCATCGGCATGTGGATCGCGCGCGATGCCGATAACAAGGGGTTCAGCCGCATCGTCCAGTTTCCGTTCCTGTTCCTGACCCTGATGGTCGGTCCGGTCGGGCTGCTCGCCTGGCTGATCGTGCGCGAACGCCGCGCGCGGGCGCAGGCGAAAGGCTGATGGCGTCATCGCCGCCGTGGATGCCCAGCGACGGCGGTAGCGACGATAAGCGCCACGCCCCGGCGACGCTGCGCAACCGCGACGCGATTGCGGCGGTGCTGGGCGAATGGCTGCCCGCAACCGGAACGGTGCTGGAGGTCGCAAGCGGATCGGGCGAGCATATCGTCCATTTCGCCGCGACCTTCCCGGCGCTGAACTGGCAACCGAGCGATCCCGATCCGGCGGGGCTGGTGTCGATCGCGGCATGGAGCGCCGAGGCGGAACTGGCCAATATCGCGCCGCCGCTCGCGCTCGATGCATCGGCTGGCGACTGGTCGATCGATTGCGCCGACGCGATCCTGTGCATCAATATGGTGCATATCAGCCCGTGGGCAGCGACGCTGGGGCTGCTCGCGGGCGCGGCGCGGTTGCTGCCGAGCGGCGCGCCGCTGATCCTCTATGGCCCCTATGTCGAGCCCGATGTGCCGACCGCGGACAGCAACCTGGCCTTCGACGCCAGCCTGCGGATGCGCGATCCGGCGTGGGGACTGCGCCATAGCGATGACGTCAAGGCGGCTGCCGCGGCGGTCGGGCTGACCTTCGCCGCGCGCCGCGCGATGCCCGCGAACAATCTGATGCTGCTGTTCCGCCGTACCTGACGTTGCTGACAGGGTTGTCGATAGGCGCTTTACCTGCCGCGCGCAGCCGCTAGCCTTTCCCCAATTGCACGCAAAAGATGCGATTCGAGGAGAGAGAGTCCATGCCGCGCGACGTTTCGGAGCTTTTCACATTCGACGAATTCCTGACCCATTGGGCCAGCGAGCGCGCCGATCGCGTCGCGCTGCGCGAGGAAGATCGCGTCTATAGCTATGCCGAGCTTGACGACGCGACGGCAAAAGTCGCCTCGGCGCTGATTGCGGCGGGACTGGCAAAGGGCGACCGGATCGCGTGGATCGGCAAGAACAGCGAACTCTATTTTCTGCTGTTTTACGGCGCCGCGCGCGCGGGGATTGTGATGGCGCCGATCGGTTGGCGGCTGTCGCCCATCGAATGGGCGTTCATCGTCAACGATACGCAGGCAAAGATGGTGTTCGCGGGGCCGGGATTCGACAATCTGGCCGAGCAGTTGGCGGGCAAGCTCGACCATGCTCCCACCATCATTGCCGCCGCCGCGGCGCGGGCGATGATCGACGGCGCAGCGCGAGCCGCCTTCGCGCCGTCGGGCGCCAATGACGCGGTGCTGCAACTCTACACCTCGGGCACGACCGGCAATCCGAAGGGCGCGGTGCTGTCGAACCACAATCTGTTCGGCTTGCGCAAACATTCGAACAATCTCGACCTGCCCTACACCAAGTGGGAGGATGACGAGGCGGTGCTGGTCGCGATGCCATGCGCGCATATCGGCGGCACCGGGCTCGGCATCATGGCACTGGCGGCGGGGTTGCCCGGTGTCGTGCTCGCCGAATTCAACCCCGACGGGGTGTTCGACGCGGTCGAGCAGCATGGCGTCACGCGCTTTTTCATGGTTCCCGCGGCGCTGCAATTCCTGCTGATGCACCCGCGCTGCGCGAGCGTCGATTACAGCCGCCTCAAATATATCCTCTACGGCGCCGCGCCGATCCCGCTCGAATTGCTGCGCCAGTGCATCCAGATGTTCGGCGCGCAGTTTATCCAGGCCTATGGGATGACCGAAACCACCGGCACCATCTCGATGCTGCCGCCCGAGGATCATGATCCGGCGGGCAATGCGCGGATGCGCTCGGCGGGCAAGCCGCTGCCGGGGGTCGAGATCAGGATCCTCGGCCCCGATGGCGAGGAAGTGCCGGTCGGCGATGTCGGCGAGGTCGTCACCCGGTCGTCGAACAACATGCTCGGTTACTGGAACCTGCCCGACGCGACCGCCAAAACGGTCAGCGCCGACGGCTGGATCCGCACCGGCGACGCGGGCTATCTCGACGAGGACGGCTATTTGTTCATCCACGACCGGATGAAGGACATGATTATTTCGGGCGGCGAGAATATCTATCCCGCCGAGGTCGAAAGCGCGATCTTTGGCCACCCGGCGGTACAGGAGGTCGCGGTGTTCGGCATCCCCGACGACAAATGGGGCGAGAGCGTGAAGGCGGTGTGCGTCGCCAAGCCGGGGATGACGGTCGAGGAAGCCGACATCATCGCGTGGACGCGCGAACGTATCGCGCCGTTCAAATGCCCGCGTAGCGTCGATGTGATCGATGCTTTGCCAAGGAATGCGAGCGGCAAGATTTTGCGCAAGGATTTACGGGCGCCTTATTGGGCGGGGTATGCGCGGATGGTGAATTGAGGGGCGGTTTGCGACCAAGGGCGGACATCCAAGGTCAGCGAGGTCGCGCCTATTAGCGGACGGTTGTCGGCACCCAATCAGGCGGCAATTGGTGCCAAGGTTGGTCCGCAGAGCGCGCTGCCATCTCCTCTTTGACGCGACGTTCACGCCATATCGGCCCGCCTACGTGCCATTCGGCTTTCTCCGCTCCAAAATCAGCAGTTAGTCGCGCAGGAATATGTTCCTCAGCATCCCAAACCGCCATCAGTTCCATGTTTTGGATCGCTGGGTCCTCCACTCTCGTATCGTGGTCCGACCTGTCGCCGAGCCAGACGGAGACATCCAGTGTTCCCGTAGGCCACTGGACCGAGGGGCGTGGGGCGACAAGTTCACTCACGACGGGCAACCGTCCTAGCTTCTTCCATCTCCCGCCTCTCAAGGCGCGCGTGATGGATGGATAGCCTACGGTAATCACAGACATGACAGGGGTAGCGAGAGCGTCAGTTGCCTCCGCTAGCTGGCGGTCACGCCGTCGGAAGAAACCGACGCACTTTTCCGGCGTGACTTGACCGTAGTAAATCCAGCCATCGTTACCCGTGATCGCATAGAGCGTTCCGGCGGTCAGGTCAGCGCGCGCGGTTGGCTTTTCTTCGAACATTCCTTCTTATCGCGGGCGGAAAAAGTTCGGTCAATGTCCGCTATGGCGCCATGGCAACTAAACACGGCCATGCCGCTCCCCACCCCAAAGCTGACCCCCATCTCAATTAGGCCTTTCCTAAATTATACGGCTGTGCCAGCCTTCATTTAGCGCCTTGATCCAGCACAGAAAGAGGTACCAATTGCGGCGGCACAAGGCTGAACTTTCCTGAACTTTAGACCACAATGTGGTCCGCGTCGGCCTAATCCCCAATCAGGCCCGTCCCCGTGTCAGTCGAAGGCACCGCGATCAAGAATGCCACGCTAGGCTTAAGCCGCTAAACCTTCTGACGTTCCCGGGCGCGGATGAACCCCTCGCGCGCCATGCATCGCGCCAGCCAAGCCTTCGTCGCCTCGCCCAGCACGTCGTCCGCCCCCAGCGTCGTCGCCAGAAACGCCGCATAGCCGATGGCGATGTCGGCGATGGTAAACCGCCCCGCGACCAGCCACTCGCGCCCGTCGCTCAGCGCCGCTTCGATGCTCTTGGCGCGCCCGCCGAAGAATGCTTTGTAATCGTCCACCGCCTGCGCCAGCCGCCGCTCAGGCACCTCGACCCGCGTATAGCGGATCATGATCGCGAGCGGGAAGGTCAGCGTTGCGTCGCTGCGGTGCAGCCAGTTGCGATAATCCCAGTAATCACCCTCGTCGCGGCGGACTTCCAGCGGCGTGCCCTCGGCGATGCGTTCACAGATCGCCGCCGATTCGGTCATCAGCCGCCCGTCCTCGACCCAGCCGGGGATCGTCATCAGCGGGTTCACCGCGCGATAGTCAGGCTCGAACGCACGCGGCGGGAACCGCAGGACGCGCAGGTCGACGTCAATCCCGGCCTCTTCGACCGCCCACAGGCAGCGCAGCGAGCGGGCGTCGGGGCAGTGGTACAATATCGCCCGAGTTTCTTGGCTTGTCATGCGGCAACCTCCTTCGGCCGGTTGATGTGGCGGCGATGCTCGCGCCAGGCGATGAACAGCCCCGACGCGACGATCAACGGGGCGCCGACCCATGTCGTGTCGGCGGGCAGGGTGCCAAAGAACCACCAGCCGGCGACGATAGCCCACAGCAGACTGGAATAATCCATCGGGATGACGACCGAAACGGGGGCAAGGCGCAGCGCGCCGGTTAGCGACATCTGGACGATCGCGCCGAGAAAGCCGAGTGCGAGCAGCAGCAGCCACTCTTCCCCGCTATGCGGGGTAAAGACAAAGGGCAGGGCAATGCCAAGCGGCACCATCGAAAGCAGGCTGAACCAGAAGACGATCGTGGCGGCGTTTTCGGTGCGACCAAGGTCGCGCACGGCAATGGTGATCAGTGCAGTCATGATCGCCCCCGCCAGCGCCACGAAGGTGCCGACGCCATGCGCGCCGCCGAACCCGCCTGCAAAGCTCGCCAGCGGGTTCAGCACGACGAGGACGCCGACAAAGCCGATGATCACGGCGCTCCACCGTTGCCACCCCGTCGCTTCGCCGAGCAGCAGCGCGGCAAAGATGACCGCAAAGATCGGCACCGACAGGCTGATCGTCGTCGCCTCGGCCATTGGCAGCAGGATCATGCCGCCGAAATTGCACGCCATGCCGGTCAACCCCATCAGCATCCGTCGCGTGTGCGCGCCGATGCGATTCGTCCGCAGCGAGGCAAAACCGCCGGTCGCCTTTACCCACATAAGCAGGAAGGGCAGGACCAGCGCCTGCCGCCAGAACAGGCTTTCAACGATATGGATGCCCGCCCGATCGACATATTTGACCACCACGAACATCAGCGACAGGCTGGCCATCGCCAGCAGCCGCAGCGCGATGCCGCCCCGATAGTTTTGCGGCGGGGCGGCGGAGGGGGCGGCGGCAGATGTCATGCGAATTTGCGCATATCAGGCGGGTGCGCTCGCGCAAGCCGTGATCCCCCTTGCTCCGCCCCCGCAATCCGGCTAGTGGCGCACTCCGGCCTAGGGGTATAGCTCAGTTGGTAGAGCATCGGTCTCCAAAACCGAGGGTCGTAGGTTCGAGTCCTACTGCCCCTGCCAGGCCATAAATCACCAAGAGGCCACGTCCTCGCCCGCGCGTCATGCGGGCTTACAAGTCCGGGACGGCCCGGCAGCCTTGCAAAGGAGGCTGTCATGGCCTGGATTTATCTCGCAATTGCCGGTGCCCTCGAAATCGTCTGGGCGTTTTCGATGAAACAATCGGACGGCTTTACCCGGCTGGTGCCGTCGCTGGTCACGCTTGTCGCGGCGTTCGCCAGCTTTGCGCTGTTGGCGCTGTCGATGAAATCGCTGCCGCTCGGTACCGCCTATACGATCTGGACGGGGATCGGAGCGGTGGGGGCGTTCCTGGTTGGCATTGCGGTGCTGGGCGAACAGGCGAGCGCGATGCGGATTATCGCCGGGCTGCTGATCGTTAGCGGATTGATGCTGATGAAATATGCATCACCGGGCTGACCGGCCAAAGGTGGTGATGGTCGGCCACTCGCCGCCGGTTTCGACGCGCGCGACGATGCCGTAAACGGCGCGCAGCCGTTCGGCGGTCAGCACCTCGGCAGGGGTGCCGTCGGCGACGATCCGCCCTGCGTCGATCAACAGCAGGCGGTCGCAATAGCGCGCGGCGAGCGTCAGATCGTGCAGCACCGCGATGACCAGCGCGCCGCCCGCCGCTTCGGCGCGCAGCATGTCCATGACGTCGATCTGGTGCCCCGGATCGAGGCTGGCGAGCGGTTCGTCGGCGATCAGCGCGGGCGCCTCGACCGCCAGCGCGCGCGCGAACAGCACGCGGGCGCGTTCACCCCCCGACAATTCGGTGGCGATCCGGTCGCGCAGATCCTGCACGTCGGCGCGGTCCATCGCGCGTTCGATCGCGGCGGTGTCGGCGGCGCCGATCCGCGACATGGGGGCGAGGTGGGGCAGGCGGCCCAGCCCGACGAGCCGCTCGACGGTCAGCGGCCAGTGCAGCAGCTGCCCTTGTGGGACATAGGCGATTCGCCGCGCCAGATCGGCGCGCGGCATCGCGGCGGCATCGACGCCATCGACACCGATTTTCCCGGTCGCGGGAACCAGCGCGAGGATCGCCCGCGCCAGCGTCGATTTGCCAGCGCCATTGGGACCGACGATGGCGGTCAGCGTGCCGGGAGCGAAGGTGGCCGACACGTCGCGGACGACGGCGCGGCGGCCGAGGGTGACGCCGACATGGTCAAGGACAAGGCTCACCATAGCCGCCGCTCCCGCATCAGATGGACAAGGAAGACCGGTACCCCCAGGAAAGCGGTGACGACGCCGAGTTTCAGCTCGTTGGTCGATGGAATGATCCGCACGCCGAGGTCGGCAAGGGTCAGCAAGGCCGCGCCGCCAATCGCCGACGGCAGCAGGATCGCCGACGGGCTGCGGTCGGTCAGCGGCCGGATCAGATGCGGCACGATCAGCCCGACAAAGCCGATTGCCCCCGCCACCGCCACCGCGCCGCCGACCCCGATCGCGGTGCCGAGCAGCAGGCGCAGACGGGTGCGTTTAAGGTCGGTGCCGAGCGCCTGCGCCGCATCCTCGCCCAGCGTCAGCGCGTCGAGCGCGCGGCCGTTCCACAGCAGCATCGCGGTGCCGATGGCGATGCACGGCAGCGCGATCCAGACATGATCGAACGACCGGTTCTCGAGGCTGCCGAGCAGCCAGGTCATGATCTCCATCGCGGCAAAGGGATTGGGCGACAGGTTGAGCGCGAGGCTGGTCCCCGCGACCGCCAGCGTCCCGACCGCGATCCCTGCGAGGATCAAGGTCAGCGGGCTTTCGGCTTGTCCCGCCAACGCGACGAGCAGCGCGAGCGACACCAGTGCGCCGCCTGTCGCGAGCAGCGGCAAAACGACCGGATGGATGTCGGCCAGGCCGAAATAGATCGCCACGACGCCGCCGAGCGCAGCGGCGTTCGAGGTGCCGAGCACCGACGGCTCGGCCAACGGGTTGCGCAAATAGCCCTGCAGCGCCGCCCCAGCGAGCCCGAGCATCGCGCCGACCGCGAGCGCCAGCACGGTGCGCGGCAGGCGCAGGTCGAACAGGATGATCGACGCGACTTTGTCGCCGTCGCCGGTCGCGGCGGCGACCAGTCGCGCGACCGACAAATCGACGGCACCGAACAGCAATGACGCGATCGCAGCGGCGAGCGTCAAAATGGTGAGCGCCACGATCAGGGACCAACGCGGCAGGGTCATGACGGCTTTCTCCCCAAACGCGTGATCTGGTCCGCCATGCTGCGCGCCGCCTGCGTATAGGCCGGGCTGCCGCATACCGTCCATGCCTGCGGCACGCTGATGCGCGGAATGTCCTTCAGCGCCGGGTGGTGCAGCATTTCGCTCCCCTGATCGATCACCGTGTCGGTGGCGCTTTCGACGATCAGGAAATCAGGCTGCGCCGCGACCATTTCCTCCAGGCTGAGCTGCGACAGCGGCGGCTTGCCGAGTTTGCGGGCGAGGTTGACGAGGCCGACGCGTGCCATCAGCTCGTCGATCAGCGTGCCTGTCCCGGTCATATAGCCGCGCCGCTGATAATAGGCCGCGACGCGGCCCTTGCCTGGCTTGGGCAGCCCCGCCAGCTCGCGCTCCATCCGGGCGATCAGCGCGTCGCCGCGCGCCGGATGGCCGACGGCGGCCGCGGTCTGGCGGATCGAGGTGTGGATTTCCTCAAGCGTGTTCGCGGTGTCGAGGTCGAGCAGCGGGTAATCCTGCTGCGGCAAGGCGGCGAGCGCGGCGCTGCGGCTGGCGGGCATGCCGACGATCAGATCGGGCTCGATCGCCAATATCTGTTCGGCCGAATTGCTCAGCAGCGGGATACCGCGCGCGGCGGCGGCTTCGCCCGACATTTCGCGATCGGTGGCATTTTTCGTCAGCCCGGCAATCTGGCCGCGGTCTGCGAGCGCGAGCACCAGCTGGTCGGCGCACAGGTTGATCGACACGATGCGCTGCGGCACCGCGGGCGCCTTTGCGGCGGGGGCAGGGGCTGCGGCCCACAGCAGCGCTGCCCCGCCAAGCAACGCCGTCGCCACCAGAACGCCGCGCCGCGGCATCAGAACTCGATCCCGCGCTGCGCCTTAACATTCTGCTCGCGGAACGGATGTTTGACCTGCGCCATTTCGGTGACGAGGTCGGCGGCGTCGATCAGCTCCGGCGGCGCGTTGCGGCCGGTGATGATGACATGCGTCATATGCGGTTTGCCCTCGATCGCTTCGAGCACTTCGCCCACCGGCAGATAGTCATAACGCAGCACGATGTTGAGCTCGTCGGCGATCACCATCGCGTAAGACGGGTCGGCGATCATCCGTTTCACTTCGTCCCACGCGGTGCGCGTCACCGCGATGTCGCGGGCGCGGTCCTGCGTGTCCCAGGTAAAGCCCTCGCCCATCGGCTTGAATTCGATCAGGTCGGGAAAGCCGTCGAACACCGCCTTCTCGCCCGTCGACATCGCGCCTTTGACGAACTGCACCACCCCGACCTTCATCCCGTGCCCGATCGCGCGGATCGCCATGCCGAGCGCCGCCGAGGTCTTGCCCTTGCCGGGGCCGGTGTGGACGATCACCAGCCCCTTTTCGACCGTCTTCGCGGCGACCTTCTTGTTCTGCGCCGCCTGGATCTTCTTCATCTTGGCATTATGCTCGGCGTCGGTGCGCGCTTTCATCAGAAGCTCACCCGCACGCCGCCATAAGCGGCGCGGCCATAGGTGCCAAAGCCCGCGGCAGTCGCATAATCGGCGTCGAACAGATTATCGACGCGGCCGTAAAGCTCGAGATTTTGCCCGATAGGCAGCCACGCGCGGACGCCCGCGAGCGCATAACCGTCGAGCCGCACGCTGTTCGCCGCATTGTCGAAACTGTCGCCGACCAACGTCAGCGTGGCGCCGGTCGATAGCCCGAACGACCAGTCGTAATCGGCCGACAGGCTGACGGCATGTTCGGCGCGGCGCGGCAGGCGCTTGCCATCGAATAGCGGGCGGCCCGACCGGTCGCGCGCATCGATATAGCTGTACGATGCGGTGACATTGAGCGCATCGACGGGGCGCAGCGCCAATGTCGCCTCGACACCCTTGGCGCGGGTGCGGTCGATATTGCCATAGGTGAAGGTCGCGTTGTCGTAATTGATCTGATCGGTCGTGTTGCGCAGGAAGGCGGTGAGCGAGATTAGCGCGCGCCCGTCGGCCAGGCTCTTGTCAATGCCGACGTCATAACTTTTCGAGCGTTCGGGGCGCAGCGCCGCATTGCCGCTGAACGCATCGTAAAGCTGGTAGAGCGAGGGCGCCTTGAAGCCTTCGCCATAGCTGAGGCGGATATTGGTCGCGCCGTCGTTGGGCGAATAATTCGCATTGGCGCCAAGCGTCGTCGCGCCGCCGAACTGGCTGTGATCGTCGTGGCGGATGCCGCCGGTCAGCGACAGGCCGGTCAGCGGCTGGACGATGCCCAGCGCATAGACGCTGTCGATATTGGCGCGCTGGCTGTCGGTCGATCCAAAGCCGAAAAAGTCATAATCGGGGCGCTCATGCTCATAGCCGAAGATCAGCTTCGCGCGCGCGCTCGGCGCGACGACGCCCTGATATTCGAAGCGCAAATTGGTACCCGAATAGCCATAGCCGGGCGCGGTGCCGCGCACGAAATAATAGTCGCGGTCGTTGCGGAGCCAGGTCACCGCCGCGCGGCTGGTAAAGCGCCCGTCGAACAGCCCCAGGTTCAGGCCCGCATAACCGACATATTGATCGAGCTTCGCGATGTCCGGGCTGTCGGCGGGCGCACCGAAGAAGCTGTCATAATCAAGGTCGGCGTTGATGTAATAACCGCGGAGGTCGAGGCTCAGCGCGTCGCTGAACGCGACCTTCAGCCGCGCGTTGCCGGCGAAATTCTTGTAACCGTCCTTTTCGGTGCCGACGGCCGCCGACGAGATGCCGTCGGTGCGGAAATAAGCACCGCCGATGCCGCCCGACACGCGCCCGGCGGTGCCCGACACATCGGCCTTGGCGCTGAGCGTGTCGCTATAACCGTAGTCGGCCGAGGCGTTCGCGGCAAAGCCCGCGGCGGGGGCCGCGGTCATCAGGCTGACCACCCCGCCGATCGCCTGGCTGCCATGCACCACCGAGTTGGAACCGCGCAGCACCTCGACCCGGTTGATATTGGCGGTCAGCAGATGGCCGAAATCATAACCGTCGCCGATCCCGCTCGGGTCGTTGACCTTCACCCCGTCGATCAGCACCAAAGTCTGCGTCGTTTCGGCGCCGCGCAGCGATACGCCCGCCACCGAGCCGGTGCCGCCGGTGCGGTTGAAGCGGACGCCGGGGGTGGTCGCGAGCAGGTCGACGATATCGACCGCCTGGCGCCTCTCGATCGTTTCGGCATCGATGACGGTGATCGCTTGTCCGACCTCGTCGCGCGGCTGTTCGATGCCCGATGCGGTGACGACGATGTCGTCAGCGGGTGTGCCGTCGGTGGTTTGCGCAACAGCGGGTGCCGCCGCCAATGCGATCAAGGAAATGCTTATGAACTTCAACATGGGAGACCCCCGCACGCCGGCAACGAAGGCGGGAGCCTGCCGACACGCGCGCGCGATCGACCGATATCCGGGCACAGGCGGCGAACATGCCTGCGGCCCCGACACCGAAGCGGCTCCAGCCGCTTGGTCGTCGCTCGACGGATGCGTCCGTGCCGCGGCCTTTCCCTGGGCCTTGGCAGTGAGCGACCCACGCCGGCAGGTCTCCTGGCTCGCGGGTCAGGGCTTGATGCACGCCTTCCCAGGTTGCCCCAGTGGCTGTCCGGATGAATCATCCGGACGGTGCATCGCGCTCACCGCTTACAGTTGCAGGGACAGCCTCGGCTTCCAGGGTTCAGGACGACCCCCTTCACCGCGTTCCCATTTTAAGCCCTTTCGGGCACCGGCGCGATCTGCACGGGGCAAGCCCCGCACGCGCCGCCCATAGCGGAACCGCGCTTTTGCGCAATCGGCTTTATTGGCGCTCGACGATCATCGCGGCACCGACGCCCATCGCGCCGGTCATTACCACGAGGCCGTAGCGGCCCCCGCACGCATCGAGCGCGTCGAGCAGCGTTGAGGTCAGGATCGCGCCGCTAGCCCCCATCGGATGCCCCTTGGCGAGATGACCGCCGCTGACATTGACGCGCGCCGGATCGGCATCGCGGTCGCGATGGAATTTGGCGATGGTGACCGCGAAGGCTTCCATGAACTCGATGCGGTCGATGTCGGCGAGGGTCAGGCCAGCGCGGGCAAGCGCCTTGTCCATTGCCGCGAACCCGGCGGTCAGCGATGCGGCCGGATCGCCGCCGCTTTCGGCAAAGGCGACGATGCGGGCGCGGGGGGCCGGGCCAAGTCCTTCGCCGCCGACGAGGGCAAGCCCCGCACCATCGCAGATCGGCGGAGCATGGGCGATGCTGTGGAGCGGCTCGAACGTCTCGCCCTCAAGCGCGTCGGCATATTGCTGCTGCAATTCGCCAAATGCGGGCGGCGCGGCGGCGAGCGATTCCGCGGTGGTTTGCGGACGGATGCACTGCTCGCCGGTCAGCGGTCCGGTGGCGATGCGTGACTTTTGGAGCGCAGCGTCGGTGTCGGTGGCGACCGCCTTCTGCTGCGAGGCGAGGGCAACCACATCAAGATCGGCGCGGGTGATACCCTCGGCATTCGCGAGCCGGTCGGCGGCGAGCACCGGCGGGACGAAGCGCGCGCGCGGCGGCAAGTTGTCGTCAGTGTAAAAGGCTGCGCGGTCGCTTAGAAAGGGGCTGGCGCTCATCGACTCGACCCCGCCGGCGAGGACGCAATGGGCTTCGGCGCTTGCAACTTTCGCGACCGCCTGGCCGATCGCTGACAGGCCCGATGCGCAATAATTGTTGATACTCTGCACCGCAGTTGCGTCGGGCAGACCCGCATGGAGTTTGGCCAGCATCGCAATATGCCCGCCCTGCGCGCCGCTCTGCGTGACGCAACCGAGCAGCAGTGCATCGGGAACAAAATCGCCGCATCGCGCCGCGAGCGCCGCCACCTGCTGGCGCACCAACTCCTGCGGGCTCAGCCCAGCCAGACCGCCGTCAGGCCGCGCCTTGCCGCGCGGCGTGCGGACCGCGTCGTACAGATAGACGTCGGCCAAATCAGGTGCCGACGACGAAGCTGACCGCCGTGGTCGCGCTGCCGCCGACGTTGAAGGTGGCGAAGTTGCGCGCGCCCTCGACCTGATAGTCGCCCGCATTGCCGGTGACTTGCCGCCAGCTGTCGAGCATCATTCGTACCCCGGTGGCGCCGACCGGATGGCCGAGGCCGATCAGCCCGCCCGATGGATTCACCGGCAGCTTGCCGCCGAGCGCAATCGTGCCGTCTTCGAGTGCGCGCCAGCTCTCGCCGGGTTTGGTGATGCCGAAATGGTCGATCGCCATATATTCGGTGATCGAGAAACAGTCGTGCACTTCGACCCCATCACACGCATAGACATCGGGCATTTCGGCTCGGCGCAGCGCGTCCATCATCGCCTTGCGCACGCTCGGAAAGACATAAGGTTCGCCGCGACTGCCCGCGACCTTGGTCGAATAGAGCAAAGGCGCGGTCGAATGGCCCCAGCCCTTGATGCGCGGAATGCTGTCCACTGAAATCCCGCGCCGCTTGGCATAGGCCTCGGCGACCTCGCGCGAGGCGAGGAAGATCGCCGCCGCGCCGTCGGTGACCTGTCCGCAGTCCGACTTGCGAAGCGAGCCTTCGATCAGTGGATTGACCTCGTCATTCTCGCCCAGATGATCGTCGGTGACCGCCCAGCCGCGCGTTTGCGAATTTGGATTCTTCTTCGCATTGGCGAAATTGTTCGCCGAAATCCCGCGCAGATGCGCGCGATCGAGCCCGAAGCGTTCGTCATATTCCTCGGCGACGCGCGCGAACATCCACGGCCACAAATAGCGCGCTTCCTGCGCCTCGCGCCCCGCCCATGCCGCGGCGCCCAGATATTCGGCGGCGCGCTGGCCGGGGACATTGCGCATCAACTCGATGCCCAGCACCAGCGCGAGACCGTAACGCTCGGCCTCGATCTCGGCGGCCGCCGCCAGGATCGCGATGCTGCCCGACGCGCAGGCGGCTTCGTGCCGCGACGCGGGGATGCCCGCGAGGTCGGGATGGACATGGCCGAAGAAGCCGCCGAGTTGGCCCTGACCCGCGAAAAGCTCGCCGACGAAATTGCCGACATGCGCGGTCTCGACCTCTTTCGGCTCGATCCCGGTCGCGACGAAAGCGGCTTCGGCAACATCGCGGAACAGCTCGAACAGCCCGCCGCCCTCGCGTTCCATGTTGCGCGCAAAATCGCTCTGCGCGCCGCCGAGGATGAAGACGTCTTTCGCCATGTCAGGCTTCCTTTTCGAGAGTGGCTAGCGCCATGTCGCGCACCTCGCTGCGCATCACCTTGTTGGTGACGTTGCGCGGCAAAGCGTCGAGGCGGAACAGGCGTTCGGGCAGTTTGAACACCGCCAGATCATGGCCGCGCAGATAGCCCGTGACCTCGGGCAAGCCGACGTCGTCATCACCGCGCGGCACATAGGCCAGCCCAATGCGCTCGCCCATCGTGGGGTCGGGGAGCGAGAAGACGCACGCCTCCGCAAGCAATGGATGGCCACCAAGCAACTGGTCGATTTCCTCGGGCGAGATGTTAACCCCGCCACGGATGATCAGATCCTTGCACCGCCCGACGAAGCGATAGAAGTCGCCGCCTTCGGCAATCTCGAACAGGTCGCCGGTGCGGAACCAGCCGTCGCCGGTAAAGGCGGTGGCGGTCTGGTCGGGAGCGTTGTGATAACCCTCGAACAGCGTCGGCCCCCGGATCTGCAATTCACCCGACACGCCATCCACTTCGATTGGCTCGCCCCCGCCGGGCGGCACCAACCGGCTTTCGATATTATAGGCGCGGCCCTCGGCGTAGGGCCGCTG
>CAZCUW010000001.1:0-137258 GCA_964502035.1 uncultured Sphingopyxis sp. | reverse complement strand
CCGCTAGGCTTTAGACGTCACCTGCCGCAGCACCGCGGCATATCCCGGCGCGATCGTCATCGATTCGTGCCGCCCGGCGCGGCCGAGCATCGCGTGGACTTCGGCCAGCCGGTAACAGGGCACCCCCATGAACAGATGGTGCTCCGCGTGATAATTCACCCAATATGGCGCAACTGTCGCGCGGGCGATCCAGCCGGCGTGGGTGGTGCGGGCATGGGTGAACGGATCGTCGCTGCCGGTCGTGGTGCAGGCATGTTCGGCAATGTTGCGGATGCGCAGGTAGAGCTGGAAGGTCGTCGCCAGCCCCGCGAGCCACAGCAGATACGGCGTCCAGCCATAGAGTGCGAGCGAGGCCGCAAGCAGCACCGCCTGGACGAGCAGGAACCGCCCGACCGCGCGCGCCACCGCCATCGCGCCCGCGACATCGACCGTCGGTGACGTCATGCCGTCGTCGGACTGCTTGTTGAACGGCGTCCCGGCGGTGGTGCTGGCGCGGCCCGTTTCGACCGCTGCGCCGCGCAGCATGGCTTTCAGCCCGACGATCGCAAAGCCGAATTGCGCCAGCCGCTGCTTGAAAAAGGTCTGCCCAGTCAGATCGCGCAATATCTTGCGGCCCAGACTGGCGCGGGTGGTGGGAAAGGGTTTCGACAGCGACAGGTCGGGGTCTTCGGCCTGCTGGGTGAATTTGTGATGCTGAAGATGATAGGTGCGATAGGCGATCAGGTCTGATCCGACCGCGGCACCGGTCAGCCATTGGCCAAGGAAATTGTTGGTCTTGCGCACCGGATGCAGCAGGCCGTGCGCGGCGTCGTGCATCAGGATGGCGAGGCCGAGTTGGCGCCCCCCGACAAAGACGACGGCGACGACCCACGCGGCGGGGTTTTGCGACCATGCCGCGATCCCGACCAGCGCGATGCTGACGATCCACGCATGGGCGACCAGCCAGATGCCGCGCCAGCGCGATGCGGCGGTGATCGCCGCCCATTGGCTGCGATCGAAAAAGCGGTCGGGCGGGAGCAGGCGGACGGCGGGCATAAGCCCCTATAACAAGTTGCGATGCGAAACGGAATAGCGTCCATAATGGCACAAGAACGGGGTTAACGCCCGCGCCGTGGTAAGGATTTGGCAACCTCTATTTGGCCACTGAACCGGGTGGACCAGACGAGCAGGACAAGCGGGAAATTGGGGGTTCGGCATAACATCATCCGGCCGGCGGTCGGCGAGTTGGTGACCGGTGAATCGATGTTCGATTCGCCCGAGTTCGTGACGCGCCTGCTGCGCGTGGCACAGCTGTGGCACTATGTGCTGATCAGCCGGGTTCTGGCGTTTCTGACCTTTGCGTTCGCGCCGGGGGTTGCCGGTTTCCTGATCCACCCGTCGCAATGGCTGGTGATGGCCGCGGGACTGTTCTGCGATCTGGTGCTGACGATCATGGGGCAGGCGATGCGCCGACCGCGCCCATGGCTGCAGCAAAGATTGCGGCCGGTGGTGATGGTCGGCACGGGGCTGATCGCGCTGGGCAGTCTGTTCAATGCCGCGGCGATGTTCGCGGCGGTCGCGGTTCCCGACGGTCGCTATTATTTCGATGCCTTCACCGCGATCCAGATCGGGTCGCTGCTCGTCGCCGCTTCGGCGGTGGCAATCGTCCGCCCCGCCTTTTTCGCCTTTGCCGGCGCGACCGCATTGGGCGGCGCAATCGGCATCGCGTCGTGGCCGTTCGCGGTCGCGGGGTTTGTCTTTCTGGGCCTGCTGATCGTGATGATGCGCGAAGACATCCGCCATCAGCGCCGCGCGACGCGGGCGCGGCGGCTGTCGGTCAGCGACCAGCAGCGCGCGCTCAACCTGATGCGCGACTTTGAACGCGCCGGGCGCGGCTGGTTTTGGGAAACCGATCGGCATGGCCAGCTCGTCTATATCTCGCCGACGGTGGCGGCCCGGCTCGACCGGACGCCCGCCGATCTGGTCGGCCGGCCGTTTACCGACATCATCCGCAAACGCATCGGCAACGACGAGAGCGAGGAACGGACGCTGGGCTTCAGCCTGTCGTCGCGCACGCCGTTCAAGGAATTGACGGTGCAGGCCGCGGTGGTCGGCGAGGAACGCTGGTGGTCGATCTCGGGCCAACCGATCAGCAATGCGCTGGGCAATTTTCAGGGGTTTCGCGGCAGCGGCACCGATCTGACCGACAAGAAACGATCGGAGCGCGAGATCAACCAGCTGGCGCGTTACGACACGCTGACCGGCCTCGCCAACCGGCGCCACATCACCGACCTGCTCGAACGCGCGCTCAAAAGCCATATCGGGCAGCCGCAGCCGTGCGCGCTGCTGCTGATGGATCTCGACCGCTTCAAGGCGGTGAACGACACGCTGGGTCATCCGGTCGGCGACCAGCTGCTGCAACAGGTCGCTGGACGGCTGACCCAGATCGTCGGCGACAAGGGGCAGGTCGGGCGGCTCGGCGGCGATGAATTCCAGATCGTCGTGCCGCAACTGAGCCAGCCCGAGAAACTGGCGGGGATCGCCAACGCGATCCTGCTCAGCCTGGCCAAGCCCTTTTCGATCGAGGGCGAACAGGTCCGCGTCGGGTCGTCCATCGGCATCGCGGTGTCGGACGGGCAGGGGGTGAGCGCATCGGCGCTGGTCCGCAACGCCGATCTGGCGCTCTACGCGGCGAAGGACGCGGGGCGCGGGGTCTATCGCTTCTATGCCGATGCGATGCACAATCAGGCGAGCGAGCGCAAGGCGATCGAGGACGCGCTGCGCGATGCATTGGTCAAGGACGAGCTGCGCTTGCTCTATCAGCCGATCGTCGATGTCGGCAGCGAACGAATCACCGGGTTCGAGGCATTGATCCGTTGGCACCATGCGACCGAGGGGATGATCAGCCCGTCGAAATTCATTCCGATCGCCGAGGAATCGAACCTGATCGTGCCGATCGGCGAGTGGATCATCCGCACCGCCTGCGCGAGCATTGCCTTGCTGGGCCCCGGTTACCGCGTCGCGGTCAATGTTTCGCCGCGCCAGTTCGCCAATGAAAAACTGCCCGCGACGATCCTGAGCGCGGTGTCGGCAGCGGGCATCCGCCCCGAACAGCTTGAGCTGGAAATTACCGAGGGGGTGTTCCTCGACGAAAGCTCCGAAAACCTCGCAATGTTCCAGAAGCTCAAGCGCACCGGCATCCGGCTGGCGCTCGACGATTTCGGCACCGGATATTCGGCGCTCGGCTATCTGAAGAAGGCGCCGTTCGACAAGATCAAGATCGACCAGAGCTTTGTCCTGGGCGCTGCCGATCCCAGCAGCATGAACGCCGCGATCATCTCGTCGATTGTCGGGCTGGCCACCGCGCTGAACATGGAGACGACCGCCGAGGGGGTCGAGACGCACGACGATCTGGCGCTGATCCGCGGGCTGGGGTGCAGCCATGTCCAGGGCTATATCTATGGACGTCCGATGGAGCTGGCCGAGGTGCTGGCTTTGCTGCGCGAGGGCGGCGGGCGCGCCGAGGCGCAAGGATATAAGAGCGCGCGCGAACCGCGGCTGACCATTTTCCGCACGATCCAGGTCGCGAGCGGCGGCTATCATTATGAAGCGATCGTCCGCAACATGTCGCCGCGCGGGGCGCTGGTCGAAGGGTTGTGGAACGTGCCGCCGGGAACCGTGCTGACACTGGAGTTCGGCGCCGATCAGGCGTTCAGCGCCGAAGCGCGCTGGTCGGCGGGCAACCGCGTCGGGATCAAATTTGCCGAAGCGGTCGATATGGAAGCGCTGATCGGGCCGAAGACGGCGGCCCCGGCGCGCGGGCGGGTGCGGCGGGCGGCGTGATGGCTTTGACCCTCCCCTTCAGGGGAGGGCAGCGAGACTAGCAAGCTTGCTGGCTTAGTCGCAGCGGGTGGGGTCCATCGGCCTTGCGCAAGGCCGATGGACCCCACCCCCAACCCCTCCCCTGAAGGGGAGGGGCTTTCCTATCAACCGTCGAACCGCGGGAGTATCAGTCCGCGACCCGGCCGCGCACCATCACCCAGTCGACCTTTTCCAGCACCGTGACATCGGCCAGCGGATCGCCGCTGACCGCGATCATGTCGGCCGACATGCCGGGCGCCAGGCGGCCGATTTCGCCGTCCATCGACAGCGCCTTTGCCGCAACCGTCGTGGCGCTGGCCAGCGCCTCGCGCGGGGTGAGCCCGGCCTTGACCAGCAGCGCGAACTCGCCGCCGTTGCGGCCATGCTCGAACACCCCGGCGTCGGTGCCAAAGGCGACCGGCACGCCGAGCGCCTTGGCGCGGGTGACCGCCTTGCCGACGCTGCCCAGCGTCATGCGGACCTTTTCCTCTACCGTCGGGGTATAGATGCCTTTGCCCAGCCGCTCGCGGATGCCCTCGAACGCCATCAGCGTCGGGACCAGATAGGTGCCCTTCGCCTTCATCACTTTCAGCGCCGCATCGTCGGCGAAGGTGCCATGGTCGATCGTATCGATCCCGGCGGCTGCCGACGCCTCGATGCCGCGTGCGCCATGCGCGTGCGCCATGACCTTCAGCCCCAGCGAGTGGGCGGTGTCGGCAATGCTTTGCAATTCGGGGCTGGTGAAATGCCCCTCCAGCCCGCGGCCTTGCTGGGACAAGACGCCGCCGGTCGCGGTGATCTTGATGATGTCGGCGCCGGCGCGTGATGCCTTGCGCACCTTTTCGGCGCATTCGAGCGCGCCGGTGCAGGTATACCCCTGATCGAGCACGTCATGAACGTCCTCGCGAAAGCCGGTGACGTCGCCATGTCCGCCGATGATCGACAGCGCCGGACCGGCGGCGATGATCCGCGGTCCGGTGATGAACCCGGCGGCGGTGCCGCGGCGCAGCGAGAAGGCGCTATATTGCGCCGACCCCGCCTCGCGCACCGTGGTGAACCCGGCGCGCAGGGTGATGCCGGCATTTTTGACGCCGACGACGACGCCCCATTCGTCGGGATCGACCGCCTCGCTGCGGAAATCGCCGCCGGGATCACCGGTCAGATGGACGTGAAGGTCGATCAGGCCGGGAAGCAGAGTCTTGTCGCCCAGATCGACGATTTCGGCATCGGCGGGAGCAGCGGCGCGGCCGGGGGTGATCGCAGTGATGCGATCGTCGGTGATGACGATCGTCGATGGCCCCTGGGCGGGCTTGTCGGCGTCGGTGATGACGCGCCCGGCATAGAGGATTGTGGTTTTGGCGTTGGCCGCGGTGCCGAGCAGCGCCAGCGTGAGCGCCGCAAGCATTCCGAATTTTCGCATGAAGATTCCCCTGTCCTGATCCGGCATCGTGACGCGTGGGGCGGGAGAGGGCAAGGGGAAAGGGGCGGGTGAACCGGTTGGATCGGTGGTAGATCGATGGGTGGCGGATATGGGGTGGGGAGCGAACGTAGCGACATCTGAAAACACCGCATCCCCGAGCGAAGACGAGGGGCCACGCCGAGCGAAGTCGAGGCAGCGAGGGTTGCGCGATTCTCGCTCCGCTCGAACGAGCCCCTCGTCTTCGCTCGGGGATGCGGTTTTCCTTATACTTGCCTGTCAGCCTATGTCCGCAACCGGTCGCAACCGGCCACACCAGCCCCCAAAAAAAGGGGTCGGACAAGCCGACCCCTTGAGTTTGTCTTCGGGTAATCGAAAGGACTTACCAGAAGAAATCGTAGATCACGTCGACCACCTGACCGCTGTAGGTATCGACAAGGATCGCGTCGTTGTAATAGCGGACCCAGCGATAGCCGTCGTAGGCCGGCGGCAGGCGATACTGCCACGGGTCGTTGATCCAATAGCGGCTGCTGTAGAACAGCGACCCCAGGCTGAAGCCGATGCTGAACCGCGTGTAGCGGTGGTTGCGGTACGGCGAATAATAGCTGCCGAGGCGATAGCGGCTGCCGTACTGCTGGCGGTGGTCGCGCCAGTTGTAGCGGCGATCATCGCGCCACGAGCGATTCCAGTTGCCACGGCGGTCGCTGTAGCGGCGATCGACACGATCATTGTTGTTGCGGTCGTAACGCCGATCGATCTGGCCGTCGCGGTTTCGATCATACCGTCGTTCGCGCTGATCGAGGCGGTTGTTGTTGTTGCGATCCCAGCGGCGGTCGAGATCGCCGTTGCGGTTGCGGTCGTAGCGGCGATCGACGCGGCCATTGTCGTTGCGATCGTAACGCCGATCGACCTGGCCGTTGCGGTTGCGGTCCCACTGGCGGTCGACACGGCCGTCGTTGTTGCGGTCATACACGCCGCCGCGCTGGCGCTGGGCCTGCTGCTGCTGGCGCTGCTGATCGCTGCGCTGCTGTTGCCATTGCTGACGCTGCGCCTGGCGCTGTTGATCGTTGCCGCGCTGCTGTTGCCACTGTTGACGCTGGGCCTGACGCTGTTGATCATTCCCGCGCTGTTGCTGGCGCATTTCGCTGCGTTGCTGGCGCTCGGCGCGCGGTTGCTGGGCCTGCTGGCGCTGGACGCGCGCCTCGCCGCCGCCGTTGCCGCGGCGTACTTCAGGGCCGCGCGGTCCGCGGTTCCCTCGCTCGCCGTCGCCGCGCTGCGCCAGCTGTATGCGTTCGCCGGACGCCTGCGCGGCGGCCGGGGCAATTGGGGTCAGGATCGTCGCAGCGATCAGCAACCCTCCGAACATCTTTTTCATCTCGCCATTCTCCAACTCATGTCCCGCTTGCTGGAGACGCCAGCCGGGATGATGAATCAGCTGTTACAGGGGTCAAGATGATCGGCGGCTGAACCGCGCTGTTGCCTGCGGTTCAGCTACATGAACCGCCGGGTTCAGGTGCCGGGAGGCGCGCGCAGCGCGGGGACCGCGCGCGCGGCATCTTCGGGGCGGATGCCCGGCGGCGGCGCGGCGGCGATCCGTTCCTCGCCGCGCAAGACGCGCCCGGCACGGCGGATCGCGGTGCGGATGCGCGGATACGTGCCGCAGCGGCAGATGTTGGTGATCGCCGCGTCGATATCGGCATCGCTGGGGTTGCTGTTCGACCGCAGCAGGGCGGCGGCCGCCATGATCATCCCCGACTGGCAGAACCCGCATTGCGGCACCTGTTCGGCGACCCACGCCTGCTGCACCGGATGGCTGCGGTCGGGCGACAGGCCTTCGATCGTGGTGACGAAGCGGCCCTCGCATTCGGCGATCGTGACCATGCAGCTGCGGATCGATTCGCCATCGATATCGACGGTGCAGGCGCCGCATTCGCCGGTGCCGCAGCCATATTTGGTCCCGGTCAGGTTCGATGCGTCGCGCAGCGCCCACAGCAAAGGCGTTTCGGGTTCCATCCGAAATTCGACCGGGCGGTCGTTGACTGAGAATCGCGTCATGCCGGGATCAATAGCCGCGGGACGCGTTTAGAGCATGAGGATTATTAATTGATCCGCGTCCCCGAGCGAAGACGAGGGGCTCATTCGAGCGAAGCGAGACCTGCACCGTTGCCGCCTCGACTGCGCTCGGCATAGTCCCTCGTCTTCGCTCGGGAAAGCGGGTCATTGCACGGCGATTAGTCACGCCAGCTGGTGTCGATCTTGTCGACCTTGCGCACCATCGCGTCGAACTCGGCCTTGCCCGACTGGCCGGGGATGGCGGCCATATACAGATCGCGCTGGTGGACCTTGATCACATCGTCGCTGACGGCGATCGGTTTGCCCATGCTCATCGTCGCGAGCTGGATTTCGCACGCGCGCTGCAGCGCCCAATATTTGATGAAGGCGTCGGACAGCGATTTGCCCATCACCACCGGGCCGTGGTTGCGCAGCATCAGGATGCGCTTGTCGCCCAGATGTTCGACCAGCCGTGCGCCCTCTTCCTCGCGCACCGTCACGCCCTCGAAATCATGATAGGCGAGCTGGCCCATGAAGTTGCAGGCATAGAAATTGACCGGTTGCAGCCCGCCTTCGAGGCCGCAGACCGCAA
This sequence comes from uncultured Sphingopyxis sp., assembly GCA_964502035.1. Lineage (GTDB taxonomy): Bacteria > Pseudomonadota > Alphaproteobacteria > Sphingomonadales > Sphingomonadaceae > Sphingopyxis. The sequence goes on along the minus strand of CAZCUW010000001.1, from coordinate 129,357 downwards.
CGGTCGCGGTGGTGTGGGTGTGGATGATCGCATGCGCGTCGGGCAGCACGCGGTGGAACAGGCTGTGCTGGACGAACCCGGCCTTGTTGACATGCCATGGGTTATCCTCGTCCAGCTTGTTGCCGTCGATGTCGATCTTGATCAGGCTGGAGGCGGTGACCTCGCTGAAATGCATACCATAGGGATTGATCAGAAAGGCGCCTTCCTGATCGTCCAGCTTCACCGTGATGTGGTTGAAGATCATCTCGTCCCAGCCCATCATCGCGAAAATCCGGTAGCAGGCGGCCAGTTCCTGCCGCGCCGTCCATTCGGCTTCGCTATATTTGCTGTTGCGCTTGAGCTGGGTCGCCATCGCCTGTCCCTTTGCATGTTAGTTTCGTCCTGCTACCTATGCCATAAGGCAAGGGGGGCGCACAATCCCGCAAGCGGGCCGGGCGGTTCGTCAGCGGGGCAGGGGCGTTTTGCCGCGCAGGGGCTTGCATTTCGCCGCGAATCCTTTTAGTGGCCCAGCCATCGGAACGTCGCGGGTTCGCGGCGCTTCTTTTATTGCCCTTATATCGGCGATTTATGGCGGACTGGATATCCGGTTGCCGTTCATCGTTGGACGAACCGGAGACGACACGGCCCATGCAGATCATCGTTCGCGACAATAATGTCGACCAGGCCCTTCGCGCGCTCAAGAAGAAGCTGCAGCGTGAGGGCGTGTATCGCGAAATGAAGCTGCGCCGTCATTACGAAAAGCCCAGCGAAAAGCGCGCGCGTGAGCACGCCGCCGCCGTCCGCCGCGCCCGCAAGATGGAGCGCAAGCGGATGGAACGCGACGGGATCAAGTAAGGCCCGCCCTTCCTGTTAAGGATTCGGATCGTGAAACAGGCGCTGCGGGCAACCGCGGCGCCTTTTTCGTTGCGCCCATTCTTTCGTCGTCACCCCGGACCCTTCGACAAGCTCAGGACAGGCTTGATCCGGGGTCCAGGCGACTGAGGTGGCTATGGATCCCGGATCAAGTCCGGGATGACGATCGTGGGAAAGTCGAAGGCAGCCGCCACCATCCGCACCAACAATCTTTGTGCTCTCGATTCACGCTGGACCGTTCGGGACCGCTCCGCCTATAGGCGGGCGCAACAATATCGCCCGCCATAAGTCTTCGTGCGGGCAGCGGAAGGATCAGCGATAATGAGCGTGACGACGGTTCCCTTGCGCCCGGTGAGCAAAAGCGGCCTGTGGCTGATGTGGTTCGGGCTGGCGGCGCTGCTCGTCGCCGGCGCCGCCTTTGCCTGGCATATGACCCCGCGCATCGGGTTCGAGGTCGTCAAGGAAGGCACGGGCAACAGCCCGACCAAGGCCGACGTGGTGCTGGTCAAATATGAAGGCAAGCTCGACGACGGCACCGTTTTCGATGCCAATGAACAGGCGCCGATGCAGGTGGCGCAGGTCGTTCCGGGCTTTTCGGAAGCACTGACCCGAATGAAAAAGGGCGGCGAGTACAAGATCACCATCCCGCCGCAGCTGGGTTATGGCGACCGCGCCACCGGGCCGATCCCGGCTGGCAGCACGCTGCACTTCACCGTGACGTTGCTCGACTTCCGCTCCGAAGCCGAAGTGCGTGCGATGCAGCAGCAGATGCAGCAACAGCAACAGATGATGCAGCAGCAACAGATGATGCAGGGCGCGCCGGGCGGCGCTGGCCCAGGCGGTCCGCCGCCGGGTGCGCCGCAGCAGCCCTAAAGCCCTTTTTCCGTCATCCCGGCGTAGGCCGGGATCTCGCCGGTTCGTTGTCCGGCCACGATGAGATCCCGGCCTTCGCCGGGATGACGAAAGGTTAGTTTGCCGCTTGCCCAACTGTCGGCACGGCGCCAGCATTCCGTTCGGCCTCGCGTTCCAGCGCGACCTTGATCATCGCGACGATCGGGTCGGCGAGGAACAGCCCGGTGATGCCGAGCAGCGCGCCGAACAGGATCTGTGCCCCGAGCACCAGCGCCGGGGCGAGGTCGACGGTCTTTTTCGCCACCATCGGGACGATCAGATAGCCGTCGACCGTCTGCACGACGAAATAGATGATGATCGCCCACAGTCCGGTGTCGGTCCCGGCCGAAAAGCCGACGAGCACCAACAGCGCCCCCGACACGATCGCGCCGATATTGGGAATGAAGGCGAGCAGCCCGGTGAGCAGGCCGAGCAGAGCCGCCATCGGGATGCCGACCGCCATGCAGGCGAGCCATGTCCCGATCCCTTCGACCAACATGCCGAGCAGGCGGCCCGCCATCAACCGGCGCAGGGTGAACCCCATGCGCGCGGTCGTGATGTAGAAATTCTCGCGGTTTTTCATTGGCAGCATCCATGCGACGCCGCGTTCGTACAGCCGCGGCTCGATCGCGATGAAGATGCCCAGGATGACGATCATCACCACGCTGGCGAGCGCGCCGACAACCGATCCGACCGCCGCGGTGACGCGGCCGAAGGTGCCGGCAAAATTGTCCGATATCGTCTTGGTATCGAGCTGGAAGCTGCCCATACCACGATCGCTGGCCCACGCCGCCAGTCGCTCGACCTGCCCCATGACCACGCCTTGCAGCGACGCGGCCTGATCGGCAATCTGCGATCCGGCGAACATTGCCGTCCAAACGATGAAGGCGAGCAGCGTCAGGCAGACGATCAACAGCCGCCAACCGCGCGCGATCGGCAGGACGCGCCCGAGCAACCGGGTGCCGCCGTCGAGCATCGACGCCATGACGATCGCGGCAAAGATCAGCAGGATCGGCTGGATCAGGACAATGCACGCCCCGATCAGCAGCGCGAGGCCCAGCCAGACGCTGGCCTTGAGCAATTCGGTGCGGACGACGTGGCTGCGGATTTCGGTGGGGCCGGGGGCGTTGGCGGTAGCCTTGGCGCGGGCCTGTGCCCGTTCTTTCCGCTCCACCATCGCCCCACTCCCTATTTTGCCTTGCTGTTACGTTCGGGCCGCAAGTCGGTTCCCGCGCGATCCGAGCGCAGCGCGCCAAACCAGCTGAGCGGATTATACCATATGGCGGTGCCGTCGGTCGAAAAGCTGATGATCTCGGCGCGCCCCGCGATGGTATCGAACGGCACGGGGCCGCCCAGTCCCTTCTGACTGGTGTCGACCCGGCTGTCGGCGCTGCCGTCGCGGTTGTCGCCCATCAGGAACAGATGGTCGGCGGGCACTTTGATCGGCCCATAATCGTCGGTGGTGTATCCCGGCCCCATGTCGATCGTGTCAAAGGTCGCGCCGCCGGGCAGCGTTTCGCGGACGATCGGCAATTCCAGCACCTCGCGGCCGTCGGCGCCGCGGGCGATGAACCGATCGAGGCTGCTGTCGCCGCTCGGCAAATTGGGATCGACCGGGATGGCGAGCAGCGGCTGGACTTCGCGCTTCACCGGCTTACCGTTGATGCTGAGTTCGCCATTGCGGAGCTGGATCGTGTCGCCGGGCAGGCCGATCACCCGCTTGATATAGTCGATCCGCGTCACCGGATGTTCGAGCACGACGATGTCGCCGCGTTCGGGCAGCTTGGCGAACCAGCGTCCCGCCGTCTTGGGCGCGAGGTGAAAGCTGACCGACGAATAGGACCAGCCATAGGGATATTTGCTGACGATCAACCGGTCGCCGTTGCGCAAGATCGGCATCATCGAATCCGACGGGATATAAAAGGGCTTGGCGACGCAGCTGTGGATGGCGAGCACGAGCAGCAGGATGACCACGATGTCGCGGATCAGCTTGCCCCAGCTGCCGTCGTCCTTCGTCTTGTTTTTCGCCATGATCCGGTCAGTCCTTGATTGCTTCGATGATGACGAACGCTTGCGCCCAGGGATGATCGTCGGTCAGCGTCAGATGGATATGCGCGCTATGACCCGCGGGGATCATCGCGGCCAGCCGCTGGGCAGCACCGCCGGTCAGCGCCAGCGTCGGCGCGCCCGAGGCGGCGTTGACGACCCCGATGTCCTTCATGAACACGCCGCGCTTGAACCCGGTGCCGACGGCCTTTGAAAAAGCCTCTTTGGCCGCAAAACGCTTCGCATAAGTTCCGGCGCGGGTGAACGGACGCCGCGCCGCCTTGGCGCGTTCGACATCGGTGAAGACGCGATTTTCGAACCGCTCGCCGAAACGGTCGAGCGAATTCTGGATCCGCTCTATATTACAGAGGTCGGAACCGAGGCCGATGATCACGGCGCGCCCCGCGCCTCGTCCATCAGCACGCGCATCCGTCGCACCGCGTCTTCCAGCCCGGTAAAGATCGCCTCGCCGATCAGATAATGGCCGATGTTCAGCTCGGCGAGCTGCGGGATCGCGGCGACCGGGACGACATTGTCATAGGTCAGGCCGTGCCCGGCGTGCGGTTCGATGCCGTTTTTCCACGCCAGCGCGGCGGCGTCGGCGATGCGGCGGAGTTCCGCCGCGCGTTCCTCGCCCTCGCAATGGGCATAGCGGCCGGTGTGAAATTCGACAACCGGCGCGCGCAGCATCATCGCCGCTTCGATCTGGCGCGGATCGGGTTCGATGAACAGGCTGACGCGGATGCCGGCATCGTTCAGCCGCGCGACGATCGGGGCGAGGTGATTATGTTGGCCCGCGGCGTCGAGCCCGCCCTCGGTCGTGCGCTCCTCGCGCTTTTCGGGGACGATGCACGCCGCATGCGGACTGTGGCGCAGCGCGATCGCGACCATCTCGTCGGTCGCCGCCATTTCCAGGTTCAGCGGCAGGTCGGTCGCCGCCTGGATACGCGCCAGGTCGTCGTCACGGATATGGCGGCGATCCTCGCGCAGATGCGCGGTGATGCCATCGCCGCCGACCGCCGCGACGATCTGGGCCGCGCGCACCGGATCGGGATGCTCGCCGCCGCGCGCGTTACGGATCGTCGCGACATGGTCGATGTTGACGCCAAGGCGGAGCCGGCTGCTCAATTCGCGCGGCTCCCGGGTTTGGTCGCCGGGGTCGCCGCGAGTTCGGGCGGCAGCGCGTCGTCGGCATAGGTTGGAAAATTGATCGCGACGAGCGGGTAGAATGGGACACCCAGGTCGACATTGCCCGCCGACCGGTCGACCAGCGCCGCCTCGGCGATCACGTCGCCGCCCGCCGCCGCGACGCACGCCATCGCCTCGCGCGACGACAGGCCGGTGGTCACGACATCCTCGACCATCAGCACTTTCGCGCCCGGTTCGATGGTAAAGCCGCGGCGCAGTTCAAAGGTGCCGGTCGGGCGTTCGACGAAAATCGCGGGCTTGCCCAGCGCGCGGCCCATTTCATGGCCGATGATGACGCCGCCCATCGCCGGGGACACGACGATGTCGATCGCCTGTTTCAGCTCGCGCGGCAGCTTGGCGGCGAGCGCGACCGCCAGCCGTCCGGCGCGTTCGGTGTCCATCAGCACCCGGGCGCATTGCAGATAATATTCGCTGTGGCGGCCGGACGACAGCAGGAAGTGACCTTGCAGCAAGGCATCGGCGGCGCGGAATTCGGCCAGGATTTCATCATCGGTCATGGGAGAATTGTTCTTTTGTCCAGTGCGTCGCCCATGGCGGGCGACCGGGTTTTGGCAGCGAAGATTATCCAGCCGCAAAATAGTGTTAGAGATGCTTGAGGCAAGCGGCAAGCGGGTCTATAGCGCCCGCGAGATTCAGCCCCGCCGGTGGCTGGCCGGATGCACGTCCGGTCGCTGCGGAGGAGGGGGTGAAGCGTGATAAAGAACAACAGGCAACGGGCGGCACTATCCTTATGAAGAGCTTGAAAACCCCTGTAATCAAGGTGTTAATTGCGGCAGCTTTGTCGCTGGGCGCGGTCGGCATCGGCCATGCGCAGGCACCGGCAGCGGCCCCGGCCGAAGCCCCCGCCGCGACGACCGCGGCGAATCCGGCTCCGACCGTCGCTCCAGCGGCCACGCCGACCGCGGCACCGGTGGCAACGACCGCCGCTGTCCCGGCGGGCGATGCCACCTATGTGCCGATGAAGCCGACCCCCGGGGTCGGCCAGCCGATCGACGCGGGGATCGATTTCCAGCCGCAGGTCAGCCCGGTCGGTGAACAGGCCTATTGGTTCAACCATGTCATTCTGCTGCCGGTGATCACGATCATCACGCTGATCGTTCTGGGGCTGATGCTGTGGGCGATGTTCCGCTATCGCGCCAAGGCGAACCCGGTGCCGTCGAAAACGACGCACAACACCTTCATCGAAATCATCTGGACCGCCATCCCGGTGCTGATCCTTGCCGTGATCGCCGTCCCGTCGATCCGCCTGCTCGCGCAGCAATATGAGCCGCCGAAAAAAGAAGCACTGACGATCAAGGTCACCGGATATCAATGGTATTGGGGCTACGCCTATCCCGATCAGGGGATCGGCGAATTTGTCTCGAAGATCCTGACCGAAGAGCAGGCAAAGGCCGCTGGCGAACCCTATCACCTGGCCGTCGACAACCGCATGGTCGTCCCGGTCGGTCGCCAGGTCAAGCTGATCATCACCGGCGCCGACGTGATTCACAGCTTCTCGGTCCCGGCGTTCTGGACCAAGATGGACGCGGTCCCCGGCCGCGCCAACGAAACGACGTTCACCGCGAACAAGGTTGGCGTCTATTACGGCCAATGTTCGGAACTGTGCGGCGTCGATCATGGCTATATGCCGATCGCGGTCGAAGTGTTGCCGGTCGACAAATGGGAAGCCTGGGTCCGCTCACGCGGCGGCAACCCGGCCGGTCCGGTGGCTGCGGCGCCCGCAGCGCCCCCCGCCGCAGTGGCAGCGCCTGCCGCGACGCCGGCCGCCACCACGACCGAAGCTGCCCCGGCAGCGGCGCCCGCCGCCGCGCCGGCCGCCAAAAATTAATAAGGGGTCCGACAGATGACCGATATCGCCGCAACTGCACCCGCCCATGGTCATGCCGATCACGCGCATGACGACCATGATCAAGACACCCCGGGCTTTTTCGTCCGCTGGTTCATGTCGACGAACCACAAGGACATCGGCACCCTCTACCTGATCTTTGCGATCATCGCCGGCATCGTCGGCGGCGTGATTTCGGGCATGATGCGCCTCGAACTGGCCGAACCGGGCATCCAGTATCTGACCGGCTGGGCGCAGTTTTTCGACGGCGCCGCGGGCGAGGTGCAGGGCAAGCATTTCTGGAACGTGATGATCACCGCGCACGGCCTGATCATGGTGTTCTTCATGGTCATGCCGGCGATGATCGGCGGCTTTGGCAACTGGTTCGTGCCGCTGATGATCGGCGCCCCCGACATGGCGTTCCCGCGCATGAACAATGTCAGCTTCTGGCTCACCGCCGTTGCTTTCATCATGCTGGTCGGATCGATGTTTGTTCCGGGCGGCAGCGGCCTTGGCGCCGGTACCGGCTGGACTGTCTATGCCCCGCTGTCGACCAGCGGATCGGTCGGCCCGGCGGTCGACATGGCAATCTTCTCGCTCCACCTCGCGGGCGCCGCGTCGATTTTGGGCGCGATCAACTTCATCACCACCATCTTCAACATGCGCGCGCCGGGGATGACGATCCACAAGATGCCGCTGTTCGTGTGGTCGGTGCTGGTCACCGCCTTCCTGCTGCTGCTCGCGCTGCCCGTCCTGGCCGCCGCGATCACCATGCTGCTGACCGACCGCAATTTCGGCACGACCTTCTATGATGCGGCCGGCGGCGGCGATCCCGTCCTCTACCAGCATCTCTTCTGGTTCTTTGGCCACCCCGAAGTGTACATCATGATCTTGCCGGGCTTCGGCATCGTCAGCCAGGTCATCTCGACCTTCAGCAAAAAGCCGGTGTTCGGTTATCTCGGCATGGCGTATGCCATGGTCGCGATCGGCGTCGTCGGCTTCATCGTGTGGGCGCACCACATGTTCACCGTCGGCATGTCGGTGAACCTGAAGATGTACTTCACCGCCGCGACGATGGTCATCGCGGTCCCCACCGGCATCAAGATCTTCAGCTGGATCGCGACGATGTGGGGCGGGTCGATGAGCTTCAAGACCCCGATGGTCTGGTCGCTCGGCTTTATCTTCATGTTCACCGTCGGCGGCGTGACCGGCGTCGTGCTCGCCAATGGCGGCGTCGATACCAACCTCCACGACACCTATTACGTCGTCGCCCACTTCCACTATGTGCTGTCGCTGGGCGCGGTGTTCTCGCTCTTTGCGGGCTTCTATTACTGGTTCCCGAAAATGTCGGGCCGGATGTACAACGAGTTCCTGGGCCAGCTGCACTTCTGGGTGTTCTTCATCGGCGTGAACGTCATGTTCTTCCCCCAGCATTTCCTGGGCCAGCAGGGCATGCCGCGCCGTTATCCCGATTATGCGGAAGCCTATGCTTACTGGCATTATATCTCGTCGTTCGGCTATCTCATCATGGCCGCCGGCATGATCTTCTTCTTCATCAACATCGGCTGGGCGCTGCTCGCGGGCAAGAAGGCCGCCGACAATCCGTGGGGCGAAGGCGCGACGACGCTCGAATGGACGCTGTCGAGCCCGCCGCCGTTCCACCAGTTCAACGAACTGCCGCGTATCGCCTGATCGGCTCTGCCCCCTGCTGATATTCGGCAGGGGGCTTTGCCTGTCCGGCCGGAGTTATCATGGCGCAGAGCCTGACCCACGGCGAAACGGCCCTTCCGGCCGACTGGCGCGACCTGTTCGCGCTGACCAAGCCGCGCGTCATGTCGCTGGTGGTGTTCACCGCGCTGTGCGGGCTGCTCGCGGCACCGGTTCATGTTCCTCCTGTCCTGGCCTTTGCCTCGATCCTGGCGATCGCGCTGGGGGCCGGGGCGTCGGGCGCGCTCAACCAATGGTATGAGGCGGGGCTGGACGCCAAGATGAAGCGCACCGCCGGACGGCCGCTGCCCGCCGGACGGCTCGACCCGCAGACGGCGTTGCAATTCGGTATCGGGCTTGCGGCGTTCTCGCTGTTCCTGATGCTGTTCGCATCGAACTGGCAGGCGACGCTGCTGCTGGCCGCATCGATCCTCTTTTACGTCTTTGTCTATACGATGTGGCTGAAGCCGCGGACGCCGCAGAATATCGTGATCGGCGGCGCGGCAGGCGCGTTTCCGCCGTTGATCGGCTGGGTCGCCGCGACGGGTTCGATCGCGCCGTTGCCGGTGATGCTGTTCCTGCTGATCTTTCTGTGGACGCCGCCGCATTTCTGGGCGCTCGCGCTGTTCATGCGGTCGGACTATGCTGCCGCGGGCATCCCGATGATGCCGGTGGTCGCGGGCGAGAAGTCGACGCGGCGCCAGATTCTGTTCTATGCGCTGGTCATGGCGGCGGCGGCGATCGCGCCGTGGCCGCTCGGTTACAGCGGCGCGCTCTATGGTTGGACCGCAATCATCCTGTCGGCGCTGTTCGTGGTGCTGTCGGTGCAGGTCGGCACCCGCACGACGGGCGAGGGCGATCTGATGCAGCCCGAAAAACGGCTGTTCGCTTATTCGATCGCCTATCTTTTCATTCTCTTCGGCGCCGTTGTTGCCGATCAATGGTGGCCCTTATGACCGACAAACCGAATCTCGAACCCTTTGACGAAGTCGAATATCGCCGCCGCCAGCGCAGCCGCGCCAATATGATGGCATGGATGCTCGGCGGCCTCGCGATCCTGTTCTTTTTCATCACCATCGCAAAGATGCAGATTTTCTCATGATCGCGCGGCTGTCGCCCAAGGCCCGGACCGCCAGCCTGGCATCGCTGCTGGCGCTGGCGATGGTCGGGCTCGGCTTTGCGGCGGTGCCGCTGTATGATCTGTTCTGCCGCGTGACCGGTTTCGGGGGCACGACGCAGCGTTATGACCCGGTGGCGGCCGCGGCGGATCCGGTGGTCCTGTCGCAGACCATCTCGGTCCGTTTCGACGCCAATGTGTCGCCCGGGCTGCCGTGGAAATTCTATCCCGAGCATCCGACCGATACCGTCAGCATCGGCGCGCGCGACATGGCGATTTTTATCGCCGAGAATAATTCGTCGAAGCCGGTTGTCGGGACCGCCGGGTTCAACGTCACACCGACGCAGGCGGGCAAATATTTCACCAAGATCCAGTGCTTCTGCTTCACCGAACAACGGCTGGAGCCGGGGCAGCAGATGCGGATGCCGGTATTGTTCTTCGTCGATCCCAAGATCATGGACGATCCCGACGCGCGCGACATCCAGGAAATCACCCTCAGCTACACCTTCCACCCTGTAGACGAGGGTAAAAAGGCGAGCTAAGGCCGCGATCAGAGTCTTAATTCAAGGACCGGCGGGCGATGGGGAATCGCGACGCTGGGGCTGCAAAACGGGAAAAACGCAATGTCCGGTGCCAAACATCATGACTATCATCTGGTAAATCCCAGCGTCTGGCCGCTGATCGGTTCGGTCGCGGCATTGACGATGTTTTTCGGGCTCGTGATGTTCATGCACGCCGATTATTTCGGCGGCGTCGGCAAATGGGTGCTCGGGCTGGGCCTGATGGGCGTGATCGCGACTTTCTTCAGTTGGTGGTCGGACGTGATCAACGAAGCCCATGCCGGCGACCATACCCCGGTCGTCCAGCTCCACCTGCGCTATGGCATGATCCTGTTCATCGCGTCCGAAGTGATGTTCTTTGTCGGCTGGTTCTGGGCGTGGTTCGACTTCTCGCTGTTCCCGGTGCCGATCGAATATGCCGAAGGCGCGGTGACGTCGCTGTTCGGTCAGGACGGCGCCGCGACGATCACCATGTGGCCGCCCAAGGGTATCGAAGTCATCGACGCCTTTTCGCTGCCGCTGCTCAACACGCTGATCCTGCTCTGTTCGGGCACGACGATCACCTGGGCGCACCATGCGCTGATCCACGGCGATCGCGAAGGCCTGAAAAAAGGTCTGTGGGCAACGATCATCCTCGGCGCGATCTTCTCGTCGATCCAGGCCTATGAATATAGCGCGGCGCCGTTCGGTTTCGGCCAGAGCAACTACAGCTCGGCGTTCTACATGGCGACCGGCTTCCACGGCTTCCACGTCCTCGTCGGCACGATCTTTCTGATCGTCTGTCTTGTGCGCACCTACAAGGGCCACTTCACCCCCAAGCAGCACTTCGGGTTTGAAGCAGCGGCATGGTATTGGCACTTCGTCGACGTGGTGTGGCTGTTCCTGTTCATCATCGTCTATGTCTGGGGTGGCTGGGGCGCGCCGGTCGCCGCACACTAATCGCCGCCCAAGCAATTGTCTGGCGGCAACGACATTCAAAAAGGGCAGCCGCCGGTCTGGCGCGCTGCCCTTTTTGGCCTTTGTCCCGCATGTGGTGCGCCGACGCTGTTCGATGGCCCGGTCAAGTTTCACGCGAACTGCCGCGCCTGCGGGCTCGACTATGGCCGCTACAATGTCGGCGACGGCCCCGCCGCTTTCCTGACCCTGATCATCGGCGCGCTGCTCGTCGTGCTGGCCCTGACGCTCGATGCGGCGGTGCAGCCGCCGCTGTGGGTGCATGTCCTGCTGTGGGTTCCGCTGACCGCCGCGGCGGTGGTCTATGGCTTGCGCGTCGCCAAGGGCGCGCTGATCGCCAGCGAGCATCAGCGGCAGGCGGCCGAGGGCCGCCAAGTGGACGAACCGCATGACTGAACCCGCGACGCCCCCGGCCCGGCGCTGGCCGCTGATCCCGACGATTATCGTCATCGCCGCGGTCCTGGTGATGATCGCGCTCGGCGTGTGGCAGCTGCAGCGCAAGAGCGAGAAGGAGGCGCTGGTCGCGCTTTATCAGCGCAACATGGCGATGTCGTCGCTGGTCACCTATCCCCAACTGCCGCCGGTGGCCGACGCCTTTCTGTATCGCAGAAGCAGCGTCGTTTGCCTGGAGCCGGTGCGCTGGGATCCGCGCAGCGGCACCGACCGGAAGGGCCGGTCGGGCATCCGCATGATCGCCGAGTGCCGCACCGGCGCCGAAGGTCCGGGGGTGTTGGTCGATGTCGGGATCGGCGACGATTTCTCCCCGCCGAAATGGACCGGCGGGATCGTGCAGGGGACGATCGTTCCCGGACCCGAGCAGCCGACGGTGATCGCGCGCGCGACGGGCAACGCGACCCCGGCGCGAGCGATGCTGATCGCCGACACGCCTGCGACCGGGCTGCGTGCCAGCGCGGTACCCTCGGCCGATGATACCCCGAACAACCATCTGGCCTATGCGGGGCAATGGTTTCTGTTCGCCGCCGCGGCGCTGATCATCTATATCCTGGCTGTCCGTCGCCGCTTGCGGCCTTGATCCCGGGCGGCTAGGCGCTGGGCCGCCATGGAATATATCAGCACCCGCGGCTCTGCGCCGACCCTCGACTTTCGTGCCGCCACGCTGGCGGGCCTCGCCGACGACGGCGGCCTCTATCTGCCCGCGCAGTGGCCGCAGATGCCGGAGGGCGATATCCGTGCGCTGGCCGGTCTTGATTATGCCGAAACCGCGGTGCGCGTCATGCGCCCGTTCGTCGCCGGCGTGCTGTCCGAGGACGAGCTGCGCCAGCTGTGCCGCGCCGCCTATGGCAGTTTCAGCCATGATGCGGTGACCCCGCTGGTCCAGCTCGACCATCGCCACTGGCTGCTCGAACTGTTCCACGGCCCGACGCTGGCGTTCAAGGACGTCGCGCTGCAATTGCTCGGCCAGCTGTTCGAGAAATTCCTGAGCGGCGGCGAAACCGACATTACGATCGTTGGCGCGACGTCGGGCGACACCGGATCGGCGGCGATCGAGGCGGTCGCGGGGCGCGAACATATCCGCATCTTCATGCTCCACCCCGAAGGCCGGGTCAGCGACGTCCAGCGGCGGCAGATGACGACGGTGCTGGCGCCCAATGTCCATAATATCGCGATCGACGGCAGTTTTGACGACGCCCAGGCGATGGTGAAGCGGCTGTTCGGCGATGCCGAGGCGCGCGAGCGGGTCAATCTGTCGGCGGTGAACAGCATCAACTGGGCGCGGTTGATGGCGCAGGTCGTCTATTATTTCTACGCCGCGGTGCGCCTTGGCGGCCCCGACCGTCCGGTGGCCTTCTCTGTGCCGACGGGCAATTTCGGCGATGTGTTCGCGGGCTATGTCGCGGCGCAGATGGGGCTGCCGATCGCGCGGCTGGTCGTCGCGACCAACGTCAACGACATCCTCCACCGCGCGCTGACCAGCGGCGATTATAGTGCCGGGACGGTCACCGCGACCGCGACCCCCAGCATGGACATTCAGGTCAGCAGCAATTTCGAGCGCTTGCTGTTCGACCTGTCGGGCCGCGACGGCGCCGCGATCACCGGCATGATGGGCGAATTCGATCGCAATCGCGCGATGACCATCCCCGCCGACATGCTCGCGGGCGCGCGCGGGCTGTTTTCGAGCGCCAGCATCGACGGCGATGCGATGGCGCTGGCGCTGCGCTGGGCGCAGGAGCATGGCGGGCAGATCATCGACCCGCACAGCGCCGTCGGTCTGGCCGCGGCCCGCGCGCTGGAGATCGACGCCGACATTCCCGTCGTCACGCTGGCGACCGCGCATCCGGCGAAGTTCCGCGAGGCAGTCGAGCGCGCCACCGGCGTCCGTCCGGCGTTGCCGGCGCGGCTCGGCAATCTGTTCGACCGCGAAGAACGCTATGAGCGTCTGCCGGGCGATTATGACGCGGTGAAGGCCTTTGTCCTGGCGGAAGCGGCGCGTGGCTGAGCTGCTGCCGCTCGTCACCCTCGTCGGCGAGGCATGGGACGATTATGGGCTGGTCGACAGCGGCAATGGCCGCAAGCTCGAACGCTATGGCCGCTATCGCTTCATCCGCCCCGAACCGCAGGCAATGTGGGCGCCCGCGCTGCCCGCCAGCGAATGGGAAGCCGCCGACGGTGAGTTCATTCCGGCGTCCGACGATGATGGCGGCGGGCGCTGGTATTATAACAAGCCGGTGCCGACCGAAGGCTGGCCGCTGGCGTGGCGCGAGGCGCGCTTCACCGCGCAATGCACTCCGTTCCGCCATCTGGGCTTTTTCCCCGACATGGCGCCGGTGTGGGACTGGCTGCGCGAGCGCATCGCCGACAAGCCCGACCCGGCGTTTCTGAACCTGTTCGGCTATACCGGGGTTGGCAGCCAGGCGCTCGCCGCCGTGGGCGCGTCGGTGACCCATGTCGATGCGTCGAAGAAATCGGTGGGTCAGGCGCGCGAAAATGCGGCACTCGTCGGCATGGCCGACAAGCCGGTGCGCTGGATCATCGACGACGCCGGAAAATTCACCGCGCGCGAGGTGCGGCGCGAGAAACGCTATGACGCAATCCTGCTCGATCCGCCAAAATTCGGTCGCGGGCCGACCGGCGAACGCTGGCAGCTCGAGGAAGGGCTGGCGCCGCTGCTGACCGATTGCCGCCAGTTGCTCGACGCCGACAGCCGGGCGCTGTTCCTGACCGTTTATGCCGTGCGCATGTCGGCGCTGGCGATCGGCGAGTTGCTCGCGCAGCTGTTTGCCGACCTGCCGGGGCAGGTCGAATGCGGCGAACTCGCGGTGCGCGAAGAGGCGCGGGGGCTGTTGCTGCCGACCGCGATTTTCGCGCGCTGGAGCCGCTGACGCTGTTCCGGCACTGCGCTTTGCTGCATACGTTTGCGGCGCCAAAAACCGCAACATTGTGACCGAAACGCCACAGTCGAAGCGTTGACAATGAGAACGTTCCCATTTAGATAACGTTCACATTGAGGAAATGCCGCCATCAAAAGAGCGGTGAATTTGGGGAGAATGACGGATGCGGGCGTCTCAAAAGCATTGGCTTGGCAAGTTTCTGGTCGGCACGTCGGCGCTGTCGCTGATGGGCGCGGCGCAAACCGCCATGGCGCAGGACGCGCCCGCGGATAGCGCCGTTGATGGCGATGAGATCGTCGTCACCGGGATCCGCGCCAGCCTGGCCGCCTCGGCCGACATCAAGCGCGAAGCGCAGGGCGTCGTCGATGCGATTTCGGCCGAGGACATCGGCAAATTCCCCGACACCAACCTGGCCGAATCGCTGCAGCGCATCACCGGCGTGTCGATCGACCGCTCGAACGGCGAAGGATCGTTCGTCACGGTGCGCGGCTTCGGCCCCGAATTCAACCTCGTGACCCTCAACGGCCGTCAGATGCCGACCTCGTCGCTGGGCGACGGCGCCAGCGCACCGTCGTCGCGTTCGTTCGATTTTGCCAACCTCGCGTCAGAAGGCGTCGCAGGGGTCGAGGTGTACAAGACCGGCCGCGCCGCGATTGCGTCGGGCGGCATCGGCTCGTCGATCAACATCAAGACCCCGCGGCCGCTCGACAAGCCCGGCCTGTCGGGCAGCATCGCGGTCAAGGGCGTCTATGACAGCTCGCGCAACGAGGGCAATCCGATCACCCCCGAAGTGTCGGGCATATTGTCGACGACTTTCGCCGACGATCGTGTCGGCATCTTGCTGGTCGGGTCGTACCAGCGTCGCAAGGCGAGCGTGAACACCGCGAACGTCGGCTGGCGCGATGGCTATCTGGGCAATGAAAACAACTGGGGCTCGCTGACCCAGGATCCCAACGACACGCGTTTCGGCCAGATCACCAACCGACCGGGGCCGACCGACGTCTACCAGGTGCCGCAGAACGCATCCTATGACCTCAACGACATCGACCGCGAACGCTTCAACGGGCAGGCGGTGCTGCAATTCCGCCCCATCGATTCGCTGACCGCGACGCTCGATTACACCTATTCGCGCAACACCGTCGAGGTGCGGAACAGCAATGTCGGCGTGTGGTTCAACCACAACAATACGTCGAGCGCCTGGACCGACGGGCCGGTCGCTGGCCCGATCTTCTACTCCGAAGCCTTTGGGCCGGGCGAGAACAAGGATTTGTCGTATAGCGGATCGCTCGTCGCGAACCGGACAGAGAACCAGTCGCTCGGCGGCAATTTGCGCTGGGACGCGCCCGGCGGCATGACGATGGAGCTCGATTTCCATCACTCGACCGCTGAATCGAAGCCGACGAACAAATATGGCACCAGCGTGTCGGTCGGCAACGCGGTATTCGGGGTCGTCAACCAGCGGATCGACTTCGACTCCGATCTGCCGGTCATCTCGTATCAGATGCGCCCGGGCACCGACCCGCTCAATGCGGCGCTGATCACCCCGACCGGCAACGCGTTCCGCAACGCTTATTTCCGCAATGAAATCGATCAGATCCAGCTCCGCGGTCGCTATGAGCATGACGGTGGCTTCCTCGACAGTATCGATTTCGGCGTGTCCTATATCGATAGCAAGGTCCGTTCGGCCTATGGCTTCATCCAGAACGACAGCTGGGGCGGCGCCGGACCGGCATCGGACATCCCCGACGACATTTTCACGCTGGCAACCTTGCCCGACAAGTTCAAGGGCGTGAGCGGCGCCGCGGGCATCATTCCCAGCTTTTACAAGTTCGATTTCGAGCGGATGGTCGACCTGATCGATGGTCTCTACGGCACGTGCAACGGCGCTGGGTCCGCCGACACCTGCCTCGCCAATTACACCACCGACCGCCGCCTCAACGAAAAGACGCTTTCGCCTTATCTGCAAGTGTCGACCAAGTTCGACGTCGGCGCCGGCGAAGCGCATCTGACCGCCGGGGTGCGTTATGAGGACACGGTCGTCGACGCCACCGCGCTGGTGCCGATCCCGACCGGCACCCGCTGGGTCGCCGCGAACGAGTTCGGGGTAATCTTTGGCCCGACGAGCGATTTCACCCGCTTCAAGGGCAGCTATGATCATTGGCTCCCCGCGGTCGATTTCGACATCGAGCCGATCGAAAATGTGAAGCTGCGTGCGTCGTACAGCCACACGATCACACGCCCCGATTATGCCAGTATGCAGGGCGGGCGGACCATCGACCAGCTGTTCCGCATCGGCGGCGGCACCGGCAGCCAGGGCAATCCGGGCTTGCTGCCCTATAAATCGAAGAATATCGACCTGTCGGCCGAATGGTATTATGACCGCGAAAGCTATATTTCGGCGGGCTTCTTTCAAAAGCGAGTGTCGAATTTCCTGTCGACGACGCGCGTCGATGCCAATGCATTCGGCCTGACCAACCCCGCCGACGGCCCGCGGTTTCGCGCCGCGGTGGCGGCGCGCGGCGCCAACGCCGGTGCCAATGATCTGCGCGACTTCATCCTGCGGAACTATGCCGCCTCGGTGCGCGTGAACCGTGACGCCAACGGCAACCCCGTGCTCGATGCCAGCGGTTTCTGGACCGGCGACATTTTCGGACTGGCCGAAGACGCGCCGCTGAACTTTGAAATCACGACGCCGATCAACAGCGACCAGTCGGCGAAGATCCACGGGTTTGAATTCGCGCTTCAGCACAGCCTGTGGGACACGGGTTTCGGCGTCATCCTGAACTATACGATCGTCAACGGCGATGCGACCTATGACAATGCCCAGCCGTCGTCGGTGCCGCAGTTTGCGCTGACCGGGCTCAGCGACAGCGCCAATGCCGTGCTCTATTACGACAAGGGTCCGCTCCAGGCGCGCGTCGCGTGGAACTGGCGCGACAAATTCCTGGCGGGGACGGGGCCAAACCCCTTCTATGTCGAGGAATATTGGCAGATCGACGCCAGCGCGAGTTATGAATTCATCCCCGGGCTCACCGCCTTTGTCGAGGCGATCAACCTGACCGGCGAAAGCCGCCGCGGCCATCTGCGGTCGGAAAATAACGTCGCCTTCGCGTCGCCGGGTTATGCCCGCTACGCGGCGGGGGTCCGGTTCAGCTTCTAACGCGGGCGGGCTGTGCCCACCGGGTCGCAGGCGGGAGAGCCGCTCCTTTTCAAAGGGCGGCTCTTTCGCGTGACGGCGGCGGGATGCTGGCTTAGGATCGACGGCAATGGACAAAGCGATCGAGAGGGTGGTCATTGTTGGCGGTGGCACCGCCGGCTGGCTCGCGGCCTCGCTGCTCGCTGCCTCGCGGCACGGGGCGTCGGGGCGGTTGTCGGTGACCCTGATCGAAGCGCCCGACATTCCGACGATCGGCGTCGGCGAAGGCACCTGGCCGACGATGCGCGACACGCTGGCGCGGATCGGGATCGGCGAGGCCGAATTTCTGAGCGCGTGCGACGGGTCGTTCAAGCAAGGCTCGCGCTTCGATGGCTGGGTGACCGGCGCTGGGGATGACCGCTACCTCCACCCCTTCACCCCGCCGCCGACGATGCCGACGCGCGAGCTGCTCGCGGCTTGGCAGGCGGAGGCGCCCGATCTGCCGTTCGCCGCGGCGATATGTGCACAGGCACAGGTCTGCGATCTCGACCTCGCACCCCGCCAGCGGTCAATGCCCGATTATCAGGGTGCCGCCAATTACGCCTATCATCTCGACGCGGGAAAGTTCGCCGCGCTGCTGGCATCGCACGCGGTGCAGCGGCTGGGCGTCCGGCATATCGCCGATCATGTCACCGGCGTCCAGCGCGACGGCGAGGGCGGCATCGCGTCGGTCACGACGCGGCAGCATGGCGACATCGACGGCGACCTGTTCATCGATTGCAGCGGCCATGCGGCGCTGCTGATCGGCGGCCATCTCGGCGTCGAATGGATCGACCGCAGCGACATATTGTTCAACGATCGCGCGCTCGCGGCGCAGGTGCCGGTCGCGCCGGGCAGCCCGATCGCGTCGCAGACCGTCGCTACCGCGCACGCCGCGGGCTGGATTTGGGACATCGGCTTGCCGGGCCGCCGCGGCATCGGCTGCGTCTATGCCAGCCGGTTTATCGACGATGATGCGGCGGAGGCCGAATTGCGCGCCTATATCGCGCGCGTCCTGCCGGGTGCCGCCGACGTTCCGGCACGGCGGCTGAGCTTCCCGACCGGCCACCGCGCGCGGTTTTGGGAGGGCAATTGCGTCGCCACCGGCCTGTCGGCGGGGTTCATCGAGCCGCTGGAGGCGTCGGCGATCGTGATGATCGAATTGTCGCTGCGCGCGCTGATCGACAATTTTCCGGCGAACCGCGCCGCGATGCCGATCCACGCCGACCGCTTCAACGATCTGTTCCGCTATCGCTGGGACCGCATCGTCGATTTCCTCAAGCTCCATTATGCACTGAGCCAGCGCACCGATCCTTATTGGCTGGCACAGCGCGATCCCGCGCATCTGCCGCCGCGGCTCGCCGAGCAGTTGCAGCTGTGGCGCGACCAGCCGCCGTCGGTGTGGGATTTCCCGCGCGTCGATGAAATTTTCTCGGCCGAAAGCCACCAATATATTCTCTACGGCATGGGCTTTCCGGTGCCGCCCGATCTGGCGCCCGCAGACCGTGCCGGCGCCGCGCTCGCCGAAACCCGCCAGCGCGCCCGCGCGCTCGCCGCCGCCCTGCCTGCCAATCGCGATTATCTCGATGCGCTCCAGCCCCCAACCGGTGCCTTGGCCGCGCGATAGGAAAGAGTTTTGATGCCCCGCCACGCCGTCCTCGACAAAGATATCCACCGCGACCTGCGCGTCCGTACCGAAGCGGGCGCTGCGCTGGGCGATGATGTGATGGCGGTGCTGACGGTGCCCAGCGAATTTCGCCGGGTGCAGGCGCATTTTCCGATCCTGTTCCGCCGCGAAACCGGGCGCGACGATTTCAGCGCGATGGCGCTGTTCGGGTTCGAGACCGGCGAGAATCTGTTCCTCGCGGGCGACCGCTGGGACGCAGGCTACCGCCCGCTGTCGCTGGCGATCCAGCCGTTCCTGGTCGGCCGTCCCGCCAGCGGGGACGGGCCGGGACAGGTGCATATCGACCTCGACCACCCGCGCATCGCGGGGGCGGGTGACGGGGTGCGGCTGTTCGACAGCGACGGCATGGCAACGCCGTTTCTGGAGGAAATGGCGGAACGGCTCGGCGACCTTGATGAGGGGTATCGGGACAGCGCCGCCTTTTACGCGGCGCTGCGGGCTTACGACCTGCTCGAACCGTTCAGCCTCGAAGTGACGCTCGACGATGGCGCGCAACATTCGCTCGTCGGCTTTCACATCATCGACGAGGCCCGGGTGCGCGCGCTGGACGGCGACGCGCTTGCCGCGCTGCACGCCGCCGGGCATCTGATGCCGATGTTCATGGCGATGGCGTCGTTGTCGCAATTGTCGGTGCTGGTCGAACGCAAGAACCGCAGGCTCGGTGGTGGCTGAGCAGGACGGCGCCATCTATGACCGCCTGATGCGGGTGCCCGAGCGTGACTGGGACAAGAGCGCCGGACTCGACGCCCTGCTGAATGGCGCGCGCGAACCGTTTGTCCTGCGCGGATTGGTCGCCGACTGGCCGCTGGTGCAGGCGGGGCAGCGATCGGCGGCCGACGCGCGGCGCTATCTGCTCGATCATGCGCGCGACCGCCCGTTCACCGTATCGATCGGCCCCCCGGGGCACGACGGGCGGTTGTTCTATGACGCCGACATGGCGATGAATTTTCGCACCGGGACCGGCAAGCTCGGCGATATTTTCGCGGGCATCGAGGCCAGCGAGGCGCAGGGCGATCCGCGCACCGTCTATCTCGGCTCGATCGACATACCGACCCATTTCGACGGTCTGGACGAAGCCAATCCGATCGATCTCGGCGACCGCGATCCGTTGCACAGCGTCTGGATCGGTACCCGCACGCGCATTGCCGCGCACAATGATTTCCCCGACAATCTGGCCTGCTGCGCCGCCGGGCGCCGCCGCTTCACGCTGTTCCCGCCCAGCCAGTTTCGCAATCTGTATCTGGGGCCGATCGACAACACCCCCGCGGGGCGTGCGGTCAGCATGGTCGATTTCGACGCCCCCGATCTGGCGGCGCATCCCGGCTTTGTCGCTGCCATGGCAGAGGCGCAGACGATCGAGCTCGACCCCGGCGACGCGATCTTCATCCCGTCGATGTGGTGGCACCATGTCGAAGGGCTGGCGCCGTTCAACATCCTGGTCAATTATTGGTGGCGCAGCACCCCAGCCTGGCTGGGCCAGCCGCAGGAAGCGCTGAACCATGCGATCCTGGCGATCCGCGATCTGCCACCCGCCGACAAGGCGATCTGGCGCGAGATGTTCGACCATTATGTTTTCGCCAATGATGGCCGGGTGACCGACCATATCCCCGAACCCGCGCGCAGCGTGCTGGCCCCGCTCACGGTCGAGAGTGCGGGTCGGCTGCGCGCCTTTTTGTTGAGAGCATTGAACCGATGAACCAGGACAAGCCGATCCAGCGGATCGTGATCGCGGGCGGCGGCACCGCAGGCTGGATGATGGCGGCGGCGATCGCGCGCACGATGGCGCAAACGGTCGACCTGACCCTTGTGGAATCCGAAGCGATCGGAACGATCGGGGTCGGCGAATCAACGATCCCGCCGCTGGTCAATTTCAACCGCATCCTTGGTATCCCCGAACCCGAATTCATGCGCGCGACGCAGGCGACGTTCAAACTGGGCATATTGTTCGACAATTGGAAGCATGACGGCGACAGCTATTTTCACAGCTTTGGCCTGTCGGGAAAGGATCATTGGTCGGCGGGGTTCCAGCATTTCTGGCTCAACGCGCGCGAGCGTGGCCACGCACAGCCCTATAGCGACTATTGCCTCGAACTGGTCGCGGCGATGGAGGGCAAGTTTGCGCACCTGCCCGAAGATCGCATGAATTACGCCTATCATGTCGATGCGACGCTCTACGGGCGCTATTTGCGCAAACTGGCCGAGGCCGATGGCTGCAAGCGCGTTGAGGGCAAGATCGCGCGGGTCGAACTCGACAGCGAGAGCGGCGATATTGCCGCGCTGCATCTTGATGGCGACCGGCGGATCGAAGGAGACATGTTCGTCGATTGCACCGGCTTTCGCGGCTTGCTGATCGACGGCGCGCTGCATGCCGGGTTCGAGGACTGGAGCCACTGGCTGCCTAACGACAGCGCGATCGCGGTGCAGGCGAAGCACCAGCGCGCGCCGCAACCCTATACCCAGGCGATCGCGCATGACGCGGGGTGGCAATGGCGCATCCCGCTCCAGCATCGCATGGGCGCCGGGATCGTCTATGCCAGCGGCTATCTGTCGCGTGATGCCGCTTATGACCGGTTGATGAGCAGCGTCGGCGAGCCACTGATCGAACCGTTCGACATCAAGTTCAAAGCCGGGGTGCGGCGCAAACAATGGTTCCGCAACTGTGTCGCGGTCGGGCTGGCGGGAGGTTTTGTCGAACCGCTCGAGGCGACGACCGTGCATCTGATCCAGCGTGCGGTGCTGCGCTTCATTCGGATGATGCCGAACGGGCGGGTCAGCGAGCGCGATGCCGCCGAATTCAACGACCAGCAACGGCTCGACATCGAACAGATCCGCGATTTCGTCGTGCTGCACTATAAAGCGACCAACCGCCGCGACAGCCCGTTCTGGCGCCATGCCGCGAACATGCCGATCCCGGACTCGCTTCAGCAAAAGATCGAATTGTTCCGCGAAACAGGCCGCGTGTTCCGCAAATATGAGGAATTGTTTGCGGAAAACAGCTGGGTGCAGGTGATGATGGGCCAGGGGATTGAGCCGCAATCCTATCACCCGATCGCTGCAAAGCTGCGCGATGACGAGGTCGAGCGGCTGTTCGAGACGATCCGCGATAATATCGCGCAGACGGTGGCGACGCTGCCCGAACATCACGCCTATGTCGCGCGCTATTGCGGGGCCGACGTGCCGCAGCCCGCATGATGCGCGCTGCGTCGATTCTGATGCTGGGCGCCGCACTTGCGGGCAGCAGCGCGGCGGCGAACGAACCGGCCGCGGACGACTGGCGGCTCGTCTGGTCCGACGAGTTCGACGGCACCGCGATCGACCGCAGCAAATGGGATTTTGACGTCGATTGCTGGGGCGGCGGCAACAACGAGCGGCAATGCTATACCGACAGCCAAAAGAACGCGGCGATCAAGGATGGCAAGCTTGTCATCACCGCGCGCAAGGAAAAGGCGACCGGCCCCGCTTTTCCGATCGGCCAGCGCGGCGAGGCGGGCAAGGCGAACGCGCGTCAGGCGCGCGACTTCACCTCGGCGCGGCTGGTGACGCGCGGCAAGGCGGCGTGGACCTATGGCCGCATCGAAGTGCGCGCGAAGCTGCCGCAAGGGCAGGGGACGTGGCCCGCGATCTGGATGCTGCCCGAACGACATCGCTATGGCACTTGGGCGGCATCGGGCGAGATCGACATATTGGAAGCGGTGAACCTGGGGGTGCGCTGCGACAGCTGCACGGGCGGGGTTGAGAACCGTATCCTCGGCACGCTGCACTTCGGCGGCGTCTGGCCGAAGAATGCGCACAAGAGCAACGAGACCGCGCTGCCCGGCAAGTTCGACGATTTTCATATTTTCGGCATCGTGTGGGAAAAGGGCAAGTTTGTCTGGACCGTCGATGGCCGCCCCTATGCGACGCAGGTCGCGGGCGACTGGCACACCAGCGGATCGGCCGATCCGGCGGCACCGTTCGACCGTCCCTTTCACCTGATCCTGAACCTGGCGGTCGGCGGCGGACTGGCCGAAGATCGCGGGATCAAGGGGATCGATCCGCGCGGCTATCCCAAGGCGATGGAAATAGATTGGGTGCGCGTCTGGCAATGCGGCGAGGATGAAGCTAGCAGGGCGCGTTGCGGGACGAGCGGGGGCACAGCGGAATAATGGGGCGTCGGCGGCAGTCGGTCACGATCAAGCATGTTGCGGCCGACGCGGGGGTGTCGCTGCAAACGGTCAGCCGCGTCATCAACAATGAACCCAACGTCCGCCCCGAAATGAAGGAGCGGGTGCAGGCGTCGATCGACAAGCTCGGCTATGTTCCCTCGATCGCGGCGCAGCGGATGAGCGGGTCGCGCTCGTATCTGATCCTGGCGATCAACGACCGCGAACGCACGATCGCCGACTGGCGCGGGCGGCAGGGGGTCGACTGGGTCGATCAGATGCTGCTCGGCGGGATGCTGAAATGCGCCGAATATGGCTATCGCATGATCTTCGAGTTGGTCGATACGCACAATGATCATGTCGAGCGCGAATTGCGCGCCGCGATCGCCGCGTTGCAACCCGACGGCGTCATCCTGACCCCACCCCATTCGGACAATCCGTTGATCGTCGGGCTGCTCGACCAGCAGAAAATTCCCTTTGCGCGCATTGGATCGCGCGGTGGCGACATGGGAATCGCGCTGACCATGGATGACGAAGGATCGGCGCGGCGCGCGACGCGCCACCTGATCGACCTGGGCCACAAACGCATCGGCTTCATCCCGGGTTCGCCCGAATATAGCCTCAGCCGCTGGCGCGTCGATGGCTGGGAAGCCGAGATGGCGGCGGCGGGGCTGGCCACCGACGGTCTGCTCGCCGAGGGCGATTTCACCTATGCGTCGGGCGCGGTCGCGGCGCGGCACCTGCTCGCCACCGACGATCCGCCGACCGCGATCATCGCCAGCAGCGACCAGATGGCACTCGCGACGCTCGAGGTCGCGCGCGACCGCGGCGTCGATGTGCCCGGGCAATTGTCGATCGTCAGTTTCGACAACACCCCGATCGTTCGTTTCACCCAGCCGCCGCTGACCGCGGTCGATCAGCCGGTCGCCGAAACCGCCTCGCGCGCGGTCGAACTGATCATCGCCGCGCAGCGCGGGGCGGCGCGCCCGACCGAGCCGACGCGGGTGCAGGGCGGGCTGGTCGAACGCGGATCGACCGCCGCCCCGCCTGCCGCCCATGGCTGAGCCCGGCGGGCCTCGCCGCCAGTCGCTCCCCTTTCTGTTGCTTTACGCGCTCGCCGCCGCCGGCGGCGCGATCGCCTATGTTCCGTTCCTGACGATCTGGCTGCCCGGTCGGATGACCCAGCTGGCGGGCGCCGCCGATGTCCAGATGTTGGGTTATGTCACGTTTTTCGGGGCGATCGCCGCCAGCCTGGGCGGCATCGGCTTCGGCTGGCTCAGCGACCGGACCGGCAACCGGCGCGGCTGGGTGCTGACCGGGCTGGCGCTGACCGTCGTACTGTTGCTCGCGGTGCCTTTGGCGCAGGATATCTGGACGCTGGTCGCCATCATCGTCGGGTGGCAACTGGCGCTCAACATGATGCTCGGCCCGCTCGCGGCGTGGGCGGGCGATTGCGTTCCCGACGACCAAAAAGGGCTGCTCGGCGGCCTGCTGGCCTTTTCGCCCGCGCTGGGCGCCTGGTCGGGCGCGCTGGTGACATGGCCGGGGCTGGTGCCGATCGAGGCGCGGTTGCTGGTGATCGCGGCGCTGGTCGCGGCGGCGGTGCTGCCGGTGCTGCTGCTCGGGCGACCACGCGCTTTCGCCGAACTGACCGCGCCGCCGCCGCCGCGCATCGCGGGCGCACCCGCGCCGCGTCCGACCGGCCCGGCGGTGCGGATGTGGTTGGCGCGCTTGCTGGTCCAGATCGCCGAGGCGGCGCTGTTCGCCTATCTCTATTTCTGGTTCCGCTCGATCGACCCCGCTATGCACGACAGCGAAAAGGCGGGACTGTTCAGCATCGCGCTGACGCTGGCGGTGCCGATCGCGCTGCTCAGCGGCCGCTGGGCCGACCGCCACGACCGCCCCTTCCGCCCGCTGGTGGTCAGCGCCGCCGTGTCGGGGCTGGGCATGGTCGGCATGGCGCTGACGACGATCCCCGACGCGGCCAAGGCCAGTTATCTGCTGTTCGGAATCGCGACCACGGTATTCCTGTCGCTCCATGCCAGCCAGACGCTGCGCATATTGCCGCGGTCCGATCGCCGCGGCCGCGATCTGGGCATTTTTAACCTGACCAACACGGTACCGTCGCTGATCATGCCCTGGCTGACAATTTCGCTGGTGCCGGGGTTCGGTTTCGACGCGCTGTTCCTGCTGCTCGCCGGGCTCACCGGCGTCGCGGTGCTGCTGCTCGCGACGATGCCGCGCACCCGCTAAGCCACCCCGAAACAGAGCACTTGCTTTCGCCAACCCACTGTGCAAAACGAATATTGATAACGTTCACATGAAGCGATGGGAGAGATGATGCACCGACAGGCAATCGGGATGGCGACCGCGCTGTTCATGGCAGGAACCGCAGCCGCCGCACAAACCCCGGGCGGCGATGCCGCAGCGGTTCATCCCGAACTATGGCCCGCGGCGAAAAGCCCGGCGACGATTTCCGATCCCGCGACCGAGGCGCGGATCGACGCACTGATCGCGCGGATGACCGTCGAACAAAAGGTCGGCCAGCTGATCCAGGCCGACATCAGCACGATCACGCCGAAAGATCTCGAAACCTGGCCGCTCGGCTCGATCCTGGCGGGCGGCAACAGCGGCCCGAACGGCAATGAGCGTTCGACCGCCGCCGATTGGGCCAGGCTGGTCGGCGATTTTCGCGCCGTGTCGCTGCGTCCGCAGGCCAATGGCGTCGCGATCCCGATCATCTTTGGCGTCGATGCCGTCCACGGCCACAACAATATCCCCGGCGCGACCTTGTTTCCGCACAATATCGGCCTCGGCGCCGCGCGCGATCCCGAGCTGATCCAGCGCATCGGCGCGGTGACCGCCGCCGAAATCGCCGGCAGCGGCATCGAATGGACCTTCGCCCCGACCTTGGCGGTGCCACAGGATCTGCGCTGGGGCCGCAGCTATGAAGGCTATGCCGCCGATCCGGCGCTCATCGCCGAATACGCCACGGCGATGGTGATCGGCTTGCAGGGCGAGTTGGCCAGCGGGCGATCGATCGGCGCCAGCAAGGTCGCCGCGACGGCCAAGCATTTCCTGGCCGACGGCGGGACGTTCGAGGGCAAGGATCAGGGCGACGCGCGGATCGACGAGAAGGAACTGATCGCGAAACACGCGATGGGCTATCCCGCCGCAATCGACGCCGGCGCGCTCACCGTGATGGCCAGTTTCTCCAGCTGGAACGGCGTCAAGCACCATGGCAATCGGGGGCTGCTGACCGACGCGCTCAAGCAGAAAATGGGGTTCGAGGGGTTTGTCGTCGGCGACTGGAACGGCCATGGCCAGGTCGCCGGGTGCAGCGTCACCGATTGCGCCCAGTCGATCAACGCCGGGCTCGACATGTTCATGGCGCCCGACAGCTGGAAGGGGCTGTTCGACACGACGCTGAAACATGCCAAGGACGGCAAGATTTCGGCCGCACGCCTCGACGATGCGGTGCGCCGTATCCTGCGGGTGAAATATAAGCTCGGCCTGTTCGCCGAAGGCCATGTCAGCCGCGGCAATTTCGCCGCGGTCGGCGCGCCAGAGCATCTCGCCATCGCGCGCGAAGCGGTCGCCAAGTCGCTGGTGTTGCTCAAGAACAATGGCGGCATCCTGCCGATCAAACCCGGCGCGCGGGTGCTGGTCGCCGGTCCGGCGGCCGACAATATGGCGATCCAGTCGGGCGGCTGGACGATCAGCTGGCAGGGGACCGACGTCGTCCGCTCGGACTTCCCGAACGGCCAGACGATCTGGGAGGCACTGGACAAGGCGGTGCGCGACGCGGGCGGGGTCGCCGCGCTGGCCACCGATGGCGCGTTCAAGGAAAAGCCCGACGTCGCGATCGTCGTGTTCGGCGAAGACCCCTACGCCGAATTTCAGGGCGACGTGCCGACGCTCGATTACCAGCCGACCGGGGCGACCGACCTTGCGACGCTCAAGAAACTGAAGGCCGCGGGGGTGCCGGTCGTCGCGCTGTTCCTGTCGGGTCGGCCGATGTTCACCAGCCCCGAAATCAACACCGCCGATGCCTTCGTCGCGGGCTGGTTGCCCGGGTCGCAGGGCGCCGGGGTGGCCGATGTGCTGGTCGCGGGCAAGGATGGCAAGACGGCGCGCGCCTTTACCGGCACGCTGCCCTTCGCCTGGCCCGCCGACGCGCGCTCGCCGGTCGAAAAGCCGCTGTTTCCGGTGGGCTATGGTCTGAAATACGGCGACACACGGGTGGTGGCGAAGCTGTCGGAGGACCTCGGCGTCGATATTACCCAGGCGCTGAATGTCGAGAATTTCTTCTCGGGCGGCCGCGCGCGCGCGCCCTGGGCGCTGACGGTCACCGACGCCGGGGGCTCGCGCCCGGTCGAATCGCCCCCCGCGGCAAGCCCCGGCGGGCTGATCGCGGCGCGCTCGGTCGACGTGCGCGCGCAGGAAGATGGCAAAGCCTTTGTGTGGACCGGCCCCGCCGCGCTGCACCTGTCGGGCCCCTATGCCGACCTGTCGCGCCAGCTGAACAACAGCTTCGCGCTGCGCATCGAATGGCAGATCGACGCGGTCGGGACCGGACTGGTGCAGGTCGCGCTGGGCGGCAAGGCGTTCGACATATCGGATTGGGTGAAAGCGGCACCAAAGGGGCAGGTTTCGACGATCAAAGTGCCGCTGCGCTGCTTCGCCGACGCGGGCGCCAATCTGCAACGCGTCGATTACGCGCTGTCGGTACAGGCCGACACCGGCTTTGCCGCGACGCTGCTGAATACGAATGTCGAAGCCGTGGGGACGAATCTCCCTTGCCCGCCGCCGGTTAAATGACGACACCCCACCAAGGGTAAACCCAAGAACAAATCTGGGAGAGAAAACATGGCGTTGATGCCGGATGTTACATCGAGCAGCGATCCGGTCGCGAGCGAGGGCGAGGGGACGCATGTCGATGCGCCCGAACTGCGCCTGTTCGTGATGGGGCTGTTTTTCATTTTCGGCGGCATCACCAGCCTCAACGACGTGATCATTCCAAAGCTCAAAGAGCTGTTTACGCTGAATTATACCCAGGCCATGCTGGTACAATTCTGCTTTTTCACCGCCTATCTGGTGATCGGGATTCCGGGCGCCAAGCTGGTCAAGAAGATCGGCTATATGCGCGGCGCGGTCGCCGGGCTGCTGACGATGATGGTCGGCTGCCTGCTGTTCATTCCAGCGTCGCAGAACGCGACCTATGCGTTGTTCCTGTTTGCGCTGTTCGTGCTGGCGAGCGGCGTGGTGATCGTCCAGGTCGTCGCCAATCCGCTGATCTCGCTGCTCGGCAAGCCCGAAACCGCGCACAGCCGGTTGACCTTTGCACAGGCGTTCAATTCGCTCGGCACCACCGTGTTTCCGATCGTCGGTTCGATATTGATCCTTGGCAGCCTGGCGACAATGAGCGCCGATCAGCTGTCGGGGGCCGAGCTCGATGCCTACCGCACCGCCGAAACCCAGGCGATCGTCAACGGCTACCTCGGCATCGCGGTGGCGCTCGCGGTAGTCGCGGGCGCGGTGTGGCTGTTCCGCAATCGCTTGCAGGGCGAGCGGCACGAGGCCAGCGCCGGTCTGGCGGGCGTCGATCTGCTCAAGCGCCCGCGTTTCGGCTATGGTGCGCTCTGTATCTTCCTTTATGTCGGTGCCGAGGTGTCGATCGGTTCGCTGGTGGTCAATTATCTGATGCAGCCGGGGGTCATGGCGCTGCCGGAACAGGCCGCGGGCAAGTTGATCGGGCTGTATTGGGGCGGCGCCATGATCGGGCGCTTCATCGGTTCGGCGCTGATGCGCGTGGTCAGCCCCGGCAAGCTGCTGGCGTTTGTCGCGGCGGGTGCGATTGCGCTCATCCTGATTTCGACCAACACCACCGGGACACTGTCGGGCTACAGCCTGCTCGCGATCGGGTTGATGAACTCGATCATGTTCCCGACGATTTTCAGCCTGGCGTCCGAAAAGCTCGGCAGCCGTGCCGCCGACGGGTCGGGGATAATCAACGTCGCGATCTTTGGCGGTGCGGTTGTGCCGCTTGCAACCGGCGCGATCGCCGACCTGACGGGCAGCCTTGCCACCGCGTTGCTGCTGCCAGCGCTCTGCTATGCGATCATCGCGGGCTTCGGCATCTACGCCCGGCGCCCCGCTGTCTGATACGGCAATCGCCGCGGGTCAGCGCGCTCTGGTGCGCGCTGACCCGCGGCGTCCCGCCCCCTCACGGGAAGCTGGAATTCAGCTGGGTTCGGCGATTTCGATGCGATTTCGCCCACCCGCTTTCGCTTTGTACAGCGCCTCGTCGGCGGCCTTCAGCGCGCCGCGCGTTTCGCCATAGCCAAAGACATCGGCGACCCCGCCAGAGAAGGTGATCTGACCGAACGGCTCGTCGGTCTTGCGATTGATCAGGCGGCGTTCGGCGAGCTGTTCGCGCGCGTCATCGAGCTTTTCAGCGGCCTGCGTCGGGGTCAGGCCGCGGAACAGCATGACAAATTCCTCGCCGCCATGGCGCGCCACATGGCAATGGTCGTTTGAAATCCGCGCCAGCGTGTCGGCGATCGCCTTGATCACCCGGTCGCCGGCATCATGGCCGTGCAGGTCGTTGACCTTTTTGAATTCATCGATGTCGCAAAAGGCGACGCTCAGCGGTTCGCACGCGGCGCGCGCTTCCTTGAAATGCCGTTCGAGCAGAATTTCAAAGGCGCGGCGGTTGGGCAGGCCGGTCAGGAAGTCGAGCTCGGCATCGCGCTTGGCGCGCTCCAGGCTGCGGCGCAGCGCCTTTGCCTCGTCCTCGCTCTTGCGCATATCGTCCTCGGCCTTGCGCGTGCGTTCGAGCATGATTTTGGCGAGGTCTGCCAGACTGGAGACGATCCGCCCGGTCTTCTGGAGCTGCTCCAGATCGTCAACATGCTGTTCGAGTTCGGTCCCATAATCGCTGGTGACGCTGCGCGCTTCCTTGGCGTGGACGTGAAAGGCTTCGAGATTGGTTTCGAGCCGCGTCATCAGGCGGTCGAGATCGGCGCGGTCGGGCTGGACATTATCCTGTTCGGCGAGTTCGTTGAGCCATTGCTGACTGATCCCGTCGGCCGATTGCGACCGCGTGGTGATCTGCCGCGCCAACAGCGGATTCTTGCCCGAGAATGCAGCGTGGGCGAGTATCAGATTGCTGGACGATACCTCAAGGTCGTTGTCGATCAGAAACGCCATGATCGTGCTGATCAGCTGGTGACGGGCGAGCTGCGCAAGATTTCGGGTGCCGCCGCCGTCGGGCGGCGCGTGGCGTCCTGCAGGGAGCGCGCCAAGGGTGCGGCGTAGCCCCAGCCAATTCAGGAGCCGTCCTACCGGCTCTTTCGATGGTGTCGCTTTGCTGGTCATGCGACAATTAACGGGCCGCGCGCCGCGGATTTAAGCCAGATTCTGTCAGAATGGCGCGACGAAAAACGTCGCCATTATACTAGCACGTCAAAACCAACGGCAAATCAGCCGGTTAGCCAAATGGCTATCGGCAGCGGTTCCAGCCCGCCCCGCGCACCGCTCGCCCCGGCGTCGCGCCGCTATGTTCTCCGCCGCGCAGCACCGCGACGCCGTTAACGAATACGTCGCGCATCCCGACCGAATATTGGTGCGGATCCTCGAACGTCGAGCGGTCGGCGATCGTCGCCGGATCAAAGACGACGACGTCGGCATAATAGCCGGGCCGGAGCGCGCCGCGGTCCTTGATCCCCAGATTTATCGCGGGCAGGGTGGTGAGGCGGTACACCGCCTGCTCCAGCGAAATCAGCTTCTCGTCGCGGACATAGCGGCCGAGCAGCCGCGCGAAATTGCCATAGGTGCGCGGGTGCGCGCCCGATTTCAGGAAATTGCCCTCGGCCGCCTGCGACGCGCCGTCGGAGCCGAAACTCATCCACGGCAGCTGAACCTGTTGGCGGACATTGTCCTCGGACATCAGGAAATAGACGGTGCCGACGCGCGATCCGTCCTCGACCACCAGATCCATCGCGGTTTCTTCGGGCGACTTGCCGCGCATCGCCGCGACCTCGGCCAGCGTCTTGCCGGTCAGCGGCTTGAGCGCGGCGTTTTTGAAGCCCGACAGGATCATCTTGTCGGCGCCCGCGCCGAGATAGAGATTTTCCCAGTCGCTGCCCGGCTGCTTCATCTCGGCGGCGACGCGCGCACGGGTCGCGGGGTCTTTCAGCCGTTCGATCCACGCTTCCAAGCCGTCCGCCTGCACCCAGGTCGGCATCGCCGCATCGAGCCCGGTCGCGCCCGCGGTGTAGGTGTACATATCGGTGGTGATCCGCTGCCCCGCGGCGCGCGCCGCCTCGATCTTTTTCACCACCGTGTCGAGTTTGCCCCAGTTGCTCCGCCCCGCCATTTTGAGGTGGTAGATTTCGGCAGGGGCGCCCGATCGCCGTGAAATTTCGATCAGTTCGTCGACGGCCTCCTCCAGCCGGTCACCTTCGGAGCGCATGTGGCTGATATACATGCCGCCGCATTTGGCGGCCTCGCTGGTCAGCGCGACCAGCTCGTCGGTTTCGGCATAGGAGCCCGGCGCATAGATCAGCGAGCTGCCGACCCCCATCGCGCCTTCGTTCATCGCCTGCCGCACCAGTGCGCGCATCCGGGTCAGCTGCGCGGGGGTCGGATCGACGTCGCCTTCGCCCAGCTCGTGGACGCGCACCGTCGCGGCGCCGACGAAGCTCGCGACATTGGTCGAAACGCCGCGTTTTTCGAGATAGCTCAGGTAATCGCCGAGGCTGGTCCATTCGATCGGGAATTTCAGGTCGCCCTGCCGTTCGGTTTCCTGCGCCTTCATCGCCGGGCTCAGCGGTCCCATCGACCAGCCTTCGCCCATCACCTCCAGCGTCACGCCCTGCCGGATATCGCTCTGGCTTTTGGGATCGACGATCAGCGATTCATTGGCCCAGCTCAGCATATTGATAAAGCCCGGCGCGACCGCCATGCCGCGCGCCGCGACTTCGGTCCGGCCGTTGCCGTCGACCTTGCCGACCGCGACGATGCGGTCGTCGTTGATCGCGATATCGCCCACGATGGGCGGCTGCCCCGACCCGTCGTAGAGCGTGCCGCCGCGGATCACGACGTCATAGGCGGGCGCCGCGACCTGCGTCGTTGCGCAGCCCGACAGCAGCAGCGGCGCGCTCAGCAGCCACAGCGGGCGAAGGCGGGCGCGCTCAACCATGGAGGCTCATCAGCGAATCCATCAGCCCGTCGTCGGCGCTGGAGCACACGCCGAGCACCAGCGCCTCGTCAAAGCCGTCGGCGACGACATAGGCATGGCCCATCGACGAATCGAGATAGATGCCTTGGCCGGTCTTGAGCGCGACGGGGTCGTAAAATTCGGTGTGAATCTCGATCTCGCCCTCCAGAACATAGATGAATTCCTCGCCCTGATGGCGGACGAGCTCGCCGAACTCGCTCGCGCTGTGGGCGCGGATGCGGGTGATGATCGGGATCATCCGTTTCTGGCGCAGGTCGGTGCAGAGGTAATGATAGTCATAATTGTCGGTGGTGACGCGCACCGCCTGATCGATCGTGCCGACGCTGCGCCGCCCGGTGACGCGCGGCGCATTGTCGCCCTCATCCTCGGCGAACAGGTCGGACATGCGGATGCTGAGTCGCTGGCTCAGCTGCTGCAATTTGTCATAGCTGAGCGTCAGCCGGTCATGCTCGACCTTCGACAGCGTCGAGACCGGAATGCCCGATTTTGCGCTCATCTCCTTGAGCGTCCAGCCGTTTCGCGAGCGAATGCTCTTCATCACGGTGCCGAGCGTGGGCGGGGCCGCACGAGCCGCCATCAATTTTTCCATTCCATGTTTGACAATTTTCTAATCAGGATCATTATGTCCCTATTGGGTTAACAGTTGTTGACCCTTGGTAAGGGGTCGCGCGGCTTGCTGCAAGGTCAGACAGGGCGCGCCAGACAAAAGGGGAAAGTGATGCGTTTCATCCGCAAGGCGATGATCGGGCTGGCGGCGCTCGCGGCGCTGCCACTCGCGGCGCAGGGGCCGCTGCCCGCACCGACGGCCCAGAAAGCCAACATCGCCGCGGCGACCGCTGCGGCGACGCCGACCATGCCCGTCACCCTCGATGCCGCTGATCTGGAAGCGTGGATGGACGGTTATCTGCCCTATGCGCTCGAACGCGCGCGGATCCCCGGTGCGGTCGTGGTGGTGGTGCGCGGCGATCAGGTCGTGCTGCAAAAGGGCTATGGCTTTGCCGATGTCGCCAAGCGCGCGCCGGTGCTGCCCGAAACCACGATGTTCCGCCCCGGTTCGGTGTCGAAGCTGCTGACCTGGACCGCGGTGATGCAACAGGTCGAGGCGGGCAAGATCGACCTCGACAAGGATGTGAACGCCTATCTCGATTTCAAGATTCCGCCCTATCAGGGCAAGCCGGTGACGATGCGCAACATCATGACCCACACCGCGGGGTTCGAGGAATCGGTGCGCCACCTGATCAGCAGCGATCCGAAAGCGGTGATGACGTTGAAAGAACAGATGCCGCTGGCGCTGCCGCAGCGGGTGTTCGCGCCGGGGACGACCCCGGCTTACTCCAACTATGCCACGGCGCTGGCAGGCTATATCGTCGAGCGGGTCAGCGGCGAGCCGTTTGACAACTATATCGAAAATCACATCTTCACGCCGCTCGGCATGGCCCATTCGACCTTTCGCCAGCCGCTGCCGCCGCGCCTCGCGCCGCATATGGCCAAGGGCTATCCCGACGTGACGCAAAAGGCGAAGCCGTTCGAGATCGTCATCCCCGGACCCGCGGGCAGCCTGTCGGCGAGCGGTGCCGACATGGGCAAGTTCATGATCGCGCATCTGAACGACGGCGCCGGGTTGCTGAAGCCCGAAACCGCCAGGCAGATGCATGATTTCAAGGCGCCCGGGGTCGGCCCGCTGAACAGCATGGCGCTCGGTTTCTACGAACAATGGGTCAACGGTCGGCGCGCGATCGCGCATGGCGGCGACACGGTGTGGTTCCATTCCTATCTGTGGCTGTTCCCCGCGGACGACATCGGCGTCTATGTGTCGATGAACAGCGCCGGGACGCAGGGCGACGCGGGGGCGGTGCGCAGCGCTTTGTTCCACAAATTCGCCGATCGCTATCTGCCCGGCGAGGACAAGGCGGGGCTGGTCGATGCCAAAACGGCCACCCGACATGCGCAGATGATGGTCGGAAATTATGTCAGCAGCCGCGGATCGTTCACCAACTTCATGAGCCTGCTCGGCCTGTTGGGGCAGGCAAGCATCACGCTGACCGAAGATGGCAAGATCAGCTTCCCCGCGCTCGACGGGCTGGGTGCCGGGGCGCGCGACTGGGTCGAGGTCGAACCCTTTGTATGGCGCGACCGCGGCACCGGCGAACGCCTCGCCGCCGAGGTCAAGGACGGCCGCGTCGTGCGCTTCAGCGTCGATGCCGGTTCGCCGTTCATGGTCTTCGAGCCCGCGCCGGCGAGCGTCAATTCGGCGTGGCTCAACCCGGCGCTGATCGCGGCGCTCGGCATCGTGCTGCTCGCCGCGCTGGCGTGGCCGGTGCGGGCGCTGGTGCGGCGCAGTTTCAAGGCCGATTTTGCGCTGCAAGGTCAATCGCGGCGCGCCTATCGTCTGTCGCGCGTCTTTGCGTGGCTGGTGCTCGCGGCGCTGGCCGGCTGGCTCGGCCTGATCGCCGCCTTTTCGGTGGACATCGGCAGCCTCGGCGGCCCGCTCGACTGGCTGATCCACCTGCTGCGGGTTCTGACTCCGGTGGCAACCTTCGGCCTGCTGGCCACCGCGGGCTGGCATTTGTGGCTCACGATCAAGGACAAGCGCCGCTGGACGATGAAGCTCGGCGCGGCGCTGCTGGCGCTCGCGGCGTTGCCGTTGTTGTGGGTGACGCTGGCGTTCCACCTCTATGGTTTCGGGATGGTTTATTGATGGCGACGCAAATGACGCAAGAACTGACGCTCGACCTCAGGGTCGAGCGTTTTCCCTACCACCAGCCGTTCCGTATTTCGGGGCATGTCTTTACCGAAACCGCGCTGCTCGTCGCCGAACTGTCCGACGGCACGCACGTCGGGCGCGGCGAGGGGGCGGGGGTCTATTATCTGGGCGACGACATCGACCATATGCTGGCCGAGGCGACGCGGGTGCGCGGCGCGATCGAACGCGGCGCGACGCGCGCGGATTTGCAGCAATTGCTGCCACCCGGCGGGGCGCGCAACGCGCTCGATTGCGCCTATTGGGATCTGGAGGCGAAGCAGGCGGGGCGACCGGTGTGGGAACTGGCGGGACTGCAACCGCCGCGCGCGCTGCCCTCGACGCTGACCCTCGGCGCCGATAGCGCGGGGAATATGGCGAAGGCGGCGCTGGCGATCGATCCCGACGCGCCGATCAAGGTCAAACTGACCGGTGACCTGGGCGACGACATCGCCCGCGTCGTCGCGATCCGCACCGCGCGCCCGCATGCGTGGATCGGGGTCGATGCCAATCAGGGCTATGATATTCGCACCCTGGCGGAACTGCTGCCGGTGCTGGTCCAGACCCGCGTCGCACAGCTCGAACAGCCGCTGAAGCGCGGACGCGAGGCCGATCTCGACGGGCTGAAACGGCCTTTGCCCTTTGTCGCCGACGAAAGCGCGGTGACGCTCGCCGACACCGCAACGCTCGTCGGCCGGTTCGATGTCGTCAACATCAAGCTCGATAAATGCGGCGGGCTGACCGAGGGGCTGGCGATCGCGCGGCAGGCGCGGAAACTGGGGCTCGACGTGATGGTCGGCAACATGATGGGGACCAGCCTGTCGATGGCGCCGTCTTTCGTCCTGGGGCAGCTGTGCGACATCGTCGATCTCGACGGGCCGACCTTCCTGGCGCGCGATCGGGTGCCGGGCGTCGAATATCGCGGCGGGATGATTCACTGCCCGGCAGAAATTTGGGGATGATGACAGATTGATGTCCTAAATGGGTTGACAATTTTCTGATTAGGACAATAGTCGTCATATTGAAATTTGATTGAGAGGGAGGCTGGAATGACCGGGTCATTCACAGTAACGCGCCGCGCGGTCATCGCGGGCGCGGTCGGCGCCGCCTTGTCTGCGCCGATGGTGAACAAGGGAAGCTATGCGTTTGCCGCGGCGCCGGGGCGCGCCTATTCGCGCCGCGCGGTCGACCTTGTATCTTCATCGCTCGTTATCGACATGCTCGCGCCGCTCAAGATCACGCTGGCGGAGGACTATGTCGCGCACCGGCTGACCGATGCCGAAGCCGCCGAGTTTCGCGCCAGTGGCATCACCGGCTTTCACAACGCCTACGGCTTGGGCGGCCCCGATGCCAAGCAACAGGCGCTGACCTTCCTCGCGGGGTGGCAGGGCTTTGCCGGGCGCAACAGCCATGTGTTCACGCTGGTCGATAGGGCGGCCGATCTCGATCGCGCCAAGGCGGACAAAAAAAGCGCCGTCATCATGGGCATCCAGAATGCCGAACATTTCGAGAAGGTCGAGGATGTCGCGCTGTTCCGCCGGCTCGGCCTGCGCTGCGCGCAACTGACCTATAACAGCCAGAATCTGATCGGGTCGGGCAGCACCGAACGGATCGACGGCGGGGTCAGCGACTATGGCGCCGCGATCATCGCCGAAATGGAAAAGCAGCGCATGCTGGTCGACGTTTCGCATTGCGGTGACAAAACGACACTCGACGCCATCACCATCGCCAAGGGGCCGATCGCGATCACCCACAGCAATGCGCGCGCGCTGGTCGATCATCCGCGGGTCAAGACCGACGCGGCGATCAAGGCGCTGGCGGCGAAGGGCGGGGTGATGGGGATCACCGGGGTGCGGATGTTCGTCCGCACCACCGATCCGACCAACGTCGGGCACATGGCCGACCATATCGACCATGTCGCCAGGCTGGTCGGGATCGATCATGTCGGCATCGGGTCCGACGCCGATTTGCACGGCTATGACGACATGAAACCTGGCGAATATGCGCTGCTGAAAGGTGCCTACAAGGGCAGCTATGCCTTTCGCGACAAGATCGACATCGACGGTTTCGACCATCCTTTGAAGGTCTTTGACCTGACCGAGGAACTGATCCGCCGGGGCTATTCCAACGAAAATATCACAGCCGTGCTGGGGGGCAATTTCCGCCGCCTGCTCGCGCAAGTCTGGGGGTAAGACAATGAACAAGGGACTGTATTTCGCGGCAAGCATGGCCGCATTGATCGCCGCGATGCCGGCGCAGGCACAGGAAGCGGGCGCGGTCGAAGCGGCGGGCGAGATTGTCGTCACCGCGCAAAAGCGCGTCCAGAATGTGCAGGACGTGCCGATTTCGATCGCCGTCGTGAATGGTGAAGAGCTTCAGCAACAGGGCTCGGCATCGCTGGTCGACTATGCGGGCTACGTCCCCGGCATGAATGTCAGCAACAGCGGGACGCCCGGCCAGACGACGATCACGCTGCGCGGCGTCGCGCCGCTCAATTCCAGCCAGACCGTCGGCATCTATCTGGACGATGCGCCGGTGGGGTCGAGTGCGATCTACAACCGCGCCGGGGCGTTCACGATCGATCTGATGCCTTATGATCTGGAACGGATCGAAGTGCTGAAGGGACCGCAAGGCACGCTTTATGGCGCCAGCTCGATCGGCGGGCTGGTGAAATATGTCACCGTCCAGCCGAATACCAATGCGTTCAGCGTCAAGGCCGGGGTTGAAGGCTTCGCGATCAAGGGCGGCGACGGGCTGGGCTGGGGCGCGCAGGTGATGGTCAATGTGCCGATCGTTCAGGACAGGCTCGCGGTCAGCGGCAGCTTCGCATGGCGCAGCACGCCGGGCTGGGTGGATAGCGTCAACAACGCCGCGCTGACCGATCAGAATGACTATGAACAGCGGGGCGGCCGCGCCGCACTGCTGTGGACCCCAACCCCCGAATTCAGCGTGAAGCTGGCGGGCATCTGGCAGTCGCTCGATTCACAGGGCAACGCGCTCTATGCTGCCGATCTGACCGGTGCGCGGCTTGGCGACGGACGCTCGTTCAACAATTTTGTTCCCGAATCCTTCGACATCGATCTCGACTATTATTCGGCGACGCTCGATTATGATTTCGGCGGCGCCACGCTGACCTCGGCGACGACGTACAGCAAGACGCAAAGCGCGCAGGTGCAGGACGCGAGCTACGCCTTTGGCGTGCTGTTCCCGCTCCTCACCGGCGGGGCGGTGGCGCCGGGGATTACCCCGTTCCTGCTCGATCTGGGCCTTGAAAAATGGACGCAGGAAGTGCGGCTTGCCTCGCCGAGCGGCGGTCGTTTTGAATGGCTGGTCGGCGGTTTCTTCACCGACGAGACGACCAGCAATGCACAGCTCGTCCGCTCGTTCGACATGGCGGGCAATCCGATCCCCGGTCTCGATCCGCTGGCGATCGTCGGTCTGCCCGCGACGTACAAGGAATATGCGATCTTCGGCAACGGCACCTTCAAGCTGAGCGAGCAGTTTGAAATCACCGGCGGGCTGCGCTGGGCGCGCAACAAGCAGACGTTCCGGCAAATCAGCTCGGGTGCGATCGTCCCGCAGGCCGATGATCCCGGTGAATCGGCTGAAAGCGTGTTCACTTACTCGATCAGCCCGCAATTCCACATTAACGACGACGCGATGCTCTACGCGCGCCTGGCGACCGGTTATCGCCCCGGCGGACCGAACGTCATCGTTCCCAACGTCCCGCCGACGGTCGATGCCGACCGCATGAAGAATTATGAAATCGGGCTGAAGGCCGACTTCGCCGATCGTTTGGTTTCGGTCGATGTCGCAATCTTCCTGATGGACTGGACCGACATCCAGGTCGTGCGCTCGTTTGGCGGCGTGTCGGGCGGGGCGAACGGCGGCAAGGCGCGGAGCAAGGGGATAGAGGGCAGTTTCGCGCTGCGTCCGACCCCCGGCCTGACGATCAGCGCAACCGGCAGCTATACCGACGCCGTGCTGAGCGAGGACGTGCCCGACATCAGCGGGGTCGACGGCGACCGCTTGCCCGCCGTGCCGAAATTCAGCGGTGCGCTGCGGGCCGACTATGAATTTGAACTGGGTAGCGGCAACAAGGGCAGCTTTGGCGCCGGCATTCGCCACGCCAGCAACCGGCTGTCGCTGGTCGAAAGCGACCCGCTGGTTGCGACCGCCAAGCCCTATACGTCGGTCGATCTCAACGCTTCGATCACGTTCAACGACCATTGGACTTTGCGTGCTTATGCCCGCAACCTGCTCGACAATCAGGGTGAGATGGCGCGGTCGACCTTTGCCAACGGGCTCAATCAGCCCAGCTTCCTGGGCATTTCGCCGCTTCAGCCGCGGACCGTCGGTGTCGCGCTCGACATGGCTTTTTGAGCGGATTGGAGTTGGAAACGATGAACGCGCCCATCGGCAGGCTGGAGGGCAGCCTGACCCTGCCGCAGCCCTATCTGCTGTTCCTCGGC
The DNA here is from genome assembly GCA_964502035.1 of uncultured Sphingopyxis sp. GTDB lineage: Bacteria > Pseudomonadota > Alphaproteobacteria > Sphingomonadales > Sphingomonadaceae > Sphingopyxis. Next base: position 89,386 of record CAZCUW010000001.1, on the reverse strand, counting down.
GACACGACCGAGGCGGGTTATGCCAAGACCGCCTTTGGTCTGGCCGACTGGGCGGCCGATCGCTGCGTTGGCGAACTGGCGATCGGCGGCTGTACCGTCACCACCGGCCTGCCGCGCCTGTCACCCGCACAGGCGCGGGCGGCGGGGGCGCGGTCGCTGGTGATCGGGGTCGCGAACCAGGGCGGGGTGATCGGCGGGAGCTGGATCTCCGCACTTGTCGAGGCGATGGAGGCCGGCCTCGACATCGTCAGCGGCCTGCATGTCCGGCTCGCGAGCCTGCCCGCGCTGGCGGAGGCGGCAAAGCGCACCGGCCAGCGGCTGATCGACGTGCGCACCCCCCCGCCGTCCATCCCGATCGGCAACGGTCGCAAACGCAGCGGGAAACGGCTGCTGACCGTCGGCACCGACTGCGCGCTCGGCAAGAAATACACCGCGCTCGCGCTGCACCGCGCCTTTGCCCTGCGCGGCATCGATGCGGACTTTCGTGCTACCGGCCAGACCGGCATCATGATTGCGGGCGGCGGGATGCCCATGGACGCGGTCGTTTCGGATTTCGAGGCGGGGGCGGCGGAAATTCTCAGCCCCGACGCGCCCGATAGCCATTGGGATCTGATCGAGGGGCAGGGGTCGATCTTCAACCCCGCCTATGCCGCCGTGTCGCTCGGCCTGCTCCACGGCAGCCAGCCCGACGTCTTCGTGGTCTGCCACGACCCGACGCGCAAGGTGATCCTGGGCATGGAAAGTTTCGCGCTGCCCTCGATCGAAGAGGTCATCGACCTGACGATCCGCCTCGGCAGCCGCACCAACTCGGCGATCCGTTGCAGCGGGGTCAGCCTCAACACGTCGAGCTATGACGCCGCCGCCGCCGAAACGCTGATGGCGGCGGAGCGCAAGCGGCTGGGATTGCCGGTCGCCGATCCGATCCGGGGCGGCGCGGCGTTCGACGCCCTCGTCGAAAACAGTCTCGCGTGAGTGTGGGCGAGACGGGCAGCAGGTCGAGCTGGTTCCAGCGCTTCCTGTTGCCCGGTTTTGCGTTGAAGGCGGTCATTATCGGCGGCGGCTATGCAACCGGGCGCGAGCTGGCCGAATATTTTGTGCCGTCGGGGCCATGGGGCGGTCTCGCCGCGATGCTGCTCGCGACGGGGGTGTGGAGCATCGTGGCGGCGATCACCTTCGCGCTCGCACGCTCGCTCGGTGCCTATGATTATCGCAGCTTTTTCAGGGGGCTTCTCGGCCCTGGCTGGGTGGCGTTCGAGGTCGCTTATGTCATTTTCGTCGTCCTGATCCTTGCGGTGTTTGGCGCCGCAGCGGGGGCGATCGGCGCCGCGACTTTTGGCTGGCCCGCGCTGGCCGGATCGGTGCTGCTGGGCGTGTCGATCGTCGCGGTCACCGCGTGGGGCACCGGCGCGGTCGAGCAGATGTTCAAATATGTCTCGATCCTGCTCTACGCAGTGTACGGCCTCTTCCTGATCCTCGCGCTCGCCAGTTTCGGCGGGCTGATCGGACGGGGCTTTGCCGACGCGCCGTCGCCGTCGGGCAATTGGATGGCGGGCGGGCTGACCTATGCCAGTTACAATATCGTCGGCGCGGTGGTGATCCTGCCGGTGCTGCGCCACCTGACCAGCCAGCGCGACGCCGTGGTCGCGGGGCTAATCGCCGGGCCGCTGTCAATGCTGCCCGCGATCCTGTTCTTCGTCGCGATGATGGCCTTTTATCCGGCGATCGGCGCTGAAACCTTGCCGTCCGATTTCCTGCTCCGCCAGATGACGGTGCCGGGATTTCATATCCTGTTTCAGGTGATGATCTTTGCCGCGCTGCTCGAAAGCGGCGCCGGCGCGGTGCACGCGATCAACGAGCGCATCTCGGGCGCGGTCGAAAGCCGCGGGCGCCCGCCGCTCACCCCCGGCGCGCGCGCGATCATCGGCGCCGTCATCCTCACCGGCTGCATGTTTGTCGCCGGTCGCATCGGCCTCGTCGACCTGATCGCCAGCGGTTACCGCTTCCTCGCCTGGCTGTTCCTGATCGTCTTTGTCGCGCCTTTGCTCACCATCGGCGTCTGGCGCCTGCTGCGCCCCGCACCCGTTCCAATGGAGACCGTCCCATGACAGCCGCCCGCCTGCTTGCCCTGTCGCTGATGCTGTCGGTCGCGGCGCCCGCCTGGGCTGAACCGCCCAAGGATATTGTCGAAACGGTCGAAACCCTGCGCCAGAAAATCGGCGCCCCGGGCGTCTCGATCGCGATCGTCGAGGATGGCAAGACGACGCTGTCGCGCGGCTGGGGCATCCGAAAACTCGGCGACCGCGCGCCGGTCGATGAAAAGACATTGTTCCAGACCGGCTCCACCGGCAAGGCGATGACTGCCGCGGCGCTCGCGATCCTGGTCGATGAGGGCAAGATCGCGTGGGACGATCCGGTCATCAAACATATGCCGTGGTTCCGTATGCACGACGCGTGGGTGACGCGCGAGATCACGATCCGCGACCTGCTCGTCCACCGCAGCGGGTTGGGGCTGGGGCAGGGCGATTTGATGTTCGTGCCGCGCACCAACCTGACGCGCAAGCAGACGGTCGAGCGCGTCGCCTATCTCAAGCCGCAGACCAGTTTTCGCTCGGCCTATGCCTATGACAATATCCTCTATGCGGTGGCGGGTCAGTTGATCGAGGAGGTCACCGGCCAGACGTGGGAGCTGTTCATGCGCGACCGCCTGTTGCGCCTCGGCGGCATGAAAGACGGGACGACCGACAGCGAGGACCGCTTCCGCATTCCTAACCGATCCTGGCCGCATGCGCGTCTCTCGGGCGCTTTGCGCGGGCTTGGTCCGCAGCAGGCGCTCAACGAGCGTGACGAACTTGGCCGCAATGGCGCGCCCGCGGGCGGGCTCGCGCTGAGCGCCGACGACATGGCGGCGTGGCTCAAGATCCAGCTGGCTTATGGGGCGCTGCCGAACGGCAAGCGGTTGTTCAGCGAAGCACAGGCCAAGGAAATGTGGGCGCCGGTCACCCCGATGCCGATCACCCCGCTGCCCGACAGCCTGAAACCCGCGCAGCCGATGCAACAGGCCTATGCGCTCGGCTGGCAGGTCCAGGATTATCGCGGTCACCGCATCGTCCAGCACAGCGGCGGGGTGTTCGGATCGATCACCCGCGTTGTGATGATCCCCGACAAAAAAGTCGGCTTTGCGATCATGATGAACAGCGAGGACAGCGGGATGCTCCTCGGTCTCACTTACGACCTGCTCGACCATTATCTCGATCAACCCGACTATGGCTGGATCGACAAATGGGAGGATTGGTATCAATCGCGGCTCGCGGGCGGGGTCGAGTATCTGAAGCAGACGCAGGCCTCGCCGGTCAAATCGGGGCCGTCGCTTGCGCTGGCGGGCTATGCCGGAGGCTATCGCGATCCCTGGTATGGCGAGGTCGTGGTCGGGTCGACGACGACCGGACTGACGATCGACTTCACTTCGACGCCGCGGATGGCGGGACGGCTGAAACATTGGCAGTATGACAGCTTCGTCACCGATTTCGACGACCCGGCGATCGAACCCGCCTATGTGACCTTCGCGCTCGATGCCGACGGCAAGGTGACCGGGGTGACGATGAAGGCGGTGAGCAAGATTGCCGATTTCAGCTGGGACTATCACGATCTCGACCTGAAGCCGGTGGAGGACAAGAAGTGAAGCCTATCGCGATTCTGCTGACCGCCACCGCGCTCTCGGCCTGTTCGACCGGCGAGGAGGCGGTGAAAGCGCCCGAGGCACCGCTGCACAGCCGGATGCTGGTGCTCGACACCCACCTCGACACGCCGCTGCATTTCGAGCGGCAGGGGTGGAGCTTTGCCGACCGCCACGGCGCGACCGAGGATATGGTCCAACTCGACATCCCGCGGATGAAGGATGGTAATCTGGATGGCGGCTTTTTTGTCATCTACACGGAACAAGGCGCGCTCGATGCCAAGGGCTATGCCGATGCACTGGCGTTTGCGCGGGCGCGCTCGGACCTGATCGACGCGACGATCGTCAAGCATGGCGACGCGATCGGTCCCGCGCGCACCGCCGCCGACGCACGCGCGCTGACCAAGGCGGGCAAGCTGATCGCCTATAAGTCGATGGAAAACAGCTATCCGCTCGGCGAGGACGTCGCGCTGCTCGCCGAGTTCCACCAAAAGGGTGTCCGCATGGCGGGGCCGGTCCATTCCAGGACCAACCAGTTCGCCGACAGCGCGACCGGCGACGCGCGCTGGAACGGCCTCAGCCCGCTCGGCAAGCGGTGGGTGGCGGAGATGAACCGGCTGGGGATCGTGATCGACGCGAGCCATGCCTCGGATGCCACCTTTGACCAGCTGCTGGCGTTGTCCGAATATCCGATCATCCTGTCGCACTCCAGCCTGCGCTCGGCGAACGATCATCCGCGCAATCTGGACGAAGCACGGCTCAGGGCGCTGGCCGCGAAAGGCGGCGCGATGTGCATTTCGACGATATTTATGTCGGACATGAACATGACCCCGGCGCGCGGCGCATTGTTCGGCCAGTATGAGCGCATCGGCACCTTGTCGCCTGCGCAGCAGGCCGAGCTCAACCGTAAATGGCGCGAACTCGACAAGACCGAGCCGCTATGGGCGGCCGATTTCGAGCAATATATGGCGATGGTGCTGCGCGCGATCGAGGTCGGCGGCGTCGACCATATCTGCTTCGGCGCCGACTGGGACGGCGGCGGCGGCCTGACCGGGATCGAGGATATTTCGGCGCTGCCCAAGGTGACCGAGCGGCTGAAAGCGGCGGGCTATTCGGACAGTGACATCGAAAAAATGTGGAGCGGCAACATTCTGCGTGTCTTGGCGGCGCAGCAGCCGCGCTGATCAGTCGGGCTTGGCGCTGCGTAGCGACAGGCGATAGCCGACCGCGAGTTCGTTGACGATCAGCCGCGGGCGCGCCGGATCGACCTCGAGCTTCTGACGCAGGCCGCGCACCGCGATCCGCAGATATTCGACCCGCTCGGCATGCGCCGGTCCCCACACCGCCTTCAGCAGCTGCGCGTGGCTCAGCACGCGGTCGGGGCGCTGGGCGAGTTCGGCGAGCACACCATATTCTTTCGGCGTCAGATGCACTTCGCCGCCGCCGCGCTCGACGCGGCGGTGGTCCAGATCGATCCGCAGATCGCCGGTTTCGATGACCGAAACCGCTTCGCCCGCCGCGCTCGCCCGCTGGTGGCGCAACGTCGCCCGGATCCGCGCCAGCAGCTCGTCGGTATCGAACGGCTTGGCCAGATAATCGTCGGCGCCCAGATCGAGCGCCGCGACCTTTTCGGCACTGTCGTCGCGCGCCGACACGACGATGATGGTTGCCGCCGACCGCTGGCGAACCGGGCCGATCAGCTCGAGCCCGTCGCGATCGGGCAGGCCGAGGTCGAGCAGCACGACATCGGGCTTTTCGATGTCGAGCAGCGCCAGCGCCGCGCGCGCATCGGCCGCCTCGGCCACCTCATGCCCGGCGCGCTGCATCGTCGCGCGCAGCAGCCGCCGGATATGCGCGTCGTCCTCGACGATCAGGATTTTCGCAGGCCCGGGCATCGCACCGCCTTAGCTTTGCGGGCGCGTCCGGTCGAGGGCGCGATTGAGCAGCAGAACATTGACCCGCGGCTCGCCCAAAAAGCCGAGCGCCGGATGTTCGACGGCGGCCGTGACCAGCGCGCGGACCTGCGCGGCGGGAAGGGCGCGGGCCGCGGCAACGCGGTTCACCTGCGAAAAGGCCGCCTCGGGGCTGATATGGGGGTCAAGCCCCGAGGCAGAGGTCGTCACCAGGTCAGACGGGACAGGAGAGCCCGGTGTCGTTTCGGAAAGGGTGGCAACATCGGCCTTGACCCGGTCGGTGAGCGCCTGCGCGGCGGGGCCGAGGTTGGATCCGGCCGACGCGGCGGCATCATAACCGTCGGCACCCGCGGCGGAGGGGCGGCCGTGGAAATAGGTCGGTCCGGCGAATTTCTGGCCGATCAGTTCGGACCCGACGACGGTGTCGCCGTCGCGGATCAGGCTGCCGTTGGCCTGCGCCGGGAACAGCGTTTGGCCGAGCCCGGTCAGCGCGAGCGGGTAGGCGATGCCGAGCAGCGCGGCGAACAGCAGGGTCAGCACCAGCGCGGGGCGGATGGCGGATTTCAAATCTGTAAACATAGAAATTCCCTTTCTTCCGTTCGCCCTGAGCCTGTCGAAGGGCCGTTCTTCTATTTAAGGTAGGAAGAACGGTGCTTCGACAAGCTCAGCACAAGCGGCTTTTTTGTCACGCGAGGTGCAATCCCGAAACGGCAAGGTCGATCAGCTTGATGCCAACGAATGGCGCGATCAGGCCGCCAAGACCAAAGACCGACAGGTTGCGCGCGAGCAGCTGGCCCGCGGGCATCGGCCGGTACCGCACGCCCTTCAGCGCGAGCGGGACGAGGCAGGGGATGATCAGCGCGTTGAAGATGATCGCCGACAGCACCGCGCTCTCGGGCGTTGCCAGCCCCATCACGTTGAGCACCCCGAGCTGCGGATAGAGCACGACGAAGATCGCCGGGATGATCGCGAAGTATTTCGCGACATCGTTGGCGACCGAAAAGGTCGTCAGCGCGCCGCGCGTCATCAGCAATTGTTTGCCCAGCCCGACGATCTCGATCAGCTTGGTCGGGTCGCTGTCGAGGTCGACCATATTGCCCGCCTCGCGCGCCGCCTGCGTCCCGGTGTTCATCGCCACGCCGACGTCGGCCTGGGCCAGGGCAGGGGCGTCGTTGGTGCCGTCGCCGCACATCGCGACCAACCGGCCTTCGCTCTGTTCGCGGCGGATCAATGCCAGCTTGTCCTCGGGGGTCGCCTGCGCCAGGAAATCGTCGACCCCGGCCTCGGCAGCGATCGCCGCGGCGGTCAGCGGGTTGTCGCCGGTAATCATCACGGTGCGAATGCCCATCTTGCGCAGCTCGCCGAAACGCTCGCGCACCCCGGCCTTGACGACGTCCTTCAAATGAATCGCGCCGAGCAGGCGGCCGTCGCGGACGACGGCCAGCGGGGTGCCGCCCGAGCGCGCGATTTCTTCGGTGATCTTGCGCAGTTCGACCACTGCGGCGTTTTCGCCCTGCGGATGCGCTTTCAGCACCGAGTCCACCGCACCCTTCTGGATCGTGACCCCGGCGACGACGACCCCCGACAGGCGGGTCTGCGCGGTGAAGGGAATGACCTCCGACCCCGCGGGCAGCGTCTCGACGCGGATCGCATGGCGTTCGCGCGCCAAGGCGACGACCGAGCGCCCCTCGGGGGTTTCGTCGGCCAGGCTCGACAACAACGCTGCTTCGGCCAGCCGGTCGATCTCGATCCCGGTGAGCGGGCGGAACTCGCTTGCCTGACGGTCGCCGATGGTGATCGTGCCGGTCTTGTCGAGCAGCAGCACATCGACGTCGCCCGCCGCCTCGACCGCGCGTCCCGATTTGGCGAGGACGTTGAAGCGCACGAGTCGGTCCATGCCCGCGATGCCGATCGCCGACAGCAAGGCAGCGATAGTGGTCGGGATCAGCGTGATCAGCAGCGCCGCGAGCAGCACCACTGGCACCGAACCACCGGCATAGGACGCAAAACCGGGGATCGTCGATACCGCGATAAGAAAGATGATCGTCAGCCCGACGAGCAGGATGGTCAGCGCGATCTCGTTCGGGGTCTTGCGGCGTTCGGCGCCTTCGACCAGCGCGATCATGCGGTCGAGGAAGCCCTGGCCTGGTTCGGCGGTAACCTGCACCTTGATCCGATCCGAAATCACTCGGGTGCCGGCGGTGACCGCCGATCGGTCGCCGCCCGCCTCGCGGATCACCGGCGCGCTTTCGCCGGTGATCGCGGCTTCGTTGACCGATGCGACACCCTCGATTACCTCGCCATCGGCGGGGATCAGATCGCCGGTCTCGACCAGCACGATCTCGCCCTTTTCCAGCTGGCTCGCGGCGACGATCTCATAGGTATCGCCGACCCCCAGCATCAGCTTGGCGCGGAGTTCCGCCTTTGTCGCGCGCAGCGACGCCGCCTGCGCCCGCCCGCGCCCTTCGGCCAGTGCCTCGGCAAAGGTGCCGAACAGCACGGTGAGCCACAGCCAGACGACGAGCTGGATCTCGAACCCGAGCGGCAGGCCGGGTTCGCCGATCACCAGCAGCACCGTCAGCAGCAAGGCGACGACCGCGGTGACGAACATCACCGGGTTGCGGATCAGCTGGCGTGGGTCGAGCTTGCGCACGGCGTCGCGCATCGCGGGGACGACAAGGGCGGCGCTGAACATCGAAGTGGGAGCGTTCATGGCTGTATATCCGTCAGAAAAGCTGGCCGCTGGTCACCGCGAGGTGATCGGCGATGGGACCAAGCGCGAGGCTGGGCAGGAAGGTGAGACCGCCAAGGATCAGGATGACCCCGACAAGCAGCCCGACCCACAGCCCGCCCGTGGTGGGGAACGAGCCGCTGGTCGCGGGGACATGCCGTTTGGCGGCCAGACTGCCGGCGATGGCGAGCGCCGGGACGATGACGAAGAAGCGCCCGAGCCACATCGCGATGCCCAGCATCCCGTTGTAGAACGGCGTGCCCGCGCTCAGCCCGGCAAAGGCCGACCCATTGTTCCCGGCGCCCGATGTGAAGGCATAGAGGATCTCCGAAAAGCCATGCGGTCCCTTGTTGAGCGGACCGGCGAGGCCTGCGGGCATCACACTGGCGATTGCGGTGAAGCCTAGGATGACGAGCGGCAGGATCGCGATCGCCAGCACCGCGAGCTTGACCTCGCGCGCCTCGATCTTTTTCCCGACATATTCGGGGGTGCGCCCGACCATCAGCCCGGCGACAAACACCGCGAGGATCGCGAACAGCAGGAAGCCATAGATGCCCGCGCCAACCCCGCCGACGACGATTTCGCCCAGCTGCATGTTGAACAGCGGGATCATGCCGCCAAGCGCGGTAAAGCTGTCGTGCATCGCATTGACCGCGCCGCACGACGCGGCGGTGGTGACGACCGCGAACAGCGCGGAGGCGGCGATGCCGAAGCGCACCTCCTTGCCCTCCATATTGCCGCCTGCGACGCCCAGCTGGTGCAGCACCGGGTTGCCCGCGGCTTCCTGCCAATAGGTGACGGTCACCCCGGCAATGAACAGCACGCCCATCGCGGCGAGGATTGCCCAGCCCTGGCGGGTGTCGCCGACCGCCTTGCCGAAACACCAGGTCAGCCCGACGCCGATCACAAAGATCGACAGCATCTGGACGAGATTGGTCAGCGCGGTGGGGTTTTCAAACGGATGCGCGCTGTTGGCGTTAAAGAAGCCGCCACCATTGGTGCCGAGCATCTTGATCGCTTCCTGGCTCGCGACGGGGCCGAGCGCGATCGTCTGCTTGACGCCTTCGAGCGTGGTCGCGTCGATCGAACCCGCCAGCGTCTGCGGTACCCCGCTCGCGATCAGAAAGATCGCATAGACGATGCAGATCGGCAGCAGCAGATAGAGGGTGACGCGCGTCGTATCGGCCCAGAAATTGCCGATCGTCTTCATCTCGCGCCGCGCGAAACCGCGGAACAGCGCGAAAGCGATCGCGATGCCGGTCGCCGCCGACAGGAAATTGTGGATCGTCAGCCCCAGCATCTGCGCCAGGTTCGACAGCGTCGTCTCGGCCGAATACCACTGCCAGTTGGTGTTGGTGGTAAAGCTGACCGCGGTGTTGAACGCCCCATCGGCGCCGACCCCGCCAAATCCTTGCGGATTGCCCGGCAGCACGCCCTGCAACCGCAGGATCGCGTAAGTGAACAGCAGCAGCACGACGTTGAACAACAGCATGTGCAGCGCGTAACGCCGCCAGCCCTGCTCCTCATCGGGATTGATCCCGGCGAGGCGATAAAAACCGCGCTCGACCGGGCCGAACACCCGGTGCAGCGGGGTGGCGCGTCCTTCGTAGAGCGCGAACAGCCACATCCCCATCGGCTTGGCGAGCGCGACGAGGATGGCGATGAAGAGGAGGATCAAGCCCCAGCCAGCGACGGTCATGTCAGGTTCCGATCAGAAACGCTCGGGCCGCAGCAAGACGGCGAGCAGATAGACGAGGAGGGCGGCGGCGGTGACGCCAGCGAGGATCAGCGCGGTGCTCACGGCTTACGCTCCGTCACAAAGACGTGCGTAACCGAGCGTCGCCGCAAACAGCAGCGCGATCAGGCCGAGCCACAAAATATCGGACATGGTTTCAGTCTCCGGCCAAGTCGGCCCCGCGGCGGGTGCGGCGGGGAATCCGACAGGATGTGGGCGCCGCTACGCCCCTTTGCCGTAAAGTTTCGCGGGCGAATCCGCCGCTCGGCATAAAGTTTCCGTAAAGTCCCGGCGGCCTTTGCTTGGCGAGCGCGTCTGCGCTGGGCTAAGGTCCAATTGACATATCGTCCCAAACGTCCGCATCCCCGAGCGAAGACGAGGGGCTTGTTCGAGCGAAGCGAGAAGCAGCGCGGTTTGCTGCCTCGACTGCGCTCGGCTTGGCCCCTCGTCTTCGCTCGGGGATGCGGTAGTGAGGTCGGGCTCATTCCGGTAGGACACGAACTCTCGCCATGCCGACGCCGCCCCCTTCCGAAAAACGACCTTCGCCCGATGCGTTGCTGCGCCAGGCGCGGCGCGAGGATCGCGGCGAGCTCAAGATTTTCCTCGGCGCCGCGCCCGGGGTCGGCAAGACCTATGCGATGCTGACGGAAGGCGCGGCGCTGAAACGCGACGGCGTCGATGTGGTGGTCGCCGTGGTCGAAACCCACGGCCGCGCCGAAACCGAAGCCTTGCTTGCCGGGCAGGAAATTGTGGCGCGGCGCGAGGTTGAGTATCGCGGCCGGACGCTGACCGAAATGGACCTTGATGCGGTGCTGCGCCGCGCGCCCGAACTCGCGCTGGTCGACGAATATGCCCACACCAATGTCGAGGGCAGCCGCCACCTCAAGCGCTGGCAGGACGTCGCCGAACTGCTCGATGCCGGGATCGACGTCTATACGACGCTCAACATCCAGCATGTCGAAAGCCTCAACGACGTTGTCGCCAGCTTTACCCGCGTCCGGGTGCGCGAAACGGTACCCGACAGCGTGTTCGAGGGCGCCGAGATCAAGCTCGTCGATCTGCCGCCCGACGAACTGATCGACCGGTTGAAAGACGGCAAAGTCTATGTGCCGCAGGAAGCGTCACGCGCGCTCGGCCATTTCTTTTCCAAACCGAATTTGTCGGCGCTGCGCGAAATGGCGCTGCGCCGCGCGGCGCTCAGCGTCGATCGCCAGATGCTGCACGATCTGGATGCCAGCGGCGTCGCGGGCACCTATGCGGCGGGCGAGCGCATCCTGGTGGCGATCAGCGAGCAGCCCGGGGTCGACGCGCTGGTGCGGACGGCAAAGCGGCTCGCCGATGGGCTGAACGCGCCGTGGACCGCGGTGCATATCGAAACCCCGCGCAGCGAGAATTTCGACGAGGACACCAAGCGCCGGATCGCCGCCGCGCTGTCGCTCGCCGCGACGCTCGGCGCGACGATCGCGACCATCCCGTCGGAAAATGTCATCGCCGGGCTGCGCGGCCAGATCGACGCGCAGCGGGCGACGCAGCTGATCATCGGTCGCTCACAGCGCAGCTGGTGGTTCGAGCTGCGCCATGGGTCGGTGGTCGAAAGCCTCATTCGCGGCACGCAGGATCTGGCGGTGCACGTCATTCCGTCGCCGCAGACCGCGACCACCGAAAGCTGGTGGCGCGGCTGGGTGCGGGGTTGGGGGCGGCCCCATGCCTATGCGGCGTCGCTGCTGCTGATCGCCGCGACGACGCTGCTCGCGAAATTTGCCCAGCCGCTGATCGGGCGCGGTGCGATCGATCTGCTCTATCTGGTCCCGGTCATCGTCACCGCGACGCTTTATGGTCTGCGCCCCGGGCTGTTCGCCAGCATTGCCGCGGCGCTGGCGTTCAACTTTTTTTTCCTCGACCCGATCCACACCTTTACCATCGCCGACCCGCAAAGCGTGTTGACGATGCTGGTGCTGACCGGGGTGGCGGCGGTCACCAGCAATCTTGCCGGACGGCTGCGGACGCGGGCGCGCATCGGGGTGCGCAGCGCCGAGGAAAATGCCTCGCTCGCGGCGTTCGGACAGATGCTGGCGCGCGCGTCGGACCGCGAGGCGACCGCGGCCGCGACCTGCGACGAGGTGTCGCGCCTGCTTGGCGTGCGCTGTGTCATGCTTGCCGAGGCAGACAATGTGCTCAGCCCGATCGTTGCCCGCCCGCGCGAGGCGGTGATCTCGCCGATCGACCAGGCCGCCGCCGAATGGGCGTGGAGCAGCGGCGAACCCGCCGGGCGCGGCACCGGCACCCTGCTGGCGTCCGACTGGCAATTCCACCCGCTCAAGACCAGCCTCGGCGTCCTTGCGGTGCTCGGCATCGCGCGCGACGATGACAGCGCGCCGGTCGCCGCCGACAAGGCGACCTTGTTGTCGACCCTGATCGGGCAGGCGGCGCTCGCGCACGAGCGCCTGTATCTCGAGGACGAGATGCGCAGCCTGTCGGTGCTGGAGGAACGCGACCGGCTGCGCGCCGCGCTGCTGTCGTCGATCGGCCACGATCTGCGCACCCCGCTGACCGGGGTGACCGCGGCGATCGAGGCGATCGGCGCCGAACATCCGGGCGCCCGCTCGCTGCCGACGGCGCGCGCCGAATTGTCGCGGCTGCGCCGCTTTCTCGACAATCTGATCGAACTGGTGCGGATCGACGCGGGCGGCATCCATCTCAGCCTCGCGTCGGTCGACCTGACCGACGCGGTTGCGGGGGTCGTCCACGACCTCAAGGACATGCTGCGCGGGCATCATATCGATTTTCAGGTTCCGGCCAGTCTGCCGTTCGTCAAGACCGACGAGCGGCTGCTCCACCATATCCTGCTCAACCTCGTCGCCAACGCGGTCCAGCACGGCGGCAATGCCGGGCCAATCTCGATCATCGGGCGCCGTACGCCCGATGCGTTGCTGCTGACCGTCCGCGACCGCGGCGCCGGGCTGGAGCCGGGAACCGAAACCGCTATTTTCGATACCTTTGCCCAGGGCGTCGGCACCGACCGGCATGGCGGCAGCGGCCTGGGGCTGGCTATTGCCAAGGGCTTTGCCGACGCGCTGGGGATCGGCATAGCGGCCACCAATCACCCCGACGGCGGCGGCGCCTTCACGCTGACCTTTCCGGAAAAACTGGTCGTGGCGATGGCCGACTAACCGGCCTGCTGCCGCGTCGTAAATCCTTCGTCACCGGGGTGCAGCGGCGTCGGCGCACGGCGATAGTCAACGTGGCGTTAACCATGTTGTTGAAGCATATTCTCACCTCGCGTCGTCATGGCTGGCGCTATGACCGCGCGCCCGTCTCCCCCGGCCTTCATCAGCGTTACCGCGCTTGCAATGGCCGCCGTTGCCGTCCTGCTGCCTGCGACGGCCTCTGCGGCGATCGAGACACCGGTCGCGAAGGTCGCCAATACTAAGCATTTTGCGGTCGGCGATACCTGCCGGGCGACGGCAGTACTGGCATCGTCGGCGCCGTCCTTTGCCGCGCCGCTTCCCGTTGCCCCGGATATGCCAAGCGCGCTCGATCGAATGCGGATGCGCCAGGAACAGCCGGCGCCGATCGTCGAAATAACGCCGGCGCGCGGTGAACCGGTCGCCGTGCGCGCCATGGCGACGGGTGCCGACCGCTTTTTTCAGCCCGTTCGTGCCGCCGCTTTGCCGCGACGGGTCGATTGCGCTGAACAAGTGGCCGCAATTGCGGCCCCCGCGCTCGATCACGACAGCGAACTGGGGACGTTGGCGATCCCGGTTGAAACGACGCGCTTCGACGATCGCTGGGCGCGCGTTCGCCGCGCCCCGGCGGCGCGACTGATGCAGGCGCAGCTCGACCGCGCCGCGGTGACCCGCGGCCTGAGCGAAGCGGCGACGCTCGAGCGGGTCAACCTGTGGGTCAATCGCCAGATCGCCTATGTCGATGACGACCGCAATTACCGGCAGCGCGACTTTTGGGCGACCGCCGACGAGACGATGGCGCGCGGCAGCGGCGATTGCGAGGATTTCGCCATCTTGAAAATGCACATGCTCCGCGCGGCGGGCATCGACGACGATCGCATGAAGCTCGTCCTGCTGCGCGACCTGGCGATCAACGCCGACCATGCGTTCCTGTTGGTGCGGTCGAACGCCGGGTGGGTCGTCCTCGATAATATGACCGACCGTATCTACGACGGGCGCCAGGCCAATGCCGTGCGCCCGATCCTGTCGTTCAGCGGCAGTCGCCGCTGGGTCCACGGCTATCGCGATAGCCCGGCGCCGGTGGTGATGGCGGCTGCGGCGACAGCGAAGGCATCGTCGGTGGCGTTCGCCAGCGCGGCGCCCGCCGCGACCGATCGGCTGTCGTTCAAAACCGCGGTCGCCGGACGGGCCGGGACCAAGCTCGCCTCGGCGCATATGTCGATCGTCAACGCACTGCCCAGGATGTTCGGGCGCTTGGCGTCGCGCGGGGCCAGATAGGGCCTGACCGGCAAACCATGTCGCGGCGGCGCGGCATCATTTTTTGCTGCTTTTTCCATGCCTTTGTGGGGCGATCGCGAATATCGCCAAATTGGCAGCATCGCGCTGGCCGCGACTCGCGCAATTTGACGCGCGCACGACGGGCGCCTTATCGCTCGGCCGCGGGGCATTAACCAATATCATTAGGGAATGCGGCCCAATTCGGGGCGGCCCTTGGTCGCGCGCCTACCCGAAAGGCTAGGGACGTGGCCGCCGCGGCGCCGAAAAATAACATGCCGCATTAGATGCCATTAAATCGGGTTTGCGGCGCGCGACAGTCGAGCGGCGGCGCTGGGTGCCGGAATCGCTGATACCCCTTAGTGGGTATGCATCAAAATCCTCGTAGAATCTGTCATTAAGTTGTATAACCTTATAGGTAGTTATTGGATAACGAAACTAAAAGGTTAATTTATTCAACGTGGGGAGGGGTCCGCCGCGATGGAAAACAAAGGGTATTTGGGGTTTAGACCGAAGTCCAGACAAGTTGGGTCGCCTTGACTGAGAATTCAGGGGAGGCGGAAATGTCGCAGTTGATCAAGATTTCGCTCTTGGCGAAATATGAAATCGCCAGGGAAGGGTTACGAAACATCCTTTCCGGCGAGAGCTTTCAGATCGAAGCATCGGTTGCCGATGCCTCGGCGCTGTTTGACGCTCAGGGGATGATCGCCGATGACGTCGATGGCCATGTCATCGTCGTCGATGGTGGAGACACCGGCTTTGGACTCGACGCATGTCGTCGGCTGGCCGCGAAAAAGATCCATGCAAAACTGGCCTTGCTGTTCGATCATTATGTCTTTGAAGACGTGGTCGAGGCGTTTCAGATCGGCGTCGATGCCGTCATCGTCAAAGAAATCCTGTGCGCTCCGCTGGTCGAATCGATCAAATTGGCGGCGCTGGGCGAGAAAGTCTTTCCATCGCAGCTCGTCAACAATCTCACCAGCTGGGTTCCGGCCGCGCTGGGCGGGGACTGGAAAAGCAGCGCCGCGTCGGTGGGCTTGTCCGACCGCGAGATCGAAATCCTCGAAAGCATCATGGCCGGGATGGCGAACAAGGTGATCGCGCGGCAGTTCGGCATCTGCGAAGCCACCGTCAAAGTGCATGTGAAGGCGATCCTGCGCAAGCTGGGCGTTGAAAACCGCACCCAAGCGGCAACCTGGGGGGTCAAGAATGGCCTGGGGGAGCCGGTGCAGCTGACCCTCCGCGAGGTAAGACCCGTCCGCGCCGTGGTTAGGCCGCCACCCTATTCGGGCCGGGCGGCCTGACGTCGATCGACGACGACGCCGCCGCCGCCGTCCTCAGCGCTCGGTAAACGCTTCCGACCTGGCGCGCAGGAACGGCTTGAACAAATAGCTCAGCACGCTTTTCTTGCCGGTCAGCACCTCGACGTCACAGATCATCCCGGGGGTGATCGGCAACTGGCGCTTCCCGCTTTTCAGATAGGCGACGTCGGTTTCGACGACGACGGTGAAATAGGCTTCCTTGGTCGCCTCGTCATACAGGCTGTCCGGCGAAATCTGGACGACGCGCCCCGACAGGCCGCCATAGACCGCAAAATCATAAGCGGTGACTTTGACATTGGCGCGGTCGTTGACCTTGATGAACGCAATGTCCCGCGGCGCGACGCGCGCCTCGATCAACAATTTGTCGCCGACCGGCACCACCTGCATGATCTTCTGCCCGGCCTGAACGAACCCGCCGACCGTCGTGACCTGGACATCGTTGACGATGCCGTTCGCGGGTGAGCGGATTTCGCTGCGTTGCTGGCGACCGGCGGCACCGCGCAGCGATTCCGAATTGACCGCCATCTTGGCAACAATCTGGTTGCGCTCGTCGAGCGCCTCCTGCCGGAACTCCAGACCGGCCGAGGCTGCCTGCGCCTGCGCTTCGCTGATCGCGGCGGCGGCGCGTGATGCGGCCTGCTCGGCCGCGGCCAGTTTGCCGCGCACTTCGGTCGCCTCGCGCTGGGCATTGAGCAATTCGGTTTGCGGGACGATCGACTTGGCGGCGAGCGGCGCCAGCAGGTCGACCTGGCTTTGCGCCAGCCCAAGGCTTGATCGCAGCGAGGCGATCGTCGCCTGCGCTTCGCCATAATCCCTGCGGCGCTGCTCGACCGCGGCGTTGAGCGCCATCCGGCGGCTGCGCTGCGTCGCTGCGCGGACCGATTGCAGGTCGGCTTCCTGATTGCATTCGGCGAGCCGGGCGCCGCTCGCGGTGCTGCAATTGGCGCCCGCACCGCCGCCACCTTCGCGTCCCAAGCGATCGGCGCGGGCCGCCAGCGAGCGGTTCTCCGCCGCGATCTGGCCGAGCTGCGACGAGGATTCGGTGTCGTCGAGGCGCACCAGCAACTGCCCCTTGCGGACCGGCTGCCCCGACCGCACGACGATGTCCAATATCGTTGCCGGTTCGGACGACTGGACGATCTGCGCTTTGCTCGACGGGATGACGCGCCCCTGGCCGCGGGTGACTTCGTCGACCTGGGCAAAGCTGGCCCAACTGACAAAAACAAAAAGCCCGACCCCCGATGCCAGGATGATCCGGCGCGTGCCGACATAGGGCCGCGATCTGATCAAGAACCACTCTCCTTCGTGGCGACGTCAAATTCGCCGCCCTGTTGCCGTGCCATTATGCGCGAGGCGCGGCTGGTTTCTTCGGGTTCGGGGATTGCGAGTTCCCAACCGAGCGATGGGTCGAGCCGGCCGCCGGCATCGTTGTCGGCGCGGCGCTCTTGCATCGCGTCGAGCGTTCCTCCGGCCGATGCCTGGATCAGGCCTTGTCCGTCGGCACCCTCGCGCGATCGTACTACCGCGCTACGCGCCAATATCGTCGGGATGGCTTCCATCCCGCTGTAGCGGCCCGAAAACGCCCCCGGCGTTCCCCATTTGCCGGGCCAGCGATAAAAGATATGGGCGCCCAGCTGTGCAATTTTGACCAGCTTGGGCGCCCAATAGGGTGACACATAATTGGCGTGATAATGGGTCGCGTGCCCGACCGAGGTTTCGACATAGCCCGCGAGCGCGGCGCGTGCGACATCCTCCGCCTCCTGCCACTTGGCGGGATTGGGGCGTCGGTTGAGTGATCCGTCGCAGGTGAAGCTGAATTGGCAGACGGGCCGGTTCACGCCCTGATAGACAACGCCGCAAATCGATTTGGGGAAGGCGGGATGCAGGGCGCGGTTGATGACGACCTGGGCAACCGCGCGCCGCCCGGCGATCGGTTCATAGGCCGCTTCATAATAGACCGCCTGGGTCAGGCAGCGCAGGGCGGTCATCACAGCTCTTTGATCGGCGGTGGCGGGATGAAACGGTTTGGCCGAGGCGACTGGACCTCGCGCAAAAGGAATGGCCTCGTTCCGCGTCATCGCGGTTTCCGGCGCGTAGAGCGCCGTCGGGCCGGGCTCTTCGGTCAGCTTGATCAGCCGCGCCATTTCCGGGTCGGTGATGACCGGTGTGTCGGGGCTGCTGTAAGCGGTATCGGAGCTGTCGCCGCCGACAAAGTCGGCCACATGCGCCCACATCGTCCGCGACGTGAGCAGCGTGACCACCACCGCCATCGCGACCAGCCACATGATCGTGCGGCGGTTGTCGTCGCTGGCCACCGTGCCATATCGGCGGGCGGTCGCGGCGGTCATGATGCGGCTCGCTGGGCAAGGATTTCGTCGCGCGGGCCGTCGGCGACGATCCGGCCATTGTCCATGACGATCAGCCGGTCGACCAGCCCGAGCACGGTCATCCGGTGCGTAGCGATCACTAGCGTCTGACTCGCAGGAATGGCGGCTTGCAGCCGCTCGGCAAAATGTTTTTCGGTCTGACTGTCCATGGCGCCCGTGGGTTCGTCGAGGAACAGCAAATGCGCCGGGGTCATCAGCGCGCGGGCAAGCACCAGAAAGCTGCGCTGTCCCCCCGACAGCCGCGCACCGCGCTCGCCGATGTGGAAATCGAACCCCGTCGTGTCGCGGCCGAGGAACTCGTCGGCTCCCGATCGCCGGACCGCATCGATGATGCTGGCGTCGTCGGCATCGCTGGCGCCGACGAGCAAATTTTCGCGCACCGTGCCGCTGAACAGCTCGGCATCCTGGCCGACGTAGCGCAGCGTAGAGCGCAGGTCGTGCGGATCATATTGCCGGCTTTCCAGGCCGTCGATGCGATAGCTGCCGCTCGTCGGGTCATAAAGGCCGCACAGCACGCGCCCGAGTGTCGACTTGCCCGACGCGACGCGGCCGATCAGCCCGACCCGTTCGCCGGGCTCGATGCACAGGCTGACGTCGGCGAGCGATTCGCGGTCGGTGTCGGGGTAACAGAAACCGGCATGGTCCAGCTGCAACCGGCCGTCGCGCACCTCGGGGGTGATCGAGCGGCTGCCTTTGTCGCGCTCGTCATCCTGATCCATCAGCTGTTGCAGGCTGTTCAAGGTAACGAACGCCTGCCGCCCGCGCGTCATCAGAAAGGCGAGCTGCCCGACCGGGGCGAGCGACCGGCTGGCGAGCATCACGATCGCGATGATCGCGCCCATCGAAATGGTGCCCGCGTTGAACAGATAAAAGCCGCCGATGATCAGCGCGATTCCGGTCGCCTGCTGGCACAGCGTCGCCAGGTTGACCGCGGTTGCGGTCAGCTTGCGCATTTCTTCCTGGGTATAGGCGTTCGACGCTGAAAGGCGCCGCCACTTGCCCAGCATCCGGCCTTCGGCGCGGCAGGATTTGACCGTTTCGAGGCTGCCGATCGTTTCGATCAGCGTCGTCTGCAACATGCTGGCGTCGACCTGCGCGTCGGCGACGGCGGCGCTCATCCGGCGCTGTAGCACCCAGCCCATCGCCAGCATGACCACCATCGCGACGAGCGGTATGACCGCCAGCCACCCGCCGAGTACCGCGATCAGCGCGACAAACACGACCAGGAACAGGATATCGGTCAACAATACGACAGTGGTCGAAGCAAAGAAATCGCGCACCTGTTCATAGTCGGTCACTCGCCGCGCGAGGGCGCCGGTGCTGCCGCGCTGCGTTGCCAGCGGCAGGTTCAGCACCTTGTCGAGCAGGCGCTGCGACAGCCGGGCGTCGATGCCGCGTCCGACTTCGTCGATCAGTCCGGTCCGCGCCAGCCGCAGGCCATATTCGACTGCGATGGCAAACAGCGCGCCGAGCGCCAGCATCCACAGGCTGGCGGCGGCCTTGTTGGGAATGATCCGGTCGTACACATTCATCGTGAACAACGGCATCGCGAACGCCAGCAGGTTGATCAGCAGCGACGCGAACATCACATAGCCATATTGGCCGCGCTCCTTCCAGACTTCGCTCCAGAACCAATGTTGGCGAGTGGCTTGGTCCCACGGCCGCTCACGCGCTGTTTCGCTGGCCGGGTCATGGCGGACGATGACGCCCTGACCCGAATAGGCGGTCTCCAACAGTCGGCGGTCGATCTGAATGTCGCTGCCCGCGCCCGGCAGGCGGACCCAGCAGCCCTGATCGTCCATCGCGGTCAGCACCAGCGATCGGTCGTCCGCCAGCAGCAGGATGGCGGGGACGTCGTGCGCGTTCCATCCGGCCAGCGAGCGGCGGACAAGATGACAGCGCAGGCCGACCGCCGCGAGCGCGTGGTCGAGCTGGTCGAGCGGCACCAGGCCGTCATCGTCGAGCGCCAGACCTTTTTTCACCCGCAGATCGGAGAAGGGACGCTCGAACAGCGCCGCAACCGCGGCCACCGCGCCCAGCAATTCGTCACCCTGGGCGGGGCTGGCGCGCCATGCTTCAAAATCCGCCGCGGGCGGCGGTTGGCGCGAACGCCGCGCGCCGCGGGCGTCTGCTGGATAATTCATGTGGGATCCCGCATCGCTTCCGGGTTCATCTCGGGGGTCGGCTTGACCTTGAAACGGTCGCGCGCGGTGGCGGCAGCGGCAGCGGGCGGCTGGACATCCATCGCGGCGAGCAGGTCGTTGAGCGCCGCCAGCAGTTTGAATTCGGAGTAAAATTGCGCGAACTTTGCGGTCTCGGTGCGAACCTGCACGTTATAGCGGGTGTTCTGGGCATCGAGTACGTCGAGCAGCGAGCGGCGACCGACGTTGAACTGGGCGCGGTACGAGCGCAGCAATTCGTCCGAAACCCGGCTCTGTTCTTCCAGTTCCTTGACCAGCTTGCCCTGCGCGTCCCAGGTGTTCCACGCGACGCGGACATCCTCTTCGGCTTCGCGGACCATCTGGTCCATCCGATAGCGCGCTTCCTTTTCGCGGCGGTACATTTCCTGCACCTTCGAGCGTTTGATACCGCCGTTGAAAATATCCCAGCGCAGCACCAGTCCGGCGCGCAGGTCATTGGTTTCGCCGCGGAAACCGTCGATGTCGTCGCCGATCCGGGCATTGCCCTCGAGCGCGAGGGTCGGCGACATTTCGGATTTCGACTTGCGGACCATCGCGTGCGCGGCATCCATGTCGGCCTGGGCTTCGCGGACCCGGGGGTTGCGCTCGCGCGCCCGCGCCAGCGCATCTTCCAGCGTCGCCGGAATATTGCCCGCCAGCGACGGCGGTAGCGCGGCGCCGTCGACCAGGTCGAGACCGGTCAGGGTGCGGAACGATGCCGAGGTGTTGACGAGATCGAGATTGGCTTCGGTCACCCGCGCGCGGGCCGCCTGCTGCCGTTCTTCGGCCTGCTGCTGATCGGCGATGCTCAGCGACCCCTTGGCGACGCCTTCGCGCAGGTCGGTCACCAGCTTGCTGTGGAAATCGATATTGTCCTCAGAGGCGGCGACGATCCGCTGTTGCAACAGATAGTCGAGATATTGGCGCGTGACCTGCAGTGCGATGAATTGCGAACGCTCCTCGACCCGGAAGGCCGCGCCGTCGGTGCGCGCCGCCTGCCGCTTGACCTCGTTGCGCCGGACCCCGCCATCGAACAGCGTCTGCTCGACGCTAACGCCGCCCTCCATCGGGTAAAGCTCGTTGTCGGCGATGCCAAGCGCGCGCCGCGTGCTGTTTTCGAGCCGGCGGATCCCGATCGATCCTTCGACCGAGACGCGCGGCGCGAACAGGCGTTGCGCCTGCTCGCGCTCGAATTCGATCGCGGTCTTGTTCTCGACCGCCTGGTTGATTTCGGGGTTGGTCTGCACCGCGGTTTCGACCGCGGCTTTCAACTCGATGCGCTGTGACCGGGCGACATGGGGCACCGTGACGAGCGCGGCGGCGGTAAGCAACAATGCTGCGGTACGAAATTTCGGCATCTTGTGTCCCCTGCATTTGTCCGGTCGAAGTCGAAGATCCTTCGTGTGATCTTTCACCTGCGCCGGTGTTTCATCATTTCCGGCATCGCCGCCGGTCGCTTAGGCGTGGCCGGCCGACGCCAATTGTTCGAGCTGCACAGCGACATGCTGCTGCGCGAGATCGGCCATGAACGACTGTCCCGGCACATCCATGCCGCTGTCACCAAGGAAGCTATTCGCGCTGCCGTCGCCCAGCATGATCTTTGCCAGTCCCGGGTCCGCGGGCACTACGGGACCGAGCAGCGCGTCGAGTTCGACCTGCGGCCCCTCCAGCGCGGCGGTGACGATCGCGTCGAGTTCGGCCGCGGCGGGGTCGAGCACCGCCTGTGGGGGCAGCGCCATCTGGACCTGATCGGTCGATGCCGCGCCGCCGACCGGCGCCGACGACAGGTCGAGCTCGGTGTCGGCGAGAAGCTGGCCATAGGTCGGGTCGGGCGCCATCGTGTCGAGCTCGTCGCTGCGCAGTTCGCGGCTCTCGCCTTCGTCCATCTGCCGTTGCCCGGGGTCGGCTTCGATCCGCTCTGTTGCCGGACCGGAGAAATATTCGTGGACCAGGCCATCGGCTTTGGCGGCGGGAAGGGGCGCAGATTGTTCGGCGGCTTCACCCGCTACGCCAGCCTGCTGGCCCGCCGCCGCGGCGTCACCATCGGGCGCCGCTGGCGGGCGCGCCGCCAGCGGGGTGGCGGCGGCCAGTCCAGCCACGAGCATTGCGGTCGAAACGCCCGCGGTGCCGGTTGCGGCGGCAGCCCGCTGCTGATCGGCGAAATTGGTGGCGAAGGCCGCATCGGCGAGCTTGCCGGTGCTGCCGTCGGCGCGGGTGTAGAGCGCTTCGCCCTTTACCTGCACCTGTCCATCGGCCGTCGTATAGGCGCGCCCGTCCGATGTCAGCGAAATGCTGATGATGCCTTCGCTGATCAGCGAGCGGAATTCGCCCGCGTCGGTCACGCCATTGCTGTTGGCATCGTGCCAGATGCCGAATTTCGCAAAATCGGTGTCGGCCGCGTCGAGTTTGCCATCGCTGTTGCTGTCATAAGCCGCGGCGAGCCCCTGCAGGTCGGACAGGCCCGCGCCGCCGAACACCAGTTCACCGCCGTTGTTGACTTTACCATCGCCATTTTTGTCGATCGCCAGCAGCCCGTCGTCGGCCGCGACCCAGGCCGTGGTTTCGGCGATGCCGTCGCCGTCATAGTCGAAGCTGACCCCCGCCGCGTTCGACACAAACTCGACCCCGTCGCCGTCAAGATCGACCGCGATCGGCGGCGCCAGTGCGGTGATGGTGACCGACAGGTTCGCTGTCGCGGTGTCGCCATCACGGTCGGTCACGACATAGTTGAACACTTCGGTTGCGGTCACGGTGATCGGGCTGGGCGGCTGGTAATTATATTGGCCGGTCGCGAAATTGAGCGTCAGCGTGCCCCCCATCGGTGTCGCGATCGCGTTCAGCGTCGTGCCAGCGATGCTGCCGCCGGTGGATAGTTCGATGCTCGACGCGCCATCCCAGGTGTAGGTCGTGGTGCCGATCGTCATCGACAGCAATCGGCCACCGTCGGCGCCAAAAAAGTCGTTGGCGTCGAGATCGCCCGAAACCGCGGACGGCACGATCACCGCCAGCAGCGTCGCGACCAGATCCTGGAAATCATCGACCAGGATCGGTTCGTTGTTCGGCGCGGCGTTCAGGTCGATGTCGCGCAGCCGCTGGATATTGAGCGGTTGCAGCGGGTTGTTGTCGATACCGATCGCGGTGACATTGACATTGTTGTTATCGACGAAATTATTCCACGCCGTGGCGGTCGCCGCGGTCAATGAGTTGGTGATCGTCGGCGGGAAGCCGCCCGCCTGCGTCCCCTGGTTGGGGTTGCCATCGCTCAGGAAAAACACCTGATTGCTGGCGCCGGGAATGGCGGTGAAATTGGCAAGCGCCGTCTGGATCGCGCCGGTGTAATTGGTGTTGAACCCGATGCCGTCAGGCGGCAGTTCCTGCGACGGGCGCTCGCCGCCCGCCAGCGGATTCAGCGAGTCAAGATAGGCATTCGCAGCGGCGGCGGTTGCGAAGGACGGCGACGCAAAGGAGCCCGACGAGAAGATCACGAAGCGGATCGTCAGCGCGCCCGAGGCTGCGGTGTCCAGCTGCGACAGCGCCCCCTGGACGGCGTCGATCATCGTGTCGAGTTCGCCATTGTCGATGCTGTCGCTGAAATCGAGGACGAACAGCGTGTTCACATCCTGCATCGGTTGCGACGTCGCGCCGGTCTCGCCGGTTGCGGTCGGGGCGTCATCCTCGATGATCACGCGGATCGCCGACGCATTGGTCGTCGTCGTGGTGCCGTCGGAGACCGATACTGGGACAAAGAAATCCTTGAGGTCTTCGAGCGCAACCGTCGGGTGATCGACAGCGCGCGATAGCGTTACGGAGTAGGCACCATTCGACGCCAGCGTGACGCGAATGACTTCCGATCCGCCGACCGATCCGATCAGCGTGCCGGTGCCGACGCCGGTCCAGGCGACGGGGACGCCGCCCGCGGTCAGCACCGCGCCGGGATTGCCGAGCGTTGCGGTCAACGTCTCGCCGGCGTCGGCGTCGGCAATCGCCAGCGTGCCGCTGAACGTCGTGCTGTTGGTGGTGTCGAGCGTTGCGTTGGGCGCCGTGTCGGGAATCCCGTTTGGCAGGCCTTCTTCCGATACCCGCGCGATCGCGGTGCCGATCGTCGGTGCGTCGTTGGTGCCGAACACCGTGATCGTCAGCGTCGATCCGACCGACAGTGACCCGTCGCTGATCGTGTAGGCGAAACTTTCAACCAGCGTCTGCCCGCTGTCGAGCGCGTTGACGACCGGCTTGTCCTCGTCGAGCGTGTAGGTGTAGCTGCCGTTGGCGTTGATCACGAGCGTGCCGTAAAGGCCGACATAGGTTCCCGCCGAGGCGACGGTAATCGCTTCCAGATCCGGATCATTGTCGGCGACGTCGGCAAAGCTGCCGAACGGTGCGCCGGGATGCGCGATGTCCTGCAGGACGTTGCCGGCGGCGCTGGGGTCCGAACCGCTGGGGCCGTCGAGCACCCAGTTGGTGTCGGCGCGCGCAATCGGGAAATCATTGGCGCCGGTGATCGAAATGGTGATCGTCGCGATCGACGTGTCGCCATCGGCATCGCGAACCGTATATTGAAAAGTTTCGGTCAGCGTCGTGCTGGACGTCAGCGCGATGACCGCCGGGTCATTGGGGTCGAGATCGTAGCGATAGCTGCCGTCGGCAGCGATCACGATCGAGCCATAATCGCCCGCCAATGCCGCGCCCGGCGTTCCTGCGGTCGCCCCGAACGCCACACCGATCACGCTGAGGCCGCCGTCGGCCCCGGCATTGTCGGGCGATCCATCCATCCCGTTATCGTCGGTGCCGCCGATCCCCGTCAGGACATTGCCGTCGGCAAAAATCTGGCCGTCGCGCGAGACATTATCCTCGTCATGGGCGGCCAGCGGCGCATCGTCGCGGATCGCAAAGCGGCCGGTGATGTCGGCGGTCGTTCGTGCGGTGTCGCCGTCGCCGTCGGTCGCGATGGCGGTCAGTGTGATCAGGCTGCTGCCCGACAGCAAGAGCGTCTGGTCGGGGCCGCTGTCGGGCAGGTGGAGCACCGCGCGCGACTGGTCGAAGGTGACGAGGCCGCCGGGTGCCACAGAAATGCGGAACACTTCGTGGCTGGAGGTGCGTCCGAACACGACGCCGTCTTCGATCGACAGGATGACGGCTTCTCCGGTCAGCGAATCGATCAGGCCGCTCGCCCCGGCAGTGACCCCCAGTTCATAGGCCATGGTGCCCGGGCCGTCGGCGCCGAAGTCGGTTGTGGACGCAAAAAGTCCCGACAGGTCCGCCGTCGCGTTCGCCGAGAAATCGCTTTCGTCGACGGTCAACGTTGGGGCCGTGCCGCCAGCCGAAATCGACGGGCCATCATCGGCGAAACGGATGTTACCGCCCAGATCGACGGCGACGGTGTCCGAGATGCTGTCGCCATCGCGATCGACGATCGTCGCGGTGCCGCGCAATTCGACCAGATTGGCCGCCAGTTCGACAAGCTGCGCGGCATAATTGCTAGATGAGCCCGGCAGCGGGTGGTCGATTTCGGCAAATTGAGTCAAGGTGACGACGCCCGTCGCGGCGTTCACGGCAATCGAAAAAATGGGCGTGCCGGCCGCGCTGCCGACGATCTCGCCGGAGACAAGGGCCAGCGTGACCGGCACGCCGTTGCTGGTCAAGGCGGCGGTCGCGACCGCCGAGCCCAGCGCAAGGGAATAGGTCCAGGTGACCAGGCCCGCATCAGCGGGGCCATCGGCACCAAAATTGACCATCGAAGTCGAAAATGCCGCAGACAGATCGGCAGTCGCCACGTCAAAGGCGCTGCCCCGCGTGTCAGCGTCCTGCGTCGTCAGGGTGATCGTGTTGGTGTCGGCGTTGGTCGCGTCGATCGTCGGGCCATCGTCCTTAAAGACCAAAGTCGCGCCAACCGCGACCAGCGCCGACGCCTGATCACCGTCGCCGTCGGTGACCGTTGCGATCAGCCGGATGATCGTCGGCGACATCGTCACCGGGTCATCGGGATTGCTGGCGTCGGGATGGCGAACGGCGCGAATCTGGTCGAGCGTTGCCTGGCCATCGGGGGCGACGCTCAGCCGGAAGGCGACGACCGAGGGCGAATCCTGCAGACGGCCTTCCACGACATTGCCGATCGCTTGCAGGATGATCTTTGAACCGGTGGCGACATCGACCAGTCCTGAAGCCGTGGTCACTTCAAAGACATAGCTGGTGCTGCTGCCCGCCTGATCGGCACCAATGGTCATGTTGAACAGGCTGGCGAAACTGGCCGTGGCGTTGAGCGCCAGATTGGTCTCGTCGACCGTCAGCAGCCCCGCCGGCGGCGACAATGCGGTGATCGAGGGGACGTCGTCGGAGACCGAAATATTGACGGTTCCCGCAACCTGATCGCCATCGCTGTCGGTGGCGACGACCTCGATGAAACCGAGTTCGGCCAGATCGTCCATCGTGACGTCGGGGTGCAGCCCATAATTATATTGCAGCGTGACGGTCACCGTCGCGACATTGCCCGACAGGTTCAGGTCGATCACGACAACCGGATTTTCATCGGCGTCCCAGCCGATGATCTGGGTGTCGGATTCCAGCGTCCAGCTGAGTCCGCCGTCGAGCGTCGAGATGTCGCCAAAGCCGATCGACGCGATGGCGTCGGACCCCGGGGTAAAGACAATGTTGCCGCTGGTGGAAACCGGCTGCACCGGCGACGGCGTCGATCCGCTTTCCAGATGCTGGTCATCGACGGTCAGCTGGATCGGGCTGCTGGCCGTCGGCAATGTCCCGTCGGCCAGCCGGATCTGCTGGACCGCCGCGGCCTGGTCGCCGTCGCCATCGGTGATCGTATATGTGAAGTCGGCGTTGATCGGAAAGACGCTGATCTGCGGCACCGGATCAAAGCTCCAGGCTCCATTGGCCTGAAAGCTATAGGTGCCGTTGGCGTTGCTGTAGATGGTCGTTCCGGTTGCCGCCACGGCAACGACGACGCTGCCGATGGTCACCGACGTCACCGCGGCGCCATCGGCGCCTTGGGTGTCGTTGGCCAGCAAATTGCCCGAAATCGCCGCGGCGTCCTCCGCCACCGTGATCGACGGTGCCGACCGCGCGACCGGAACATCGTCAATCACGTCGATGATGATGACATTCTGGGTCACATTGCCGAAGGCATCGGTGACATCATAGGTAAAGGTTTCGACGGCGGGCACGACATTGGTGCCATCGTTGGCGAGCGCGCCCGCCACCGCCGTGGTGAGCGTATAGACATAGCTGCCGTCGCCATTCAGCGTCAGCGTGCCATGGGTGCCGACCCCGGTGCCGGTCAGCGTGAATGCCAAAGGTCCGGTGCCGCCCGCGACATTGTCGTTGAGGTCGCCGGCCACCGTTTCGGCGTCGCTGTCGGAATTGCTGCCAGTGGGCAGCGCGGCTTCGTTGACCTGGAGCTGGACCGCGTCGGCGGACAAGCCCGCGTCGCTCAGACGAATGGTCAGGGTGGTGGTCGACCGGTCGCCGTCTCCATCGGCCAGCGTATAGACAAAGACGTCTTCGGCGCCTGCGGGCGGGACGGCATTGGGGTTGGCGACATAGATATAGCTGCCATCGGCGGCGACGGTGAGCTGGCCATAGAGGCCGACGATAACGGCGCCGACGCCGCCAATGGCCGGCGCCGACGGATCGTTCCCGGCCGCGCGCACCCCCAGAATTTCGGCGCCGTCGGCGCCCGGCGTGTCGTTGGCGAGCAGCCCGTTCGCGGCATCGATTTCCAGCGTCTGGCCCTCGCCAACGTCGCCCTCGTCGGCGTCCGCCACGGGGGTGTCGTCGATGACCAGGACGTCGAGGCTGGCCGTGGCGACGGTGCCGTCGCTGTCGGTGATTTCGATCGCAAAGCTCTCGGTCAGCGCGGCATCGGCCGCGCCGCTGTGCAGCACACTGTTGTCGGTCAGTTCATAGCTATAGCTGATCGTACCGCCGACGATGTCGCCCGCCGCGTCAAAGATCGGTTCGAAATCGGTGATCGTCAGAATGCCAAGATCGGTGGTGTTGACCAGCCCGGCGACGATCGCGCCATCGAACAAGGTTTCGCCGGCAATGGTAATCGCCGCAACGCCGTCGGCGGCGTCGAAGGTGAAGCTGCCCGTCCGGGTCAGCGCATCGCCGTCGGGGACGGACCCGTCGGGCAGATTGGCTTCGGATACCGTCTGTTCGGCACCCTCGGGATTGAGGCCGTTGATCGTCACGATATCGTCGCGGCCACGGATCGTCACGGTCAGCGTCGCGGTTGCCTCGTCGCCGTCGCCGTCGGTGATGACATATTCAAAAGTCTCGGTCAGCTCGTCATTGCCGTCGAGGCCCAGGACGTCCTGATTTTCGGGATCGAGCGTGTAGACATAGCTGCCATCGGCCGCGATCTCGAGCGTGCCATAGGCACCGAGGGTAAGGCCGTCGATGTCGCCGCTTTCGCCGCCGAACGAGATGGCGGTAACCGTGGCACCGTCGGCACCCTGAACATCAGTCTCGCCGTCACTGGCGTTGGTATCGGTACCGCCGACGCCGGTCAGGACGTTGCCGTCGGCGCTCTGGCCGCTGCCCGACTGCAGCATGTCGAGGTCGTCGATTGCTGTCGGGACATCATCCTCGACCACGATGCTCAGCGTGCCGTTGGCGCTGTCGCCGTCGAGATCGGTCACGACGACG
This sequence comes from uncultured Sphingopyxis sp., assembly GCA_964502035.1. Lineage (GTDB taxonomy): Bacteria > Pseudomonadota > Alphaproteobacteria > Sphingomonadales > Sphingomonadaceae > Sphingopyxis. The sequence continues at coordinate 60,327 of CAZCUW010000001.1, read as the reverse complement.
CCAAAGGTTTCGGTCACATCGTCGCCGCTGGTCGCGTCGGTCAGGGTGTAGCTGTAGCCGATCGACGTTGCGCTGATGCTGGTGATCGTCAGCGTTCCGAACGCCCCGGCGATCGTCTGTCCGACCGCCGTCACCTCTTGTCCCGCGATCGTAACCTTGCCGACGCCATCGGCGGCCGCGATCGCAAAGCTGCCCTGGGTCGTGGCGGTGCCGCTGTCGGGCGCCGATCCGGTCGGCAGGCCCGCTTCCGACACCAGCTGGCCGTCGTCGTCGCCGTGGGGCAGGTTGATCGTCACGCCGCCGTCGCCGATCGCGATCCGCAGCGTGGCGGTTGCCGTGTCGCCGTCGCCGTCGGTCAACGTGTAGGTAAAGACATCGAACACGCCGCCCGGCGTGCCGGGATTGCGGACATAGCTATAGCCGCCGTTGCTGTTCAGCGTCAGGACGCCGTAGAGTCCCGCAACGGGCGTTCCGGCGGCAACGGGGTCGCCGTCGCCCGAAACCGACGACACACTCGCACCGTCGGCGCCGGGGAAATCCCGCCCGCCGTCATTTTCGGCATCGGTAATCACATTGCCGACCGCCGGGTCAAAGCTGCCCGCCGCAATGCTGTCGAAATCGGCGACGGCTTCGGGCACATCGTCGATGATGTCGATATTGAAACTGGCGGACAGGGCGTCGCCGTCCAGATCGGTGATCCCGACCGTGATCAGTTGCGACGTGGTGTCGCCCAGCGTGTTGTCGGTCAGCTGAAAGACATATTCGATCGAATCGGGGTTGATCGCGGTGATGTAGAAGATCCCGGTGGCGAGCTCGATTGCCTGACCCTCGTCGGTTACAGCCACGCCATTGATCGTGATCGCGGCGGGACCGTCGCCCGCGCCATATTGGATGACGCCAAAGGTCAGGTTGGAATCGTCACCGTCACGCGAGCCGGGGCTTTCGCCGTCGCGCTCGGGCAGTCCGGCTTCATCGACGATAGTGCCGTCGTCGCCTGCGCCGGGTACAAGCAGACTCGGTGTGCTGTCGGCGATCCGGATCGTCAGCGTCGCGGTCGAAACGTCGCCATCGCCGTCGGTCAGGCGATAGGTAAAGACATCGGACACACCGCCCGGCGTCCCGGCCGCCCGAACATAGACATAGCTGCCGTCGGCGGCCATCAGCAGGCGGCCATATTGACCGGTGACGGGGGCGCTCGTCGGGCTGAACTCGGTTCCTGCCCCGCTGCGGATCCCGGTGACGGTTGCGCCGTCGGCGCCGGGCGTATCGGCACCTGCCGATCCGCTGGCCGTGCCAGCCCCGGTGATCACATTGCCCGCCTGGGGCAGGCTGCTACCCGGCTCGGTATCGTCAATGTCGGCGCGCGCGATCGGGGCATCGTCTTCGATCGTGAGGGTCAGGGTCGCGGTCGCGACGTCGCCATCGTCGTCGGTCACGGTGATGATGACCGTGTCGGTCGCGGTGGGGTTGGTGCTGTTGTCGGTCAGCACATAGCTGTAGCCGATCAGGTTTGGCGTGATGCTGGTGATGGTAACCTGACCCAACGGAGTCGTGATGACCTGTCCAACCGAGGTTACCGCGGTTCCGTTGACCGCGACCACAATGGGCTGGTCGAGCGCGGTGATCTGAATCGTCCCGCTGGTCGATTCGCGCGGCGAGGCCGGATCGGTTCCGGCAGGCTCGGTGCCGCGTGCCGCAAGCGCCGCTTCCGACACCACGGCGGTCGCAGCGGTGACCCCGACCGCTTGGTCGGGGGTGGTGATCAGGACTTTGGGTTTGTTATCGATCCCGTCGGGAATCACCTCGAGATCCAGGATCCGCGGAAAGCCGAATTCGGTCGGCGGCAACAGATTGCCCAGGGCAAAGGGGTCGCCGATGTCGCCCGGCGTCTGGGCGAAATTGCCGCCCGAACTTTGCGGCCGACCGGCGGCCGGCTCGGGTTCCTGACCGGCGATCAGCGCGGCCACCGTTGGGGCCGGGATGTTGATCGGGCCGACCTTGATCTGCGGGATACGCAACGCGCCGTCGATGATGACCAGCACTTGCCCGTCGGGCAGGGTGACGACCAGATCATTGCCCGACAGCTTTATCGCGTCGAGCCGTGTTCCGGCGGGCAATTGGATGACACCATCGACCGGCAGGATGCTGGTCGCGCCTGGCGGAACAGCCTTTGCTATGGTGGCGAGATCGCCGACCTGGTCATTCCGCTTCAGCTCCATCGCTTATGCCCCCTGCACCTCAAAGCTCGCCCATTCCTCGGCAGCGACCTGTACGGGGGTCGCTGCGGCAACGGGCGAATGGCACTGCGTTTCCGCGCCGGATGTCGCGCGGATGAGCAATGCAACCTCTTGTGATCGTGCTGGGTTCTCTTTGGCGACCGATGCCCGTGCCTTGTCACTGACCCCGCAAATACAAACCCCGGGGGGTGATTCTGCAATGGCAATTTCCGGTATGGACACCTATACTTTTGTATAGGATCAATATCTTATGAGTTAATTATTTCTTAATATATTTATAGATTGTAAATTTGTTTGCAAAAAATTGTCGCATTATGAGTATGGTTCCGTAATTGTTTGGCACCAGTAAATTTCTATGTAAATAACAGTGACAAAATGTATCATGTAATTTATCAATCTACTCATAAAAGTCAGTAGAAAAATCTGAGGGGATGTTCGTTTTTTTTATTTGATCACGCCATGGACGTCTATTTTGGCGACGATCGCGCCGCCGCGTCGCAACACATAGCGACCGAGGTACCGACCGCGCGGCCAACCCGTCGCCGGGGCTCGCTTGCCGCTATAGGCGAACCAGCTCAGGCCGCCGTCGGCGATCTCCGACTGCTGGTCGTGCACAACCCGCCCGTCTGGGCCGACAATCGAAAACTGCTGCTGATCGCCAACTCGCGCGCCCATGGCGTCGACCCACAGGATCAGCGGTGCGCGCGGCCCGGCCAGCGCCGGGGGCGGATCGCGATCGGTGACCGGCTTGGGCGGCGCGATCGATGCCAGGCCCGCGGCAATCACGGCGGCGGGGGTGTAGCCGAGGGAGCGGGCCGCCGCCGACGTCCATAATCCGATGGCGGGTGCCGCCGCGTCGCAGGGCGCCATCGACCCGGTGCCCACGAACGGATCGACCGCGGCGTCGTGATGCCGGACCGTGAAATGAAGATGCGGAAATTCGGTATTGCCCGAAAGGCCGATGAGCCCGATCCGCTCGCCTGGCTCAAGGCGCTGGCCGGGGCGCACGCCGATGCTGCCCTGGCGCAGGTGGCTGTACTGCGTCTGCCAGCCATTGCCATGGTCGATCACGACGGCGTTGCCGGCGTCCTTGCCGCCGCGCCCGGCGCGTTCGCCAACGCTGATGTCGGCCTCGCCGTCGCGGGTGCGGAGGACCGTCCCCGCGGCGGCGGCCACGACGGGAACGCCCGCTCGCATGTCGGCCATGGTGCGCAGACGGATATCGATGCCGTCATGCCCGTCGGTGGTCAGCAATCCGCAGCGATAGTCGCGGCGGCCCGGCCCCGGGTCGTGGTCGACCAGCTTCTGGATCAGGCAGGCCTGGCCGACGGTGCATTCGACGGGAAAACCAAATGCCGGCGCGGCAGTGGGTGATGCCCCCTGCAACGACGTCATGGCCAGTGAAAAGGAAAGGAGGAACGCCTGTATCATGGTCGGGTTCTCGGTACGGGCGACATGCTCGCGATGCGATGTGGAGGTCGATGAAACTTCGACGCCGGCCGCCGCCAGGGGGCGTGGCGGCGGACACGGCTAGCCAGCCGGGAGCTGACCGAACTCGAAGATCTGCTACGCGCCGGTGGATAAGGCACCCACTGATCGTTGGCAGAACTCTTATTTTTCTTACACCCTGTCTCTGCAGACCTGCTCGGCTAAAGCAGGCATCGTTAGGATGATTCTTGCCCTGTCATCCTTGTGTCAAAATTGGCGGAAATCCCGGTTTCCTGCCATTCCCTGATGGGGACATAGCCAAAATTGGAGGGTCGCGGCACGGCTATTTCGTTGGGACTTCGACAAAATGTTTCGCGCGCCAGACACAAAAAGGAGGGCAGGCCGCGGCCTGCCCTCCAGTTAGCAGAGGTCCGTCGAGGAGTGGCTCCCCGTACGAAGCCTTGTCCTCAGACGAACGTGATCATGTCGTAGGACGCATTGCCTTGGCTGTACGTGTTGAGCGCAGCAACCGAGTCATAGGCACCGGCAGCCGCAAGCGCGGCGATCGGAGCCGAAGCGCCTTCCCAGAAATCCTCGATCAGCACGCCGCTGCCGGCAGCCGTCAGGATATAGACGTCGAGTGCATCGCCCTGGCCGTCGAAGTCGCCGGTGAAGACGAACATATCGGTGTTCGGGTCAAACCCGGCATCGACGTCAAAGACCAGCGTGTCACGGTTCGCGAGGTTGAAGTCGCGGCCCGATCCCAGGCTGAACGGTGCGCCGATGACGTCATCGCCGAAGCCAGGCGACGCATCGGTTGCGTCGAACAGGAACAGATCCTTGCCCGCGCCGCCCGACATATGGTCGTTGCCTTCGCCGCCGGTGATCCGGTCATTGCCCGATTCACCTTCCAGATTGTCATCGCCGACGCCACCGTTGATGGTGTCATTGCCGGTGTCGCCCCGGATGCTGTCGTCGCCGTCATCGCCGTTCATCACGTCGTTGCCGAAGCCGCCGCTCATATAGTCGTCGCCATCGCCACCCGACATGGTGTCGTTGCCGCCACCCGGAATGCCCAGGTTTTCGTACAGCGCATCACCATACATGATGTCGTTGCCAGCACCGCCCGACATATTGTCGGCGCCAGCGTCGCCAGCAAGCTGGTCGTCGCCATCATTGCCGTTGACGACATCATTGCCGGCCCCGCCATAGATCAGGTCGTCGCCGTCATCACCCGACAGGTTGTCGTTGCCGTTGTTGCCCTGGATGAGGTCGCCGTCGTCGCCGCCCGAAACAACATCGTTGCCGTCGTTGCCGGTGATGCTGTCATTGCCAGCGCCGCCCGAAATCGTGTCGTTGCCGGCATCGCCTGCGAGCAGATCGTTGCCGTCATTGCCTTCGATTTCATCGTCGCCTTCGTCACCGTTGATGGTGTCGTTGCCGTTGCCGCCCGAGATGAAGTCGGCATCGGTGTTCGACGGATCGAGCGGATCGAAGAAGGGATCCCCGTTGCCGCGGATCACGTCGTCGCCGTCATCACCATAGAGGTCATCGTCACCGCTCTGACCCCAGATGACGTCGTTGCCGGCATCGCCATGGACATGATCGTTACCGTCGTTGCCGTTCAGCGTGTCATCGTCGTCACCGCCGCCGATGTCGTCATCGTCGGCACCGCCCTGAACGAAGTCAAGGCCTGCACCGCCGCGGATGGTGTCATTACCGGCATCGCCGTTAAGTTCATCATCGCCGTCTTCGCCGAGCAGCAAGTCGTCGCCTTCGCCGCCATCGACCTGATCATAGCCATTGCCGCCGAAGATGGTGTCATTGCCATTATCGCCCCACAGCAGATCGTCGCCATTGTCGCCGAAGATCAGGTCGTCGCCGCCCTGGCCAAAGACCTGGTCGTCGCCGCCACCGCCGGAGATGACGTCGGCATGGCCAAGACCCGGGTTATAGCCGCTCTGGTTATAGGCATAGTCGGGATCGGCATTGCGGTTCGGACCGCCATCGCCGAAGATGACATCATTGCCGGCGCCGCCGGACAGTTGGTCGACACCATTAGAGTTGGTGCCGCCGTTGATGTAATCGTCGCCGTCACCGCCCAGCACGACGTCGGTTTCGGTGCCGCCGTACAGATTGTCGTTGCCGGTGCCGCCATCGACGAAGTCATTCCCGGCGCCGCCGTCGGCGCGGTCATCGCCCGATTGGCCATAGAGCGTGTCGTTGCCGGCATCGCCGCGGATGAAGTCGTTTCCGCCGCCGCCCCATGCGGTGTCGTTACCAGCCCCGCCGAGCAGCGTGTCATTGCCATCAGCAGCGCCATTGTCATCGCCGGTGTAGACGACGTTGCCGGGTCCGACGACGACGAACGACGCCTGGTCGCCGATCAGCGTGTCATTGCCAGCCCCGCCATCGACGCGATCATTGCCGCTGCGGCCGATGACATTGTCATCGCCGGCATCGCCATACAGATCGTTGTCGAAGTTATTGCCGTAAACGGTGTCGTTGCCGCCATTGCCGCGCGCATTATACGGCAGGGTGGCGGTCGAGGTGATCGAGTTCAGATCGATGAAATCGACCGAGTTGGTACCGAGCACTTGTCCCCGAGAGACCGGAGCCTTCGGGGTATTCGGTGCGTTAGAGGGATCAACAGTAGGCATTTCGCTATCCTCTTCATTCATGGGTCGCAGGGATGCGGTTTCGCCGACTCGGCGCAATCACTCCCCCCAATGGCCGCGAAAATTCGAGGCCATGACCAATGGATATGGCGGGTCACCGGGACCGAATATTCCTGCTTGGGGACATGGCCGACAATTTTGTGAAGTGGTTCATTTTGGGGCAGATCATCGCTTGGCGAGGGCGCGAAAATTCGACCAGACGCGCGGATTTCTGCCGTTCCACCCCCGGTCGAAACGGCGTGGTCAGATCGTAAAAATTGATCCTAATTCAGCTTGCGGCCGAGCGACGAGGTGGCTGGACGCGATGAATTGATCGGCGCCGCGACGTCATTCCCGACGGAGCGATCGGATGGGCGCCCCAGCGACGACATCTGCGGCCGCGGCGCTGTCGACGGGTCGGTAACGGCCGCGGCCGTGCTGGCCATGATCGGTCGGCCGAGCGCGGACATGCCCGGACGCTCGATCGTATCGGCGCCGCAGCAGCGCCCCTCGAGAATCGCTTTTGCATCGAGCTGCCCCGTCGCCGCCAGCAAACTGGCGCGCGCGACAAATTCGTTGCGATGCGCGCGCTCAAGGGTGACGCGGGCGGATAGCAGTTCGTTCTGAGCGTTCAGCACATCGGTCAGGGTGCGGTTGCCGCCGACGGCCTCCTTCTTGATCCCTTCGGCCGCGGCTTCGGTCGCGGTCACCGCGGCTTCGGCGGCGGTGATGGTCCTCTTTGCCGATTGCCAGCGAGTCCAGCTGCTGGCGACCTCTTCGGCCACGGTGCGCAGCGCCGCATCGGTTTGCGAGAAGCGCTGATCGCGGACGGCGCGCGCGCGGCGCACCTCGGCATGATCGCGCGGCAGGAAAATCGGCACCCGCACCTCCAGCCCATAATAGAGCGACGAGCGGTCGTCGGGATATTTGCCCGTAAAGCTGTTGGTGGCGCCGCCGGTCAGATAGTCATAGCCGCTCACCGCGTCGAGCTGCGGCAGCAAGGCGGCGGCGGCAAAGCGCACCCCCGATTTGCCGGCCTGGGCATTCAGCCGCGCCGCCCGCAAGCGCGGCGCGGCGTCCAATGCGATTTTCTGGGCCGCGGGCAAGGAACCGGGCACCGCGGCCAGCGGCGGCAACGGCGGCACCATCGTCCCCGATTGCCCGCTGACGGCGCGAAACTGGTGGCCGTTGATACCAAGTTCTTCGGTCGCGGCGAGAACCCCGGCTTGCGACGTGGCGAGTCTGGCCCGCGCCAGTTCTTCATCGGTGCGGGTCGCTTCGCCAAATTCGAGTCGGCGCGACGTCGCGCGCAACTGTTCGCCGATCGCCTCGCTCTGCGCCTGCGAATATTGCAGGATCTTGCGGTTGAGATGGACGTCGGCGGCGCTCGTCAGCATTTCGAGCAGGATGTCCGACGTCGTTGCGTCGAGTCCCGCCGTGCTGGCGTCCAGCTCCGCCTTGGCAATCTTGACCGCGTTATAGGTGCGGTTGCCGTCGTAGAAACGCAGCCGGGCCTCGATCCCTGCCTGACCGGCGGTGAAGCGCGAATCATTGGTGCTGCGGCCATTTTTGATGTCGATCTCGCGCCGTTGAACCGTGCCATTGGCCTCGATCGTCGGCAGATAGCCGGCCTCGGCACTCTGCAACCGTGCCTCGGCAATGCGGACTTGCTGACGCTGCGCCGCAATGTCGGGGTTCGATTGAATGACCTGGCGGGCGAGCGACGCCATCGTGCTCGATGGCGCGATAGCGGGCGACATCGATTGCGCCATCAGCGGCGCGGCGCCGACCGCGAACGCCGCTACGGCGGCGGGCGCGCTTATCGCGCTCGCCAAGAATATCCATGATTTGCGCACGTCACCCCTCCTGAATCATCGCGGATTCGAGTGCCGACCCCTCTTGTTCTGATCTTGCCAGAGTAATGCGCGGGGGCAGGGCGGGAAACTACCCTAACGGATATGTCCGAGGGGATAATAGACTCAATCCGCCGAATCGAAATAGACAATGGGGGTCGCTTGCAGCCGTCACGGCAGGCGACGCTATCGAGAGATTCGCATCAATCGACAGCGAACGCCGGGTAGACAATGCTTCAGGCAACCCCGGCGGGCGCGCGCGTTCTGGACCGTACTCAGAACATCGCGCCAGACATCATGGTCGCGCGTGCATCCCCTGTGGCGAGCTTTGGCTTCGTTGCGGGTACCATGTCTTATGGGGGCCATAATGTCTGCGACCATGGAATTTTCGACGTATTACGCAGAAGCCGTTCGCGACGATTTCGACCTCTTTGAAGGGGTCGACGAACATGATCATTCCAAAGGGGCGTCGGGTCATACCCGCTCGCTCGATGTTGCGGCGAACACCCGTCGGCTGTGGCACGACTATCTGGCGCAATTCGACATTGCGTCGGCCATCCTCACCGTCGCCTTTCCCGGTTCCGGCCCCCAGCGCCATGCCTTTCTGATCGGTTTTGATCATGTGCGCGGCGACATGGCGGTGACGCGGCAGCTGCTGACGATGGCGGATGAGTTGTGGGCGCGGATCGGCGAGCAGCCCGTGCATCATTTTCATTTTTCGGGCGCGGCGTTCGGCCTGGGAACTTCCGCGGGCGGTGTCGGCGATGCAGCAGCAAATGCGGCGCTGCACAGCGGCATCGCGATCCAGATGAAGCGTGACGGCAAGATCATTCGTGCGCTCTTCTTTCGCCAGGCCAGCGCGGACCAATTCAGCGACCGCGACGCCGGTTCCTTGCAATTGATCGCGCCGCTGCTGGCCGAATCGGCAACCGGGACCGCGCAGTTGGCGCGCCAGTCGCAACGCTCCGCCATGCTGGAGGGGATGTTTGACCGGGTTTCCCTGTCGATGGCGCTGCTGTCGGCCGATGGTCAGCCGCTGTTTCTGAACAGCGCCGCCGCGGGGCTGGTGGAGCAGCGAAAATGGCTGATCCGTGCCGCCGACGGCACCATCGTCGCCGCCAACCCCGGGCAGGCAAAACAGCTGCGCGAAAGCATCCGGCGCGCCGCCACGGCAACCGCCGATGCGCCGGTCGAAGATGTCTTCCGGCTCGATTGCCGTGACGGCGAGTGGCGCCTTGCTTACGTCATTTCGGCCAAGTCGCGGACGGGCGGCGGCACGACCCGCTGCGCGATGGTGATCATCATGGGACCGGGCAAGGTCGATGCACCGACGTCGTTGCTTGAAGCGCTTGGGCTATTGCCATCCGAACAGCGTTTTCTGGGTCATTTTCTGAAATCCAGCAGCCTGTGCAACGCCGCCGAAGGATGCGGTCTGTCGGAAGAAACCGCGCGGACCTATCTGAAGCGGGTGCGCGCCAAACTGGGCGTGCATCGCCAGATGGAGCTCGCCGGGTTGATCTCGGGGCTCGTGCTGCCGCTGCATGCCGCGGACAGCCCGGCGATCTGGGAGCGATAAGCATGGCCTGGAACGCCATCGCGGCCCGGCGCGCGCCCGCCAATCCCGACAATCTGTTGCGCAATCTCTTGGAGCCGCAGCGCGCAATTGCGATGCGGCTGATCCTGTTCTCGGCGATCACCAACATGGCGGCGCTCGCCATGTCGCTGTACATGATGCAGGTCTTTGACCGCGTCCTGACCAGCCAGAGCAAGGACACCTTGTTCTTTCTGGCGCTGGCGATCACCTTGGTCATCGGGCTCGGCGCGATCCTCGACGGCATCCGCCAGCAGGTCGCCAACCGGGTCGGGACCTGGATGGCCCAGCAACTCGGCCCGTCGCTGCTGATCCGCTCGCTCGAACAGCGGCTGATCGCGCCGAACACCCGGCTCGAAGCCCTGCGCGAAATGGCGCAGGTGAAAAATTTCATCTCGACCCCAACGGTGTTCAGCGTCGTCGATATGCTGTGGGTGCCCTTTTATCTGCTGATCGTATTTTTGCTGCACCCGATATTCGGGCTGATCGCGGCGATCGGCGCGGTGACCCTGTTCGGGCTGACCTGGTACAATGAACGCATTACCCGCACCGCGATCAGCGAGACGCAGTCGCTGGCCGCGAGCAACATGCAATATGCCGAGTCGCTGGTGCGCAACAGCGAAGTCATCGACGCGATGGGGATGGGGAAAGATACCGTCGCGCACTGGCGGACCCGCTATGTTGCCGAAACCGAAGCGGTCGACGCAACCCAATTTCAGTCGAGCCGAATTTTGGCGTGGATGAAATTCATCCGCAATCTGGTGCAGATCGCCGTGTTGGGGATCGGCGCCTTGCTGGTGCTCGACCAACAGTTGACCGGCGGCGCGATGATCGCCGGGTCGATCCTCATCGCGCGGCTGCTCGCGCCGATCGAGGCGGCGATGAGCTATTGGAAACAATTCGTGCTGGCGCGCGAAAGCCTGCAACGCCTGTCGCAATTCTGTGACCTGCCGACGCCGCGGCCATCGCAGATGGCGTTGCCGAAACCGACCGGCGCCATGGCGATCGAAAATCTGACCTACGGCGTGCCGGGCATGAAGGGCGCGATCCTGAAAAACGTCAGCTTCGCGATCGAGCCGGGGACGTCGCTCGCGATCGTCGGCCCGTCGGCGTCGGGCAAGACGACCTTGTCGCGGCTGCTGGTTGGCGTGCTGAAGCCCATTTCGGGCCATGTCCGCCTCGACGGTGCCGACACCTTTGACTGGATGCGCAGCGATTTCGGTCCGAACGTCGGTTATCTGCCGCAGGATGTCGAACTGCTGCCCGGCACGATCCGCGAGAATATCGGCCGCTTTCGTCCCGACGCCGTCGATACCGATGTGATCGCGGCGGCCAAGCTCGCCGATTGCCACGAGATGATCCTGCGCCTCGACGGCGGTTATGATTGTATGCTCACCGACGGCGGGTATCAGCTGTCGGGCGGCCAGCGGCAGCGCGTCGGCCTGGCGCGGGCGCTGTTCGGCCTGCCGCCGCTGGTGGTGCTCGACGAGCCGAACGCCAGCCTCGATGCCCGCGGCGATGCCGCCTTGCTGGCGACGATCAAGAAATTGAAGGCTTTGAACATGACGACGATCATCGTCTCGCACCGTTCCAACCTGCTCGAACTTGCCGACAAGATCCTGCTGCTGATGGATGGCCAGGTCGCGAAATTTGGTGACGCGCGGACGGTGGTCGAGGAAATGGCGGGGAAACGGCGCGCGATTCCGACCGGCGAGGCGCCGCCGCCGAGCGATCCCGCCAAGACGCCCCCGGCGATGTTCAAGCAAAAGGGGATGGAGGCATGAACATTCCCTTTCAGCTGGGCGGTGACCACGAACCGGTGCGCCTGGCGCTTCCCGCGCCCGATGGCGACACGGCTGGTCCCAGGGTCAGCGGATCGTTTCGGCTGGCGCTGATCTCGATCGGCCTGTTTGTCGTCGCCTTTGCCATCTGGAGCTGGGCGGCGCCGCTCAACAGCGCCGCGATCGCGAGCGGGTTTCTGGAGGCTGCAGGGGGTGGACGGCGAACGGTCCAGCATCTGGAGGGCGGCATCGTCAGCCGCTTTCTGGTGACCGAGGGGCAGCAGGTGCGCGCCGGCCAGCCGCTGGTGCTGTTCGACGCGACCCAGAATGATGCCTCCGACGCCGCGATGCGATCGACCTTTTTCGGCCTGCTCGCGCAGGACGCGCGGTTGACCGCGGAACGGCTGGGGATGCCGACGGTGAGCTATCCGGCCGAACTGCTGGCGGCGGCCAACGACCCCGAGGTCAAGGAAATCATCGCCGCGTCCAACGCCGAATTTGCTTCGCGGCGCCGCGGCTTGTCGGAACAGGCGCAGATCCTGTCGCAGCGGATCGGCCAGTCGCACGCCGACATGCGCAGCTCGGACGCCCAGATCGCGGCACTGTCAGACCAGGCAAAGCTGCTCGACGACGAACAGATGGGCGTCGATATGCTGGTCGACGAGGGGCTCGAACGTAAATCGCGGCTGCTCGCGTTGCAAAGGCAGAAGGCGTTTGTCGATGGCGAGCGCGGCAAACTGACCAACAATCTCGACCGGCTGCGCGACACCATCGGTGAAACGCGCGCCCAGATGGTGTCGCTGCGCGGGCAGATGGTGATGGAGGCGGCTGGTCAACAGCGCGAAGTCCAGCTGCGGATCGCCGAGGCGCGCGAAAAGCTGAAGGTCAGCGGCGACATTCGCAGCCGCCAGCAGGTGGTCGCGCCGGTTGATGGCCGGGTCGCCAATTTGCGGCTGATCACGCCCGGCGGGGTGATCGGCGCCGGTCAACCGATCCTCGACATCGTGCCGACGTCCGAAAAGATCGTGGTGTCGGCGCGGCTGCGGCCCAACGACATCGACATGGTCCATTCGGGGCTGGAGGCGGAAATCAAGCTGACACCCTATAAGGCGCGCGTCATTCCGAATTTGCTTGGCGTCGTCAAAGAGGTCAGCCCGGATGCGATCTATGACAAGGACGCGCAGCAGGTTTATTATAAGGTGATCGTCGAAATATCGGCCGAGCAGCTGAGGAAATACCCCGATGTCCGGCTGATGTCGGGGATGCCCGCGGAAGTTTACATCGACCTGGGGTCCAGTTCTTTGCTGCAATATTTGTTCCAGCCAATGATCGACAGTTTCAATCGATCTTTCCGGGAAGGATGACCCCGAAGCGGCTCTCGCCACAATGAGAGCCAGGGGTTGGCCGGCGCAAGAGGGGGAAGAGGTTGTCGGGATACGGAATCTTGTTCCGGGGTGTCCATCGGGTGGTGCAGGGGACTGCGCTGGGCGTCGCGGTGACATTTGGTTTCGGCGAGGCGGCGCCGCTGCACGCGCGCGAGCCGGTCATCCTGCAATCATCACCGCATCCGGCGCTGCGCCAATCGACCGCCTTGGCACGGGTGCTGCCGCTGACCGAAGGTCGGCCGCTCGACCAAAGGCTGCCGCGCACCGCGGCCATGGCGCGCGCCGCCCGATCCGACGATCTTGTTTCGGCAATACCGATCGCGCCCGAACCGGCAGACACCCTCTGGCCCGTCGGCGGTCCGATCGCCGATGATGATGCCGATCCCCATGCATCATTTGTCATCGACTGGGACGCACCGGTAGCGCCAGCGATGGCCGCGGCGGATGAAGCCGCGGTCGCCGAAACGCCATCGTCGGCAGCGGTCGAGCGCGGCGCGGCAAACGCCGCAGCGGCGCCTGGGCCATTCCCGGCCTTCGATCCCGATGTATCCGCTGCGCCTTGGCTGGCGACCGCGGGCGCGCGGCGGCAGGCGCTGATCGCGCGCGGCGCCGACGCATGGCAAAGCGGCGGGTGGGCCTGTGGCGACTGCCCGGACATGGGGAACGAAGCGCCTGGCAGCAAGAGTCCGTCCCCCGCGGCGCAGTCCGACGAGCGGGTCGGCGGCGGCAAGGGGACGAAGCGCAGCCGTGTGTCACGCACCACGGCGAAGTCGGTGCCGACGCGACTGGAGCCGGTGTTCACGGCGCGTTTCCCGCCGTCGGCGCCCGCCACCGCGTTCGATGCGCCGACGCTGCCCGCCGATATGGTGCATCTCGCCTGCGTCGTCGCGGCGCAGAACCGCATGGGACCGCCGTGCTTCGCGATCGGCGGCCCCAAACGCACCGGCCGCCAAGCGGCGGCGAGCCTGCGCCAATTTCCGGCATTCGATCCCGATGTGTCGACCGCGCCCTGGCTGGGCGATGCCGGTTCGCGGCGCGCCGCACTGGCGGCGCGGCCCGACGCCTCCCCGTTGGGACAGGCCGCGGACGATAGCGGGATGGCGGGTGAAGGCGACGCAGAGGCGGTGTCCGACATCGCGACGGGCATCGACGGCGCCGACGGCCAGGCCAACGAAACCGACCCGCTGTCGATCAAGACGTTGCCGCGCGGCGGCCTTGCCGTTTCGGGCGGCTATTCGTCGCTCGAAGGGCCGATCGGCACGGTCAAGATTGCCCGCACCAACATCGGCGCCCCCGGCCGCGACATCACCGCCTCGGTGCGCTATTCGAAGATCCAGCGGCTGGCCGAATTTGGGGTCGCCGACGCCAATTTCATGGGCAGCAAGCTGTCGGTGGCGCCGACCTTTTTCTATTCGCAATCCACGGCGGTCGGGTTCGACGAACAGGAAAAATCCTCGGTGTTCCGGCAAACCGCGCGCGGGGTGAATGTCTACCTCGGCAAGCCGCTGGGCCGCGGTTTGCGCATCGCGGCCAATTATCGCTACGCCGACGAGGATTTCGTCATCCGCCAGAAAAACGCCCAGTGCGATGTCGGGCTTCACGGCAGCCCCTTTTGCAACGCGCTCGGCCAGTCGACCAGTTCGGTGATCAGCGTTTCGCTCAGCCTTGATCGCCGCGACAGCGCGGTCGATCCGACGCGCGGGTTCCAGTTGCGGGTGACGCAGGACGTCGCGGGACCGGGCGGCACCACGCGCTATGTGCGGACGCGCGTTGGCGGCAGTTTTCATCGACGGCTCAGCGGCAATATCGATGTTTCGCTGGGGATCGAGGGCGGGCTGATGAAGCCGATCGGCGGCCGCGAGATTCCGCTGTTCGACCGCTTCTATATCGGCGGCAACAGCATGCGCGGTTTCGACCTGCGCGGGATCGGACCCAAGGTGGTGCCGTTGACGGCACCCGCGGGCCTGACGACGGCGGTCGGCGGCCGCGCTTATTATGTCGGACGGCTCGAAGTGTCGTTTCGGCTCGACGGGGCGATGGATAAATTCGGCGTGTCGCCCAGCCTTTTCGTCGACGCCGGTTCGGTATTCGGCGCCTCCAAAGCCGAGCTGTTGCCGGGCGAGCGGCTGATCGGCAATTCGGCAAAGCCGCGGGTCGCGGTGGGTGTCGGCCTGTCGTTCAATGCCGGCCCCGGCAAGCTGCGCTTCAACCTCGCGCAACCCGTCGTGCGTCAGAACGGCGACCGGGCAAAGACTTTTTCGATCGCGCTGGGGACGGCGTTCTAGCACCCGATCCAACCGCAGCGTTCGGCCGCGACATGTGCGATCGCGGGACAGGCGGATTTTCGCATGTCCCCATCGGGGAATGGCGGAAAACTGCGATTTCTGAGATTCACTATCTATCGTGGCGCGGTGTTTGAGGGGGCGTCAATGGATGCGGATATCATCAGCGAAGACGGCTTGATACCAGGTCGGACCGAGCACGGCGAAAGTCGGCGTCGCTTGCCCCGCCCCCGCTTCCCGCAATCTGCGCGCAGTGAAGCATTGTCGCAATGAGCGCCTCGGCAAGTCCCATCGAATTTGAAATGGTCGAACCCTTGCCGATGCGGCTGCGCCGGTTTCGCGAACAGTGCGGGATCAGTCGATCCGAACTCGCGGTCCGCACCGGATTGAGTCGGCCAACGATCTGGGCGTGGGAGTCGGGCAAGACCCAGCCGCGCCTGAGCAACCTGCGGGTGCTGGCCGGCGTGCTCGGCATATCGCAACTCGAACTCGTCGGCGGCCTCGAGGCGGCATCGCAGGACGACGAACTCGATGTGATGATGGCGACGGGCTGGCAACATGGCGAGATCCCCGCCGGGCTCGCCAATCCGCAGCGGCTGAGCATCATGATCTACGCCGCAAAGCTCAGCATCGCGGCGCTCGCGGGGATCAAAGCCCAGAATGTGAAAATCTCGATCGAACTTTGATCTGACGCGGGCGGCTATTGCCGATAGGCGCCGATCCCTTCGCCCAGATATTGATTGTTCGCCTCGCGCTGCGCCGCCGCGGCATCGTCATACAGAAAGGGCAGGAAGGCGTAACGTCGCCCCCTGGTGACCGGCGTCGCTTCGTGGAGCAGGCCGCAGCCAAAGACAATCGCGCCGCCGGGCGGCGCGCGATAGGTCCGCGTACCGAACTCGGGAAACCGCAGCTCGCCGCCGTCAAATTCATCATTCAGGTTGATCGTCACCGCAAAGCGGCGGTGCGCGGTGCCCATCGTCGTGTTGTCGCGATGGGCGCGAAAATGGCCGCCGACCGACGCATCGTAGCAAGCCACAATGTATCGTTCCATCCGCGTGGCATCAAAACTGAAAGCACGTTGAATGGCCGGACGCAGGCAGTGATTGACCCGCGCATTGAGCATCCGGCACAGCGCATCATCTTTGATCGTGACATCGGACCGGCGCTTGTGGCCATGGTCGATGATCGCCACTGTCTTGCCGTCGATCTGGCGCATGAAGCCCGAATCCTGGCCGCCATCCGCGTCGTACAGCTGGATCAGCGTCTGACAGGTCGCCGGGTCGAGCACCCGTGGGACGAGCAGCACCGGCGCCCAATCCTCCGGCGCGGCCTCATCGATCAGCCGTTCGACGAGCGCGAGGGCGTCCTGCACGTCCGCGATGAAAAAGCGCCCCGCGACGCGCAGCTGGCGGTCGAGGATCATCACATAGGGTTCATACAGGTCCGACCCGTCGCGGCACGCGCCATAGGCGGTGCTGACCGCGCGATCGTCGTCGAGGATATAGCGGATGCCCGAAATCCGGGCTTTGACCCGTCCCGCAGCCTCATCACCGGGGTCGATCGTGATCCCGAAAAAACAGCATTGGCGGTCGTCGAAGCGGTCCGCGGCACCGATCAATATGTCATGCGCCGCTTTGAGCTCTTGCTTGGCGGCGGATCCCATGAAAAACAGGACAGTGACGCGGCCGGCGACGGTATGAAAAGTATATTGCGGGTTGACGTCCAGAACATGGGCTTTGAACCACGGCCCCGGTGAACCGAAAGTCGGCTTCGGGATTGAATCGACACTTTTCAGCAATTGATTCATGAAATCGCCCCCGCCCCCGCGTGATGCCCAAGTTTTTTAGCATTGCAGGCAAGGGCGCACAAGCGCCCTCGCGCCGGTGCCGACTGACCGAAATCAGGACGGCGGTCCGATCGGAACGGCGGGGCCGCCCCGCGCGGCAAAAAAATACGCCGGCACAAAGGCCGGCGTATTCGCTCTTTCGAGATGCCAAATCGTCAGTCGGCGCGGGTGTTGCCGCGATCGGCGCGATCGCTTTTCTGGGCAGCCTGCGGTGCGGGCTGGCTGCTGGGCTGGCTCGCAGGCTGGCTCGCTGGCTGGCTGGCGGCCTCGTCTTGCTGATTGGCGGCTTTTTTCAGCTGGCCCTTGGTCATGCCGGTGACCAGCACGTCGCCCGAACCCGCAAAACTGGCGGCCGGCAGCGTGGCAACGCGGTTGCCAACTTCGACGGTCACCGCCTGCACGACACCGCTGCCGGTCTGGCGCAGCGTCTGGACATAACCGATCACTTTGCCGCGCGGGTCGGTAACGGGCATGCCCGGTTCGACCGCGAACATGCCGCTGCCATTTGCGGCGCCACTGCCCGCGGCAGCCAACTGGCCCAGTCCACCCTGAAAACTGCCCGCGACCGAGCCAGCGCCGCTGGCGCTGCCTGAGACGCCTGACAGCGCGCCACTGGCCCGATCACGGACAGTCCCGACCGCACCGCGCGCGGTGCCGGTGACGGTCGAAGCGGTGCCCCGCGCGGTGTCAACCGCGCCGCGCGCGGTCTGACCCACAAAGTCGGTGCCGACCGCCTGGGCGTCGATGGCGCCGCTACCCGCGGCGTTGCCCGATCCATTGGCGCTGCCGCCCAGGCGGTTGCCGAGCAGGTCGCCATTGCCGTTCGCCGAGCCTTTGCCATTGGCATCGGCGCTGCCTTTGCCCTGGACCCGGCCCGAGCGGCGATCGATCTGGGTGTCGCCGCGGCCCGAACCGCTGAGCTCGCCGGCGGAACCAAGCGTACCGCCGATCGGACCGGTCGGATTGCCGAGCGTCCCGCCCAAGCCGCCGCCGAGCCCGCCACCCAGCCCGCCGCTGCCACCCAGCAGCTGGGCCGACGCCGGGGCCGAAAATGCCATCGCCGTCGCGGCCAGCGCGAGGCTCGAAATGAAAATGCGATTTGCCATTGTTCGTCTCCTGAATTTGCGACCCACAGGGGCGGGTCTGAGAGGAGAACGATGGGGCTGGCGAAATTCTTCCAAAAAAAAAGACGCGCCGGGGTTACCGGCCGCCGCAGCGCCCGCAGATCAGGCCATGACCATAGATTTTGTCGCGGCCTGTCTTGCCCAGATCGCGAGCCTCGACGACCAGTGCGGTGACCGCGGCCGCGATGTGGCCGGTCGATGCGGCGGGATAATGGTAGGCGAGCCGCCCGGCGACCAGCGGCGCGGCAAAGGACGTGCCGCGCAGCCGGTCGGCCGTGGCGGCGCCGGTGGCGGCGAGCACCGCGGCACCGGGGGCCGCGAAATCGACATGCAGCGCCCGTCCGGCTTCGGCCAGGACGCGCTGTTTGGCATCGACGCCGGTCACCGCGAACACGCCTTTATACGAGGCGGGATAGGCGGGCGGCGCGGCGGGGCCGTCGTTGCCGACCGCCGCGACAATCAACATGCCGCGCTGCTGGGCGCGCGATACCGCGATGGCGAGCAGCTTGTTGTCGGGGCCGACCAGGCTGATCGTCGTCACCGCGACCCCGCGCCCGGCGAGCCAGCCGAGCGCCCGCGCAATCGCGCTTGCATTGCCGCCGGCCGGGTCGGCGCCAAAGACATCGGCGGCCAGCAGCGATTGCCCCGGCGCGGCGCCGCGCACGGCGCCGTTGCCGATCAGCAGCGATGCGACCGCCGTCCCGTGGCGACTGGCGGTCGGGGCGCCGCTGGCAAAGCCGCGTTGCTCAACCCGGCCCGCCACCGACGGATGCGCGGCGACACCGCCGTCGATCAGCCCCAGCGGCGTTGCGGACGAGCGGGCGGGAGCGGCGGCCAGCGCCGCGGCGGGCAGCAGACCGCCCGGTCCGCTGGCAAAATAGAGATGATCGGCATCGATGGCGGCATCGGGAAGGCGCTTGGCAAGGCGCTTTTGCGCCCGCGCCAGGCTTTGCCCGGGCGGCACGACAAAGCGGGCGATTTCCAGATCGAGCCCGTCGATGCGCTCGCGCCCGATCAGTTTGAACCCGCCGCTTTGCGCGCGCGCAATCATCGTGTCGTCGATGCCGGTGGCGATCAGGATGCCGCGAACCGCAGGCTGGCCGTTGCGGTCGGGCTCGACCCGGTCGCGCTGGGTGCGCAAGATGTCCGTAATCCGGCCCAATCGTGCCTGGGCCAGCGTGTCGCCCACCGCGATCAGCGGCTGGTTGCCAAGCTCGGGGAGGTGGGGCAACGTGCGCGCCGCGTCGGGAAGCTGAACCGAAGGCAGCGCAATCTGGGCGCGCAGCTGCGGCTCATTCCCCAACAACAGGCCGATCATCAGCAACAGGGCGGTCAGATATCGCACGAAAATTCCTCGTTCGGGCGGGGTGGCGGCAGGGGGCCGCAGCATGATTTGGAAAAACTTTAGCATGTCGCGGAAGAAACGATAGGATCGCGTCGTTTCTTCCGCAGCTGTGATGAAAAGGCGGATATGCGCTTCGAAGAGGAACTGGTGGCCCTGTTACCGCGCTTGCGCCGGTTTGCGCGCGGCTTGACGCGCCACGCCAGCGATGCCGACGACCTGTGTCAGGCGGCCATCGAACGCGCCTTGAAATCACGCGATCAGTGGCAACAAGGAACAAGACTGGATAGCTGGATGTATCGCATCACCCGCAACCTCTGGATCGACGAGCGCCGCGCCGCCGGCCGCCGTGGGCCGCATCAATCGATCGACGGCGATGTCGTGCAGATCGCCGGTGACGGGATCGTCGAGGTCGAGGCCGGCGCTTTGCGCGGCGACGTCGATGGCGCGATGGCGCGCCTGCCCGACGAACAGCGCGAGGTCGTCATGCTGGTGCTCGTCGAAGGCTATGCCTACCGCGAAGCTGCGGACATTTTGGAGGTGCCGATCGGCACCGTCACCTCGCGCCTGGCGCGCGGACGCGAAACCCTGATCCATTATCTGGGAGAGGCAGCATGAGCTTTGACCCTGACATCGTCGCGGCTTTTGTCGACGGCGAACTCGACGATCTGACCGCCCGCCGGGTCGAACGCGAAGCGGCAGGCGACGCTGCACTGGCGGCAGAGATTGCGCGCCTCCGGGCGCTGCGGACCCAATTGACTGCGCACTACGCCCCCGTTGCAGAAGAAGCCGTGCCCGAGCGCCTCAGCGCGCTGCTGGTCATGGATGACAAGGTCGATACCAGCCTGGACGGCCGCCGCGCGGCCAGGCGTTCGCGCTTTGAAGCGATCCACTGGGGGGCACTTGCGGCCTCGCTGGTGCTCGGGCTGACGATCGGGTTGCAGCCATGGGCGCCGACCGCCGATGTGACGAGCGACAATGGCGTGCTCGTGGCGTCGGGACCGCTGGCCGATGCGCTCGACACCCGGCTGGCATCGAATCAGCCCGCCGACGCGGCGGTGCGGATCGGGCTCAGCTTCCGCGACAACGCCGGTCGCTATTGCCGAAGTTTTGAGAGCGGCACGATCGACGGCATCGGCTGCCGAGCCGGCGGCGGCTGGCAGTTGGAAGGCACCCGGCGCGGCCAAGCGCGCGGCGATTACCGACAGGCTGCGTCGGGCGAACTGGCCGCGATGGCGGCGGGCATGATGGCCGGCGAACCGCTGGACGCCGATGCCGAACGCGCCGCCCGCGACGGTGGCTGGGCGGCGCACCAGGCGCCATAATGCCGGCCGATCAAAGGTCGGCGCGCGCCTTGCTGCCGATCGGCTCGCGAAGCTCGGCCCGCGCCAATTGGCGCATCGCTTCACCCACCAGGATCAGCGTCGGCGCCTTGTCGGCGAGCGCGCGCGTCGCGAGCCCGAGCAGGTCGAGCCGGGTCGTCAGCTGTTTTTCGCTGGGCAGGCTGACGTCGCAGACGATCAGGACCGGGGTGTCCGCCGCCATGCCCGCCGCGATCAGCTCGCGCGAAATGGCGTTGGCGGCGCTGCGTCCCATATAGAAGGCGAGGGTGGTGCCGGCTTTCGCGAGCGCGTCCCAGTCGAGGTCGAGCGCTTCGCCGCGCTGGCTGTGTGCGGTGACGAAGCGCACGTCGCGCGCGACCCCGCGCAGCGACAGCGAAAGGCCCGCCGATGCCGCCGCGGCACTGGCGGCGGTGATGCCGGGGCAGACATGGACCGGATGCCCTGCCGCGCGGAGCGCCGCGATTTCTTCGGCGGCGCGGCCGAACAGCGCAGGGTCGCCGCCTTTCAGCCGGACGACGCGCTTGCCCGCGGCGGCGGCGGCCACCAGCAGCGCGTCGATCGCCCCCTGTTCCTTTGAATGACGGCCCGATCGCTTGCCGACGCTGACTTGCTCGGCGTGCGGCGGGATCAGCGCCAGAATGCCGGGTCCGACCAGCGCGTCGGTAAAGACGATGTCAGCAGCCTCGATCAACCGTACCGCCTTCATCGTCAGCAGCTCGGGATCGCCCGGCCCGGCGCCGACCAGCCACACGCTGCCCGGCGCGAAGTCGTCATGCGGCATGGGTCTTCTCCTCGGCGATGAGTTTGGCGAGCGCGGGGCGGCATGATCCGCAGTTGGTCCCGGCGCCGATCGCGGCGCCGATCGCCGCGACGTCGGCCAGGCTCTGGTCGCGGATCGCGGCGGCAATGGTCTTGAGCCCGATGTCGAAACAGACGCAGATAATGGGTCCGCGGTCGGCCTGCACCCCCGGCGCGCGCCCGGCAAGCAGGGTGGGGGCGACGTTGGGCGCAGCGAGCTGGGCAATCAGCCAGTCGCGCGGCGGCAGCTCGCCGGTTTCGGTGACGAACAGCGCCGCGGCGAGCCGCCCGCCCGCGACGATTGCGATCCGGCGGGTGCCGCGCCCGGCATCCTGCGCCTCGATGCGCTCGCCCTTGGGCAGCAGCGCCTCGATGGCGCGCAGGTCGTTGTTACCGGCAAGCTCCCACAGCGCGCCCGACGGCACCGCGATCCGCGTCGCCCACAGGCAGGCGGGGCGATCGGCGATCTCGCGGGCCAGCAGCAGGAAACCGCGCCATTTTGCCGCGACCGGCGCGATCGCCGCCGGGGTGCGTTTGAAACCCGGCTGGCCCGACACCGGATCGACGAGTGGGCGCGACAGCAGCCCGGTGCGGCCGCCGCTGCTGGTGCGGTCGGTCCAGTGGATCGGCACGAACGCTTCGCCGCGGCGCTGTCCGGCGTGAAACGCGACGCGAAAGATGCTGTCGCCCTGCGGCGTATCGACGCGCGCGAGACCGCCGTCGGTGAGATTGAGCGCCGCGCCGTCCTCGGGATGCACCTCGACCAACGGCTCTTCGCGATGGCGCGCCAGCTTGGGGGCGAGCCCGGTGCGCGTCATCGTGTGCCACTGGTCGCGGTAACGCCCGGTGTTGAGCGTCAGCGGCCATTTGGCGAGCGGTTCGGGCAGCGCCTTCTGGACAACCGGGACCAGCTGCGCGCGGCCGTCTTCGGTCGAAAAGCGCCCGTCGGCAAAGGGGTGGTCGCCGCCCCAGCGAAACGGCGCCATGTCGTCATAAGCAGCATTGCCGCCTTGCGCCGCGCCGGGCAGCGCGAACAGCCGGTCGCCGTCATTGTCATAGGTCGACAGGCGGCAATGCTCGCGCCAGATGTCGGCGGGGCGATCATAGCTGAAAGCCGTCTTCCACCCCATCCGCCGCGCCACCTCCTTGACGATCCACCAATCGGGCATCGCCTCGCCGGGCAGCGGGAACAGCGCGCGCTGACGGCTGATGGTCCGGTCGCTGTTGGTGACGGTCCCGTCCTTCTCGCCCCAGGCGGCGGCGGGCAGGCGGACGTGGGCAAAGGCGCCGGTGTCGGTGTTTTCGATCACGTCGCTGACGACGACGAACGGACAGTCGGCCAGCGCCGCGCGCACCCGGTTGGCGTCGGGCATCGACACCGCGGGGTTGGTCGCCATCACCCACAGTGCCTTGATCCGCCCTTCACCGATGCTGCGAAACAGATCGACCGCTTTCAGTCCCGGTTTTTCGGCGATCGTCGGCGCGGCCCAGAAACGCTGGACCCGCGCGCGATTCTCGGGCGCAAAATCCATATGCGCGGCGAGCGTGGTCGCCAGTCCGCCGACCTCGCGTCCGCCCATCGCATTGGGTTGGCCGGTGATCGAAAAGGGCGCCGCGCCGGGCTTGCCGATGCGGGCTGTGGCGAGGTGCAGGTTGAGGATCGCGTTGACCTGATCGGTGCCGGCGGTCGCCTGGTTGACCCCCTGGCTGAACATCGTGACGGTGCGCGGATGGGCGGCGAATAGCTCGTAGAAACGCCTGAGGTCGGCGGCCGGCACTTCGCATGTCCGTGCCACCGACCACAGGTCGCTCCCCTCTCCAAGCTGGTCCCAGAAATCTTGCGGAACCGCGACATGTGCAGCGAGATAAGTCTCATCGACCACGCCCGCCTCGCGGCAATAGTGCAACAGCCCGTTCATCAGCGCGACGTCGCTGCCGGGACGGATCGCAAGGTGCAGGTCCGCCTCTTCGGCGGTTTCGGTCCGCCGCGGGTCGATGACGACGAGCTTGGCTCCCGCGTCGCAGCGCGCGCGGATGCGCTGATAGACGATCGGGTGGCACCAGGCGGTGTTCGACCCGACGAGGACGATCAGGTCGGCGGCGCCCAGATCGTCATACGTCGCGGGGACGATATCTTCGCCGAACGCACGCATATGCCCGGCGACCGCGCTCGACATGCACAGCCGCGAATTGGTGTCGATGTTGGCGGTGCCGATAAAGCCCTTCATCAGCTTGTTGGCGACATAATAATCTTCGGTCAGCAGCTGCCCGGACACGTAGAAAGCGACGCTGCTGGGGCCGTGGCGCGCGATCGTTTCCTTGAAGCGCTTGGCGACTAGATCGAGCGCCTTGTCCCAGCTAGCGCGTTTCTGGCCGATCATGGGGTGTAGGAGGCGACCTTCGAGCCCGACGGTCTCGCCCAGATGGGTGCCTTTGGAGCAGAGCTTGCCATAGTTGGCGGGATGATCGGGATCGCCCACGATCTTGACCTGTCGGTCGCCGGTGACGGTCGCGCGGATGCCGCAGCCGACGCCGCAATAGGCGCAGGTGGTGCGGATGGCGGTCACTTAAGCCCCTCCCCTTCAGGGGAGGGGTTGGGGTGGGGTCTGTCAGCGTTGCGCAAGGCCGATAGACCCCACCCCGTTCGACTAAAGGTCCGGCAAGAGCCGGACCAAATCTCACTGCCCCTCCCCTGAAGGGGAGGGGTTTGGATTTTGTCGACCCTCACGCCGCCGCCTTCAATGTGCCTGCGCGGCAGATCAGCACCCGGCCGCCGTCGATCTTGACCGGCACGGTCGGGGTGCAACCCTTGTCGTCGCCAAGCGCTTCGCCGGTCGACAGCGAAATCCGCCAATTATGCAGCGGACAGGCGACCGCGCCGCCATGGACGATGCCCTGCGACAGCCGCCCATGCTTGTGCGGGCAGCGGTCGAGCAGCGCGAAGACCTTGCCCTCGGCGGTGCGGAACACCGCAATGTCGTCGCCACCCGCGACCTGCACCGTGCGGCTGCCGCGCACCGGGATCTGATCGACCCAGCCGATGTCGAGCCATTCTGCGATAGTCATACCAGTGCCTCCTGCGGGATGAAGCGCGCCATCGGCGCATGATGTTCGGCTTCGGCCCCCTCGGCGCGCTGCGCCCAGGGATCGTCCTGCGAAAAGCTCTGGGCATAGAGGAAGCGCGCGCGCAGCGCCTCGCGCCCCGCTTCGTCATCGACGATCCGCGCCTTGATCTGATCGACCCCGACGCGCTCGATCCATGGCGCGGTGCGCTCCAGATAACGGGCTTCCTCGCGGTAAAGCTGGATGAAGGCGGCGCAATAATCCATTGCCTCCTGCTCGGTCGCGACCTTGCAGAGTAGGTCGGTGGCGCGCACGTGGATGCCGCCATTGCCGCCGACGTGGAGCTCGTAGCCGCTGTCGACGCAGACGATGCCGAAGTCCTTGATCGTCGCCTCGGCGCAATTGCGCGGGCATCCCGACACCGCGATCTTGAACTTGTGCGGCATCCAGCTGCCCCAGCTCATCCGCTCGATCTTGACGCCCAGCCCGGTCGAATCCTGGGTGCCGAAGCGGCACCATTCGGACCCGACGCACGTCTTCACGGTGCGCAGCGCCTTGCCATAGGCGTGGCCCGACACCATCCCGGCGGCGTTGAGGTCGGCCCACACCGCGGGCAAATCCTCCTTCTTGATCCCGAAGATGTCGAGCCGCTGGCCGCCGGTGACCTTGACCATCGGCGCGTCATATTTCTCGACAACATCGGCGATCGCGCGCAGCTCGGTCGGGTTGGTCAGCCCGCCCCACATGCGCGGGACAACCGAGTAAGTGCCGTCCTTCTGGATGTTGGCGTGGAGGCGTTCGTTGACGAAACGGCTCTGCTGGTCGTCGACATAATCGCCGGGCAGCGCGCAGAGCAGATAGTAATTGAGCGCCGGGCGGCACGACGAACAGCCGTCGGGGGTTGTCCAGTGCATCTGCTGCATCACTTCGGGGATCGACCGCATGCCCTGTGCGACAATCTCGCGGCGCACATCGTCGTGGCCGAAGCTGGTGCATTTGCACATCGTTTTCGGCCCTGCCTGCACCTCGTCGCCCAATGTCAGCGCGAGCAGCGTTTCGACGAGGCCGGTGCACGACCCGCAGCTCGCCGACGCCTTGCAGGTGCCGCGCACCGCGTCGAGGCTGCGCGCGCCCTTGGCGATGCACGACACGACCTGGCCCTTGGTGACGCCGTTGCAGCCGCAGATTTCCGCATCGTCGGAAAGCGCCGCAACGGCCGCCTTAGGGTCCGCGGCGCCCCCTCCCGCGGCGAAGGCTTGACCGAAGATGAGAAGATCGCGGAGATCGGACACATCCTCTTGGCGTTTGAGGAGGTCGAAATACCAGCTGCCGTCGGCGGTGTCGCCATAGAGTACCGCGCCGACAATGCGGTCGTCCTTGACGATGACGCGCTTGTAGATGCCGCGGCTGGCGTCGCGCAGCACGATGTCTTCGCACCCGTCGCCGCCCGAAAAATCGCCCGCCGAAAACACATCGATCCCCGACACCTTGAGCTTGGTCGAGGTCACCGAGCCGCGATAGCCCGACGGTTTTTCGACCAGCCCGTCGGCGAGGCTGCGGCACATGTCCCACAGCGGCGCGACGAGGCCATAGACCTGCCCGTCATGCTCGACACATTCACCGACCGCGAGCACCGCGGCGTCGCTGGTCACCATATGGTCATCGACCTGGATGCCGCGCCCGACGGCGAGGCCCGCATCGCGCGCCAGCGCCACTGACGGGCGGATGCCGACCGCCATGACGACGAGGCTGGCGGGGATCAGCGTCCCGTCTTTCAGCTTCACCCCCTCGACCTTGGCGTCGCCGACGATCTCGGCGGTGTCGGCGCCGGTCAGGATCGTCTGCCCGCGCGCTTCGAGCGCGTTTTTGAGCAGCCAGCCCGCGGCTTCGTCGAGCTGGCGTTCCATCAGCGTCGGCATCAGGTGGATGACGGTGACCTTCATCCCGCGCAGGCTCAGCCCATGCGCGGCTTCCAGCCCGAGCAGCCCGCCGCCGATCACCACCGCATCGCCGCCCGCATCCGCCGCCGCCAGCATCGTATCGACATCGTCCATGTCGCGAAACGCGATCACGCCGGGCAGGTCTTTGCCCGGCACCGGGATGATGAACGGATCGGAACCGGTCGCGATCAGCAGCCGGTCATAGGCCTCGGTGGTGCCGCCGCGCGTCGTCACCGTCTTTGCGGCGCGGTCGATCGCCGCGACCGGGTCGCCCGCAACCAGCGCGATGCCGTTCGCCGTATACCAGTTGGCATCGTTGATCACGATGTCGTCAAAGCTCTTTTCGCCCGCGAGCACGGGGGAGAGCATGATGCGGTTATAATTGACCCGCGGCTCGGCGCCGAAAATCGTTACCCGATAGCGGTCGGCATCGCGTGCGAGCAGTTCTTCGACCGCGCGGCAGCCGGCCATGCCGTTGCCGATCACGACCAGATGCTCGCGCGTGTCGGTGCCGGGGTTGAGGGGGCGGTATTCCATCACAGCATCCAGTCCAGTTGCAGCCAGAATTTGTCGGTGTCGGTGGCGAAGCTGTCGGCGCGGTAATGCGCGTAGCGCACCGATCCGGTGACCTTGCCGAGCTTGGCGCTGGCGAGCAGGTCGATCTCGTCGCCATAGGCGCGGCTCGCGCGGTCGCTGCGATAGTCGTGGAACGCCGCCTGCACGGTGACCGCTTTCAGCGCCCCGACCGTCTTCCAGCTCCACCCCGCGCTCGCATACAGGTCGCGTATCCCGTCGGGCGGGGTGACCAGAAATTTGTCGGCCCAGCCCTGAAATTTGAACCCGGTGGCAAGCGGGGTCTGAAAGCTGGTGAGCGCGGTGCCCCCGATTGCTCCCGAACCGGCGCCCAGCACCTCGTAACCGACACCCAGGCGCGGTCCGCCGAAATCGACCGCGACATCGGCCAGATAATAGTCGGCGCTGTAGTTGTTGGGGTTGCGATGCCAGTCGGACTGGCGCGCATAGCTCAGCTGATACGCAATTTTTGCCTTGCCGAGCGGCCGGTTGCCGTCGAGCCGGACGCCATAGCTCTGGCTCGACATGCGAAAACCCTGCATCGCCGCCTCGTCCTGATCGACCAGATAGGCAAAGGCCGCGACTTTGCCGATGGGGGTCTGGGCGCCAACATTGGCAAAGACATTGTCGCCCGACACCGCCTGCTGCCGCGCCCCGGCGCCGTCGATGCCCCAGATCGTCCGCACGCTCCACGCATAGGCAAGGTCGGCCTTCACCCCCTTCACCGGCGTGATTTCGGCGCGCACCGCGTCATAGCTCTGGCCGTTCTGACGGAAGCCGACGCTGCCGACGAAACGCTCGTCGTCGAAACCGATCCGCTGCCGTCCCGCGGTCACCGCCAGCGCGGGCGAGGCGTAGCGCAGCTGGGCGCGGGTGAGGGCGATGTTTTCGGGATCAGCAACCAATGGCCGGGTCGCGGCGCCGTGGAGACCGTCGAAATAGTCATCGACGACCGCCAGAGTGCCTTGCCCTTCGACCAGCGCCGACCAGCGCCCCGCCTTGGCCTCGACCCCGGCGCGCAGGCGCAGGGTCAGGGCGTCGGCATCGGCGGCGAGGCCGTCCTGATCGACCGTTTCATAGCGGAGGCGGGCTTCGCCGAGCGGCTTGAGGGTGACGTCCTGGGCGTGCGCCGCCCCGGCCGGCGCGAGCGCCAGCAAGAGAATGAGGGTGCGGATCATGGCTAGATCCGCACGCCTTCGGCGGCGCCCCAGGTCGCGCGCCACTGGCTCTTCACGAACAGCAGGCCGATCAATGCGACGACGGCCAGTCCGGCAAAGATGTAAAAGCCCGGCGCGAAGCTGCCCGTCCACTGCTTGGCAAAGCCGAGCGAGGAGGCGAGGTAGAAACCGCCGACCCCGCCCGCCATGCCGACGAGTCCGGTCATCACCCCGATCTCGGCCGAAAAGCGCTGCGGGACGAGCTGGAAGACCGCGCCGTTGCCGGTGCCGAGCGCGAGCATCGCGATGACGAACAGGCCGAGCGCAGCGGGCAGCGTGTCGGCTTGCGGCACCCCGGCAAGCGCCAGCGCGGCGACGACGAACACCATCATCAGCGCCTTGACCCCGCCGATGCGGTCGGCGAGCGCGCCGCCCATCGGCCGCACCAGCGACCCGGCAAAGACGCAGGCCGCGGTGCAATAACCCGCCAACACCGGGGTCAGGTGGAACTGGTCGGTGAAATAGATCGGCAGCGACGCGGCGAGCCCGACAAAGCCGCCGAAGGTCACCGAGTAAAAGGCCATCAGCCACCAGGCGTCGGCGGTCTTGAGCGGCTCGAAATAATGCGCCAGCTTCTTGGGCGCGGGGGCGTTCGGCGCGTCCTTGGCCATGACCAGATAGATGAAGAACACGATGGTCAGCGGGATGCAGGCAAGGCCAAGCACCGCGTTCCACCCGAACATGACCGCCAGGCCAGGGGCGAACAAGGCGGCGAGCACGGTGCCCGAATTGCCCATGCCGGCGAGGCCCATCGCCTTGCCCTGATGCTCGGGCGGATACCAGCGGCTGGCGAGCGGCAGCGCGATGGCAAAGCTGGCCCCGGCAAAGCCGAGCACCACGCCGAGCGCGAGCGTGCCGGTAAAGCTGGTGACCCCCATCGCCCACGCGGTGAACAGCCCGGCGATCACGATCACCTGGCTGATCGCGCCCGACCGTTTGGGGCCGATGCGGTCGACGAGCAGCCCGTTGACGACGCGCAGCAGCGCCCCGGCGAGCGTCGGGACCGCGACCATCAAGCCCTTTTGCGCCGCGCTGAGGCCCAGGTCGGCGGAGATCGCGGGGGCCAGCGGCCCCAGCACGACCCACACCATGAAGGCGAGGTCGAAATACAGAAAGGCCGCGACCAGCGTCGGCCAGTGTCCGCTGGACCAGAAATTCGATTTGGGCGCGCTGCTCGCCCCCGCCTGTGCCGTCGTCCCACTTGCCATCGTCATCGTCCGTCCCCTTTGTGTGACGGGCAATAAAAAAGCCGCCAGGACGGCGGCCACGCGGGCGCATCCTGACGGCTTCATTGCCTGTTGGATTACGGGAAAAGGCTTCCCGCCTGCCGCGCGGACCGGCCCCGTCGTTGGAGCCGTAGCCGCTTTATCCTGCCCCGGCAGCCTTGCCGAGTGCAGTTAAACTGCCTGATTCGCGGGACGGGCGCAAGCGAATATTTTGCAGTGCAACATAAACCGACTTGCGCCCCTGCGAAGGCAGGGGCCCATCACCCGACATTGAAATTGTCGGCAACCGATGTTGAGAACGACGGGGCAGGAGATGGACCCCTGCCTTCGCAGGGGCGCGGCGCCTTCTTGCTATGGAAGATCAGCAAGATAGCCCTGAATATCGTCGGGATCGAAGGCGCGACCGTCGAAAAACCGGTCGCTGCCCAGCAGCAGGCGCCCCTGTACCGACCCGGCGCCGAGCGGGGTGTCGATGCCGCCCTCCAGCTTGGAACTTGCCCCCGGCAGCGGCGCGCCCGAGCCCGCCAGCGCGGCGCGATAGATGTCGGGGCGGAACACCGCGGTCGCGGTGGCGGCGTCGGCGGCCGCGTAAGATGCGGCGTCCCAGCGCAGCATCTGCGAATAGAGCCACGCGGCCTGGCTGCGCCAGGGGAAGTTGGCGGCTTCGCGGTGCTGGAACATGAAATCGGGATAATGGATCGGCTCGCCGCCGGGGGTCAGCCGGATGCGATCGGTGATCGCGCGCAGCACCGCGTCGCGCGAAGCGTCCAGATATTCGGGGCGCGCCAATATGTCGGCGCTGTCGTCGGCCGTGCCCGGCTCGACGAAATGCGCGGCGGCGGCGTGGAGCGCGCGGAGCAGCGCCTCGACCGCATCGCGCCGTTCGTCGACGACCGCCTCGCGCAGCGCGAGCACCTTTTCGACGCCACGGCGCCAGATCTGTGCGGTGGCGAGCGCGATATGGCCGACCCCGCGCTCGACCGCGATCGAATTCCACGGTTCGCCGACGCAGATGCCGTCGACCTCGCCCGCCGCCAGCGCGTCGGCGGCAAAGGGCGGACTGGTGACCACGATGTCGATATGGAGATCGGGACGGATGCCCACCCCGGCGAGCCAGTATCGCAGCATATAATTATGGCTGGAGTAGCGATGCACGACGCCGAAGCGCAGCGGCTTCCCGGCAATTTTCCGCGCCGCCGCGACGCGCTGCAGCGCCGCGCCGATCGCCGCGGGATCGCCCAGCGTGTCGCCCAGCCCGACATCTTTGGCGAGCTGGGTGGAAAAGGTCACGGCATTGCCGTTCAGCCCCAGCACGAACGGCACCGCCATCGCCACCGCGGGCCGGTCGCGGCCCAGCGCGGTGGCGATCGCCAGTGGCGCGATCATGTGTGCGGCGTCGGTATGGCCATAGAGCAGGCGGTCGCGCACCGTCGCCCAGGTCATGTCGCGGACCAGCTCGATCTGCACGCCTTCGCGCGCTGCAAAACCCAGCTCGTGGGCGAGGATCGGCAACGCGGCATCGACCAGCGGCAAAAAGCCGATGCGGAATGTTTCGGCGCTCATTCCATGTCTCCCAGCAGCGCGTCGCTGGTCACGATCGCTTCCGCTATTTCCGAAATGCGGCGGTTGGTCCGCATCGCCTGACCGCGCAGCAGCGCATAAGCGGCGGGTTCGTCGATCGCGCGCCGTTTCATCAATATCGCCTTGGCGCGGTCGACGATCGCGCGCTCGGCCAGGGCATTTTTGGCTTCGTCGAGCTCGCGTTGCAGGCGCGAAAAGGCCTGGAACCGCCGCACCGCCAGGTCGATGACCGGCTTGATCCGCTGTTTCGACAGTCCGTCGACGACATAGGCCGACACCCCGGCGTCGATCGCCGCGCCGGTCGCTTCGGTATCACTCTGGTCGACGAACATCGCGATCGGCCGCGCCAGCGCCCGCGACATGGCAAAGAAATCCTCGAGCAGGTCGCGGCTGGGGTTTTCCAGGTTGATCAGCACGACTTCGGGCTGCGCCGCCTCGATCTGGGCCGCCAGCGGCCCCGCCGTGTCGATCAGCACCAGATCGTCGAGCCCCGCCTCGCGCAGCCCATCCGAAATGATGGCGGCGCGCGTCGTGCTGGTGTCGATGATCGCGATCCTCATGACCGCGCCTTAAGACGCTCAAATCGAATCCGCCAGTTTCATCGGGCGTCTCCGAAACGCGGCATGGGTCGAGGCAGGACGGATGCGGCACCTGACCGCCCATGGTCAACCGGTTCAAAGTGTTGAGATTGATGCTGAATATTAACGGACAAGGGTGTCGGGGCAGCCTCGTCAGCCTTGCCTCAGAATTGGCAAGGCAGAGCAAATCGGGCGCCCGCGTCCGCGATCACCGCGGCCGCGGGGCGCGCGAATTTCAGCAAAATGCTTTCAGATTGGCGCTTAATGTCGCCGTGGCGGCACCGTTAAATTATGCAAAATACAAAGTTTATTCACGGTTAGCGATCAGGTTTGACCGCAGTCCGATTCATTTCGCTTAATGGAAATTAACTATGACCAGTAATAACATTGAATAACAATGACAATTTTGATATGGACAGGCGCAATGATGGATGTGTTCCACGGTATCGACCGCGCATTGCCGTTTTCCCCGACGCTGCTCCGATAAGGTGAACGACATGAATCAGCATCGCTTCTCCAAATCTGTCGAGGAGCAAGATATTGCCGCCACCGACACCGATCGCCGCGGCGCGGATCGGTATCGCACCGTTTGGCGCATCGCAAAGGTCATGCGCAACGGGGACGCCGGCCTGTGGCGCGT
Organism: uncultured Sphingopyxis sp.; assembly: GCA_964502035.1. Lineage (GTDB taxonomy): Bacteria > Pseudomonadota > Alphaproteobacteria > Sphingomonadales > Sphingomonadaceae > Sphingopyxis. Next base: position 27,842 of record CAZCUW010000001.1, on the reverse strand, counting down.
CCGCAATATGTCCGACCGCGGCATGATGCTCGCCGCGGACGTGCCGATCAGCGTCGGCGAACGGTTGGAAATCGCGTTGTCGGATACGGTGACGCTGGTCGGAAATGTCGTCTGGTCGAACGAGGGACGCTGCGGCGTCGCCTTTGACACCGCGGTCGATGTCGCCGACGTGCTCAAGCAATTGGCCGCCGAACAGCGTGCAACCGGCTATCGCCAGCCCCGCCTGCCGGTGCACAGCCGGGCGCAGGCGGTGACCGACGAGGGCACGGGCAACATCGAACTGGTCGATTTGTCGCAGCACGGCGCGGGTTTCCTGCACGACGGTCATTTCGAGGTGGGCAAGGAGCTTGATCTGATCCTGGCGGGCGGGGTCAAGCGCCGCGCGATCGTGCGCTGGTCACGGGCCGGCCGCGGCGGCCTGTGGTTGACCCAGCCGCTCGACCGCGCCGACCTGGAAAGCATCCGCCGTTTCCAGGGTTGAATCGGCGCGTCAGATGTCCTCGACCAGCCGCCCGTAAAGCTGCGGGCGGCGGTCGCGGAAAAATCCCATCCCGGCGCGATGCTTCGCCGCGCGGTCGAGGTCGATCGTTGCGATCAGCACGCCGGTTTCGGACGCGCCATATTCCTGCGTCAAATCGCCCCATTCGTCGCTGATAAAGCTGTGGCCATAGAATTGGGCGTCGGCTTCGGTGCCGATGCGGTTGGCGGCGATCACCGGCATGCAATTCGACACCGCATGGCCCTGCATCGCGCGGCGCCACATGCGGCTGGTGTCGAGGTCGGCGTCATAGGGTTCGCTGCCGATCGCGGTGGGGTAAAAGAGCAGCTCGGCGCCCATCAGCGCCATCGCGCGCGCGCATTCGGGATACCATTGGTCCCAGCACACCCCGACGCCGATCCGCGCCCCGAACATATCCCACACCTTGAAGCCGCTATTGCCGGGGCGGAAATAATATTTCTCTTCATACCCCGGCCCGTCGGGGATGTGGCTTTTGCGATACGTCCCCATGATCGCCCCATCGGGGCCGATCATCGCGAGCGTGTTGTAATAATGCGGCCCGTCCTTCTCGAAAAAGCTGGTCGGGATCGCGACCTTCAGCTTTGCGGCGAGCGCCTGCATGGCGATGACGCTCGGATGGTCCGCGGTCGGTCGGGCGCTGGCGAACAACGCCTCATCCTCGACCTGGCAGAAATACGGCCCTTCAAACAATTCGGGGGGCAGGATGATCTGCGCGCCCTTCGCGGCGGCGTCCTCGACGAGCGCCGACACGGCGTCGATATTGGGCTGGACGGGGCCGGGCAGGGCGAGCTGCAAGGCAGCGACGGTGAGGGTGCGGGTCATGGCGCCGCTATGCCGGAAGCTGCTGGCTCGAGCAATGGAAGCTGCCGCCACCGGCGATGATGCCGAGCGCCGGAACGCCAACGGCGCGGCGACCCGGAAACAGCGCCGCCAGCGCATCGACCGCGGCCTGATCGTTGGCAACGCCATAGGTCGGCACGACGACGACGCTGTTGCCGATGTAGAAGTTCATATAGCTCGCCGCCGCGACTTCGCCGTCCACTTCGATCCGGCCGGGCGAGGGGAGGTCGACGATCTCGATCCCGCCGAACGCCGCGGTGCGCGCGCGCGCGTCGGCGTAGATATGCAGATTGGGGTCGTCGTCACCCGCGGCGACGGGGAGCGCCAGCCGCCCCTCGCCGACGAAGCGCGCCAGATTGTCGACATGTCCGTCAGTATGGTCGCCGACCAGCCCATTGCCCAGCCACAGCAGCCGCTCGATGCCCAGCGACTTTTGCAGCCGTACCGCGATATCGTCGCGCGTCAGCAAGGGGTTGCGGTTCGGATTGAGCAGACATTCTTCGGTCGTGACGCACAGCCCGGCGCCATCGACGTCGATACCACCACCCTCGAGCACCCAGTCCTGATCGTCGACCGGCAGCCCGCTCGACGCGGCCAGCGCGGCGCCGACCTCCTGATCGCCGGGCATGACGAATTTCTCGCCCCACCAATTGAATGCATAATTGCGCGCGCGCCGCGCCGCGCCGGTGCCCGCGACGATCGGCCCGGTATCGCGCAGCCAGATGTCGCCGAGCGGCTGGATCACAATCGACACGCCCGGATCGACAAGCGCCGCGGCGATCTGCGCCTGCCGGTCATCGTTGACGACCAGCCGCACCTGCTCGCCGCGCCCGCCGTCATGGACGGCATTGGCAAAGGCGGCGACATCGCGCCGCGCCGCGTCGATCTGCCCCGACCATTCGTCGGCAAGGTGCGGAAAGCCGATCCACACCGCGTCGTGCGGTGCCCATTCGGCGGGCATGCGTAGGGTCATGGGGTCGATAGTCCTCAATGCTTCAGCATCGTCATTGCGAGGAGCGAAGCGACGCGGCAATCCAGAGTGTGCGTAAACCGCCCTGGATTGGTAGGCCTACGGCCGCCTTCGGCCCGCTCCGCTCGCAATGACGACGTTCGTTATTTCCCCGCGCGCGACTTGTCGCGGGCGGCGCGGAATTCGTCGCCTTCGACCCAGTTCGGCCATGCGTCGGTCATCGCCAGCATCCGGCCCGCGGCATAATAGAGGCGCAGGTCGGCCATCATGCCGTCCCAGTTGGTGATCGCCTCATATTCGTCGCCCGGCGCGTGATAGCGGTTGGTTTCATAATCCTCGGCCGCATTCTTGCCCGCTTCGACGCCGCCGGTCACCAGATCGTCGCCGCTGCCAAAGTTGAACATCGGGACGCCCAGCTTGGCAAAGCTGAAGTGATCGGAGCGGTAATAAAAGCCCTTTTCCGGGGTCGGCTCGTCGACGACCGTCCGCTTCGCCTGGGCGGCGAGCTTGGCGACATAGGCGTCGAGCTCGGACTTGCCGCCACCGACGACGACGATGTCCTTGGCCGGGCCGACGGAATTCAGCGCGTCCATATTGACCCCGCCAACGGTCTGGGCGAGCGGGAAGACCGGGTTTTCGGCATAATATTTCGACCCCAGCAGCCCCGATTCCTCGGCAGTGACCGCCAGGAACACGATGCTGCGATCGGGCGCACCCGCCTGCTTGAACGCCTGCGCCAGCGTCACCAGGCCCGCGATGCCGGTGGCGTTGTCGACCGCGCCGTTGCAGATGTCGTCGCCATCGATGGGCGTGCAGCGGCCAAGGTGATCCCAATGGCCGGTATAGAGCACATATTCGTCCGGACGCTTGGCCCCCGGCAACACGCCGATGACGTTGCGCGACATCTTCTTGGCAATGTCATTGTCAAAGCTGAACGACGCCTTCACCCCGGCCAGCGCGACGGGCTTAAAGCCCTTTTTGCCCGCGTCGGCGCGCAGCTTGTCGAAATCCTGTCCGGCGCTGGCGAACAGTTCCTTCGCTTTCGCCAGCTGGATCCAGCCGTTGGCAGCGGTCTGGCTGGCGCCGCCGTCCTTGCTTTCGGCCAGATATTGGGTGCCGGTGTTGCTCGATTCGACGACGTTCCAACCATAAGCGGCGGGTTCGGTGTCGTGGACGATCAGCACCGCGGCGGCGCCCTGCCGCGCCGCTTCTTCATATTTATACGACCAGCGACCGTAATAGGTCATCGCACGGCCGTTGAATTCGCCCTTGGCTTCCTTGGTCTGCCAATCGGGGTCGTTGACCAGGACAACGACAGTCTTTCCTTTCACGTCGATCCCGGCATAGTCGTTCCACCCCTTTTCGGGGGCGTTGATGCCATAGCCGACGAACACCACGTCGCTGTCCTGGACCGCGCTTTTCGGCTGGACGCGATAGCTGCCCACGACATAGTCGGTGCCATATTGCAACGTCAGGGGCGTCTTGCCGCCGGTAAAGGTCAGCGGCGTCGCATTTTTCGCGGTGATTTCGACCAGCGGCACATCCTGCGTCCAGCTGCCGTTGTTGCCGGGCTCCAGCCCCGCTTCGGTGAACGTCTTGATCAGATAGGCGACGGTCTTTTCCTCGCCCGCGGTGCCCGGCGCGCGGCCTTCATAGGCGTCGAGCGACAGCTCCTTCGTCACTTCCTGCAACGTTGCGAGCGACAATTCGGGAACCTCGACATCGGGGATGGCGGTTTGTGACGTCGCCGCCTTGTCGGCGGTGTTGCACGCGGCAACGGAAAGAAGGACCGCGAAAGCCGCGGCGGCGCGGGGGAAGCGAAGCATGGACATGTCCTTGAATAGTTTCGTTTGCGACGAACGGGCTTGTGCCAGCCTGATGCAGCGGGTGCAAGGCGGCGCAGCAACAGGCCATCGCCATACTTTGCATCCATTTTCGAGCGTGATGTTGCTGCGGAACTTGTAAGCGTGATCGTTCCCGTTATGATCATGACATGCCAAACGCCAAACTTCCGCATCCGATCCCGTACCAAGGTAGTAAACGGTCGCTGGCTCCTTTGATTAGCACTTATATTCCGCAAGATATCGATGTCTGGTACGAACCCTTTGCCGGTTCAGCTGCTATGTCGTTGTGGGTAGCGGCCTACCGTCGGCCTCGGAAAATTATCCTGGGTGATTCGCTTACCCCAATGACCCAACTATGGCGGGACATCATTTTTCGGCCGGACCATGTGGCGGATCGATATGACCGGATATGGCATGGTCAGAATGAAGAAAATATACTATATTTCAATGAGATAAGATCGCGCTATAACGCGCTAGGTGATCCTGTGGATTTACTTTATCTCACTTGTCGCTGCGTGAAAAACGCGGTTAGATTCAATTCAAAAGGGCAATTTACGCAGTCGGTCGATAAACGGCGCTTGGGAATGAGACCCGCAAACATGCGCTCCGCAGTTCTCGGTGCCGCTGCTCTTCTGAAAGATATTGTCGACGTTCGGGAAGGGGACTGGCTGCTGACGACAGCTGACGCTACCGCGGCCGACTTCGTGTATATGGATCCTCCGTATATGGGCACATCGACGGGGCGTGATCGGCGCTATGCCGAGGCGATGAGCCGTGAACGCCTTATATCGGGCTTGCATGACTTCCGCGAGCGACGTTTGCGTTTTGCGTTGTCTTACGATGGGCAATCCGGCGAACGCACCTATGGTCCGCCATTGCCTGCGGAATTAGGTCTCACGCAGTTGATGCTCCACGCCGGGAGGTCCTCGCAGGCCACATTAAATGGCGAGCGCGCCGAGACGTTTGAAAGTTTATACCTGTCGCATGGCATTGCTGGGTTGGTCCCTGACAAAGCGGATCGTTCGTTACAGCCACTCCTAGACTTTTCGGACCGCGTCGCGGCCTAGGTCTTTCAAATATTCGGCGACCGACTGCCCACGTTGTTCGGCGCGACCTTTGATGACGTCAAATTCCAGCACTTCCTTGGCTTGCCAGACGATATCTACGCGCCTGACCTCAGCCATGGCTACGTGCGAATAATTTTCAGGAAACGCCCAAAAGCACGTTCGGCAGATATCGGGGTTACCAAGAACCCGAAAGTTTTCGCATTGCTCGCACGAGAACGATTTTTGACGCTGCGATTTTCCGTCAAGCAGCATGAACGCGTCGATGTCATCGGTGGCAAGGCCGTGATCGCCGCCTACGCGAAATGGAACGCGATGGTCAATTTGCAGGGACCGCGGGTCGTGAGTTGCGCCGGTGATCGCGTCTTTGGCCCCATATGCAGCGAGCAGCTGCTGCCTGAACTTCTTTGAAAAATTTGTCCGTCCTGTTTGTCCATCGCGAATGTCGGCTGCCGTTCCTAAGAAATAGCGAGCCATTCGTCGCCCGGCGGCGCTAACCTCCATCGTTTTGCTGACGGGGATGCCGTTGTCCTTTACATCGGCAATAGCGCGGGGAGGGTGCTCATATCCCATGGCGCTCAACTGTTCGGTTGTGACGGAGCCATTGTCCAACATGGCCGTGATCGCTTTCACAGCGCGGCCTTTCTTAACGCGTGCCACATAGGCTTCGGCGATTCCTCGTACGACCGGATCGATGTCAGGCGTCGATTTCTTCATAGGATAGATGATCTATCATGTTGTCGGGCAAAGTGTCTGTTCCTAGCAGACGCGGCAATATGGGGACGCAGCACGTCTAGATTGTCGCCATAATAAAGCAGGTTCGTCATGCTGCCTTGTGGCGAGCGGTGGCGCCGACTGCAAGCAATGAACTGCACCATAGCGGCGCCGATCGCTCATCGGTCAAAAGCGCTTTCCTATAATATTGTACCATGCTTCAAACTGGCGGATGACGATCTTCCGTTCCCCCGATCCACGCTGCGCTCCCGCTCGCCCACCCGGCGCGTCGCGTGAATTGCGCTGGAATGACGCCCACGAAACATAAATCGCGAGTGAAGTTGCGCAGATTTCCGTCACTTTCGCGCGGCGACCCAAATCGACAAGGCGTCCCGATGCCCCAACGAAAAAAGGCGGCCCGTTGCCGGACCGCCCCTTTTCGATATGGTGGGGAAAACCCCGATCAGCGCGAATAGAATTCGACGACCAGGTTCGGTTCCATCTTCACCGGATAGGGCACTTCGTCCAGCGTCGGAACGCGGACATAGGTGGCCTTGGTGCCGTCGACCGCCAGATATTCGGGTAGGTCGCGCTCGGGCAGGCTCTGCGCTTCGGCGACCAGCGCCATTTCCTGCGCCTTTTTGCCCAGGGTGACTTCGTCGCCCGGCTTCACCAGACGGCTGGCGATGTTGCACTTCACGCCGTTCACATAGACGTGACCATGGCTGACCAGCTGGCGCGCCGAGAAGATCGTCGGGGTGAATTTCGAGCGATAGACCACCGCGTCGAGGCGGCGTTCGAGCAGGCCGATCAGGTTCTGGCCGGTGTCGCCCTTCATCCGCGACGCCTCGAAATAGTTCTTCTTGAACTGCTTTTCGGTGATGTCGCCGTAATAGCCCTTCAGCTTCTGCTTCGCGCGCAGCTGGATGCCGAAATCCGACACCTTGCCCTTGCGGCGCTGCCCGTGCTGGCCGGGGCCATATTCGCGGCGGTTGACCGGGCTCTTCGGGCGGCCCCAGATGTTTTCGCCCATCCGGCGGTCGAGTTTATACTTGGCGCTCTGGCGCTTCGACATAGGTCGTCTCCAATATGCTGTGTGCCGAAGGATTTCGGCGGTTCCCGGGTCGCACCATATGGGCAAGAGCCATATGCGACCGCCGCTTCACCGGGGTGCGGGGTCCATTGCGAAGGCGCGCGATTAGAGGGGGAGGCACGCAAAGTCAAGCGTTGCGGCGCTTGTGGGACGCGCGTCTCGACAGCATCGAAAAAGCCGCTAAAGGCAGCGCGCATGACCGCTGCCAAATCTCCCGAAACCTGCGAAACGATGATCGAGGTGCGCGCCGGGGTCGACGACGTCGATCGTCAGCTCGTCGCGCTGCTGGTCCGCCGGTTCGGCTATATGGACGCCGCCGCGCGGATCAAGAGCGACCGCGCCACGGTGCGCGACGAAGCGCGCAAGGCCGAAGTGCTCGACAATGTCGGGCGCGAAGCCGCGGCCGCCGGGCTGGATCCCGACCGGCTGCGCGCGGTGTGGAACGAATTGGTCGAACAATCGATCGCGCACGAGGCCGCCAAATGGGACCAAATCCGCGCCGATCGCTGAGCGGATGGATTAGTTGGTGGCACCGCCCGCAGGCGCAGTGGTGTCGGCGCGCGCCGCGTCGGGGGCAGGCTTGGCCGGCTCGGCGACGATACGGCAGACGCGCTTCGGCACCGTGCTGCCGGTGACTTCGATCTTTTCGCAAACCTTTTTGGGTTTGGCGGGCTTGGCCGGTTTGCTGGCGCCGGTGGTCGCCGATGGTGCGGCGGTTGCCGCATCCAGCGATGCCGCCGACAGGGCGAGGGAGAGCAACAAAATCATCATGCGAATCAGACTCCTGAACGACGCAACGGCATAGGCGCGTATTGCGCACGGGCCAAGTGTACTGGTGCACTGCACCACGGCGATGGCTGGGAAGGCGTGATCATGGGGCGCAGCTTTAACGGCCGCTACGGACCGTATCCCGCGGTGCGGGGCCGACGGCTATCGCGGTCGCGGCGTCCTGCCAAGACTGGTGATGACCCCGTGCATCATCCTGATATCATTGTGCGACCATCCGGTCTTGGTCAGCGCGGTGCGCAAGGTACGCAGCGTCGCCTCGGTTCGCTCGGGCGGAACAAAATAGCCGCTGGCGTCCAGATCGCGAACCAGATGCTGGATCAGCTCCTCGAGTTCGGCGTGCGGCGCCACGGGATCGAGCGGCACCTCTGGCGGGCTCGCCAATGCGACGCCTCCCTCGGCTTCGCTCGGCGCATGTTTTGACCATTCATAGGCGAGCAGGATCACCGCCTGCGCCAGGTTCAGCGATCCGAACCGCGGATTGATCGGCACCGTGACGATCGCGTGGGCAAGCGCGACATCGTCGGTGTCGAGCCCCGATCGTTCGGCGCCAAAGACAAAGGCCGAACGGCCCACGCTGGCGTGCACCGCGCGCGCCGTGGCTTCGGGCGTCAGCACCGGTTTGGCGACGCCGCGCTTGCGCACCGTGGTGGCATAGATGGTGGTGCAATCGGCGACCGCCTCGGCCAGGCTGCCGAACACCTGCGCCTCGGCGAGCACGACGTCGGCGCCCGCTGCGGCCGGACCCGCGTCGGGATTCGGCCAGCCGTCGCGCGGGGTCACCAGCCGCAATTCGGTCAGCCCGAAATTGAGCATCGCGCGCGCTGCCTTGCCGATATTTTCGCCCAGCTGCGGCCGGACCAGAACGATGACGGGGGGTGGGGACGATCCTACTCGCGCCTTTTCATCATCCCGCATCCCCGAGCGAAGACGAGGGGCTCCGCCGAGCGAAGTCGAGGCGCGGGCTTGGCGTTCGGTCGGCGGTACGGAGGCGCGTTTGAGCCTGTCCCAATCTTTCGCTATCAATGCTTCCTTTTTGGCGCGGGACCAATTCTTGATCCTGAGCTCGGCGGTTTTCGCTTCTTCACGCGTCTCAAAGCCCTCGGCCCAAACCAGCTCTACCGGGCGACGCGTTGACGTATAACCACCTAGAATGCCTTCTTGATGTTGGTAGACGCGCTGATCCAAATTTTCGGTATGACCCGTATAATAGCTACGGTCAGCGCAGTGAAGGAGGTAGGTCCAAAAAGTCACCGGTAGCCTTGCCTATCTTTCTCGCTGCGCTCGAAATAGTCCCTCGTCTTCGCTCGGGAAAACGGAGAAAAAAGATCAACTCTTGTGCGCCGCCTCGGTCACCGACGAGGCGAATTCCTCGAAGTCCTTGGCCTCGGTAAATTCGCGATAGACGCTGGCAAAGCGGATATAGGCGACGCTGTCGAAGCCCTTCAGCGCTTCCATCACCATCGCGCCGATCTGCGCCGCCTGCACTTCGCTGTCGCCCGATGTTTCCAGCTGGCGCTGGATGCCCGACACCAGCCGTTCGATCCGCGCCCCGTCGATCGGGCGCTTGCGGCAGGCGATCTGGATGCTACGCATCAATTTCTCGCGATCGAACGGCTCGCGGCGGCCATCGGCCTTGAGCACGCCGACTTCGCGCAGCTGGATACGCTCGAACGTCGTAAAGCGCGCGCCGCAATCCTCGCACTGGCGCCGCCGCCGGATCGCCGCGCTGTCTTCGGTGGGACGGCTGTCCTTCACCTGACTGTCTTCGTGGCCGCAATAGGGGCAGCGCATGGGTTAGCGTTTCACCCGGCTGTAAAGCGCGATCGCGGCGCCCGCCAGCAGGCCGACGGGCCACGACACGACGGGCAGCACTGCGCCGAGAACGGCGCCAACCACGCCGCCGGTCAGCACCGGAGCGGTCGATGGGTGGGCCAAGCCTTGCTTGCCCATCGCCTTGACCTCTTCGATCGAGAGTTCGACCAGCGTCGGTTCCTCGGGGTGCTGCCGTGCCATCGCGCTTACTCCTACTCCAACCTGCTCTGCCAACTTCGGTCAGGCATCCGACACACTACGTCACCGCAACAATTTTATCGGGTCAATCTTTTGTAAAGCACATATCCGCCGCCTAAGATGGCGCCCATCGATATCGTTACGAACGGAATGACCGGCGCGATGACCGCGCCCAACGCCGCGCCGGCCACCACTTTTTGAACATCCTTGTTCTTGATGGTATCCAACGCGAGCGCCTTCGCTTCCTGTGCTGTCCCTTGAGCAAAGGTCGAGACGGCACCCTTCACCGTTTCCGGCTCTTTGGCGCCTGCAATCTGGCCGCATTCGCTACAAAACTTGGCGTCTGCAAACAATGAATTGCCGCAAGCCCCGCAGCCATTTGTAGCGATTTCGATCTCGCTCAAACTACGCTCCATAGATCGGGAAGCGTTCGCACAGCGCGCGGACGCGGCCGCGAACATTCGCCTCGACGTCGGCGTCGCCATGCTCGCCCTTGTCGCGCAGCGCCTCCAGCACATCGGCCACCATATCGCCGATCGCCTCGAACTCGGCGATGCCAAAGCCGCGCGTGGTGCCGGCGGGCGATCCGACGCGGATGCCGCTGGTCTTGACCGGCGGCAGCGGATCAAAGGGCACGCCGTTCTTGTTGCAGGTGATCGCGCTGCGCTCCAGCGCCTCGTCGGCGTCGCGGCCGGTAATGCCGAGCGGGCGCAGGTCGACGAGCGCGAGGTGGGTGTCGGTGCCGCCCGCGACGATGTCAGCGCCACGCGCTTTCAGCCGGGCGGCGAGCGCCTGGGCATTGGCGACGGTGGCCTTGGCATAATCCTTGAAATCGGGGCGCAGTGCTTCGCCGAATGCCACCGCTTTCGCGGCGATGACATGCATCAGCGGGCCGCCTTGCAGGCCGGGGAACACCGCCGAATTGATCCGCTTGGCGATCGCTTCGTCATTGGTCAGGATCATGCCGCCGCGCGGGCCGCGCAGCGTCTTGTGCGTCGTTGTCGTGACGACATGCGCGTGCGGCAGCGGTGAGGCATGTACGCCGCCGGCCACAAGGCCCGCGAAATGCGCCATATCGACCATCAGCAGCGCGCCGACATCGTCGGCAATCGCCCGGAAGCGCGCGAAATCGAGGGTGCGCGGATAGGCCGAACCGCCCGCGATGATCAGGGCAGGGCGATGCTCCCTGGCCAGCGCCTCGACCTGGTCGAAATCGACCAGATGGTCGTCGGCGCGCACGCCATATTGCACCGCGTTGAACCATTTGCCCGACATCGCGGGCGGGGCGCCGTGGGTCAGGTGGCCACCGGCGTCGAGGCTCATCCCCAGGATCGTCGCGCCGGGCTTGGTCAGCGCCAGCATCACCGCGCCATTGGCCTGCGCGCCCGAGTGCGGCTGGACATTGGCATAGCCGCAATCGAACAGCTGCTTGGCGCGGTCGATGGCGAGGGTTTCGACCTCGTCCGACGGGGCGCAGCCCTGATAATAGCGGCGGCCGGGATAACCCTCGGCATATTTGTTGGTGAACACTGAACCCTGCGCTTCCAGCACCGCTTTCGAGACGATGTTTTCGCTGGCGATCAACTCGATCTGATATTGTTCGCGTTCGAGTTCATGCTTCATCGCCGCGGCGACCGCGGGGTCCACGGTGCCGACGCCGTCGGTGAAATAGCCGGCCGATTTGATGGGCTTGTCGAGCGTGTTGGTCGTCATCGGCTGGTCTCCAGTTGCGGCGGGTTTGAAAGTTTATCGACGCGGCGCGCGTGGCGATCGCCGGCGAAGTCGGTGGTCAGAAAGGCGGCGAGGCACGCCTTGGCCATATCGATGCCGGTCAGGCGTGCGCCCATCGCGATGACATTGGCGTCATTATGCTCGCGCGCCAGCTTTGCCGACAGCGGTTCGGACACCAGCGCGCAGCGCGCCGCGGGGTTGCGGTTGACCGAGATCGAGATGCCGATCCCCGACCCGCACAGCGCCACGCCGCGGTCGGCGCGGCCGGCGGCCATCGCTTCGCCCAGCGCATAGCCATAATCGGGGTAATCGACGCTGTCAGGCCCGTTGGTGCCCAGATCCTCGACCGCATGGCCTTCGGCCCGCAGCCAGTCGGCGAGCAGCGCCTTCAGCTCGTAAGCAGCATGGTCAGAGGCAATCGCGATGCGCATCGGCGCGGCTCCCGCTTTGGACAAGGAATCGATGAGCGCGCTTTAGGCGAAGCCGCGCGGATTGGCCATAAGCGAGGTGGCAAATTTGTGACGCGGCCGATAAAGCCGCGACATGTCCGACACTGTCATATCCGTGCTGATGCTCACCGGGGTCGTGCTGACCGGCGGCGCTGCCTATGTCTTTCGGGGGGGCGATCGTCGCCGCGCGCTGCTGATGCTGGTCGCGGCGCTGGTGATGTTCGCCAATGTCGCGATCTGGCTGATGCCGGTGAAATAGGCATTTCCAACTATTCGTCATTGCGAGCGTCGCGAAGCAATCCAGAGCGGCGCAGGGCCGCCCCTGGATTGCCGCGTCGCCTTCGGCTCCTCGCAATGACGATGAATTCAGCGGATCGGCGAATCGGGTGCCAGCCGCATATCCAGATAATTATCGAGCGACTTCATCAGCTGATCGAGTTCATGCTCGAAGAAATGGTTCGCGCGCGGGATTTCGTCGTGGTGGATCGTGATGCCTTTTTGGGTGCGCAGCTTGTCGACCAGCTTCTGCACCGCGACCGGCGGCACGATTTCGTCCTGCCCGCCCGCGACGATGATACCCGACGAGGGGCAGGGGGCGAGGAAGCTGAAGTCGTACATGTTCGCCGGCGGCGCGACCGACAGGAAGCCGCGGATTTCGGGGCGGCGCATCAGCAATTGCATGCCGATCCACGCGCCAAAGCTGAAACCTGCGATCCACGTCGTCTGCGCCTCGGGATGGATCGACTGGACCCAGTCGAGCGCCGATGCGGCATCGCTCAGCTCGCCGATGCCGTTGTCGAACGTGCCCTGGCTGCGGCCGACACCGCGAAAGTTGAAGCGCAGCACGGCAAAGCCGCGCGCGACAAAGCTCTTGTACATCGCCTGGGTGATACGGTCGTTCATCGTGCCGCCGCCCTGCGGATGCGGATGCAGGATCAGCGCAACCGGCGCGCGCGGGCGCGGCGGGGGCGAGAAACGGCCTTCGATACGGCCCTCGGGGCCGGGGAAAATCACGTCGGGCATGGGAGCACCTCTTATCTTTTATGGCTGGCCGCCGAATCGCCGGACTGGCGGGGTGGCGAAGCGAAGATGGCGCCTATATAGAAATTGCGTAGCATGTTGCAACTTTTGCGAATCGCTCGCAATAAGGATCTGGCCGCCGGATGATTTACCTCGATTACCAAGCCACAACGCCGCTCGCCCCCGAGGCGCGCGAGGCGATGCTGCGCTGGCTGGCGGGGCCGGAAGAAGGCGACGGCTTCGCCAACCCGTCGAGCACGCACAAGGGCGGGCGCGCCGCCGCCGCGGCGGTCGAGGTAGCGCGCGATCAGGTCGCGGCGCTGCTTCCCAAGGGAGGCCGCGTCTTTTTCACCTCGGGCGCGACCGAGGCGCTCAATTGGGCGCTGCTCCGCGGCGCCGAGATCAGGCCGGGCGGGGTCGCCGGACTGAGCATCGAACATGCGGCGTCGCTGCAATGTCTCGAGCGGTTGAACGCCACGATCCTGCCGGTCGATGCCGAGGGCTTGGCGTTGCCGCCCGACGCTGCGTTAATCCCCGAAAACGGCATCGTTGCGGCGATGCTGGTCAATAACGAGGTCGGGACGATCCAGCCGGTCGCCGATTTCGCCGCCGCCGCCCATGCGAAGAACAGCCTGCTGCTCTGCGACGCGGTGCAAGGCTATGGGCGCGTGCCGATCCCCGAGGGCGCCGACCTGATCGCCATTTCGGCGCACAAGATCCACGGCCCCAAAGGCATCGGCGCGCTGTGGATCAGGGACGGCATCGACCTGCCGCCGCTGATGCTCGGCGGCGCGCAGGAACAGGGGATGCGCTCGGGTACCGTCTCGCCAGCGCTGTGCGCCGGGTTTGGCGCCGCTGCGGCGCTGGCGGCCGAGCGGGCCGACGCCGACACCGCGCATGTCGCGCGGCTATGGTCACTGGCGCGCGACATGCTGCCCGAATGGACGCTCAATGGCGCCGCCGACGCGCGTTACCACGGCAATCTCAACATTCGCCGCGCGGGCGTGAACGGCCTGCGCCTGATGTCCGACGCGCGGGGTATCGCCTTCTCGCTCGGCAGCGCCTGCGGCAGCGGGTCGGGCAAGGTCAGCCATGTCCTGCGCGCGATGGGGGTCAGCGAGGCCGACGCGCGCGCCTCGATCCGCCTTGGCTGGGGGCGCTACACCAGCGAACAGGAATTGCGCGACGGCCTGACCGCGATCAAGGATGCGGCACGATTGCAGGGGGGCAATTGATGCGCGTCACCTTTATCCATGCCGATGGCAGGGGCCGCACCGATGTCGAGGCAGAGCCCGGATCAATCCTGCTCGACGTAGCGCAGGCGCATCTGATGCCGCTGGAGGGGACGTGCGAAGGCCAGATGGCCTGCTCGACCTGCCATATCATTATCGCACGCGAGGATTTCGACCGCCTGCCGCCCGCCACCGAGATGGAAGAGGATATGCTCGACCTCGCCGCCGGGGTGCGCCGCACCAGCCGCCTCGCGTGCCAGATTTTGCTGACCGAGGCGATGGACGGGCTGACCGTCCATATCCCGGGCGAAAGCAGGAATATGCAGGGGCCGCGTTAGCAACACTTTCGTCATTGCGAGCGAAGCGAAGCAATGACGAGGGCTTTTGGCTGACAACTTGCATTTCACACCTTCCCCCGCCATATGCGCCGCGGGAGTCGGGCGGACGTGGTCTTCGCCAACCCGGTCAGGTCCGGAAGGAAGCAGCCGCAACGAATTCGCCGCGGGTCGTTCCGGCTCCCACCCAATTTCCCCCTTCGACAAGATCGCGCGCCGTCCCTAAGACGATGCCATGAGCGATTCCGCCGACGACGACATCCCGATGCTGGGAATGGACCTGCCCGAGGCGAAGCCGCAGGCGCCCGCCGGGCCGTACCGCGTTCTTGCCCGTAAATACCGCCCGCAAACCTTTGCCGAACTGATCGGCCAGGATGCGATGGTGCGCACGCTGGGCAATGCGATCGCGCGCGACCGGCTGGCGCACGCATTTCTGATGACCGGGGTCCGCGGGGTTGGCAAGACGTCGACCGCGCGCCTGATCGCCAAGGCGCTGAACTGCATCGGCCCCGACGGACAGGGCGGGCCGACGATCGATCCGTGCGGCGTGTGCGAACCGTGCCGCGCGATCACCGAGGGCCGCCATATCGACGTCATCGAAATGGACGCCGCATCGAACACCGGCGTCGACGACGTGCGCGAGATTATCGAGGCGGTGCGCTATGCCGCGGTGTCGGCGCGTTACAAGATCTACATCATCGACGAAGTCCACATGTTGTCGCGTAACGCCTTTAATGCGCTCCTGAAAACGCTCGAAGAGCCGCCGCCGCACGTCAAATTCCTGTTCGCGACGACCGAGGTCAACAAGGTGCCGGTCACGGTGCTCTCGCGCTGCCAGCGGTTCGACCTCCGCCGCATCACGCCCGACATGCTGTTCGCGCATTTCAGCGCGATTCTGCAAAAGGAAGGCGTCGAGGCCGAGGCGCCGGCGATCTGGCTGATCGCCAACGCGGCCGAAGGATCGGTGCGCGACGGCCTGTCGATCCTCGATCAGGCGATCGCGCATGCCGACCTTGATGGTGGGGGCAAGGTGAGCGCCGACCAGGTGCGCGTCATGCTGGGCCTGTCCGACCGATCGTCGATCGCGCAACTGATGGCGGCGATCCTGAACGGCGATTCCGGCGCCGCGATCGATCTGGCGCGCGCGCAATACGCCCTCGGCATCGAGCCGGTGGCGATGGTGCGCGGATTGATGGACCTGACCCACGCGGTGACGCTCGCCAAGGTATCGCGCCACGACGATCCGGCGCTGGCCGAGGCCGATCGCGAACGCATTGGCGACTGGGCGCAAAAGCTCGGTTTCGCGCCGCTCAACCGGCTGTGGCTATTGCTGCTCAAGGGGCATGACGAGGTGCTGCGCGCGACTAATCCGCTCGAGCATCTGGAGATGCTGCTGCTGCGGGTGATCTACGCCGCATCGATGCCCGACCCCGGCGAACTGGCGAAAATCCTGGAATCGGGGCGATTGCCGACGATGCCGCTTGCGGTGCCGGCCGCGGGGGCGAGCGAGCAGCCCACCGCCGCCGCCCCGGCTGCGGCGGTGGCGGAAACGCCCGCGACGTCGCTGACGATCGCACAGATCCACCAGCTGCTCGAAAGCAGCGGCAACCATCGGCTGGCGGTCGATGTCCATGATCATCTGCGGATCGTCGAACTCGAACCGGGCCAGCTTGTCTTTTCCCCGGTTGCGGCGCTGTCCGCCTCGTTCGCGCGCGACTTGGGCGACGCGCTGTTCGTTGCGACCGGCAGCCGCTGGCATGTCCGGGGCGGCGAAGGCGAAGCGCGGCCCAGCCTGGGCGAAGTCCGCGCCGCGACGGTCGCCGACAATGACGCGCGAATCCGGGCTTTGCCGGTCGTGAAAGCCGCATTGGCCGCTTTTCCCGACGCGAAACTTGAAGACCCCGCCGACAATCGCCATAAGTCCAATCCATGAAATCGATCGAAGAGATGATGAAGGCGGCGCAGGAAGCTGCCGCCACGGTGCAGGCGCAGATGCAGGAGGCGCAGGCAAAGCTCGACAGCGTCGAGGTCGAGGGCGTGTCGGGCGGCGGCCTGGTGCGGATATTGGCGAGCGCCAAGGGCCGGATCAAGGCGATCAGCATCGACGACAGTCTGATTGTCCCTGCCGACAAGCAAATGCTCGAAGATCTGCTCGCCGCGGCGTTCAATGACGCGCGCGAAAAGGCGGACCGGGTCAGCAACGAAGAAATGGGCAAGATGACAAGCGGCCTGCCGCTGCCGCCGGGCTTCAAGCTGCCGTTTTGAGCCGGCTTTGCCCCCGCTGTTCACGGCAGCGACATTGAATGCGTGCGAAGTTACGCCATATTAGCGATGATCACCCTATAAGAAGGGCGGTGCGTCCGGTTGTGACGCTCGTCCAGGAGCCGTAATGACGCAATCTTTTCCCCTGCTGCCGCTGCGTGACATCGTCGTTTTCCCGCACATGATCGTGCCGCTGTTTGTCGGGCGCGACCGTTCGGTCGCCGCGCTCGAAACCGCGATGGAATCGGACAAGGAAATCTTCCTCGTCGCGCAGCTCGATCCGGGCGAGGATGATCCGCAGCGCGACGATCTGTACGACACGGGCGTGATCGCGACCGTGCTCCAGCTGCTCAAGCTGCCCGACGGCACTGTTCGCGTGCTGGTCGAGGGTAAAGAACGCGCCAAGCTGCTCGCGCTGACCAGCGACGACAAGACGGTGATGGCGAGCGTCAAGCCGATTGACGACACCGTTGACGACAGCGTCGATACCGCCGCGTTGATGCGCTCGGTGGTCGATCAGTTTGAAAATTACGCCAAGCTCAACAAGAAGATGCCCGCCGAAACCGCGGTGCAGCTGTCGCAGATCGACGACGCCTCGCGCCTCGCGGACTCGGTGGCGGGCAACCTCAACATCAAGGTGTCGGACAAGCAGGCGCTGCTCGTCGAGGATACGCCGTCGAAGCGGCTCGAAATGGTGTTCGCCTTCATGGAAGGCGAGCTTGGCGTGTTGCAGGTCGAAAAGAAGATCCGCGGCCGCGTGAAGCGCCAGATGGAAAAGAGCCAGCGCGAATATTATCTCAACGAACAGCTGAAAGCGATCCAGCGCGAGCTGGGTAACGACAATGGCGAGGGCGGCGACGACCTCGCCGAGTTGCAGCAAAAAATCGACGGCCTGAAAATGTCGAAGGAGGCCAAGGCGAAGGCGAACGCCGAGCTGAAAAAGCTGCGCGCGATGGCGCCGATGTCGGCCGAGGCCACGGTCGTCCGCAACTATCTCGACACGCTGATCGGCCTGCCATGGGGCAAGAAATCGAAGCTGAAAAAGGACATTGCGGCGGCACAGGCCGTCCTTGACGATGACCATTATGCGCTTGAAAAGGTCAAGGACCGCATCGTCGAATATCTCGCGGTGCAAGCACGCACCAACAAGCTCAAAGGCCCGATCCTCTGCCTCGTCGGCCCGCCGGGCGTCGGCAAGACCAGCCTCGGCAAGTCCATCGCAAAAGCCACGGGACGCGAATTCATCCGCCAGTCGCTGGGCGGCGTGCGCGACGAGGCCGAAATTCGCGGCCACCGCCGCACCTATATCGGCTCGCTGCCGGGCAAGATCGTCACCAATCTGAAAAAGGCGGGTACGATGAACCCGCTGTTCCTGCTCGACGAAATCGACAAGCTGGGTCAGGATTTCCGCGGCGATCCGGCGTCGGCGTTGCTCGAAGTGCTCGACCCCGAACAGAATGGCAAATTCCAGGACCATTATCTCGAGATCGACGTCGACCTCAGCGACATCATGTTCGTCACCACCGCCAACTCGCTCAACCTGCCGCAGGCGCTGCTCGACCGCATGGAGATCATCCGGCTCGAAGGCTATACCGAGGACGAAAAGGTCGAGATCGCGAAGCTCCACCTGATCGCCAAGCAGATCGAGGCGCATGGGCTGAAGGACGGCGAATTCACGCTGACCGACGAGGGGCTGCGCGACCTGATCCGCTATTACACGCGTGAGGCTGGTGTCCGCACGCTCGAGCGCGAAATCGCGCGGCTGGCGCGCAAGGCGCTGCGCCGCATCCTTGAAGGCAAGACCGAAAGCGTCACGATTACGTCCGAAAACCTCAACGAGTTTTCGGGGGTGCGCAAATATCGCCACGGCATGGGCGATCTGGAGGACCAGATCGGCGCCGTCACCGGGCTGGCATGGACCGAGGTGGGCGGCGAATTGCTGACCATCGAGGCGGTCACCGCATCGGGCAAGGGCCAGGTGCGCACCACCGGCAAGCTCGGCGAGGTGATGACCGAATCGGTGCAGGCGGCGCTGTCGTTCGTGAAAGCGCGCGCGCCCAGCTATGGCATCAAGCCCAGCCTGTTCGCGCGCAAGGACATCCATATCCATTTGCCCGAGGGCGCAGTGCCAAAGGACGGCCCGTCGGCGGGCGTCGGCATGGTCACCGCGATGATTTCGACGCTGACCGGGATCGCGGTGCGCCGCGATGTCGCGATGACCGGCGAAGTCACGCTGCGCGGCCGCGTGCTGGCGATCGGGGGCTTGAAGGAAAAGCTGCTTGCGGCGCTGCGCGGCGGCATCACCACCGTGCTGATTCCGGAAGAAAATGAAAAGGATTTGGTCGAAATCCCGGCGAACATCACCACCGGGCTCAAGATCATTCCGGTCAGTCACGTCGACGAGGTGCTGGCGGTGGCTTTGGTCAGTCCGATTGTGCCGATCGAATGGACCGAGGCCGACGAACTCGCGGCTTCGCCGCCGATTGCCCCCGGTGCGGACCCCGAAACGACGATTCGCCACTGACCCCGATCGTTTTGCTGTCTTACGAGCCTGCTTTTCGTCGCAAAATCGTCGTTTAACGGCGGTTTTCGCCCTTTTTTGCTTTGACAACAAGGGGCGAAACGGCGTTAGTGACGCCCCATGGCACGGCCATGAATCATTCAATCAACCATAAGCAGGGGTTCCTTAGGCATGAACAAACAAGACCTGATCGCCGCCGTCGCTGACTCGAGCGGCCTGACCAAGGGTGACGCGAGCAAAGCCGTCGAAGCCGTTTTCGAAGCGATCACGGGTTCGCTGAAAAAGGGCGGCGAAGTTCGTCTCGTTGGTTTCGGCACGTTCGCGGTCAGCAAGCGCAAGGCATCGACCGGCCGCAACCCGCGCACCGGTGAAACGATGACCATCGCGGCGTCGAACCAGCCCAAGTTCAAGGCCGGCAAGGCCCTCAAGGACGCGGTCAACTGATTGGCCAGCCCTTTGGGTGAGAATATTTCAGGCCGCAGCGCAAGCTGCGGCCTGATTTGCATCGGCGTGGTGGTTTCGACGAATGCGATGGTTTCGGCGAAATCGCCGTTGCAATCATCGGTGCAGCGGCTATGGACGTCCGGCTTTCGGGCGTCGGCCAATCGGTCGGACCCGGACGGGCGCGTAGCTCAGTGGTAGAGCACACCCTTCACACGGGTGGGGTCGCAGGTTCAATCCCTGCCGCGCCCACCATGACCCAGGCGGTGGATCCCGAACCGAAACGGGGGCTGACGGGGTCATTCATCGCCTATTCAATGCCTTTGCATTAGAGAAACGGCCATGATCCGCACATTGACCCTCTCCATCCTTTCCGCCCTGCTCCTCACCGCGGGCGTGCCTGCCGCTGCGCGTAACGACCGCGACCAGGATAATATGCGCGAAGCGGCGGCGCAGGGGCAGGTCGTGCCGCTTAGCCGCCTGATCGCCGACGTTCGTTCGCGCGCGCCCTACAGCAGCATGACCTATCTGGGCGGGCCGCAGTTTGACGCGGGCCGAATGATCTATGCCTTGAAGTTCATGGACGGCAGTCAAGTCGTCGTCGTCTATGTCGATGCCCGCACCGGCCGGATCGTCGGCCGCAAACCCTGACATCATCTGCTACCGATTCTGGCGCCGAAGATTCATCGCAACGACATTTTGCGATGATCGTTCGGACTTGATACACAGTTAAAACATGCGACCGGCCCTGTCCGGTCCGCCAATGAAAGGCGTCTGAATGCGGATCCTGATTGTCGAAGACGAACCCACGCTGGGGCCGCAGTTGAAGGCCACGCTGGAAGGGACCGGCTATGCCGTCGATCTCGCGACCGACGGCGAGGACGGCCATTTTCTCGGCTCGACCGAAAATTACGACGCCGCGATCCTCGACCTCGGGCTGCCCGAGATTGACGGGCTGACCGTCCTCGACCGCTGGCGCCGCGAAAAGCGCAATTTCCCGGTGCTGGTGCTGACCGCGCGCGACAGCTGGTCCGACAAAGTCGCGGGGCTCGACGCCGGCGCTGACGACTATCTGGCCAAGCCGTTCCAGACCGAAGAGCTGATCGCCCGCCTGCGCGCGCTCATCCGCCGCGCCGCGGGGAATGCGTCGAGCGAACTCATCGCTGGGCAGGTGCGGCTTGATACCCGCTCGGGCCGCGTAACGCTGGCCGGCGAAGCGGTAAAGCTCACCGCGCAGGAGTATAAACTGCTGTCCTACCTGCTCCATCACAAGGGCAAGGTGGTGTCGCGCACCGAATTGATCGAACATATCTATGATCAGGATTTCGATCGCGATTCGAACACGATTGAGGTGTTCGTGACGCGCATCCGCAAAAAGCTGGGCGCCGACATCATCACGACGATCCGCGGTCTCGGCTACCAGCTCGACGATCCGCAATAAGCCATGGCGGAGGCCGACGTCGCCCCGGCGCTCGTGACCGACCCGGACGCGGCGGCAAAACCGGCAGTGCCGCCGAGCCGTATCACCGGCTCGCTCGCGCGGCGCATGATCGCGATCGCGGCGCTGTGGATTTCGGTGCTGCTGATCGGCGGCGGCTTCGCGCTTGACCGGGTGCTGACCGGGGCGATCACCCGCAACTTCGATTCCAGCCTCGAATATGTGCTGATCGCGATGATCCGCTCGTCGGAAATCGGCCCCGATGGCGAGGTGCGGTTGGTCGAACCGCTCGGCGATCAGCGCTTTCTCGAACCCTATAGCGGCCTGTACTGGCAGATCAGCGGCGGAAATCAGGAACCCTATCGCTCGCGCTCGCTGTGGGAACGCTCGCTGAAGGCGCCAAGTCCGCATATCGGCGACCAGATCCACACCTATGACAGCAACCAGTTTCCCGACGAGGAACTGCGCGTGCTCGAACGCAATGTCAATCTGCCGGGCAGCAAGGTCAATTGGCGATACCAGATCGCGCAATCGCGCGTCGCGCTTGACGCGCAGGTCGGCGCGGTCCGCGCGACGCTGATCCCCAGCCTGGCGCTGCTTGGCCTTGGCCTCATCATCCTCGCGGCGCTCCAGACCTTTTACGGGCTCTGGCCGCTGCGCCATATCCGCCGCGCCATCGCGGCGATGCGCGGCGGGCAGAACCGGCGCGTCGATGCGCCGTTGCCGCTGGAAGTGCAGCCGATGGTCGACGAACTCAACGCGCTGCTCGCGCACAACGAGAAACAGGCCGAGGAAGCGCGGCTGCACGCCGGCAATTTGGCGCATGCGCTCAAAACCCCCCTGACCGTGTTGCTCAACAGCGCGACCAGCCAGACTTCGCCGCTTGCCGACACGGTGCGGCGCGAGGCGGCGACGATGCAGCGGCAGGTCGAACATCACCTCGCCCGCGCGCGCGCGGTCGGGCGCCGCGGTGCTGCCCAGGCGCGCGCGAATGTCCGCGACAGCGTCGACAGCGTGTCGCGCGCGGTCGGGCTGCTCTATCCCGATGCCCGGCTCGATGCCACGGGCGACCGGCAATTGATCGCGCGCGTCGAACGCCAGGATCTCGACGAACTGGTCGGAAATTTGCTCGAAAATGCCGCCAAATATGGCGGCGGCAGCGTCTTCGTCACCATCCAGCGCGACGGCGCGATGGCCGAAATCCTGATCGAGGACGATGGCGCCGGGATTTCACCCGCCGACCGGACCCGCATCTTCGATCGCGGCGTGCGGCTCGACAGCGGCAAGCCGGGAACCGGGCTGGGCCTGGCCATCGTCCGCGACGTCGCCGAAATTTATGGCGGCAGCATCGCGCTTGAAGAAAGCGAGGATCTGGGCGGACTGCTGGTGCGGCTCAGGCTGCCGGCGGGATAGCGAGCGGCGTCGATTTTTGGGCGCGGAGCGGGGGCATCGCGCCTGATTGCCGCCCCGCGCATCGCGGGCTTTTGCGGCCTTAAGCCGCCGTCACGACCAGTCCGCGCTGCACCCCGGGCCGTGTCAGCCCTGCATCGAGCCAGCGTTTTACATTCCCGAAGCGCTCGAACCCGACGATCTCCGCGGCATCGTAAAAGCCGATCAGATTGCGCACCCAACCGAGCAGCGCGATATCGGCGATGCTGTACCCTTCGTCGATGATCCACTGACGATCCGCCAGCCGGTCGTTCAGCACGCCAAGCAATCGCGCCGATTCCGCCGCGTAACGGTCGCGCGGGCGCTTGTCTTCATAGTCCTTGCCGGCGAATTTGTGGAAGAAGCCGAGTTGGCCGAAGATCGGCCCGGCGCCGCCCATCTGCCACATCAGCCATTGGATCGTCTCGTATCGCGTCGCGGGGTCGGCTGACAGAAACCGGCCCGATTTGTCGGCAAGGTAGATCAGGATCGCTCCCGATTCGAACAGCGACAGCGGCCTGCCGCCGGGGCCGTCGGGATCGTGGATTGCTGGGATCTTGCCGTTCGGATTGAGCGCGAGAAACGCCGGATCATGGCTCTCGTTCGCCATGATGTCGATGCGGTGCGCTTCAAAGGGTAGCCCCGTTTCTTCCAGCATGATCCCCGCCTTTACGCCATTCGGCGTCGGGGCGGAAAACAGCTGAAGCCGGTCGGGATACTGCGCCGGCCAGCGCGCGAAAATGGGATGCGCTGCGCTCACGCGCCCGCCTCGCGCACCTGCTGGTGATGGCGGATCACTTCCTCGATGATGAAGCGCAGGAATTTCTCGCTGAATTCGGGGTCAAGGTCGGCGTCGCGCGCCAGTTCGCGCAGCCGTTCGATCTGCCGCTCCTCGCGGCCGGGATCGGCGGGGGGCAGGCCGTCGCGCGCTTTCAGCTCGCCGACCGCCTTGGTCACCTTGAACCGCTCGGCCAGCATATAGACGAGCGCCGCATCGATATTGTCGATGCTCTGGCGGTAACGGCTTAGCTGATCGTCCATATGCGGCTCCTCTTATCCCCGGCACGCTTGGCACCGGGCAGGGGCGTCATGCAAGCCGAAAGTCGTTGCAAAATCGCGGCCGCGCGGCCAAGGCTCGCCGCATCATGACTGCCGAAATCCACCAGCTCTACGGCGAACGGCCCCCCTCGCTCGACCCGATGATGGCGCTTGTCGCCGCCGACATGAACGAAGTGAATTCGGTCATTCTCGACCGCATGCAATCCGAAGTGCCGCTGATCCCCGAACTCGCCGGGCACCTGATCGCCGGCGGCGGCAAGCGGATGCGGCCGATGCTGACCCTCGCGTGCGGCAAGCTGCTCGACTATCCGGGCCGCCGTCACTGCAAATTGGCGGCGGCGGTCGAATTCATCCATACCGCGACCCTGCTCCACGACGATGTCGTCGACAAATCGGACCTGCGCCGCGGCCGCAAGACCGCGAACCTGATCTGGGGCAACAGCGCGTCGGTGCTGGTCGGCGATTTCCTGTTCAGCCGCGCGTTCGAGGTGATGGTCGAGGACGGCTCGCTGAAAGTGCTCAAGATCCTGTCGCGCGCCTCGGCGGTGATTGCCGAGGGCGAGGTCAACCAGCTCTCGGCGCAGCGCCGCATCGAAACCAGCGAAGACCAGTATCTCGCAATCATCAACGCCAAGACCGCCGAGCTGTTCGCCGCGGCGTGCAAGATCGCCGCGGTCGTCGCCGAACGCGACGAGGCGACCGAGGCCGCGCTCGACGCTTATGGCCGTAACCTCGGCATCGCGTTCCAGCTGGTCGACGATGCGATCGACTATGTCTCGGACGCCGAAACGATGGGCAAGGGGGTCGGTGACGATTTCCGCGATGGCAAGGTCACGCTGCCGGTGATCCTCGCTTTTGCGCGTGGCAGCGCCGAAGAACGCGAATTCTGGAAGCTCGCGATCACCGGCCACCGCACGTCGGACGAAGACCTCGCCCACGCGACCCGCCTGCTGCGCCAGCATGGCACGATCGACGATACGCTGGCGCGGGCTCGCCACTATGGCCAGCGCGCGGTCGATGCGATCGGTGGCTTCCCCGCCAGCCATGCGAAGGCGGCGCTGACCGAGGCGGTCGCCTTTGCGGTTGCGCGGGCTTATTAGAGTAGCGCGCGCTTAATATGAACCGCTTCCCCGAGCGAAGACGAGGGGCTATGCCGAGCGACGTCGAGGCAGCGGCGGTGCGGGTTCTCGCTCCGCTCGAACGAGCCCCTCGTCTTCGCTCGGGGAAGCGGACGATTCAGGTTTGGCGTAATCTGCTCACATCTCCAACATTCACGCGGCAGCGGGATTCCGTTTCTCTTCTTCGTGCCTTTGCGCCTTTGCGTGAGATTTTTCTGGTTTCACGCAAAGGCGCAAAGGCACGAGGAAGCATAAAGAGGAACGTGACGGAATGCCGATGATGGGTCCAGCGGCGGAAACGCCCGATGCCTATATCGCCGCGCTGTCGGGCTGGCAGCTGGCGCGTTGCCGGATGATGCGCGCCGCGATCATGGACGCCGCGCCGTTCGCCGAAACGATCAAATGGACCAACCTGGTGTTTATGGCGAACGGGCCGTGCATCCTGATCCGCGCCGAGGAGCAGCGCGTGCTGCTCGGCTTCTGGCGCGGCAAAAGGCTGCGCGAGATCGAGCCGCGGATCAAGGCGAGCGGCAAGTATGAACTCGGCAATCTGGTGTTGACCGAAGCAACCGAAGTCACCGCGGAACAGGTCGCTCGCCTGGCGGCCGAGGCGTATCGGCTCAACATCGAACTCGGCAACCCGGCGGCGCGCACCTGATGCAGCCGCTGCCAATCGATCAGGCATTGCCCGACATCATGGCGGCGCTAGTGCTGAAACCCAATGCCGTCGTTGTGGCGCCGCCGGGGGCGGGCAAGACGACGCGCGTCGCGCCCGCGCTGCTCGCTCAGCCGTGGTGCAGCGCCGATGTCTGGCTGCTGTCGCCCCGCCGCCTCGCGGCGCGCGCGGCGGCCGAGCGGATTGCCGATGAGATGGGCGAGCCGGTCGGCGGCAAGGTCGGCTATGCGACACGGCTCGACAGCAAGCAGTCGTCGGCGACGCGGCTGCTGGTGATGACCCCCGGGCTGTTCCGCAACCGCATCCTCGCCGATCCCGAACTGTCGGGCGTGTCGGCGGTGTTGTTCGACGAGGTCCACGAACGCAGCCTCGACGGCGATTTCGCGCTCGCACTGGCGATCGATTCCCAGCAGGGGCTGCGCGACGATCTGCGGCTGGTTGCGATGTCGGCGACGCTCGACGGTGCGCGGTTCGGCGCGCTGCTTGGCAATGCGCCGGTGGTGCGCAGCGAGGGCAAGATTTTCCCGCTCGACCTCCACCATATCGGCCGCCGCGCCGAGGACCGGCTGGAGGCGAGCGTACTGGTCGCGGTGCGGCAGGCGATGGCCGATGAGGCGGGCGGCGATATGCTCGCCTTCCTGCCCGGCGCCGCCGACATCGAGCGCGCCGCGGTGGCGGTCGAGGCGGCGGGGCTGCCGCTGGTCGTCCACCGCCTACACGGCCAGATCGATCCGGTGCTCCAGCGCAAGGCGCTCGTCCGCGACCCGGATGGCGGGCGCAAGCTGATCCTCGCGACTAGCATCGCCGAAACCAGCCTGACCATCGACGGGGTGCGCATCGTCATCGACGCCGGGCTGTCGCGGCGGCCGCGCTTCGACAAAGCCGCGGGCATAGCGCGGCTCGTCACCGAACGTGCGAGTCAGGCGTCGGCGACCCAGCGCGCCGGACGTGCGGCGCGGCAGGGACCGGGGGTCGCCTATCGCCTGTGGGAGGCGGCGGCGACCGCGGGGATGCCGCCGTTCGATCCGCCCGAGATCCACGAAAACGACCTGATGCCCGTCGTGCTCGATTGCGCGAGCTGGGGGATCATCGATCCGCGCCAGCTCGGCTGGCTCGACCCGCCGTCGCCCGCCGCGATCGCCGATGCCAAAACGCGCTTGCAGGCGATCGGCGCGCTGGCCGACGACGGCCGGATCACCGCGCATGGCAAGGCGCTCGCCGCGATCCCGCTGCCAGTGCCGCTCGCGCATATGCTGCTTGACGCGGCGCGCGCGGGTGAGGGCGAGATGGCGGGACGGCTCGCGGTGCTGCTCACCGAACCCGGGCTCGGCGGGCGCGGCGTCGATGTCGAGGCGCGGCTTGGGCGCTGGCGCGGCCAGCGCGGCGACCGCAGCGAAGGCGCGGTGCGGCTGGCAAGGCGGCTGGCGGGGATCGGTGGCAAGCTGGCGGTGGACGCGGGCGAGGCGGCACCGCGCTCGATCGGCGGCTGGATCGCGACCGCGTGGCCCGACCGGGTGGCGCGGCAACGCGCGGGCCAGCGCGGTGAATATCTCAGCGTCGGCGGCCGCGCCTATCGCATCGACCCGGTCGAACCGCTTAGCGGTTGCGAATGGCTCGCGATCGCCGACGCACAGGGCCATGCCGCGGGTGTCCGCATCCTCGCTGCGGCGCCAATCGACCAGACCGAGGTCGAAGCGATCTTCGCGGGTCGGATCGTCGCGCATGCCACGAGCAGCTACGACGCCGCGAGCGACCGCGTCGATCATCGCCGCGAACGGCGGCTCGGCGCGATCGCGCTGACCAGCGGGCAGGCGGGGCGCAGCGACAATGCCGACGACGACATCGCGTTGCGGCTGGCGGCGGTGCGCGACAAGGGGCTGGGGCTGATCGGCTGGGGACCGGCGGCGCAGGCGCTGCGCCAGCGTGCCTCCTTTGCCGGGGTCGACACGCTGTCGACCAGCGCGCTCGCCGACAGCCTTGAAATCTGGCTGGCGCCGCTGCTCGCGGGATGCCGCGGGCTGCGCGATATCGGCGACCGCAAGCTGACCGACGCGCTGCTGGGATTGCTCGACTGGTCGGCGCGCCAGCTGCTCGAAAAACATGCGCCCGCCGACTATGTCACCCCGGTCGGGAGCCGTCACCCGATCGATTATGGCGCCGACGGCGGGCCGACGGTCGCGGTGCGGGTGCAGGAATTGTTCGGGCTGGCGCGGCATCCGTTGATCGGCGATCCGCCGGTGCCGCTGGTGCTGGCGCTGACCTCGCCCGCGCACCGGCCGATCCAGACG